>NZ_JADYXM010000001.1:0-682964 GCF_015864305.1 Pseudoalteromonas sp. NZS71_1 | reverse complement strand
ACATCAGAGTGCTTAACATCTATTAAAATAGTTTCGGTGGAATAAACACCTAACAAGGGTTTTCAAGCCGGACAAATTACAGTTGGCTTTTTGTTCGTGCCTCACTTATTTTAGCCAACTGTAATTTGCCGCTTAAAACGGCGTTATAAGGCGTAATCAAGTATGGATAAACAAGCGAGGATGAAGCTTCGTAGAAAAGCTGGTTATAGAGATTTGCCTAAACCACAGGTCAAATATCAGGGGCCAGAGTATTCTATGTCTTTTGCTTGTTGTGAATGTAAAACCTCAAACATGCGCCAATTCAATCTTGAACCATGTCATTACCCCAAAGTAATTGAGTGTCCTGTTTGTAAAGGTGTAGCTGTAAATTTAGGCCGTCATTTTAAACCACCTAAAAAATCAGATACGGCACAATGGAAAAAAGTAGAGTTTTTAATTGAGCATGGTTTTGTATTCCAAAAAATTCGACTAATTAAAAACAGCTACGAGAGTGTGCCTTATCCAGAAACTCTAGCGCAAGCTAAAGAGTTTGTTGTAAAGTATGAAACGTATGCAGTTAAAACGCCATATAACAAGACGATCCAATAAGGACAAAAAAACAGTTAGTTTTGCTCCAGCGTGAATTACAGTGACACTCAACCTAAATCTTGTAATGCTTTAAAAACGCTTAGAGTTAATTAAAGGAGCTCATTTTTTAATTGAATTTGGCTGTTGGAGTTATTTTACAGTCTCGTTAGTTGCCAAGGATAATAATGAGAACATTTCAGCTTTTAGGTTTTATACTTGCGATTGTTGGGTTTATTTTAGGCTACGTGATCCTAGCCCCAATTGATGGTGAAGCATCCGACGCTTCAGCAGGAGGTACAGGCATAGGCATTATGTTTATGGTGTTACCTATACTTGGTTGGTCTGCGTTAATATTAGTGCCCTCTTCAGTAGCATTGTTCAACCACGAAGTAAGAGTACGCACTTATTTCAGAGGCAATTTTTGGCTAAACCTTTGGAAAGTAAACCTAATTATTTCTTTTGGATATATTGCCGTTGTCTTATATTTTGCTTACATATGGTTTAAGGGCAGCATTGGCAATTAATAAGACTTTAAATGCGTAATACCTTTAATTCATTCTTACCTACTAACATCTAACCCAAACTAAGCACTAATAACCATCAGGTTTAACACCATTAGCATTAAACCTGACAGCTCAAACTCAACCAATCAACGTTAATTAGTCGGCATTAAATAAATCTCGCGTACGCTGTTGCGCTGGTTTGCTTCAATAGCAAACAATACCGCGTCGGCTACATCTTGCGGGTCGAGTTTGTCGGGTTTAGCTTCATCAAAAAACGGGGTGTTTACCATCCCTGGTGCTATGGTTGTGCAGCGGCCGTTCCACTGGCTCATTTCCTCAGCTAAGTTTTGTCCAAAGCCATAAGCAAACCATTTAGTTGCCCCGTAAATAGAGCCTCCAATTGGCTTACGGCCAGCGGCAGAGCTGGTTAATATAAAGTGACCTTTGTTTTGGCGTAAATGCGGCAGTGTTAATTTTGCAGTCCACAGTAGGGCTTTAATATTTATGTCGATCATAGTTGACCACTCATCGGGATCACCTTTTTCGGTGCCAGCGGTTGAAACACCCATACCCGCGTTAGCAAAGGCTACATCTAATCGGCCAAACTTTTCAATGCCTTTTGTTACTACGTTTTCAAGTGCGGTAAAGTCTGTGGCATCTGCAGCTACGCTAAGTGCGTTATTTGAGCCTAATGATTCAACTAATTTAGTTAATTTGTCTTCGCTTCTGGCGGTTAAAATGACTTTGTGGCCATTGTTAACCAGCGTTTTTGCGGTTGCTTCGCCAATACCGCTTGAAGCACCTGTAATGAGGACTATTTTTTCTTTCGCCATGACTATTTCTCCTATGTTTACATATTCAAAATTATGAGAATTGTTTTACTAATGAGTTGGTCTTAAATGTATTTCTCTGATGTTATTGCGCTGATTTGCCTCAATGGCAAATAACACAGCCTCGGCAACATCTTGCGGGTATAACTTGTCAGGTCTTGCTTCATCAGTAAAAGGGGTATTTACAGCGCCAGGGGTGATGGTTGTACAACGCCCATCCCATTCACTAATTTCTTGTGCTAGGTTTTGAGAAAAACCGTAAGTAAACCATTTGCTTGCACCGTATATAGAGCCTTTAACAGCTCTGCGACCAGTTGCTGAGCTAGTAATAATAAAGTGTCCTTTGCTTTGGCGTAAATGCGGCATTGTTAGTTTTGCAGTCCACAGTAGGGCTTTAATGTTTATGTCGATCATGGTTGACCACTCATTGGGGTCGCCTTCTTCAACCCCTAAAGTGTCTAGCCCTTTACCTGCATTAGCAAAGGCAACATCTAAACGACCAAATTTTTCAATGCCTTTAGCAACTACGTTTTCAAGCGCGGTAAAGTCGGTTGCATCTGCGGCTACGCTAATGGCGTTATCTGAGCCCAATGACTCTACTAATTCAGTTAATTTATCTTCGCGTCTAGCGGTAAGTATTACTTTATGACCATTGTTAACCAGCATTTTTGCGGTTGCTTCGCCAATACCACTTGAAGCGCCGGTTATGAGTACTATTTTCTCTTTTCCCATAGATAACCTCTTTTGTGAACCTTGAAAGCTTAAAATAACCATACCAATAAACGATTAACCTATATTGAATAGGCGCTATAAATTAGCCGTAAATAGGTGGGCTCTACGTATCAAAAACCATAGTTTTAACGGTATTTTTAAAGTTGAAATAAGTGATTAAAAAAGATAGGTTTAAATTTTTTATTCTATATACTCGCGCCACTTCTTTTGAAGTCGGTTTTATTAGATTTAACCATTATTTTGCTGAGTTTCAGCCACATTTATCGGAACAAACATGAAAGATAAACTCTTAGCGTTTTGGCAAAGCCATTCAGAAACAATCATCACTTTAGGTTACAAGGTGATTTTAGCGTTGGTGATTTTAGTTGCGAGTGCCTTAATTGCACGCTCGGTTAAAAAAGCGATTAAAAACTCTAAATCCCCGTTAAAAAGAGTGGATAGTACGCTGCTTCCTCTTTTATCGAGTATTGCTGGTTATTTAGTTTATATAATTGGCGGTCTATTTATTTTAGATATTTTTGGCGTAAACACGGCCAGTTTAATTGCGCTAATGGGGGCTGCTGGCTTGGCTATTGGTTTAGCGCTTAAAAATACACTGAGTAATATTGCTGCAGGTATCATGCTGCTAATACTTAGACCTTTTAAAATAGGCGATTTTGTTGATGCCAGTGGCACGCTTGGCACTGTGAGTGAAATAAACTTGTTTACCACTATTTTTAAAACCACCGACGGCCTTTATATAGCATCGCCTAACGGCAAAGTGTGGGGTGGCAATATTAAAAACTTTACCCGTAATGGCAAAAGACGAATGGACATAGTGGTGGGTATTTCGTATGCCGACTCTATTGACGTTGGCTTAAATGTACTTAAAGAATTAGCTGCATCAGAGAGCCGATTACTCGCAGAGCCTGCACCTAAAGTAATGGTGACATCAATAGGCGAAAGCGCAGTGAACATTCAATTACGTGCGTGGGCTGTTAATGGTGATTATTGGCAAACCGTGTGGGATTTAAACAAACGCGTTAAAGAAGCAATTGAAGGTGCTGGGCTGAGTATTCCGTTTCCGCAGCGTACGCTGCATATATCTGAGTCTATGGCGTCGGCAGTAACTGTTAACAAAGATGCTTAAATATGTATTAACATAAACACAAATAAAAATAGCGAGCCTTGGCTCGCTATTTTTGTATTAGCCGTAGTATTAGCCTTTGTGTTAACTGAGGTATTAACCTTCTAATTGAAAGTCGTACACTGAGCCTAAATTTAGTAGCTGCGTTAGCTCATCAAGTGCTTGGTAGCTTTCAGTTAATAGGGCTGAGTCTGCAAAGTCACTTGCGCCTAATTTGTCGCGGTAGTTACGTTTTGCCCAGTCACACAGTTGTGTGTATTTAGTATCAGTTAAAATAACCTCTGGGTTTACTGCAGCAAGTTCTTGCTCGTTAAGGGCTACACGTAAACGCAAGCAAGCAGGGCCACCGCCATTTTGCATACTTTGGCGTAAATCAAAAAACTGCACTTGGTTTACTGGGTTATCAGCCATGATCATTTCTTCAATGTAGGCGTTAACCGCGCTGTTGCGTTTACATTCTTGTGGTGCCACTAACAGCATTGAACCATCTTCAAGGCTCACTAGCTGGCTATTAAATAAGTAACTACTTACAGCATCGGTAATGCTTACTTTATCGGTAGGTACTTCAATAATATAAAATTCTTTATTGCCCACATACGCTTCGCGAATATCTTGCAGTGCCAAAGCTTGGTTTAAAAATGCTTGCTGGTGGCACAGTAATACGTTGGCGTTACCTACTGCAATTACATCGTTATGAAACACACCTTGGTCTATTACGTCTGGATTTTGCTGTAGTAAAATTTGGCTTGAATCTTTTAAGTTATGTAAGCGACAAATTGCTTCTGAGGCTTCGAGAGTTTGCCTTGCAGGAAATTTAGCTGGTTTTGGTAATTGGCTATTAAACGCGCTGGCACCAAATACAAACATTTCAAGGCCTTGCTCGCCGTGGCTGTCACAAAAACGAGTATGGTTTGCTGCACCTTCGTCGCCAAAAAAGCCTTGGTCTGGCAAATGGGTATGGTGCGCAAAGTATTTGTCATTGTTAAACATCGCTTTTAATAAGCGTGTAGTGGTTGCAGGCTCTAATGAACGATGAAACTTATTATTTAAATTAGCTGAAGTAAAATGTACTTTGCCGTCGGTTGTATCAGGAGATGGCGATACCGTAGCGGCATTGGCTGTCCACATTGCTGACGCTGAATAACACGCGCGTAATAAAATAGGATCAGCTTTAAATGCTTTATGAATTACTTGTGCATCGTTACCGGTAAAGCCTAAGCGGCGCAGTACGTTTAAGTCGGGGCGCGCATGAGGGGCAAATACACCTTGAGTTAGGCCTTTGTCGTGCATGGCTTTCATTTTTTCAAGGCCTTGAAGCACAGCCTCTTGAGGATTTGAAAAGCTTGCTGCGTTATTTAACGAGGCAACATTACCATACGATAAACCAGCGTAGTTGTGAGTAGGGCCAACTAAGCCATCAAAATTAACTTCCAAAGCGTGCATACACGTTCCAACTAAAAATTATCAATAGGGTGCAACAATACAACGCAATAGGGTTGCTTGCAAAGTTATAAACGCAGTGTTTTTACTAATTTTTTTGATGTTTTTAAATGTGGAGTTTACTACAAGGGGGTTGTTTTTATATTGAACGATTAATTTGAAGTTTAATTAAAATGTACACATAAATTTCATAGTGTGCAAAAGCTTAGCCTAAAGTAGGTTTATACATTTAAGCTTTATGCCAAGCCTTTACACAATACGATGCTACTTAACATAGGCGCGTTCTTTATCAGCGGTAGTGCGGGTATTTGTTGGATCATTAACTTGCCAAACGCTAATGTCTAAACGCCATAAAAGGTAAAGGGTATGGTATAAATTGAACATGGTTTTTCCTTGGTATTTTCACTGAACACATCAGTTTATAGGAAGAAGTATGCCAACATTAACTTGAATATTTTATGAATAGAAATCAGGTGTTTAGTATTTAAGTGTAAATACATACTTAAGGATTAGCACCAAAGAGGTGAAGTATTACTAAAAGATGCACCAACGTGGTGTGTTTTTAACAAAAAGCCCTGCAACTATTAGGTCACTTAAATGTGCAAGGCTTTTTAAAAAATACAGTCACTCAAAAAGTAAATTAACGGCCTACTTTTCCTTTTACTAAAGGCTCGAACGACATTACTTTAAACTTACCGTGGCTTTGATTTTTGCCATTATTAAGTACAGGCGAATTATGTAAATCGTCAACGGTAAAGTATATTTTATGATCGGCTCCGTAACTAAAACCATCAGGCCAGCTCAAACGTTCGTCTTTAAATAATACTTCGTAGTCGCCAGTGGGTTTAACTACGCCAATTGCGCCATTGGTTATGTCGGTTACATATACGTTACCGCCGCCATCAACAATAATACCATCTGAAATTGGCTTAGTGCCGTAACGCGTAACTTTGTCTTCAAGCGCTTTAGCCGAAAGGCTCTTGTTATTTATATCGCTGGTGGCAATGCGGTAAACCGACGTGCCCGACATAGAGCCAAAGTAAAGCCAGTCTTCGTTAGGGTCAAGCGTAATTGGGTTAACACCTAAGCGGGCAGGTTGTCCGCCAAGGCTCATTGTGCGCCCATCAATAACCATATCGATATTTTCGGCAGTGGTGTAATGGCTATTTTGTAACACTCTGCGTGCGACACCTGTTTTAAGGTTAACCGTAATAATAGCGGCTTGTCTGCCTTGGGCTGTGTCAGCAATGTATACAACGCCATGTTTATTATCGATGACTAAATCGTTTAAAAACGAGGTGTCGGTAATGGTCGGTTTAGCCAGATAAATAATTTTGTGCAGTTGCTCTTTGTTTGTATCCCAACCTACTAAGCGCCCAGCGTGATCGGGTCCTGAAGTGTCGAGCATCCATAAAACGCCATCGCTTGATACGTTTATGCCAAGTACATCGTAAAAACCTTTACCGTTATTGTACGCGTATGCCCATTCTTCATTAGGGTAGGGCTTAGTTGTACCATCGCTTAAAAGCTCCATAATTTTTTGCTTTTGGCCAAAAAAGCCATGCACAGATAAAAACTTTCTGCCGGATGGGGTAATAGCAATGTTGCCCGGTGGGTGCTGCGCATCAAAAGTGGCTACTGTTTTTAAATCAGCATTTTGGCCAGCGGTGTTAGCAGATACGGCGTTGCTACCTAAAAGTGCCGTGCTACACGCCGCAGCTAATAGTAATTTTTTAATATGAGTCATTTTTAAAACCTTTTAAAACACGTTTATTGTTTAAAAATTAAGAGCCTAATCGGCTAAGTCGTTTACTACTAAATCGAGCAGCTGCATCAACTGCTTCGCTTGTGTTGCATCTACACTATCAAATTTACATAAAATATTTTTAGGAATATCGGCTGCTTTTAACTTAAGTGATTGGCCATGCTGGGTTAGCTGCACTAGGCGTTTGCGTTTGTCGTGCTCATCTTTAATAACAGCCAGTAATGATTTGTCGCTCATTTTTTTGAGTATTTGGGTCATAGCACCGCCATCTATCGCGGTTTTATCTATTAGCCCTGCAATTGTTATTTCGTCTTGCTCCCACAGCGCCATCATTACTACGTATTGCGGGTAAGTTAAATTTAGCTCGTTTAAAGGCTCGCGATACGCACGCGCAATGCTGTTAGATGCCATATATAACCGGTGGCATAACTGATTTTTTAACTTTAATTGCTCAAACGGCATAACGTTATCCTTTATTTCAATACATGCTATTTTAATTTGCATGCAAAGTATTTGCAATCTCTAATTACTTGATCTATTATTTTGCACACAAACTAAATTGATTGATATTTTAAAACTTTGGAGTTCATTATGAATGTATTACAAAACGTAGCTTACACAGCAAAAGCAACTGCAACTGGCGGCCGTGAGGGCGTAGCTAAATCTGATGATGGTCGTTTAGATGTAAATTTATCAACACCTAAAGGTTTAGGCGGAGACGACGGACAAGGCACTAACCCAGAGCAATTATTTGCCGCAGGTTATGCAGCATGTTTTATTGGCGCACTTAAATTTGTAGCAGGTAGCGAAAAAATAGATTTACCAAGCGACACACATATTAATTCACAAGTGTCTATTGGTGCTATTGAAGGCGGTTTTGGTATTGCAGTAAAACTAGCTGTATCACTAGGTGATATGGATAAAGCTGCAGCGCAAACGCTTGTAGATAAAGCACACCAAGTATGCCCATATTCAAACGCAACACGTGGCAATATTGAAGTAGAGCTTTCTGTTATTTAATAACTGAATAAAGAAAAATTATAAAAGCACACAACGACAATTAGTCGTTGTGTGCTTTTTTGCGTTTAAGGCATAAAAATTAAATATACGATAAAACGTATATTCACTATTCCATATATTGTTATTTTGTTTTATTATGTATGCATAAGCACAGTGAGGACAGTATGGAACAATTCAACCCACTTCAATTTTATAAATGCCTAGCGGACGATACGCGTTTAAAGGCAATGCTGCTAATTAGCCACGAAGAAGAGCTATGTGTATGCGAACTGGTTGCTGCACTTGAGTTAAGCCAGCCTAAAGTGTCTCGCCATTTAGCGCAGTTAAGACAATGCGGATTATTGAGCGACCGAAAACAAAATCAATGGGTTTATTACAGTATTAATAAAGCCCTGCCAGAGTGGGCTAAAAATGTATTAACGCAAACCCTGACTGCTAACCCTTCATTTTATGAAAACGATTTAACGCGCTTAAATGTTATGGGTAATCGCCCTGAACGTATTACTAGCTGCTGCAACTAACTAATAAATTAACTTATTAAAGGTATTTAATTATGACTATTAAAGTAGGTATTAACGGTTTTGGCCGTATGGGACGTTTAACTCTGCGTGCAGCAGTTGATTGGCCAGAAATAGAGTTTATTAAAGTAAATGATGTAGCGGGCGATGCTAAAACCCACGCACATTTAATTGAGTTTGACTCAGTACATGGGCGCTTAGCACAACAGGTTTCTAGTGATGATAATAGCTTTAGTGTGGGTAAGCATACGATTGCAGTTACCAACAACAAAACCATAAACGAAACTGATTGGTCAGATTGCGATGTAGTAATAGAAGCCAGCGGTAAAATGAAAACCACTGAGCTGTTAAATCAATATTTAGCACAAGGCGTTAAGCGTGTTGTGGTAACCGCACCTGTAAAAGAAGACGGTATTTTAAATGTAGTAATGGGTGTAAACGATGATCTTTATAACCCAAGTGAGCATAAAGTTGTTACTGCGGCTTCTTGCACAACTAACTGTTTAGCGCCAATAGTAAAGGTTTTGCAAGAAAAAGTGGGCATTAAGCACGGCTCAATGACCACTATTCACGACATTACTAATACTCAAACGATTATTGATGCCCCTCATAAAGATTTACGCCGTGCGCGTTCGTGCGGTACAAGTTTAATACCTACTACAACCGGTAGTGCAACGGCTATTACGCATATTTTTCCTGAGCTTAAAGGTAAATTAAACGGCCATGCCGTGCGTGTACCTCTTACTAACGCATCAATTACCGATTGTGTTTTTGAGCTCGAGCGAGGTGTTACACAAGACGAAGTAAACACGTGGTTTAAAGACGCTGCAAATAACGAGCTACAAGGTATTTTAGGCTACGAAGAAAAGCCGCTTGTATCTATAGATTACAAAACAGATCCGCGCAGCTGCACTATTGATGCGCTTTCAACCATGGTAATTAACAACACTCAACTTAAACTATACGCTTGGTACGATAACGAGTGGGGTTATGCAAACCGTACTGCTGAGCTAATGCTTAAAGTTGCACAAAGTGATTTGGTTTAATCTCGTTTAAAAAGGTTTAACGCTATGTTTGCGCAGTTGGCTAACTTACCGAGCTCTATAAAACAATATTTAATAATTACTGGTAACTATTGGGCATTTACTTTAACTGATGGTGCGCTACGCATGTTGGTGGTGCTGTATTTTCATCAGTTGGGTTATGGTGCATTTGCGATAGCCATGTTGTTTTTGTTTTATGAAATATTTGGGGTGATCACCAATTTAGTAGGTGGTTGGCTTGGCGCGCATTTAGGGTTGAACAAAACCATGAATGTAGGGCTTGGGCTACAACTTGTCGCTTTAGCCATGCTTTGCGTGCCAGGGGATTGGCTAACCGTTGCCTATGTTATGGCAGCGCAAGCATTGAGTGGCATAGCTAAAGACTTAAATAAAATGAGTGCCAAAAGCGCCATTAAGTATTTAGTACCGCAAAGCGATGAGGGGCAAAGCCAATTATATAAATGGATTGCCATACTTACAGGCTCTAAAAATGCGTTAAAAGGGGTGGGCTTTTTTTTAGGCGGCTTATTACTTACTGTATTTGGTTTTGTAGGTGCACTAATAAGCCTAATTGCATTACTTAGTGTTGCGTGGGTTATTAGTTTAATTTTTTTGAAAGGCGATATTGGCAAAGCTACAAACAAACCTAAGTTTAAAGAGTTATTTTCTAAATCTCGTGCAATCAACTTACTTAGTGCTGCGCGTTTATGTTTGTTTGCAGCGCGTGATGTGTGGTTTGTCGTTGCATTACCGGTTTACTTAGCCGCTCAGTTTAACTGGGATCACTGGTGGGTAAGCGGCTTTATGGCTTTGTGGGTTATTGCTTATGGGCTGGTGCAATCGCAAGCTCCACGCATAACTGGACAAAGCGATTCAAATTCACACTCAGTCAAAAAAGCATATTGGTGGGTTGCTTTATTAAGTGGCGTAACCTGTATTTTAGCGTTGTTGATGCAATTTGATATCGCGGTACATTTTACGCTTGTAATTGGCTTACTTATTTTTGGTGGTGTATTTGCCGTAAATTCATCACTGCACAGTTACTTAATAGTAAGTTTTGCTAAAAATGACGGGGTGTCCCTCGACGTTGGTTTTTATTATATGGCTAATGCAATAGGGCGCTTGCTTGGTACGGTGCTTTCTGGCTGGGTTTTTCAAGTGTATGGGCTTAGTGCATGTTTATGGGTGAGTGTGTGTTTATTAATTGCGGCCTCAATCACAACGGCACGTTTGGCTAAACTTTAAAAAACTCAACGTATTGTATTAAATTCAATTTGTTTAACGATATTCATAGCTTCATTGATTAGATCTACTAAACTGTATCAGTAGTTTTAATTTAAAGGGTGTGATGAATGCGAGAAATATCGTTAGCAAAAAAGTTACTCTGGCTAAGTGTCGGTAGTATATTTATAACTGTACTAGTGCTATCAGGCATTTTGTGGTGGCAGTTATCATCAAGTAATAAGCAGTTAGCGACCAAATCCGAAGAGTACATTATTGTAGAAGTAGAAGAAAAGCTTAATGCTCATGCGGCTGGATACGGAGAAAAAATTGCTGGCTTTATTAATGAAGCTTACCGTGTTCCTTATTCATTAGCGGCATTACTTGGCGATGCAGCAAAACAAAGCACTTTAGACCGAGATACAGTTGTCAGTATAAATAAAGCGGTTTTAGAACAAAATACTCTCTTATCATCTATTTATTCTCAATTTGAACCAAACGCTTTTGATGGGCAAGACTCTCAATATCAACAAGGGTATAAGCATTCAGTAGATAGTGCTGGTACGTTAGAGGTATACATAACTCGCGATCAAAAAGGTGTAATTGAACAACAAAAAGTAGCGAATGCCGCCGATAAATACATAACAACGCTTAATGAGTTTGGTATTCGCGAAGCGCAGTGGTATTTGTGCGCAAAAGACACACTTAAGCCTTGTATTATGGAACCGTATTTATACGAAATCCCATCGGGCGATTCGGTAATGCTAACTTCGTTAACCGTGCCTATTTTAAAGTCAGGCCAGTTTATTGGTTTAGCAGGCGTTGATTTAACTCTACCAACCTTTCAAGTAATGACTGAGCAGCTTTCTAAGCAGCTTTACAATGGTCAAGCTAAAGTAACCTTATTAAGTGATTTAGGTTTAGTTGTAGGCAGCAGTCATTATAAATCTAAATTAGGGCGCCCAATTAAAGAGGCTGTTAGTTCTACTATATTTAATGATATTGAAAAGTCTAAAGGGCAAAGCGGTATTTTTAAAACAAATAGTGAATATTTAGTAAATTATCCAATTGATATAAAACTAGCAAACACTCAGTGGTCATTAATCATAGAAGTACCTACAGACCTAGCACTTGCAGGGCCTGAAGCGCTAGAAAAAAACATGCAAGAAACAGCAGCATCACTCGGGTTTATTATTTTAATTACAGGCTTAATAATTGCTGTGGTTGCTTTTGTTATTATGAAATTAGTAATTGCAGGTGTAATAGCGCCGCTACAACAAATTCAACAGCGGGTTGATAACCTCGCAAGTTCTGAGGGTGATTTAACGCATACATTGCATGTTGATAGCCACGCAGAACTTATTGCATTAGCTGGTGGGTTTAATCGATTTTTAGCAAAACTACGTGATTTAATTTCTGAACTAAAAGCGGTGTCTGAGCAAACTAAACAGCAAGGCGAAATAGCACAACACATCGCTATTGATACTAAGCATAATGTTCAATCTCAATTTCAAGAAATTGAAAGTGTGGTAACGGCTATGAACGAAATGAGCGCAACAGCACTCGAAGTCGCCAGAGCATCAGAGCAATCAGCCCAACAAGCCGATGAAATAAATAGCTTGGTAGTAAGTAGTGAGTCGAGCTTATCGTCAGCGATGACACAAGTTAAAACGATGTCTGAAGAAATTAAAGAAGCCAACCAAGCAGTTGAAAAAGTCGCTTCACGTAGTAAAGACATTACGCAAATATTAGATGTAATTCGTACTATTTCAGAACAAACAAACTTACTTGCACTTAACGCAGCCATTGAAGCTGCGCGCGCAGGTGAGCATGGGCGAGGCTTTGCCGTTGTTGCTGATGAAGTACGTGCACTTGCTTCTAAAACGCGTTCATCAACAGATGACATAAGCCAGTTAATTGATAGTTTACTATCTGAAGTAGGTAACGCATCTACCGTTATTGAAAAAGGCGTAGTACGTGCACAAAATGCCGTTGATGAAACATCAGTAGCTTTTGATGCTCTGCACAGTGTTGTCGTTAAAGTTGATGAAATAACCAATCAAATTACACATATTGCAACCGCTGCCGAAGAGCAAAGCTTAGTAACTGAAGAAATAAACCGTAATTTAACGCTTATATCTGATGCCGCATCGCAACTTGCTGACTTATCTACACAAGCAGGAGATAGCAGCGAAGCGCTTAATGCACTTGTTGCCCAGCAAGATAATGAGCTAAATAAGCTTAAAACGTAACTTATAAATTAAGCTTTAAGCACAAAAAAATGGCCAGTTAATACTGGCCATTTTTATTTAGTAAAATAAGTATAACTTGTTGAGAATGCTCGATAACTGCTATTTATAACTTTTTAATCAACATAAACATTTGGTTGATCATTGGCTCAGCACATTGCTCTACATTAGGACGATTAAAATAACCGCGTAGACCTGTAAATTGCACCTGAAAAAAGCGCGCATATTCAACAGCGGTCAACGTATTACTTAACTCACCTTTGTTTATTGCTTGTGTAAACAACTGCGTTAAATAAGCTTCAAATTGAGCTGTTAAATCTAAGCTTAACTCGTATAGGTTTGAGTCTTTTTCTGCAAACTCGCTGTTTGCTTTAACCAGCATACAAATAGCGCTTGGGCTGCAATCTTTTGTTTTAATTACCACGTTTTCAACAAATGCACGTAACCCACCAAGTACTGTATCTGCACTTGATAGAAACCCCTCTATTTGGGTTTTCATTTGTACTGTGTAATCTTTCAGCGATTCGCAGTATAGCCCTTCTTTAGAGCCAAACGCAGAGTAAATACTACCCGGGCGCATATTAACGGCTTCTTGTAAGTCACGCGTTGAGGTTGCATGAAAACCTTTTTGCCAAAATAGCTGGCTTGCAACGCGAACTACATTATCGCGTTCAAATTTAACCTTATTAGCCATATCATTCTCAATCAATTTGAACATTTGCTCAATTTTAACTTGAACAGTCGCTCAAAATCAAATACTATGTGTCTCGAAGTTACTTAAAACTATTAATTATTAGGAGCTAACCATGGCCGAATTTACTTTATACACTCAAGAAAACGCACCAGAAGAAGCAAAACCGTTACTAGCTGATTCAGTAGCAGCATTTGGTATGCTTCCTAACTTACATGCAGTAATGGCTGAAGCACCAACATTACTTAAAGGTTACCAAGTACTGCATGAGCTGTTTCAAAAAACATCATTCAATGCAGAAGAGCTAACAGTAGTATGGCAATCAATTAACGTTGAGCACGCATGTCATTACTGTGTTCCTGCTCACAGTGGTATTGCAGCGGCAATGAAAGTTGATCAAGGTGTTGTTGATGCACTTGTAAACAAAACACCACTTGAAAACCCTAAGCTAGAAACTCTTCGTGAAACTACACTCGCAATGACACGTGAACGTGGCGTGATCAGCGATGAGCAAATCGAAAAATTCTTTGCAGCAGGTTACGGTAAGCAACAACTACTTGAAATTATTGTAGGCTTGTCTCAAAAAGTAATGAGCAACTACACTAATCACCTTGCTGATACACCAGTAGACGCTGCATTTAAAAAATATGTAAAATAAATACGATTTTATAAATGACAAAAGGCAGCCTAGGCTGCCTTTTTTGTGTTTATAAATCGCGGCTATTTAAATTTAACCGTTTTTGTACTGCGTGTATAACTTCTGCTTTCGGGCTTAGTCCATTCACCCTTTTTAAGATAAGAGGTCGATACAATAAACTTATCGTCTTTTAAATCACTAGTAGATTTAACCTTAGTCACTCCCTCTTTACTGCCTGTTACTTCCTCATAGGCTAAAAACTGAGTAGGGCTTAATACCGTTATTGTGCCTTTAGTGTAAAATCCTGCCGTAGTGAAATAATAAAATACGAGTGACTTCTTTTTGCTATCATAAAAAATCATCGACTCACCGCCATACTCACCCTCGTTAATCGAGTGCATGGTACGAATAGCTTTACCGTTTAAAGCGCGTTCCCAACGGCCAACATCTTGTATTTTTTTAGCGCCTTCTGGTACTTTAAAGTCTGCTTGCCACGTTCCTAAGTAAGGTTTAAACACTTCTAGCTCTTTATCAAGGTTACTGGCAGTTTCATTAGCAAAGCTACTAAATGTGCATAAACATAATGCTAAGAATAGCGATTTAAAATATGTCATAATTTGGCTCTCGTTGTTAGGCTCTTATAAGCCCAGTATAGGTGATAATTAATTGATAAAGAAAATATTAATCACATTCTCATTGCTTTATTTAGCTGCCATTTGGTTAGCTTACCCGCTGCAATACTTACCTGTTTATATACCAATATATGTACCTGGTTATATAAGTGTATTAAGTGCTATAACTTTTTTAATGTACGCGTGGGATAAGCGACAAGCTAAGCGTTCTTCACATACAAAAGTAAACCGCACGCCAGAGCGTACACTGCAACTACTTGCATTATTTGGAGGATGGCCGGGGGCATTACTTGCTCAACAATTACTTCGTCATAAATCGCAAAAGCGACGTTTTATTATTGTGTTGTGGTTATGTATTTTAATTAATGTTGGTAGTTATTTCGCAGTAGGATATTTGTGGCTTTATGAAGGATTTAATATGCCTTAGGCCAGTTATTAAATTAACCAGGCTAAGGCATATAAACTAAAACGTACTGAGAAGCTTATTGAGCCGATTGGCTTGCTTCCATTGTATCGAGTTCAACAGTTAGTATTGTTTTTTTATCAACTGAAACCCATTTTCTGTAAGTAAGGTATCCTGCTTTGCTTACTTCAATATCGTATTTACCTTCTTTAAGCTCAATACCAGCTTTGTAAACAGGGTTGATATTCATAATACGAACGCGAGCATCAGCAGGGTTAGTAATAACTGTTAATGAAATTGGTGCAGCTACTTCGTTAATCTCTGCAATAGGTTCTAAAACTACTTGCTCAGTTTCTTGGGCTGGAGGGGGTGTAGAACAACCGCTTAATAACAGTAAACCCAAAAGTGCGCTTAATTTTTTCATAGGTACTCCGTAAAATTATTTTAAATAATAAATGTTAAATGTCACGAAATATCATGGAGGAGTATTAATAAGTTGGGGTACCTAACTCGTCTTCCTTGACTTTCGTTTGTTTAAAAAACAAATTGGCGTACAGTTTAATATGTATCCAGCTCAGGTTCAATTATTGTTATTAATTTATAAAGTTTTAAATAAACTTAACGCTATGCTTATGCTGCTCATTTAAAGTAATAAAGTGGCTTCATCGCTATTATCGCGTTCAAAGTTTAAGTTAAATTGGCCTTGGCGAGTGATAGTAAAAATAGCGCGTTGCCAATCTTCCACTTCATTTTTAATTGCGTGGTCAAATAACGTTTTAAACAACGCTGTTATATTTTCAGATACAGCAATTGCATGCTGTGTTTCGTCGTCTGCTTTAAAGTGAGCTTTGCACTCAATCACATTATTATTATCGCAATCTAAAATAAGCTGTGCTTCAAGCCACGGAGCATCAATTTGTTGATAAAGATACTGACCTAGGTGTTGCGGGATGTGTTTTATATCAGGTTGCATTGGCTGTCCTTAGCGCTCATGTTTATTACGTATTAAATTATTGGCTAGCATTGGATGTGGCGTAAGTTGTACTTTGGTTATACCAAGTAAGTTTGCCACTAACGCGTGCTCTAAACACCAGTACCCAATGTAATAATCAGTATATTCAAATTCACAATCACATTCATGGTTGCCGTGCCAGTCGGCATCATCAAGTTGGGCATACCACTGCGACATAAACTGGTTTAGCTTCTGTGCTTGCGTATTTTTATCAAGACTAAGGGCGTCAAACAAACACTGGTAAACATCAGGGTAATAGAGGGTCTTTGCCATAGGGCGCTGTGAATCACCGAGTTTTACGGCAATAGCATCAAATAATGCATCTTTACCTTGTTCACCAATGACATCAAGCGTTTTACTAATATGCTCAGTGGGCGCGTCGCAGGCAACTAGCAACGACAGCCACCAAAGCGTATAAATATAGCGATTTATATTCGCAGAGCCACACGCATCGCCAGCGCCTCCAAGTTGCTCAAAATCAACACGGTAAAACTGATGGGGTTGTGGAATGTTATTAGCTACCAAGGTGAGCTGTTCACGATAAGGTAAAATAGCGAGTACAAAAGGGCGTAGTTCATCAATAGAGGCACCATAAGAATAATGCGCTACAGCTCGCATAATCGCTAGTTGAAACAATCTCTGAGCCACATCAACGCGCTGAGTAGGGGAGGTAAATACAGCGTCGTCGAGTGCGGCTTGTGTTTCAGTTAGAGCTTCATCAAGGTCACTCGTAAGTGTTTGAAAGTAGCCTTCATCCTGACGGTTATCACGTAACATCCATGTCATCCTTTAAAGTGAACTAAATCTTTAGGGTAATACGGGTGGTCAATAAAGCTACTGTCGTCAATATTATAAAGTTTAACGACTAAAGCTGCTTCCCAGCTCCAATACCCAATGTAGGCATCCGTATCCATTAAATGATAGTCGGGTGAATCTATCAGTTTATACCATGCATCGAGGTATGCTTTCATTAAAGAAGGTTGTTGCTCAATGTCTGCTGCAATGACATCGTGTAGCTTTTTAAATCGTTTTTTGAATAATAAATCATTAGAAACTGTTCGTTCAGTGTCGCCCATTTTCAATGCAATAGAGTCGAACAATACATCAAGTCCTTGATTAGCGATTAATTCAAGAGCCTGCGTGTAATAGCTATCACCCATATCTAAACAATAAGCAAAAGCGAGCCAGTCGAGCCAGTTTTCAAGATAGTCAGTGCGAATTTCCTCCCATCCAATGCGATCTTTTTGTTCATTTGCAGGCAAGGAATCGGCATAGTTTTTTTGCCATTGACGGTATTCAAGTGCTTCAAGTAAATGAGGTTTAAGCTCAGTTAAATTGTCTCCGCGGGAGTAGCGTTCGTGAAGCAATCTCGAGGTGTAATCTACGAGTCTAAAAGAAAACCTCATTTTTGAATTAACAGTTAAGCTGTTATCTTTTTTTAGGTCATCAATGTATTCTTGAATTGTTTCAAGACTAAATTCTACTTGTTCATCAAAGTAAGCTTTACTTTTTAATTTATCTCTAAGCATTTCTACTCCTAAAACCCTTGGGGTGTCCCAATGATATTACCTTGTTTATTTAGCTCTTTAACTAATAAATTACCGTCAGGTTTATTGCGAATTAGTATCTTTTCAACTGAGCCGTCATTTGTACGTATTGCTTTCAAGATTTTTGCTCGCTCTTTCCTACATAGTCCTGCTTTTTGTAAGCGTTTATCAGTAACCCAATCATCACTCATTTGCTTGCCGTCACCAGTCATTCCTTGCCTGGCTTTGTTGTACTTGGCTTCAGTAATGGCTGTTTTTGGTGGTTCGAATTCATCGAGAGCCTTGTTTACGCGATTGCCAATCTCACTGGCTGCGCCTTTAACTCCTTGGTCTATTTTGGGCGCTATTTCATCAAGCTGTTTAATCGTGGCTTGCATGCCGTCTATGGCAAGCTGTGGCAGCAGTAGGTCGTATTGCCAACTTGTTGATATTTCATGAATAGTAAACTGACTATTTAATAGCACTTTTACTCTTTAAGCGCAGCGCCTCTTAACCTCTTTGTGAATAATTCATTTAAAATATTTTTTGCACAAAGAGAAAAGAATGAGAAGTAAATGAGGGCGTTAACCATAAAAAACAGTCATTATGTGAAGTTAGGCGCTAATTTTTAGCGCCTAACTTCACAACATCCATGTTGTTAAAGAGCGGGTTAAATTAATACTTAACGTGTTGGAACAGCGGCGATTACTTCTTCATCATTATTATCGCGCTCAAAGTTTAAATTAAACTGGCCTTGACGAGTGATAGTAAAAATAGCGCGTTGCCAATCTCCAACTTCGTTTTTAATTGCGTGGTCAAATAATGTTTTAAATAACTCAGTTATATTTTTGGATACTGCAATTTTATGCTGTGTTTCGTCATCTGCTTTAATAAAGTGAGCTTTGCATTCTGATACTTTATTATTTGCGCAATCTAAAATAATATGAGCTTCAAGCCACTGCTCATCAATTTGCTGATAAAGGTACTGACCTAGGTGTTGCGGGATGTTTTTAATGTCGGGTTGCATCTGCTTTCCTTAGCGTGTTATTGATTAGTCTTCAAAACCAATTGTTATCCAAGTATCAACTGTTGCCCACAGATCTATGTTCATAGTTGGTAGTTCATCAGCCCACCAAATTAAGGATTCTTCAAGGCCTTTAATACGATTAAAACAGATGTAACCTCCAGCGCCATTAGTAAAAATGCTTTTGAACTTGTTTAAGTCTATATCCACATCGTGCTCTTCTAATACTTCCCAGTCATACTCATCCAATAATTCTTGCTCATCAATTGGTAAAAGCCCCATTGAGTTTGAGACTAGGTAATTAAAGCCATTAAAGTGTGTGTAAAAATCTTTTAAATCATTCGGAAGTTGAGAGAAGCACTCTGTTAATTCTATATTTTTTGGATTTTTAGATTGATAATATAGAATTTGATTTCCTGACAAAGAGCGAATACCAAAAACTAAATGATACTCTTCAAAGTAATATGCTAAATCAATAGTTTCAAGTTGCTCTGCTAGGTATTCATAGGTAAGCTCTAAATCGTTACGGAATTTGCTAAATAAATTAATAGTTCGTTCAATTTTCGAGTCGTTTTCTTTAAATATTTCAGCCCATACCTCAGGTATTACTGCCGTTATATCGGCGGATAAAATTTTAGTGTCAATAACTTCAGGTTTGTCAAAATATTCGCCTAAAAATTTTTTTAATTCATTGTCCATTAAAAATTACCTTAAATTTATTTTACTAAAGTTTTTATCTTACTTTGAATGTCTAATTCTAATTGCGTCTCAAGTTTCATCATTCTTTCTCTGAATTCTGGGGATACTTTGATACCTCCTTTTTTATACTCAGTCCACTGTGAAAAGCTTTTTGAACCTTTAGAAGTGTTAGCCGTTTTACTTAGACCGATGAAGTTAATGGGGTCGTTGAGTACTTGCTTTTGTTGTTCTAATGTTAGCCTTTCAAAGCCATCCATTCTAGTTATTTTGTCCATTGGAACAACGTGATCGGCTTCCAAGCGCCCTGTGACAATTAGCCCTGGCAACGCTTCATCTGGATAAGGTGGCTTTTTGTTCTTATTTACTTGACTTCTGATCTCAGGAGATGGTGTAGACCTTCTTAGCTTGGCATATAATTCAGGAGCTACTCGCCTATCCTTTTTATTATTCCTAGCCCCCTTCAAATCATTTCCTTTAGGCGCATCTAATTCATTCGCAACGGTCTTTTTAGGTTTGCCCACAATACCAGTGCTTTTCGGCGGCTCGAATTCATCGAGGGCTTTGTTTACGCGATTACCAATCTCACTGGCTGCGCCTTTAACACCTTGGTCTATTTTGGGCGCTATTTCATCAAGCTGTTTAATCGTGGCTTGCATGCCGTCTATGGCTAGCTGTGGCAGCAGTAGGTCGTATTGCCAACTTGTTGATATTTCGTGAAGTGTATCGCGCAGGCCTTTTATAAAGGTTTTTACTTCGCTGGCTGCTTGTTTACCTAGGTCTTGCCAGTTTATTTTGCGTAAATACTGAACGGGGTCGCCTTTGCCCAACTTGCGTAACACTGCAATTGCGGCTTCTATTGTGTCGCCGCTGTTTTTAATCACCACTTTACCGACGCCTTTTACCGCGGAGCCGAGCACAGGCACTAAACCTATCGCGGTGAGCGTAAAGGCAATCCAACCATCACTGTCGTTGGCTTTATCGTCATCAGTAAGCAGCATTACATTGGCTAAAATATCCCGCACGTCCATGACTTGGTCAATAACAGGTATCATTGAAATAATACTGCCTACCACAATCTGCGCCGTTGTAGGGTCTTTATTAAAGTCACCTTGCAGTGCTCCCCATAACCAATCACCTGCTTGGCTGGCTATGTTGCTTGCTTCATCAAGTGTTGCTGTTTGCCCAGCTCTGCTCATTTGTATGGCAGAGGCGGGGGTTATTCTTTTATAAAGTGGATTTGGTGTGGTGTTATCTTGTGGTTCAAACTCGCGCGTATCTTCGCCGTATTGAACAGTAAATTGACCATTTGGTACGTCGGTTAATTGCGCTATCCCGTCTTCATCTAGCTGGCCTGTGCTTTGTGTTCCATCATCAAATTTAATTGTATAAGGTGCGTTTTTTACAGGGCTGCCATCTTGATAAACATAAAGTAAATCCACTACGCTTGACGTTGTTGCAGCAATACCGGAGTCATTAATGGTTATATCACTAATGCGGCTAATATTGGCAGGGCTTGCACTGCTCGGTGTCCGCGCTGTTTGTGGGCTGGTTATGTCGTAATCAACTGGGCCATCAAAGGTTATAAATGTGCCATCGAGTGTGAGTACGTTCGTGGCGGTAATATCAACATTGCCTTGGCTGTCGAGTTTTATCTCGCCGCCCGCGTTGTGAATAATTAAATCGCCATTGCCAGAGCCCGTAATGCTTATATTATTGTTTGTTTGTAAAAACGTAGAGCCATTAGGCACATTAAGCTTTAAGTCGCTGTTATTGGTTTTAAGGAGTATGTCGCTTTGTGCATGCACTTTTACTGCTCGTCCGGTGAGGAGTGATATTTCATTCTCGCTCGTAAGGGTCGCATTTTTACCACTGAAGGCTTGGCTGCCACCACTTTGATAATTTACATGGCTGTTATTTGTGGTTTGCGACACGGTATTTTTAACATCAATAAATTGATTGTTTTTAATAACAAACTGAACATTATTTTGTTCTGTTTCAAGGCACAGGTCGCGCCCTGCGTGTAAATTTATAGTACCGAGTTGGCTTATCCATTGAATAAATTGGCGGCCTGATTTTATAGCATTTAATTCAATATAGTGCTCACTGGCGAGTGTTTGTAAGATGACTTTGGGTACATCTTTATCGTCATCGAACATAAGTTCATTTTGCGCTGCGCTTAATAAGCGATTATGTGTTGGGTTAGCGGCTGTAACTACGCTTGGCTGGTCGGCGTTTAGTGCAAAACCCATTATAAATGTATTATTTGGGTCGTTATTAATACACCCAATAAGTACCTCAGAGCCACCAACGAGTGGGAAGTGCCAGCCAGTGGCTTGAGGTTGATTTTCACAAGCATATAGCGCTAGTTTTTTTAGTGCAGGGCTTGATTGAATTACTGGGCGAGCTGTTTTATCAAACTCGGTACGAATACGGTATTGGCCATGTTCATCTACAAATGCATTACTTGTGAGAGATTCTACGGTTGCTGGAAATACCATGGGCTTAGGCGTGTGGGGCTCAGGCATTGCTTTGTAAGGTGTACCGCGCTCTATAAATTGCGCTACGCAGTGATAATGCGTTTCACCTTCATGGCTGCTTTCGTCATTTGCTTGATTAAGGGTGTGCTCTATTGCAATGCATAGCAAATCACCACTGGCAAACCCCATATTATCGTCAAGCGAAATTGAGCAGCCTGCAAATACATCAGATACATTACCCGTAAGCGTAACCAGTTTATTGTGTGTGGCTAATGCATTACTAAAGCTTTGTGTTTGTGCTGATGCTTCGGCGTCTGAGTTTGCAGCAGGCTCGAAAAAAGATTGACTGTTACTGGCTACTTTTTGGAATTGTCCATGGGCATTACTTTGCGCTGCATTATTATATAAGGTTTGTGTTACTTCACTGTGCATAAAGCCGACAAAGTTACCCCAGTCCTGGGCGTTCATCCCCGCGTTTGCTTTAACTTCTAATACACCCGTACTTAAATAGGGGCTGTTGAGGTTGCTGTCACTTATAACAAGTGTTTCGGTGTTTGATTCACTTTCAATCCAGTAAAAAAGACCATGCTGAGACATCAAGCGATTAAAAAAGGCCCAGTCACTTTCCATTGCTTGCACACATTGCTTTAAATGCGGTAAGGCGGAGCTTGTCCTAAAAACGATTTGTCCTGATGAATAACCTGCTTTTTGTGCTAAGTAATTTAATACATCTTGTACGTTTACGGCAATAAAGACTTTACTGTTTGAGGTGTCTTTTAAGGTGGATAATCGATCTTGAATGTTTATTTTAAAGCGATGTAGATTGTTGAATACACCCATATTGGTTACAGATGTAATCAGGCCGCATTGTTCTCTATATCTTTTATTTTTATTAACAAAAATCACACTGGCATTAGCAAGTAGTATATCTGTATTAATTTTTACTGAAGATTCAACGGTGAGTGAATAACTAAAGCCTTTATTAATTTTTTCGTAGCCATGTAGGTAAGTAACATTAAAGTCTTTGTCATTAACCTTCAAAAAAAAATTAGATTTAGTCAAAACGTTGCAATCCCTGCTCGGTAAAATTAGTGGCGTAAACATACCTTTTTGTGTGTTAATGATCAACTGGATAATTGTAACTCTAAAAATAAATTGAATTATCTTTTTGATTGCTTCATAAATAGGGATTGTTTTGTTTTATTGCGTATTATTCATTTATAACTGTTTTTTAGAGTGTTTATTCTAATTCGTAAATCGCATTAATATTCTAATATTTTAAACCTTATATAGGTTGACAATAGCGGTTAGGTGTTTGTATTATGCGCCAAATAAATGGATTTATTACTAGCCTTAGACTAAGAGTTTTTTAGTTTAACTGATGACAAGGAGCATGTTGTGAATAAAAAAGAGTTTATAAATCAAATAAATAGCTTGTACTCCTTAGCTTGGTCACTTACTGCCAGCGTTTCTTCGCTACTAGACCAGGTAGGTATTCCTGCCCATCGCGTTTTTTCTGAAAATTCTATAGAACACTTTTTCTTTTTTTTAAATAATCCCCCTAAAAGCAATGGAAAAGTTACTTTAATTAACGGTGATGTATCTGTTTATATAAAAGAGCTTTCATTAATAAATACTAAGTTAATTACGTCTATAGATGATGTTGTTACGCAGTCTTTGTTAGTTGATTCTCAAGAGAAAAGCAGGACTAAGACTCTTTTAGGCTTTTTTAAAACTAATAAATGGTCTGATTGTGCGAATGTAAGATTCAATAAAGTTATTTGCCCAGTTTATGAAGCTACTCTTTGCAAAACTAATTTTAATTTTAAATAAAAATATTTATTGAGGTAAAAAATGCGCTTTATTTTAAATGCAATTATAGGTTTATCACTTTCTATAATATTAACTGGTTGTATGAGTACTAACGTAAGTTTAGATGTTAAGGCAACAGATAATTTAAATTTAAACCAATTTGATGAAGCGTTACCAGTGGTTTTAAAGGTATATCAACTGTCTGATATACAAACATTTAAAACAGCCACATTTGAAGAGTTATGGAAGTCAGATAAGTCAGTTTTAGCTAATAGTTTAATTACATTAGAAGAGCGAACAATTCACCCTTCTGAACAATCTAAAATTAAGTTTGAACAAGCTGAAAATGCAAAGTTTGTAGCTATTGTTGCTTTATTTAGAGATCGCAGTGGCGATAACTGGAAAGCGTATTATCCGCTTGCAGATGGCCCTGTTAAGTTGTCTACATCATTAGATGTTTTGGTTACCAATAATGAAGTTCAATTACCTGGCGTGGATAAGGCTGAGTAATGAATTTAAAAGCTCCCGCAAAGCCCGTTTGGGCTGAAGGTGTTTTGCTTGCCCAGCAACACTTTCAACTATTTGACGATTATCACGATCAAAATCAGGTTGTACGTCAAGCGCTAATATCGCCATTGGCGTTCGGTTTACAGCATTTTGCTATTGATGAATCAGCACTTGCTCGCGGTATATTAAAAGTGACCAGTTTTAAATTACTTTTAGAAAATGGTCGCTTGCTTGATTTTGATCGACAGCATCAAGATGATTTAAAGCTTGAGCTCGATACTAACCATCAAGAGAGTGTTATTTATATTGCTATTGCTGCTAATAAAACAGTTAGCAATATTGAAGGTTATGCGGCCAGCGGGCAATTAAGTGCATATGAAGCGGATTATATTGATTTAGAAGATAATCATGATGCGTCGCGTAGTCGTGAGGTATTAGTTGCAAAGCCTAAATTTATATTACTGTCTGACTCAGATGTAAAAACTTATTTTGACACCATTGCATGTTTAAAAATAAGTCGCTCGGAAGATGGATCATTTGTTTTAAATAAACAGTTTGTGCCTCCTTTATTAAATATAAGTGCATCTGCTTATTTAACTGAGCTGTTAAATAGAACGGCTAATTTAGTTAATGCAAAAGTTAATGTGCTGCTTAGCAGACGTAAAAATTATGGCTCAGTTACTGACTTTGGGCCGAATGAAATGAATACATTTTTGTTACTTAATGCAATGGCTCCATCCGCCAAGCGTTTAGATCATCTTAAAAACTTGTCATTGGTCCATCCTGAACGTTTGTATTGTGAGCTTGTTGATTTAATTAGTTCAGTTTCAATGTTTGAGCACAGTGACTTAGTTAACCAAGTACCACCATACCAGCATAAAAATTTAAGCAATGTATTTGGTCAGCTTGATGGCCTATTAACTCGTTTACTTGAAGGGGTTGTACCTAAGAAAATGGTGGGCTTAAAACTTGAAAAAACCTCTAACGCTATTTATCAAGTTGCCACTATTGATTCTGCAACGTTTACTAACAACGACTTTTATTTAGCTGTGTATTTTGAATCTGAAGACACCAAATGGATTGAAACATTTAGTGATCAAGTAAAAGTTGGAGCAAGCGAAAAGCTCGATATCATGATTTCATCTGCTTTAGCGGGTGTGCAACTAACACATTGTCAGCGACCTCCAAATAAGCTGGCCATAAAAAGTGGTTATGAATACTTCAGGCTTGAGTCGCATGGTTTCATTTGGCAGCAAATTATTGAAGAGCAATCATTAAGCCTATTTGTACCATTTGGATTGCAAAGTGCACAAATTGAAATTGTTACCGTAGCACGTAATTAACGTTGAGTTGAAATTATGCAAGAAGCACAAAAAGAACAAGATTTAGTCGCGTGTATTTCGCCTGTAATTAATGCGCTAACACCATTAAAACTAAAGCAATCTACTAACTTAGAGCTTGAAGAGTTTAGAGAAAATTTACTTACTAGTTTTGATGACTATGAGCGTAATTGTTACTCGCAACAGGTAACAACAAGTTTAATGCAAGAAGTTAAGTTTGCTCTTACGGCTATGTGTGATGAATTTGTTATGAGTTCAGGTGCTCATTTTAGAATGGATTGGATGTCTCGACCGCTACAGCTTGAATTTTTTGGTAACAACCGAGCTGGTGAAGAATTTTTTGAACGTTTAGGTAAGTTGCGTACCGGCGGAGAGCAAAAGCTAGCTGCATTAGAGGTTTATTATATTTGTCTGCAGCTTGGCTTTGAAGGCATTTACAAAGTTAAAGGCATTGAGCAATTAAAAGCGTTAATTGTTGATGTTAGAGCTCAAATTGAAGATATAAAAGGAACACCGAGTTCTCAATTATCTGATAACGGTATACCTGCAGAAGGGTTTGCTATGAAGGTGGGGCGTAATATTCCTTACTGGGTGATTTTGGCTATTTGCTTGGGTTCTATTGCCTCATTATTTGCTGGATTTCATTATGTAATTAATAAGCAAGCAACGCAGAGTACTCAGGTAATAGACAACCAAATTGAAGTGCTGACTCAGCTCAATAAAACCAACGAAACACGATAGGTAACACAATGCAGGGAAGAGTTAATAAAAGCGGTTTAGTTCATTTTTTATTGGGCTTGGTATCATCGCGTGCAACGGGTCAACTTATTGGCTTTATAGCCGTTTTGAGTATTGTGTGGTTTGCCGGTCGCATGGTGGGTTTAGATACTACCGATAAAAAATTAATTGCGATGGGTGCTGTAACCGCTGTTTTTGTTTTATTTATTTTTATTCGTTGGTTATGGACTAAGCGCTCAGGCGATAAGTTAGCTTCTGAATTAGCAAGTCATAATGCCGGTTCGAGTGCTGAATTAAGCGAAATTAAAGAAAAGATGCAAGAAGCATTGGGATCTTTAAAAGCATCTCATTTAGGTGCGGGTTATCGTGGTAATACCGCTTTATACGCTTTGCCTTGGTATATGATTATTGGCCCTTCGGCTACAGGGAAAAGTACTTTATTTGCAAATTCGGGCTTACATTTTCCTTACTCTAATTCGAGTGAATTGCATATCCAAGGTTTTGGTGGAACGCGCAATTGTGACTGGTGGTTCTCAGATCAAGCTATTTTAATTGACACCGCTGGGCGTTACACAACTGAGCAGTCAGAAAATAAAGAGTGGTTGTCATTTTTAGCGCTCCTTAAAAAATATAGACCAAAACTGCCTATAAATGGCGTAATGGTGGCCATTAGTGTTGCAGATGTTTTAACTTCCGACAGTGAAGAAATTCGACAACATGTAAAATTAGTGCGTGAGCGTATAGAAGAGCTAATTACCCAGCTTGGCGTTATTTTTCCTGTATATATCACTTTTACCAAAACTGACTTAATCAGTGGTTTTGAACCTTTTTTTAGTGACTTATCTGAAAAAGAGCGTGAGCAAGTATTTGGTGCGTACTTACTCGATATTAGTGAAGATCAAAAAAATGATCCTGCAGAAATGTTTGAAGTTCGTATGCAGGAGCTATATGAGCGACTATGCGAGCAACGTTTGAGCAAAGTTGCACGAGAGCGCAACGAGCATCGTAAACAGCTAATACTTGATTTTCCTAATCAATTTCAATCAGCTTCAACTAAGTTAACTGAGTTTGTTAACTTACTGTTTAAGTCTAATCCATATCAAGAAGTTCCTTGGTTTGCTGGTGTTTATTTTACATCGGGCACGCAAGAAGGCACGCCTATTGAGCGTATTACTAATGGTGTACGAGATCAATTTGGTGCGGTTGTTGTTGACCAAAAACAAGAAAGCATTACTCAAAGTTATTTTATCAACCGCGTATTTAATGATGTTATTTTTAAACTACAGGATTTAACGCGAGGAAATAGAAAAAAACGGTTAGTAGGACGCTGGTTAAAAGGTTTAACAGTCACTTCAGGTTTGGCATCTATTGCAGCAATCACAGCACTCCTTATTACGTCGTACACAAGTAATCAATTATTACTTAATCAAGGTGAGTCACGTGTAAAAGCAGTTGTTGAAGCTAACGTAAGTAAGGCAAAAGATGAGCAGAAGCTTGCTGCTACGCTAGCGCTGTTTGAGCACTATGGTCAGCTTAAAACTTACGAAGATTCATTACCGTGGTACTTTATATTTGGTATTTATGAAGGTGATGAAACCTTAAGTAGTGTTGCAAATGTGCTATTTAATCAGATGAATCAGCTTATTACTTACCCAGGTGAAGAGCATTTACTTGCGCAAATAAAACAGTACGAAACACAATGGTTTGACAATGAAGGTGAAGCGAAAGCAACGATTCGTCAGCAGTATTACGATGCACTAAAAATGCATTTAATGATGAGTACGAACCCTGAGCATATTTCAACGGAGTTTGCTAAAGAGCAATTACTTAATTTTATAGCTGAGCATTTTCATATAGACATAAATGCACAAGAGCAAGCACCCATTTATACACAACTAAGTAGCTTAGTTGATATGTACCTACAAAATATGGGTAACGATATAGAGCAGCCAGGTAAAATTGCATTTTGGCAGGCTAACGAAACATCGATAGCGCTAGCGAGAGACAATTTAAATACCCAGCCAGAGGCTTTCCCGTTATATCAACAAGTAATTACAAGCTTTGCTGAACGTAAAAAGCCATTGTTATTAAACGATTTTATGATTTCTAAAAATCGTGATGTATTTAAAAGTAAGTATAAAATCCCGTATGTTTATACAAACTTAGGTTGGCAGGAATATGTATTCCCAGAGATTAAACGTATTTCACGTTTGGTGTTTTCAGGTGACTGGGTTATGGGTTCTAGTGATGAAAATGGTCAAAATGTTGTTGACGAAGCACAAGCTGAAACTTTGGCAAAGGCTATGCGAGCATATTACTTTAAAGACTACGGCAATACTTGGTTTGCTTTTATAGATAGCATAAAAGTGCCTGCATTTAGAGATCTAAACGATGCAAGTATTGATTTTGCACGCCTTTCATCGATGGATGGCCCCTTTAACGATTTAATGAAACTGATTAACGACAATATTACGCTCGCTGACGCGCCTTCAAAAAGCCAAGCTTCAATAGGTAAGACGGCTGCAGATGTTGCAAATAAATTAGCTTTAAACACGCCAACAATTACTCAAATGAGTACGGTTAGAGCGCCAGAGCTTGAAAGTCGGTTTGCTGACTTAAGACGTTTTGCACAGCCTAATGAAGATAAAAACTCTTCTGATTACTTAAGACAATACATCAGTTCATTAAGTAGCATCCATTCAGACATTAAAGCAATGGCAGCGAGTAATGAAGATGATGCTCAAGCAATGATATTTGCGCAGGACTTACTTTCAGGTAATAGCCAAAGTAATGCATTACAGTCTTCGTGGATTATTATTGAGAGCCAAACTCGAGCACTAGACCCTCAAACCAAAGAAACGCTAGATAAGCTATTTAAGGCCCCGCTTCATGGTGGTATAGCGACTATCATGGCAAAAGCACGTACTCAGCTTAACCAAGAATGGGAAAACCAGGTTTATACTATGTATAACAGCAGTTTAGCTGGTAAATATCCATTTAACTTAACTGGCCCTGATGCTGCGATAGCTGATGTTTCTGAATTTTTAAATTCTGAATCAGGAATTTTATGGAGCTTTATTAACACCCAGCTCAAACCATTTATGAAAGTACGCCGCGGTGTGTGGGAAGAAAAACAATGGAATGGTGTAGGTATTGGTTTTAGCGCGCAATTACTTGATGGTTTAACTAAAGCAAATAAAGTAACTCGTTCGTTGTTTTCTAGTGGTGCCGACAGTGCTGGTTTTACTTTTCAGATGATGCCTGTTCCACACCGAGGTATTCGTGAAACATACTTAGGCTTTAGTGAGCAAGGTTATCGCTATCGCAATGAGCCTGAAGAATGGCGTAATTTTTCGTGGCCTGGTCGAGGGGCTGCAGAGAAAGCGGTTCTGTATGGTTTAGATAATAAAGGGCGTCGTATTTCTATCGAGCAAGACGGACCTTGGGCACTACTAAAAGTGCTTAACTCAGCCAGTGTTAAGTGGATTAAAGGCACAGAATTTTTAGCAACATGGGAATTAAAAGATAAATCTGATGAGGTGTTAACAGTCCAGTTTTCTCTTAAATCAGGACGCAACAGCGGTATATTTTCAAAATACATGCTTACATCGTTTGCATTGCCAAGTTCTTTGTTTTCACAAAGCCCTAGCTTGGCTCAATCGCAGTCGCGAACAATGCAATAGGCCGCTAGCAATGTTTAATTTATTTACTAAAAAGAAAACACCGACACTGGTTAAGCAACACAGCTTTGGTTTTATGGGTAAAACACCGATAAGACCAGACTTTGTAAAGCTTAATATTTCATCTAGAGAATCGGTTGGATTTGATCATTGGTTGCAAGAGGGCTTTGCACATTTAAACCGTGGTAGAAAAACAACGGATACAAGCCACCTGAATGGAACTAAGTCGTTGTTCTTTATATCTGGCAATGCGGATGATGGTGGTTTACTTGGCGTTTTGCAGCCAAGTAAAGATAGCAGTGGTCGTTTTTACCCATTTAGCTCTTTTGTACATAGTGGGCTTGATACATATAAGCGACATCCTGCTTTTCTATTTTTATTTGCAAGCCAAGTAATAGAGCACCTTTTAGGTGTAAATGAAAATATTAAACAAGCTGCCAGTATTAATGAAATGGAGCAAAAAGCACAAGATTATAACCGTGTAGCTGATGCACTTAAACAGCAACCAAATTTAACTCTAGAGCTTGATAAACTTAGAACTATTCCGATGAGCGTTTTTTGGCAGCATTTAGGCTTGAACGATATTGCTAAAAGAGCAATTTTAATTGAAGAGCTATCAGCTGTGCTTAAATCTATCGCTAATAGAGGGTGTTTAAGAAGTCAGTTTGGTATTCGCCTACCAATGCCTAGTTTTAGTCATGAAAGTGCCTTAGTTGCCGGGTTTTGGTTGCACTTAGTTGCATCTATGGTGGCAGATCATAATTGGCAGCCTTGGTTTTTTTATCAGTTAGGTGATGAGAATCAAGCGCCTAGTTTAACTATTTTTTGTAGGCCTATTCCAGCGTCATACTTTAATAGTGTGTGGGAATACGATAAAAAAACAAACGATATTGTTGATCTATGTAATTTAAAAGTAGAAAAACAGCCGTCTTCACAAACACTTAATTTTGCTGATATGGATAACGTGAGTGTTTACGATGCACTTCGTCGTTGGTGTAAATCATGAGTAATAAAGCGCCGCATACACATACCACCTGGATTGAATGGCTTGAAGCATTAAGTGCTCCTTTGCCGGGGAACAAGTGTGGAGAAGATTTAAAATATGAAGAAACATTTAAAGCATTAAAAGCATCTTCATCAGGAGTGGGGGAAGTTGACTTTAAAGTGATGTTTATACAAGCATCAGATTTACTCAACACTCAAAGTAAAGATTTACGCATAGTAAGTTATTTAGCACTAGCTGCAACAAGTGAGTTTGGGGTTACAGGTTTAACGCATACATTATTGTTATTTAATCGTTTGTTGACTACTTATACGGATGAGGTACACCCACTAAAAGCCAGAATGCGCGCTGCAGTTAATACATGGTTTTTACAACAGCAAGAACGTTTAAAGGGTGTAGCCCAAGGGCATAATACAAACGCTGAACAATGGCCTGAACTTATAGCTGCCTTGACTCAATACAACGAGCAGTGTGTTGCGTTATTAGACAACGAATCTGGCCCTCTATCGACTTTGAATGAGTGGGCTAAAGAACAAGAAAAACGAAACCCAGTGCCTGTAGCTGAACCAGAGCAAGAAGAAAAAGCGATTAGCACAGAGCAAAAATTAGCTGAGAATTCAGCTGTGACGGCTCCAAAATCAGAAACTAATAATTCGGCACCAGCCGCAGTTGCTAGCCAGGTTAGTATTGGTAATGCTGATATTGCCTCAGATACAGCGTATTTAAGTGCGGTTAGGCAGCTACTTAACTTTGATAAAGAACAAAATAACATTGAACGAGTAATAAAGTTATCGCGAGCTGCACGTTGGACAAGATTGGCATTACCGGCTAACGAAAATGGAAAAACGCGTTTACCCGCTCCTAGAGCTGCAGCATTTGCTCCAATTGAAAATGCATTGGCAAGTGAGCAACCTGAACAAGCTTTAAATTTAGCCGAAGGGTTGTTTATGGAAGGGGCTATGCAATTTAATTTAAATCTCCAAGTGCTTAGTTTAAATGCATTAAAAAAATTAAATAAATTGCCGCTTGTTCATTGGCTTGAGCAACAATTAGTTAATTTAAATGAGCAGTTTCCTGCTTTAGTTTCCCTACAGTATGACGATGGAAGTCCGTTGTGTTCATCTGTAAATAAAGAGTTTTTAAAAGAGTTATCACATTCTGCAAAAACAGAGTCTGTTAGCTCTCAAAGTAGTGCGTTTGATGAGCAGTATAGCGAGTTAATACAAGACGTCGAAAAAGGGCAGTTATCGACGGCATTAATTAAAGTCGATCAAATAAATATTTTAAACGATTTTGATAAAGCTCAAGCGCAATTATTAAAGGCAAAATTATTAATAAAAGCTGAGCATTACGAACATGCTTTAGCATTATTAAACGTGTTACTAAAACAAATAAAAGCGCATGACTTAGCGCAATGGCAACAATGTTTTTGCATGGAAGTATGGCGATTTTCCAAGCAGTGTTATGCAAGTTTGTCACAAACGCCAGAAGATGAAATGAGTTTAGCTGCTAAACATATTAGTCAGCAAATGATGGTAACTAACCCTGCACAAGCATTAGCGTGGGTTTAGTTACAAGGGCTTGACTAATATGTCGAGGTTTAATTGGAATTGAGTCGGTAGATAACCAAACTGCAAAGGAAAAAACATGAGTGATACATTTCAAAAAGAGATCCCCAGAGCTCGGATCAATATTTCGTTAGAGCTTGATACAGATGGCGCTTCGCAAAAAAGTGAATTGCCATTAAAAATGCTAGTAATTGGTGACTACTCAAATGGTCAAAATAGCCAAGAACTATCTGAGCGTGAGCGCGTAACAATTAATAAAAATAATATTGAGCAAGTGCTTAAAGATATGGCGCCTAAAGCGAACTTTCAGGTAGCAAATAAAATTAAAGGTGACGGCGAAATTAGCGTAAACCTTGAGTTTGATTCTTTTAAATCGTTTGACCCAGAATCAGTTGCTTCTCAAGTGCCAGAGCTTAATAAAATGATGGCTATGCGTAATTTACTTCGCGACCTTAAATCTAATTTATTAGATAACTCATCACTTCGTAAAGAATTAGAGCGTGTATTACAAAATCAGCCAGAGCTAGATGAGTTAAAAGCTAAACTGGATGAAATTGCGCCGCTGGCTTCTGAAGATGAAAAACAACCAATAACTGAATAAGGAGATTACCATGTCAATGCAAGAACAATTAAATGTTGCCGCGCATACCACGGAGCAAGCTCCTTTATCTACTTATGAAAATATATGTGGAATGGTTGATATTTCTCCAGTTTCAGATGAAATCAAACTTGATTCATTTAGAGATGCAAGCAACCTAGCTGAAACTCGTGCAAATGAGCGCTTAACAGCAGCTATAAATGTATTTTTAGATATGGCTAGCAGTAGTGGCCAAGAAGTAACGCGAATTGATAAATTACTTTTAGACGATTACATCGCAAAAGTAGACATTATTATTTCTCAGCAGTTAGACCAAATTTTACATCATCCAAATTTTCAAAAAATGGAATCAGCATGGCGCTCGTTACGCTACTTAATTAGCCGTACGCCTAACAACGCTAATATTAAAATAGAAATGCTTGATGTAGATAAAGAAACTCTAAGAGATGATTTTGAAGAGGCGCCTGATACAACGCAATCTGCACTATACAAGCATGTATATACTTCAGATTACGATACGCCAGGTGGTGAGCCAGTATCTACAATGGTTTCGAACTTTGAATTTGATTGTTCGGCACCCGATGTATCGTTACTGCAAGAAATATCTCGTGTATCTGCGGCAGCGCATTGTCCGTTTATGGGCAGTGTTGGTCCTAAGTTTTTTCTTAAAGACTCATTGGAAGAAGTGTCTAAAATCCAAGATTTGGGTTCTTACATGGAACGCGCTGAGTTCCTTCGTTGGAAAAACTTCCGTGAATCAGAAGACTCTCGTTACATTGGTTTAGCATTCCCACGCTTTTTACTACGTCTGCCTTACGGTGAGACAAATCCTCTTCGTAACTTTAATTACCAAGAAGATGTAAGTGCGCAGCATCATGAACGTTATTTGTGGGGTAATGCAACATTTGCATTTGCTGCAAATATCATCCGTAGTTTCCATGATAATGGTTGGGCTGTAAATATTCGTGGGCCGCAATCAGGTGGTAAAGTCGATAATCTTCCGCTGCATTCATTTGAAGCTGGTAAAGGTGTAGAAACTAAAATACCGACTGAAGTACTGATTTCTGAAACTAAAGAACTTGAATTTGCTAATCAAGGTTTTATACCGCTTAGTTATTATAAAAATTCAGATTTTGCATGTTTCTTTTCAGCTAATAGTGCCCAAAAACCGCAGGTTTTTGAAACAAATGAAGCAACAGCTAATGCAAGAATTAACTCACGCTTACCATATATTTTCTTAGTATCGCGTATTGCGCATTACTTAAAGGTTTTACAACGTGAAAATATTGGTTCAAGCAAACCTCGTCATGAATTAGAGCAGCAGCTTAATGATTGGCTTGGCGCATTAGTAACTAAAATGAACAACCCAGATGAATCTCTTATTGCTACGCATCCACTAAAAGATGCAAAAGTGACTGTAGCAGAAATTCCAGGTAACCCTGGTTACTACAGAGTAAGTACGTACATTGTTCCTCATTTCCAAGTTGAAGGGATTGATGTTCGTTTAGCGCTAGTAGGGCAAATGCCTGGCGAAAAATGAACTGCTACGCCGCCAATGAAACGGATTTAAGTACTATCAAATGCGTCTATTTGGTGAGTAGTTGGCAGGTGTACATAAAGGATTAAGACTTATAGTCTAAAAAATTGCCCCAAGTTGGTTGCATCCAACTTGGGACATATTCCCCAGTGGCATGAAGCAGAGGGCTTTTTGGGGGGCATAAATATTACTGTTTATGCCAATGCCAACTAACAGGAAACACTTCATTCTAAAAGGAGAATAATGAAATGGCAATTCCAGCGTACATGTGGTTAAAGGATGACCAAGGTAATGACATCAAAGGTTCTGTAACTGTTGCAGAGCGTGAAGGTTCAATTGAGATCCTACACTTTGATCATGAACTTCGTATTCCTACGGATAACGATACAGGTGAACTTACAGGTACTCGTAAGCATGAACCTTTTGTAATTACAAAAGCTGTTGATGCGGCTACGCCGTACTTGTACAAAGCGTGTTCAAACGGTCAAACACTTAAGCAATTAGAGCTTAAATGGTACCGTATTGATGACACAGGGACTGAGCGTGAATATTTCTGCCACAAGTTGGAAGATGTAAAGATCACTTCGATCTCACCAACAATGCATAACGTTAAAGACTTAGACAAGGAGCGTTACCCGCACCTTGAAACAGTTTGTCTACGTTACAAACGCATTACTTGGACTTACTTAGATGGCAACATCGAGTTCTCTGACTCTTGGACTGAAGGTCGTTAATTAGTCAGTAATTTTGAAGGATATGCGCAAGCATATCCTTTTATTGAGATCTAAATATGGCGTTATTCGATTTTTTAACTCAACCAGTTACACGCAATGGTCATCATGGTTTTCAAACTGATGAGCAAGTCAGTGTGTGCAAGCATTTAAATGAGCTTTTAAATGCAAGAAGAGGAGTGCTGAAGCACTTGTCTGACTATGGTTTGCCCGATGTAGAAGATATTTACGAGGGGTTACCATACTCACAACACACGTTAGCGTTTGAGGTTAAAAAATTGATAGAAAAGTACGAACCACGCGTACGATATGCAAATGTAACACCTGTTGAAATTAAAGAAGATAATTGTGTAATAAGGCTAGATATTCAAGCTTTTTTAACGAGCGGGCAAAGTATCAAGTTAAATACCCGTTTTGAATCTGGCGGTAAAGCAGACGTTATACAACATGCAAAAAACACTAACTAATGTTATTTAAAGGATTGATGAATGCAGCAATATTTTGATGCACAAATGCGCTTGTTAACCCAAGCTGGTAAGCAGTTTGCTCAGTTTTATCCTGAGCATGCAGGAATGCTTAACATTGATGCATTAAAAGATAGAGACCCTCATATTGAGCGCTTATTAGAAGGCGTAGCGTATTTAACTGCCCATACTCAAAAGCGTTTAGATGAGTCAGTACCTGAAGTTTCAGAGCAAGTGCTGCGTCAACTGTGTCCAATACTCCTAAGTTATTATCCTTCTAGTACTGTGGTGCAATTTAAGCCTAAATTGGCTATGCAAAAAACACACACTATTTTAAAAGGTTTACAGCTTAATCCGCCTAAAGCAAAGGCCGATAATAAAAAAATAATTTTTAGCACAACTCACGGTTTAGACGTTGTCCCATTAGATGTTGAGCATGTTCGATATCAAGAGTCGCACTTAGGTGCAGAGCTACGAATAGGGCTTAAGTTTGTATGCCAAGGTGAACGAAGTAATTTTGATTTATCTAAACTAAACTTTTATTTACGTGGCGATACACCATTATGCAGTGCTTTATTTCAATTATTAAAAACACCTAATAAACAAGCAGAACTTGATTTTGGTGCTAACCATTTTGAGTTCAATAAAAAGTTAAAAGCAAAAGGTTGCAGCGCTACTTATTTAGATATAGATGGCGCTTTACTGCCTAGCGCGGCTAAAAGCCATCCTGGATATGCACTTTTACTTGATTATTTTAATGCAAAAGATAGGTTTTATTTTTTAACATTTGATGGTTTAAAAGACGAAGAGTTTCCTGAACATATTGACCGTTTTGAAATCGTATTTAGGGGGGATAATAAATTACCGCCGGGTCATCAGTTAAGTAAAGAGAACATTTTAATCAATTGCGTGCCAGCAGTTAATTTATTTAGCCAAGCTGCAGAGCCAATTAAAATAGAGCCAAACAGAACTGATTATATGATAAGTGCAGATCAGGCACGTTTTGACCACGTTTTTAGTTATACGGTAGATGCAGTTGCAGGTCGAAACTCTATAACCGGGCAATCGTATGATTACACTCCTCGTTATCAAAGCGTATTTGAAGACGAAAAAAAGCTATTTACTGTGCTCACAAAAGACGTAGGTGCAGCAGCCCCGACTCATTATTTACAACTTCCTTTTAATTTAGAAGATGAAAAAGAAACTCTATCAGTTGATTTAACTTCTTTTAATGCAGGTTGGCCTCGTCAGCTTTTGCAAGAGGGAGACTTGAACGAAGGCGGAAAAGACATGCCGAGCATCGTTGAGGTTAAAAATGTTATACGGCCAACTAATTATTTAGCATGTCCAAGTCAGCCAAAACACTGGCAGCTTATTAGCTTATTAAATGTAAAGTTTTCACAAATTACGCAAGTTACAGAACTAAAAAGATTACTAGTGTTATTTGATTGGTCTAATAAAGCTGAGAATCGATTACGAATTGAAAGCATTTTAAAAATAACAGCAACGCCAATCAGCCAAATTAAACGCGGAATATTTATTAAAGGTGTTGATGTACTTATTGATATTGATGAAAGTAAATTTGTTGGTGATGCTGATTTATATCATTTTTGTAATGTATTACATGAATTCTTTTTAATGTATGCCCCTATAAATGAAAGCGTACAAACGCGTGTTAATGCAATTCCTAGTTATAAATCGTGGAGTTGGGATATTGAACCGGGTAAGAGTTATCAGCTATGAGTTACGCTGATAAAAATCATGCGCACCCAGTTTGGTCTAAGTTACCCGCGCCAATAGAACTACTTATTGAGCAGCCTTGGCGGTTTAACTTATTTAAAGCGATGAGCTTAATAGAAAAACATTGGGCCGCACCTCAAGAGCTAGAGCAAGGGATTAGTAACAGAGTTGTTTTTAAACCTTTTAAAGAGCTTGGTTTTCCGGCTACTGATGTACGCGAATGTGTATTAGAGAATGATGGCAGAGGAAGATTAAGCTTATCGACCTCTTTTTTAGGTTTGTATGGTGTGGATGCACCCATGCCACACTATGTATTAGAGCAAGCAGCAAGTGATGAGCAAAGCGGTGACCGCGTTCGTCAGTTTTTAGATATATTTAATCATGTACTTTATTGCCAACTTTTTCAGGCCTGGAAAAAGTCGCAAATTAATATAGCAGGCAGAGGCGCGAGCCAATTTGATGGGTTAGTTGAATCTATTTTACTGGGAAAAACTGATCAAAAAATTCAGTGTGGTATTGCAAGTTTAAAGCAAACTAGCGCTGCTGGCTTAGCGCAGCTTCTTAAACATAGTTTAAATATAGACACGCTAAAAGTTGACGACACACGAGCAAATTGGCAAAAAATAGATACACCAAGTTCAATCGGCGAAGAAAACCAAATGGTTTTAGGCAGCTCTGCAGTACTTGGAACGAAGGTATTAGTTAGCGGAAGTATTTTAACAATAGATATAGGTCCAGTTAATAGTGATACAGCCATGAGTTTAACGCCAAGAAGCGAAGAAGGTATAAAAATGGCTGCACTTCTGACTGCGCATTTACCAAGTAATGTAGAGTGGGTTTGCCAAATAAAAGTAGCTAATGAGGCTGTTGCCGAACAAGCTTTAGGTCAGCAACCGCTAGTACTTGGACATAATTCATATTTAGGGGCCGCAGCTGCAAATACAACAACACATAGCTACAGCCATCAACAGTATAAACACTAAGGAATTAAGGATAAAAAAATGGATGCTAAAGGCATAAAACAACTCATAGATAAATTAAATGGCCACACCGCAACAGCACTTGAATCAGCAGCTGGATTTGCGAGTAGTCGTAGTCATTTTGAAGTGCTTCCTGAGCATTTACTTATTAAGTTAATGGAAGAAGGAAGTAATGGTGACCTTGAGCACATTTTTCATTTCTTTAATATTAATCAAGACAAAGTATGGCATGAGCTATTAGACTTTTTAAATAGACAGCCTGCCGGTAATCAAAGTAAGCCTACATTTTCTCGTCGTTTATACGAATGGCTAGAGCGTGCATGGTTAAGTGCTAATGTTCAGCATAAAAGTGATTTTATAACAGGTGCTGCGCTTATTGATTCATTAACAGAGTTATTACCTTACAGCCCTGTACTTCAACTACCTGCTTTACTAGATAAAATAGATTCACGCTTTTTAGCTGAAAATTTAGATAAAATTTGTCAGCAATCTTCAGAGCGTTTAAACCCAGTAGCTAAATCAAAGTCTGCAAATCAAGCAGATTCATCGCACGGTACAGCTGCGCTTGATGAGTACTGTGAAGATTTAACTGAAAAAGCAAAACAGGGTAAAATCGACCCGGTTCTCGGTCGTAATGACGAAATTCGTATGATGGTCGATGTGTTATGCCGTCGAAGAAAAAATAACCCTATTTTAGTGGGCGACCCAGGTGTAGGTAAAACAGCAGTCGTTGAAGGTTTTGCCCAGCGTATAATTGATGGCCAAGTACCAAGTGACCTGCAAGGCGTACGCTTATTGGTGCTTGATATGGGGTTATTGCAAGCAGGTGCCGGCGTTAAAGGTGAGTTTGAGCGCCGCTTAAAAACAGTAATAGATGAAGTTAAAAATTCAACAACGCCAATAATTATGTTTATCGATGAAGCGCACACTTTAATTGGTGCCGGTGGCGATGCGGGCATGAGTGATGCGGCTAATTTATTAAAGCCAGCATTAGCACGCGGAGAATTAAGAACCGTTGCTGCTACAACATGGAGCGAGTATAAAAAGTATTTTGAACGTGATGCCGCTCTAGAGCGCCGTTTTCAGCTTATTAAAGTGGATGAGCCAACAGAGCAAGCGGCTCAATTAATGCTTGCAGGCTTAAAAGATAAATATCAAGAGCATCATAATATTCAAATTACGGATGACGCTATAGAAGCTGCTGTCGTTTTATCGTCGCGCTATATAACAGGTCGCCAATTACCAGACAAAGCTATTGATGTATTAGACACCGCAGCGGCAAGAGTACGTATGTCGTTTGCTACAGACCCAGCTGCCATTGAGTCTGAGCGTGAGCACATTAATTACTTAGAAACCAGAATCAATAGCCTCAATGTAGAGCTAGGACAAGGTTTAGTTGTTGATAAAGATAAGCTTACCCATTTAGTTGAAGAGCTGGTTATTGCACAAAATAAATTGGCGCAACTTACTCACTCGCGTGAATCTCAAATTTCGACTTTGAGTCAAATTAACGAGATAAAGCAGGCAACTGATCAAGAGCTTGATAGCGAATCATTGCTGACACTTCGCCAATCACTAAAAGAGCAAAATACACAAGACAACGGCTTATTTAGTGAAGTAGACGGCGATGCTGTTGCGCAAATTATTTCACAGTGGACCGGTGTGCCTGTAGGGGCCATGGTAAAAGATCAGATTAGTAATTTAATTAATCTTGAAGCCACAATTAGCCAAGAAGTTATAGGGCAGCAGGCTGGACTCGCTAAAATAGCGCAAACACTAAGAGTGAGTAAAGCCGGCGTAAGCAACGATGAAGGCCCGCTAGGCGTATTTTTACTAGCTGGTCCATCGGGCGTGGGTAAAACAGAAACGGCGCGTTGTTTAGCAAAACAGTTATTTGGTGGCGATAAGTTCTTAACTACAATTAACATGAGCGAATATCAAGAGTCGCACACCGTATCGCAACTTAAAGGTTCACCACCAGGGTACGTTGGCTATGGTGAAGGTGGTGTGTTAACCGAAGCGGTAAGACAGCGTCCATATTCAGTAATTTTACTTGATGAAGTTGAAAAAGCGCACAAAGATGTAATGAACATGTTTTACCAAGTGTTTGAGCGCGGCACCATGCGTGACGGTGAAGGACGTGAAATAGACTTTAAAAATACTGTAATTATCATGACATCTAATTTAGGCTCAGCAGAGTTAATCGATGCATGTACACCGCCTACAGTTATAGACCTAAGTCCTCAAGATGACGAGGAAGAACAGGTACAGCAAAGCGAGCAAGAAGCAGCTATTAACGAAGCGCTAAATCCAACGCAAGCACCTATTAATGAAGACGGAACGCCTTGGAAAGTACCATCAATCGGTGCGCTGACAGATTTAATTAAGCCGCAGTTACTTGCTTTTTTTGCGCCTGCTTTACTTGCCCGTATGCAAGTTATACCTTACTTAGCGCTTGATTCAGAAGCACTGCAATCTATCGTCAGCTTGAAACTTGAAGCTATTGCCACACGTTTGCACGAAAACCACAAAATGCAGCTACGAGTAGATGCCAGTGTTTTAGAAAAGCTGACTACTCAGTGTACGCTTTCAGATAGTGGTGCACGTATGGTGAACGCGGTTATAGAGCAGCAAATACTTCCTGGTATCGCTAAATCAATTTTAGAGTTTATGGCAGAAGAAGACATGCCTGATATTTTAACGCTGGCCGTTGACGAACAAGACGAAATTACGGCGACATTTGCAGATAACGCTTAAATAAAAGGATGTAAAAATGGGATTCATGGACATATTTAACGAGCTCAAGGCAAATAAGAGTCACTTTAGTGTTGCTATACAGGGCATGCCTGACGGGATGGTCTATGTAACTGACTTTGAGTCTAGGGACGATCGTTTATGTGAAGACTATGAATTTAAAATCCAAGTATTGAGCCCTGAGCATCTAACATCTGAAATGCTAATAGGCAAAGATGTATCGTTATCACTAGTGTGGTCAATGTTAGATCGTACTATTTCAGGGTTAATTAGTGGTTTTATAGCGCATGGTCAAAGTCATCAGGGGTATCACTATACTTTGATCATGAGTTCTCATTTAACATTACTTAAGCATCAGCATTCTAACCGTGTATTTACTGCTATGGATGCAGGTAAAATTATTTCGAGTGTGTTTGAAAAAGCAGGTTTCCCTGCGCAAAAGTTAAATGTACAAGCAAGCTCAACCATGCTCGATATGACCGTGCAATACAACGAAACTGATTACGAATTTGTAACACGCTTAATGCGTAAGCACGGTTTTGTGTACAGCTTTGTAGAGCAAACTAGTGGTGAATGTACATTGTATATTTGCAATGATTCTAATGGTATAGCGCAAGAGTTTGATGAAATAAACCTAAGCTATGTACCGCCATCTGGGCAAGTAAGAACGAGTGAGTCAATTTTTGCTATAAGCAGGCAGGCCCAATTATTTCCGCAAAGTACACACTTAGATGATTACAACTACCAAGCTCCGGGTAATTTGCAAGTTTCAAAAAATAACAGTGCGTCAGTTATTGGTTTTGGTGAAGATAGTCATTACGGTGATAATTACGGGCAATCAAACGAAGGGCAAGACTTAGCAACTATCAGACAGCAAGCGTTTGATTGCCAACGTGAGCAAATAATAATAGACACAGACTGCAGGGCGCTTCGCCCTGGTATGCGTTTAAATATTTATGACCATCCAGAGCATGATGGTCAGTATTTAGTGACGCGTGTAGAGCACAAAGGTAGCCAAAGTGCTTCGGTTGAATACGGCTCTAATGTAAAGGGCTTAACGTATAAAAACCAAGCTTATTTAATTAGTGTTAACCAGCCTTATAAAGCTCCATTACGCCCAGCGAGACGTGTGTTTGCAACGTTTAATGCATTAATTGAGCAAGAAATTGATGACAAAGGTAACTACGTAGTAAAACTACCGTTTAATCAAGATGGAGAAGGCCAAGAAAGCCGTCCTACACGTTTAATGCAACCTTACGGTGGCAGCGGGCACGGTATGCATTTTCCACTAACTCAAGGTACAGAAGTGCTCGTTTGTGGTGAAAATGGTGATTTAGACAGGCCTATAATTTTAGGCGCGCTTTATAATGAAAATGCACCAAACCCTGTTACAAGCGAAAACCCAACTGAAAACAAATTAGTAACTAAAGCTGGGCACAGCTTTGTAATGGATGACAAAAAAGGCGAAGAGAAGATAAGCCTTGCCAATAAAAACAATAAAAACCAATTAATACTCGATGCAACAAATGGTGCGCACCAGGCAATGTTAAAGTCTGTTGATGGTGATGTTAAAATTTCAGCGAAAGAAAACCTACAGTTTGTTGCCGAGAACGACGCAAATTTTACAGTCGCTAATAATTTTACAACCCGAGTAGAAAACAATCTGCAAATTCAAACCCGCGAGGGAGATATTACAGTTACCTCGGCTGCGGATTTAACTCTAAACTCAGCCTCAAATAGTCGTATTCAAGCGACTGACGGTAACTTAGAGCTCACAGCAACTGATGAGCTTAAAATGCAAGCACGACAAGATATTAGCGTTTACTCGGTAGACGGCAACCTTGAGCTACAAGCACCTCAAGGTGATTTAGAATTAAACAGTGGTAAAAATATTACTATAAAAGCAAATGGACAGGGTTCAATTCAGTTAAGCCAAGGTGGCGCAAGTATAGAAATTGATGCTGCGGGTAACCTTACAATTGACGCCACTAATATAACGTTAAGTGCCACTAATATAGCAATCAAAGGCAGTGCAATTAGTAATAACTAAGTTAAAGGAGTAATTTAATGAACGCTAAAGTTAAAAGTATATTTAATCACGATCAGCAACTTGCACCTGTAAGTAAAGTCGATGAATTTGGCCGAGTTAAAGGCGTTACAGTAAATAACGACGAACAGAGTGTTGTAGCACAAGCGGCGCACATAACACCATGCCAAGTGGGCGACACAGTACTACTTACCCACACTGCACAAGGCTTTATAGTAACAGGGCTACTTGCAAATGAAGATCAAGCGCCCGCTGCACTCATTAAAAATAGCCAAGGCCACATAACGATTGAAGCTCAGCAAAGTATTAGCCTCCAAACCGCTAAAGGGACGATAGAAGTATTTGCTGATGGCACCATAGTGCTCGAAGGGCGAGATATAACAGCCAATAGCGAGCAAGATCTTACCTTGGCTGGCTGGCCAATTAGGCTTAATTAATACTATGTTTGCTCAAGTCGCTAAGGTTAAGCAGCATCAGCAGCGCTTAACTACTTTATTAAAACACAAACAAAAGCTGCAAGCGCAAGGTGTTTACCCGCTTGCTCGACTCAATGTAATTGAAAGCCAATTACTAAATCATTTATACACACTCAGCGATTTAAAAAGTGATGCACCCACAGATTACTTTGCAGGTAAAAATTTAACACAAGTAAGCCATTTAGCGCTTGATAAATTTATTACCCTTGCGTTAGAAAGCCCAGAGCACCACAGTATCTACGCGCTATTGCTACAAAGTCTTAATTTAAAAAGTGAACTTAACAGCGGCGAAACTTTTTTAGCTTTAAAGTCGAACAAACATTTAAGTTATTACAGTGTATTACAGCACTTACTTGATTATTGGCAGTTAGATGATAATAAAGCACTGCGCAATAGTGTACTCAACGAAAAAGAAGAGCTTGATAGTACCGCGATTACTTTACTTTTTTCACAGCAATTGAGTGAAACAGAGCTAAATAGTGCCATGCTACATGCTAACTTTGATATTGCTTATGCAGCACTCGTGAATGCCTATTGTAATAAAACAAGTAACGTATCTGACATGCTGTTTAAAGTATTTGCCAAAACAAATGATGACGACAAAAAAGCAAAATTACTTGCCCTAGCAGGGCTTACTAACGATCCGCGCTGGGATGAACCTTGCCTACTTTTTTGTAAAGCTAACCCCGGGCTTTGCCAACATGTACTAAGCCACTTTGTATATAAGCGCGCATTGCCTTTATTTATAAATTTAATGGCGCATGGGGTAACTCAAAAACCAGCTTACGCAGCATGGCTAATTATTACTAACAGAGCGCTTGCCCAAGCAAAAAAAGTAACTGTAGTAGAATCAAATAACGAAAAAAACGTACACAGCGGCATAAACCTTGACGATGCAGAGCATGCAAGGCAAGCGTTTGCACTTGTCCCAGGGGATCAATTATTAAACGGCATTAGCTTTGTGTGCAGTAATGCAAAACAAAAATTAAAAATACTTGCAGGTGAAGTTGTGCAACGTGTTGTAGCACCACATTATCCTCTGCAAAAGGCCTGTGGTTTGTACCATGTATTACTGAGCGCCAAACAATGGCAAAGTGTTATAGCGGAGAGCCCAAGTGCTGAATAATTTTTCTCCTTGGCAGGCTAGTTTTTTTGATGGTTGGTTGAGTGACCGTACGCTGGCTAAAGTTGTCCTTGTAAAACAAAACTTTGAATTTGACGAAAAAGGCAATGTAACACCAAACGAGCCCGGACCCGATATTGTTGTAGCCGATGACTACGATGGCGACCCCGCATATACACCACTTAGAGAAGTAAACGAACAAGTCGCCTTTAAGCATGGATTTGAAGTGTATGGCGACTTTACAGCTTACCCGCCTAAAGCCAAACAAGCGCGAGTAATTGAAGTAGAGCTTGGCCTTCATGATAAAACGCAGCCACTATTTAAAAAGCGTTTACGTGTAACTGGCGCACGCTTTTGGAAGCGCTCTTTACTTGGGCCTGTTGCAACTGATCCGAATATTATTGAGCCTACACCCATTAATTACAGCAATGCTTTTGGTGGAAAAGATCTTAACGATGAGTCTAATTATCTGCTTGAAAATCCGATAGGGAGAGGATTTAAGCTTAAAAACAAACAAGCAAAAGGGCAGCAATTACCTTGCATTGAATACGCAAATCAACTACTTCGTAAACCGAGTCATACTACCTCAGTTGCAAGTTTTTCAGCTATACCATCACATTGGTCACCGCGTATCGAACTTATGCCCGACATTGATAAAAAAGCACTTATGGCAGGCAATTATCCTTTTAAAACAGTGCTTGATGAACATTTTAACAATATGGCACCTTTAGATCAGCGAGTAAAAAAAGAGTTTACACAAGGGTGGGCGTTTTCACTTTCAGGGTTATACCCGTTACAAGAATATGGGCAGCATCAGCGAGTTGAGCTTCCATTTGAAGAGCCTATTGTTCAGCTAGTTAACACATTAAACAGACATACAATTAACTTGCGCTGCGATACGTTGGTGATTGATTCTGACGCGCAAAGTTTTTCTTTGTTATGGCGCGGTTATATTGACGCAATACACGTAGGCGCAAATAGCCAGTTAGTCGTGGCAAAAAGGGAAGCTAACAATGAAGTTTGATGTACTTTGCCATATAAATGCTACAGGGTGTACACCAAGCAGCCTATATACAGCTGTTGCAAACCAAATGTTGTTTTCTAAACCGAGTAAAGCATTAATACGGTGTGATATAAGCTTAGATGCCCCCTACATAATGGTAGAAATAGAAGAGCTTGCTCAGCTTGATAGGCAAACCAAGTGCTTATTGTTATTAAGCCAGCTGCTCGAAAATATTGATATTACAACACTTAGAAAAACATCCCGTATAAGTCAAATAGTGTTTGTATTACCACAGGATGAGTTAAACAACCCAGTAATAAGTGACGATACACTCAGTGAGCTTTTAGCTGAGGTGATTTCGCAGCAAGTCCCTGATTTTGAACAAACTACAACGCTTGATTTAAAAAGCATAGCGCCCGATACACTTATAATTGCACTCGACTCTTGCGTTAGCTACCAATACGTAAGCCATCAAGCAAAAAATAACGTGGTGCAAGTGTTAAACGGCCCGCCAGGCATTATTAATGGTGAAGGTGGATGTGTATTACTTACCCATTTACAAGGCACCCTTAGTGCACACCTTTATAATGGCGAATTAAACGAACAGCTCAACCAAGCCGAGGCTTGTGTTAATGATACTTACCTATTTGCAGGAAAGGAGTCGTTAGCATGGCAAAAAAAAATGGTTTGCTAATACACAAGCATTGTATAGCCCAGAAGACGAATTAATAGAGCTCGCCAACTTAAATAATACTATTGGCCATCAAGGCGTTGCAAACGATCCAGCGGGGTTTGTGCTTGCAAATAGCTATTTAAATAACCCACTAAATGAAGGGTTACAGCATGTATTTTTATTATTTAATTCACCCAATGAGCAACTAATAAAAATTTCAAGGAGTGAAAATTCATGACATACATTAATGCAGCCGCAGGTAAACAAACAGGCAGTGTTCAGTACGACATCGACGCGCTAACCGCCGATGTGCGCTCAGGTGGATCGTTAACATGGCGACACAACAACCCAACACTATTAGGGCTTAATAATAGTGCTCGAAGTAACGGCGCATTAGGTAAAGCCAGCAATGTCGCTATTTTTGAAGACCGAGCCAGTGGAGATGCGGCATTTTTAGCTGAAATAGCACGCCCCAAATACCGCGATAAAACACTTGGCGAAATGGTTAATGTATTTATTCCAGACTATATAATTCCACCACCACAATGGGATGATGAAAAAAACGAACCTATTTTGCCGTGGAACGAGCCACAAACGAGTATGGATGTTAATAAACCTATTACTAATGCCCAAGCATTTTTAGACTTAGTGTCGAGTCATTTAGGGTGGCAAGCCGGCAATCAAGAACAGTTAACTAAAGATGCGCAATCGCAAGCAGCGCAAGTAGCCACAGTATCAGGGCAAAATGTATTGATTAATGGCCGCACTGCAGTGCACCAAAGTAGCGGCGGCAAGCTAAGCACTATTGATATATGTTTAACGACGGTAGGCCCAAGTGTCATCCCAATCCCTTATCCAAATATGGCCGCAGCAAGTGATGTAGCCAGTGTGGCGGGGTCAGTCAAAATAAACGGTAACGGTGCTGCCAACATAAAAAGTAACTTTTCAAAAAGTAAAGGCGATAAACCCGGAGATAAAAGAGGCCTAATGAGTGGCACTAACGATGGTAAAGCTGAATTTATAATGGGCTCATTTAATGTACTCATTGAAGGGAAACCCGCTGTTCGCCAAGGTGACTTAATGATTTCAAACTCAAAAAACACCCCGCCTATGCCGCTAGCGCAATCAGGTGGCGCATCACCAAGGGGGTTGAGTGTAGAAATGAGGGATAGTTTGGCTGACCAGCAAGTCGGTAAAAAAATAGTCATAAAAATATCAGGATCAGAAAAGTTAGATGAAGATGGAGTGTCAATTGTATGAGTGATCTAAATGTAGCAGATAAAATTGATGAAAAAAATGCGCATAGAGAGCTTGTTTTTGAACGCCAATCAGATGGTGTAAAAAATGTATCATTAATGGTTAGAGATGAATCTGTAAATAGAAGCAGTAAAGGCTACTATAAAATCCCGTTATATCAGGTAGATGCTAAAGAGGAGAGTGATAATACAGCTGATATTGAGCTAGTTCATATATTTCCAATTAGATATGCCCACCCTGCAGATGAAATTGACGATCATAAAACGAACTTAAGAGATGGCTTTTTATACATTTTTGTTGACGGTCATTTATGGCGTGAGCTTAAGGTAACGACTAATAAGGATGTTACAAGATTTAATGATATTAACCTTGCTTGGCAAAAAGGCGCTCTTACTTGGAAAACAAATAAAGGTTTTCGCGAGGCAACTGGCGAAGCACTCAAAACAGTCATCGTACCATATAAGCTAAATGGACAAATTTGTGAGGTACAAATTGCTCATTCTGAAATTCAATGGCCCTGGGAGCAGATACAACTTTTTGGTGGCCTTAAACCAGAAGATCCAAGGTTAAACTATGGAGAGCCGGTTAAGCCAGGAGAGAATAATGCTGATGCAATAGAGCTACGAAACAATAGGTTGTTTACGTTAGATAAGCTTGGGGATTTTGAGCAAGGCTATAATAGCGCGCAGCTGCCGAAGCATGTTGTATTAGATGTAACAAATAAAGCTGGGGTTTATCAGCCAATTATTCCAGATGTGCTTGGTAAGGCCCGCCAAGCCTGTGCAGATATAACTCTGGCTCGTTCAATCATCAATACATTACTCTTAGATAAAGCAGCTAAAGGTAAATCCGTTTTAAGTGTCGATGAACTTACTAAAGAGCAGCGAGGAGAGCTTGAATTAGCCTCATTTATTCAACAAACCTTTTTTGCTTTTCCCCAGTCTGTGTCTGACAAATTAGCAACATATGGTGAAGAGAGTGTCTCTGAGCAAGAACAAAAGATTGCTTCAGATTATAAAAAGTGGGTAGAAAATAAATTTGATAAAACAGCATTCAGAAAGTTTTTAGATACAGAGCAAGTGCATGTGCTTGGTCAGTATATCAATGAGTTAAGAGCCAATGTAAAAGACCTTATAGAGGATGAAGAGACTGCTTCTTGCTTTTATCAATGTGCAAGAGATTATGCATATCACACAGGCAACCGACGACTCGACATATATCAACTTATGTGTGATGTATTAGCCCCTCTAAAAGATTTAACGGCAGACATACTTCGCTCAAGTGTAGTGTATGACCAAGACGCGAAAAAGCTTGAGCAAATCGACAGCAATGACTTAGGGCAACATATAATCTTAAAAGTGTTAGGTACACACCCAGAGGATACCAGTGACCGTTCAAATTTATTAAAACTACATAAGTTACTATTCCCTGATGAAACCAGTAGTAAGCCCAATTTAACTGAATATAAGTGTTTTCGAGATAAAAAAGATCCTAAAAATGTTGATTTTTCTATTGATGAGTTTAAGGCTTTGGAGAAGCAAGATGATCAACTTGATGGTTATATAGAAGGCGATTTAACGCAAGTATTTAGGCGTAGTAGCCAAGCTGTATGGGGTTTTTTTAATATTATAATGGAAGTACCTTCAGCCACTTATTCTATGTCTCAAGGTGGCGGAACAATTAAAGATGTGTTTACTGCCCGCATGCAAAAACAATCTAGCTTACAGCGAGAAAGTAATAAACTTGAGCGACAAACAAAGAATTTAGAAATACAGATACAAAATAAGCAACGCGAAATTGAAAGCTCTGAAAAGACACGCAATGATCTCATTCAGGAAGCGCGTAACCAAGGTATAGGTGGTGATGACATCACCGAGCAATTAAACAGGCAGCTTAAACAAAGAAACAAAGAACTAGAGCATTATAAAACACTGCTCAAACAAGCAAAAACAAAAGGTAGTGTAACACGTGCGCATTTATCAACACTAAAAAGTGTGGGTTTAGACATGCTCAATAGTGAGGCACGTATTAAGTCAGTTGCGATGTCGTATAACCCCTATCAAAAAATAATGCATCTCGCGCACATGGTTTCTGATGGTTTACTCGTTGAGATTGATATTGATATTAACGACTATTATGAAGGGAACTTACCTGATTCAGTCGTCCCGCTTAATTTTGACAGCCGTTCTAAGCGTGCCGAACAACGAATTTTAGAATTTAATAAAATAACCGAAGGTATTGATGAAGCACTGAGCCAGGGTAGTTACCCAGGCAATGGCGGAACGCGGCCCATTGTTAAACTTAAAGTTAACGATAAAGTAACCATACCCGCTCGTTTAGACCTTATTACAAGCTTAGATGGCTCTTTAAATGAATTAGAGGCCATGGTCACTAAGCAATACTACCAAGCAGACAGCGCTAAGAAAAAAGTGATGCAAAAAATGGTAGTGCTAGATAAGGATAAATTGACAGCACTAGAAGAGAGCTTTGATGAACTTAGTGATGATTTAAGAGAAGATGAAGCTAAGTTAGAAAAAACAAACTGGGATTTAACTGGGTATAAAGATCATAATAAATCCCTCAAAAAATACGCGAAAACAGCATTGGGTAAGCAGCAAACGGGCAAAGTTGGCTCAGCCAGTATTGGTGTTTTACCGTTTGTCACTGGGCTAGAAGTCATTAATTTTTATACAGTTATAACTGGAGATGGCGTTAGTTTAATGGATAAAACGTCAGCGTATGCTGATTTGTTAGATGTTATGGTGAATATTGGTAAGGATCTTGTTGAGCGTCGTTATGGTATGCCAAGCTCTGAACAGTTGAAACTTTTCTCTAAAAACAAAGTGCCTGCTAGTGAGTTTACTAAAAAAATACTAAGAGGAAGGCTCAGTGTTATCTCTGCGAAGGTAGCCTTATCTTATGCCGCCAATGCAGCGACGTTCCTTGCTGGCGCAATAAGTACATATGTGGCCGTGAGGGATGCGGTTAATGAATATAACAAAGGTAATATAGGCCTTGCGACAGCAAATTCTATTATGGCTTTAGGCTTTTTAAGCATGACAGCCGCATCAGGTATTGCAATCATTACCAAAGGGGCGTCAGCATTAATTGCCGTATTTGGCATTGCCGGCTTAGTAATAGTTCTAATTGCGGCAGGGCTTATTTATTACTTTAGCGAATCAGAGGTTGAAGCCTGGCTACATGCATGCCCATGGGGTAAGGCTGCATTTATTAATGATGGCTCAACGAGTGTACGAGCCGAACAATGGAGAAATCGCCCTGATTTAGCACTACTCGATATATATAACGCGCTTTATAAGCCTTATGCAAAAGTAATCGCGAATGAACACTCCAAAACAGTCTCAATGGGGCTAACAGCTCCCGTAGCTGCAGTGAAAGAAGGTGTCGATACAAAAATTAGCTGGCGAATGCTTCCACCTGATAAGGGAATGCTAAATTATTATGCGGCATCATTATTAACAGATTATGACTCTAGGCTAGCAAAATACAGTAAGCATAAGCACTTCAGTCAAATCCCTTTAGACTCGGTTATTTTTCGCAAAAGTATATGGACTTTGCAGCCAGCTCGAACAGGTTGGCAAGCTGAAATAAATAACCACGTTTTATTGGCCGCGCTCGGGTTAGAATCAGGCGACCAAATAGAGCTTAAATTAGAGGCAACAGTATATCCTAATGGTAAAGTTCAACCGACTATTCAAGGGTTCAATAGTACCTATGGCTTACCAATCGAGTATTACAAAGCGGGTGAAAAACCTGGATCATTATCTTGGGGTGATGACCGTAAGTACAGTCACCGTATTGGTCAAGTTATAAGCCAAGCAGTAATTAATTTATAAGAAGTAGATCGCGTAAAGGAGTAACTATGAACATAGATGATAAAAACGCAGAGGACGAAAGAATACTTGATAAGCTAGTTGAGCGCTATATTGCTGAAGAGGAAGATGGTTTAACTCACGAAGAACGAGAAAAAATAAAAAGAGAAAACCGTATTAACGCAATTAAACAGTGGTGCGTTGAAAACCCAAATCGGGACCCTACAAGAGCGAAAGATAAAACCATAAAGCAACTGGCGTTAGATGAAGAAGCTGTAGTGCGCAGAGAAGAGTTTAGAAAAAATAACCCAGAGAAAGTGGCTGAAATACGAAAGCGAACTAGAAAGGAAAGAAGATACCGTGATGATAGAGCAACCTACGAAGAGCAACTGCCAAGAGACTACTTACATAAAGACAGCTATGAAACGCGATTAAAAAAAGCCGAAGCACTCAATGGTTGCAGGTTCAAAGCTCGTACGTTTAAAAGTAAGCGTTTTACTGATGAATATGCAGCAGAGCTCAAGTCGCCTAATCGTGGCTCAACGCTTGAGGGACATTGGGTAGAGAGCGATGGTAAGCAGTTGGCTATTTCATGGTTTGGAGGGTGGTCAAATTTATTTACTGCTCTAAGCTTCTTGTTAATGGTCGCTGCAGTTCTGTTTTTTTTCGTTGATTTGGGTGTTATTGGTTTTGTGTGGGAGGATTATCGGTGGGTGCCATTTGCTATATATGCACCTATGTTTATTGTTGGTTTTTATATGCTGAAACACCGGGCCATATTAGCGCACCGAGATAATTTTTATTTTAATCGTCATACCGGGCTTGTAAAAACTCCGTATACATTATTCAGAAAACCGTTTTATTTACCTTACGAAGACATTGTTTGCTATGGCGCCAATGAGCGTAATGTAGGCTCAGCCCGTGGTGGTTCACGCGTGTTTGTATCTCTTATGGTGCCGTTAAAATACCCTAAACATTATCGCTTTACCAAGCCTACTTTTTATGTGGGTGGTTCAAATCGTGAATGGGATTCACTGGCATACGCCACAGCCATGACCTTTATGGATACATCAATCCCACTTGGCACGCACTTATACCAATCGATAGAGCATTACTTCAAAATCGATAAAGATATAACAGAAAAACACGCTTTTCCTGAGGAGCTAAAACCTTATTTAGACCCTGATGACTGCCAAGTAAACAGGCGTGAAGTTTGGTGATGTCACCAAAATAAACTAGACGTCCATCCTAAATTTGCGCTTTTTTAATTTAGTGACTAAATTTTAGCAAGTACAATAAATAGGCAGGTGGCTTGTGGCTATTGCAAGAAAGCGCCAAGTAAGTTTGGTTGATACGAAATATTATCATTGTATTTCACGGTGTGTTCGACGTGCCTTTCTGTGTGGTGAAGACCACTTTACAGGTAAGTCTTACGAACATCGACGAGGCTGGGTTGAAGATAAGCTACTTGAATTAGCGAAGGTATTTTGTATTGATGTGTGTGCTTATGCCGTAATGAGTAATCATACACATTTAGTACTGTATGTTGATGATAAAAAAGCCAATAGACTGAATGACAAAGCCATTGTTATTCGTTGGCATAAGCTTTGTAAAGGTACATTGATTACACAAAAATACATCCAGGGCGAAAAGCTAAGCAAAATAGAACTCATATTTTTTAATCAAACAGTACAGCAATACCGAGAAAGGCTATCCAGCATAAGTTGGTTTATGCGGTTGTTAAATGAAAGCATTGCCCGCAGAGCAAATAAAGAAGATAACTGCACAGGTAGATTTTGGGAAGGACGTTTTACGTCACAAGCATTACTAGATGAAGCATCCCTTGCCGCCTGTATGGCGTATGTCGATTTAAACCCAATTAGAGCTAAAATGGCTAACACTCCAGAAGAATCTGACCATACCAGCGTTCAAAAGCGACTAACATACGCAAAAGAGGGTAAACAACCAAAAAAACTGCTCCGCTTTGCAGGCATGTCACGTAAAATCATGCCAAAAGGACTCCCGTTTGAGCTTAAATCGTACCTTGAACTTGTTGAATTAACAGGACGTTGTATACGAGAAGATAAGCGAGGGTATATTGAAAGTACACATTTGCCTTTACTAGAAAGAGTGAATATATCGCCAGAAAACTGGTTAAAACTCACAACCCAATTTACACGTGTATTTCATGGTGCAGTTGGGAGACCATCCTCACAAGCAGGTTACTGTGAAAATTTAAACAGAAAACGGCGAGCGAACATCAGTAACTGCCAAAAGCTTCTCGCATAAACTTAGACTGCTAGGTGAAATTATTCAGTAATAAATCACAACTGCATCATGCAGTTATTTTCGTGCATGTAATTTAGGTTTAACAGCGGTAATGTTTTATTTAATGAATTAAATAAAAGAAATAGATAAGGAAAGGTAAGTTTTTAACTTAAAAAGTAGATTTTATGGCACAGTTTAGCTTGAACAATTAGAGTGGCTGTCTAGTTTAATTATTTTTTATTACCACTGGTAATGTCTATAGTGTTTTTTTTAGTATTAAAAACGGCTGATAAATTTAACCTCTGTGTCTATTTTGTTTTGTCTAATTTTTTTATAGTTATCAATGGTGATTACCCTTATGTTTTTTATTACTTGATTGAGGGTGGAGTGATTTTGTCATTGTTACATTTTTTTAATTTAAAACAGACAAAAGATAAAAAAGAAAAGAACCAAAGTGAACGTTTTTTTAATTTTCGAAATTATTTAAAAACATTAGATAAAACAGGCTTGTTTACTGGGGTGGCTGCTGAAAAAGAACTCTTATCATTCTTTTTGGTCAGTTTTTTAATCTTATTTTCTTTAATTATTATGATTTTATTTCCTTTCTTAAGTCTTTATATTAAAGGTGAAATAGATTTTAATACACTGAGTTTCATATCAGCTTCTTTTATTAAAAGCGCTTTTTTAAATTCAAATATAACGTGGTTTATTTTAATTACATTACTTTCCCTATTGTCGTTGCTATATCGTAAAGTATATGGAATTAATTTAGTTAAAACTAACAATGAGATCTAATTTAGAGGCAAAAACTAAAAAACCGTCTTAATTTTTTATAATAATTAAGTAAATAACAAGAATAGGGATAAGCTAAAAAGGGAATTCATGGACTATACATTTTATACTTCATTTGCCGAAAAAATCTCGCCCAGATTGTATCAAAACCGCATTTTACCTTATTTTAAATCAGAGCAGTTTGATAGGGATAAAAGTTTCTGGTTTGATTGTTTTGGTATAAATGTAGTTAGACGATACTTTGTTAATGAAAGGGCTAGAGCTGAAAGCTTTGAAAAATCAAGCCTAGCAGATAAATCTAAATATCTAGTTGTTGGACGGCGTTTGAATGCGAGGAAAAGGCTAGATATATTTTTTTATACTCTCCCGTTTATTATTTCTTTTTTAATGTTATTTATAGTTGTATTTGGCAGTGATGAGTTTTTTGGAATGCCGACTTGGCTAGGCTTAATAATATTTATGTTTTGGAATGCTATCGTATGCAACTTTAGTTCATTTTATTATTATAGACTTAGTTCAAAAAATGAGGATTTGGTTTATTTAGATAGGTTGAATAATACAATCAACTTTACAGAACAGACAAACAATGAGCCTCCTTTTAAAGATGAGTTTGCTAATGCTGCATTCCCCGTAGGTGAATTTTCACTCAACGTACGTTTTTTAACAAAAACTCAAGGAGTCGGTAAAATAGCAAGCCTAGTACTTATTCATGAAAATATTGCTCAATACAATGACGTCCCTTGGGTACATATTCACGCGTTAAGTGAATATCATGGCACCGTTGATGATGTAATTAAGCAATGGGCAAGGTATCAGCGTTATTTAGATTTAACTTTACCATTACCCGACTCGCCAGATTTGGAACTCTATAGAAAAAACGATCAATCTACTAAAGAGTTTGATATAAAAAACAAACGACCAGAGCGGTTTTGGTGTGACTTTTCATACGAACAACAAAGAGATATTGAAAGAGAGCTGATTAATAATCCGTTTTATGATGATCAGTATGAATTATCAAAAAAAATGCTTGATATATACGATCTAGTTTGTCCTTGGCTTCAATTTAGCGCTAAACAGCGTAATAAAAAAATGAATGTACTTGCTTCAATAGGGGATATATTGGTTTCAATACGGCAGTTATTAATAGGGATATAGCTATGTGGATATTAATTTTAACTATTTTTCTGTTTGTTATTATTATTTTAGTAAATATTGGAAATGAAAATACTTTTAGAGAAAATTTAAAAAAACCATGCTTAATTAAAGTAAATAACACAGAGTTTGATATCTGTATTAATCAAAATCTTGTTAGAGAAGGGTTGAATTTTTTAATTATTAATTTAATGGATATCACTGAAGATAAAGAAGTTAGCTTTATTCTTACAAAAAATGAGTCGTTGCGACATGGTGATTCATATAGAGTTTGCAAATATGTGAATATTGAACCAATTGCTGAACTTGAGTCTGAGGTTACCCATATATCAGTCCTTAAAATACCAATAGGTGATCTGTTACCATCTCAAGGTGGAACAAGAAAAATGAACTTTAACATCAACTTTTATCGAGGCTACCCTGGCGAAAGTAAATCGCTATTTCTAACCGATATTAATTCAAGTTATATATATAACCATCACCTTGAATATAACTTTCAACGGCCGGGTTATGCCGATACTGATCCGGAGTTATTGAAGAGTATTAATGAAGAAGTAGCAGAGTATTTAGTTCTCTGCAGAAAAAAAACACACCCATTTTAGTTTTGCATTTACCAGATCAAATGAAAGTAGCGCATTCGTAAAACATAAATTATCAGTCTTAAATGCAAATTTAGTAACACAGTTTTCTTGTTTAGTAAGAGGACCTAGGTTTATTGTTAATTCGGAAACTCTTTCAAAGTGGTGCGCGGATTAAATGTCAGATAAGGCATAGATAATAAAGGAAATAGAATATGCTGACACAGCTTACAGAGGTAAGAAAAACCCAAAATTCAGGAATGAAATAGCGACTGATGAGCGGGACTCTATGTATTGCTGTTATCAAAGTAAGCAAGCGTTATTCCCTAGAGGTAATGTGTTTGGGCACTGTTTTGATAACTCTCAAAGATTAGAATATAAATTGAATATAAGTGGTGCAGCAAACCAGCATCGAAGTATTCTTAGTCAAAATGAGAGCCGACTGGAATTACCTTTGGCTTCTAACCCTGTAAGTTTCATAGACACTTTAACTTTCGCTTGGGGGATATTCCACATATCAATACTGTTTCTTTTGCTAGCTTTTCCTATTACTAGTTTTTTCTTGGAGATATTGCAGAGGCATTTGATAGTTACACTGTGTTGTTATCTGTTTGGTGTTTTTCAAAAATTTCAAACTGGGTAATATGGCCATATTTTAGATCTAATTTTAAATTAGCAGTTATTTTCGATCGTAAAACAGGTGTAGTTAAAATACCTAAAAGCGGTGCAAAGAGCTTTGTTTATTTAAGCTTTGAAGAATTTAATGCTTATTATAAAGCTACACATAATCCCAAAAGTGGCTTTCCACATAGGGGCTTACGCTTCTAAATTATAAAGAAGATCAGCGTTATGATGTTGCTTACAACAATGAGATAGCTTGCAGCTTTCAACATTGGAAATTATTACAAAACTTTATGGATGTTACCCAGCCTTTAGCAGATATCCCGCAATTTGAATATTACCGTGAGTTTGATAAAACAACCGCTGAATTTGATAAAACCGATGGTCGACCTAAGTACTTTTGGTATCGAGTTGATAAGCATTTTTAAAAAAAATATCTAAAGCAGATGATGAGCTTAGAAAAGAATTTAATGATGAAGAACAGCTCGATAACATATTGATGGGAAAACCTATTAAAAAGCTAACACCGCCAGATATTTTTAAATTTCCATGGAAATACGCAGATAACATCAAGCCTGAGAGTGAAGTTAAGTTTGGGAAAACGTTGTGGCAAAAATTCACTTCATTTTTGATGATAGATTTGTAAGCTGTTGAAAAAATTAGATACAGCTTTCTATTTTTCATGAAGAACCAGGGTTTTAAATCGGTTAACTAACCGTAGTTCTTTAACAATCATAAAAGGAAGTTAAACCTAGGCAGCATTAGTGCTGCTTAGATTATTTAGTGAAAATAGTATGAATATATTTAAGTACTTAGGTGGCCCGCTGGCTAAAAAACAATTTTTAATGCTAAAACAAGCAAAAGTCTTACAAAGCAATTTGGTGGATTATGTATTCTTTATGATTGGCTATATATCGATAAGTTAGGCCTAAAGGCACAACCCCAGCGCTTTCAAGTCCATTCATGCGGTAATGACCCCATGAGAGCACTTATATTTGGTCCCATGTTTTTGGGGTTTTGTGGTAGCTTAGTCGTTGCACTTTTTTATTAGTAGCTCCTTTTTCAGACGAGCCCTTCTCATGATGGTTTCTGTATTTAGTACTCGGCTTTAACCTTACATTTTTAAACCTTCAACCACTTTGGGATCGTATGGCACCTCCTAAGTTAGCATATTTTGATCGTCAAACAGGTAAAGTCGGTTACACCTTTAATATTCCTGGTTGTGACGAGCGCGATGAATTTGGTAATTGCTGTTTTGATTGGCGAGATATGAAATGTGTATTGGTAAACGAAAGCACCTCGCAGTCGGGCTCGCGGGCATTTTTTCCAAGACTCTCCCATAAAGATATAGATAAATACCCGCAAACAAAAATGACGATTGTAGTGACAGAGTTAGCACAAAACCCAATTTATTGTTTACTGCTTTGGGAGCGTTTAGTTCGCTTTATGGATAACACAAAGCCATTACCTAATATACCTGAATATGAGGGTTACAGCCACCTAGATTCAATTACCGCTGAGTTTGATAAGCACAACAATCGCCCTGAGGTTTACTGGCGTGACATGAGTTTTGCACAACAAACAGAAATTTATGCTGAGGCATACAAAATAGATTGGTATAACGACGAGCCACAACCCGAAATCACCAAACCATGGTTACGGTGGACGCCTGAGCCCGAGCGAAAACAAACACTTAATTGGAAATACAAAGCGAAACGTTTATTTATGCAATTAACGTGTGGGATCCCTTGAGTGCCTTTTATGGCGCAGTTTAGTTTATATAATTAGAGTTGCTGTCTAGTTTAATTAAGCTAACACCAAATAGTATAACTTTAGAATTAAGTATATAAAGACCTGGCTCTGTAAAGGTCGCTTCCTACTCATAAATTTAATTTTTACTATTATTTTTTTAAATTATGAATAGGGTTTATATGTTCTTTTATTTTATTTATTGCCTTTTTTTCAACAATTGAATTAGTCTTAGATTGTTATTTTAATGTTGTTTTTTTTGAAATAATTTGTATAATTCTGCGCGGGAATAACAATAAACATTAAAAAGGATGGAAATGAATACATTTTTAAAAAAAGTATTAACTACGGTTACACTTACAAGTACATTAATTTTGACTGGTTGTATGTCAACTGAATTAAAAGTTAATGATAAATATGAACAACCAATCAACCTATCTACTAACAATCCTGCTTTAATCTTTCCGGTTTCATTGCATGGCGTGCCTGGTAACAGCAGTGAAGTTGGCTTAGCTATAACAGCTGGTGTTGCCGGTCAATATGGTACTTCAGTTATTTCAGCTCAGCAGTTATATAGTGTGGTGGGCAATCTTTCTTGGACTTTAGGTGAAAGCATTCGCCGCGGTGCAAGCAAAGGTGATTATAAAATAAATCACTATGGAGAAAAAATTGCTACTGACTTACAGTATTCAATGGAAAAATTAACTAAAGCACTTAAGAGTTCAGGTGTTATTAATGATAAAAACTTTTCTTTTGAAAATGTGATTGTTTTACACGTAGATAGTACTGGTGGGATTCCAGTTCCAGGCGTTAGACGCGTTACAGCTTTTGGTGGCGTAATTAATGTTAAAGATTTAGAAGTTGTATCTTATATTGAAAAAGATTTAGTTTTAGCGAATGACAATGATTCAATACTGGCGCAAATGCCACTAGAAATGAATGCGATTGTTAAAGAACTAATTGGTAAAAAATAATTGCTTTAGCCTTTTAGTATTTTTTCTAAAAGGCTTTATTTTTTGTAGCTATTTAATGTCATTAATACAATAATTAAGAGTTTTTATTTTTATAATTTAAAATATATACCTAATTTTTAGTTATTTTCAACGTTTTATTACATTCTAGTTAATATTAATTCGTTTATTTAATAATATGCCTCCATTTTTCTCATCCCCAAAATGTTTGTCTTTATATAAAGGTGACAGCTTCTAAGTGATAAACAGCCACAGTATAAAAAAGCTATCAACGGGATCGCTCCGCCGCTACATGTGTATTTTAACTTCGTTTAGTGTAATCCCTATAGCTTGAGCGGCTTTTATTACAGATATTCGGCGTAGTGAATCGGGTTTATAACTGTGTTGATTAACGCTATTTATTCAACTATGTATAAGTCCTTTTGTTTCATAAAAGTGTAATGTAAAGGCAATAAGTTAGACCCCACCTTAATCTGCATACTTTAAGAGCAGCTTATCTCGCTTATAGCAATGTATAAATATTTAGACTTTATTATTGTAGTTATTTTTAATATCGCCAGTAAATCAGCTAAATCTATATAGGCATAATCCTAAGAATAGCGATTTAAAATATGTCACAAGTTCGCTTTTGTTGTTAGGCTAAAAATAAAAATACAAATACAAATACAAATACAAATACAAATACAAATACAAATACAAATACAAATACAAATACAAATACAAATACAAATACAAGAGGGATTTTTATGATCAAGACAAGAACAGCAGGCGTGACGTTAACACTTATTCTATTTTTATTAATACCAATGCAAGGATATGCAGATATGTTTGGCTTTTTTAACAAGCAAGACGTTACGTTGTCGTTGTCTATTAAAGGCAGATTATTAAGCAATGGTGAGCCTCAACAAGGCGTTACAGTGACAAGAGAGCTAATTTATGGCGATACTTATGTTGATGAAGCTATAAGTGACAGCAATGGTTACTTCTATTTTAATAATAAAAAAATACGCAGTTCAAAGCCTTCAAACATGTTTTTTAATAGCTCTTTAATGCAAAGTATTCATATAAAAAATAAAAATACTGATGATTCAGTTTTATGGGTTCTAAATACTCTTTTTACAGAGCATCAAGGCTTATTTGCTGATAACTTAAGTAATTTAGAGTGCGAGCTTACTGAAGAGCCAATAACATACGATATACCGATTAAAAACACAGGACATTTTTTTACCGTATATACTCGCTGTAAGTTATAAGTTTATGTAGTGAGATTTAATAAAGTCACCAATTTATTATTGATGACTTTATTAAATTAATTAACGTTTAAGTTGCGCTTCTTTTTGATTTAGCAGACGAATAATAGGGTTTTGCTCTAATATTTTACTTTTTAAAATATAACCAATAATTAATCCAGCTATGAAGCCACCAATATGCGCGCCATAATCAATGCCATCGGGGCCTGTTACTGCACCAAAAATGTTAAATCCTAACCAAATAGCGAAGAACCATACCGCAGAAAGTTTCTTCTGATAAATTATAAACATAAAAGTAAGGCTTGCGTGTCTGAACCACATTAAATACATGCCAAATAAACCGGCTATAGCGCCACTTGCACCCACGCCTGGAATTGTAGACATTGGGCTTACAATGTAGCTTGCAAACGATGCGAGTAGTCCACAGGCTAAATACCATAACAAAAAGCGTTTATGGCCTAACACGTCTTCTAAGTTATCGCCAACGATGTATAAAAAGTACATATTGCCAACTAAATGCATTATTGAACCATGTAAAAATACGCAAGTTAATACAGTCCATAGCTCATTACCTTTGCTTAAATCTGCAGGTGTCATGGCAAAGTTATCAATGACATAGCTGAATGAGCTCGGGTTTAAAAAATAAAGTGCAAAAATCAATGTATTTAAAACAATAAGACCGCGAGTTACCCAAGGAGTCTTTTGTGGCTTAATATTATATTCAACAGGCATTTGCGTTAAAAATTGAAACAAGTAGGTTTTCCAACTCACTTTTTGATTTAGCTCGCCTAAACTCATCTTTATTTCAGGGCTTTTTTCAACACTTTCAAGTTCGTCTTTATCAATCCAGGTGCCATCGCAGTGTCTACAAACATCAATTTCGGTATGAAAAGCTTCCAGTAAGTGAAAACGTTCTAAACTTTTTTTACAATCAGGGCAGTCAAGCTCAGAAACGCCTAATGGCTCACCAAAGTGAGTTTCAAATTTATCACCTTCTGGGCCGTCATTTATCTCGGAAATCATGCGATTTACTTCATTTTTTTCGAACCATAAGCCACCACATTCACGGCAAATATCTATTTCTTCACCCTGATAATTGGTTACTTCTAGTGGATGATCTTTACAATGTGGACAGCTTTTAGTTGGCATTTGTAAGTTCCTTTAACGAACCAACAGAAATATCATTCTGCTGTAATTCCATTTTTAATTGTTTAGCGCTATTTTTTAATGCAGGGAGTGTTTGAGTTTTAATTAAATTAGTAATCTCTTTTAATTCTTCAGCTGCTTGTCTAGCGGAAATCCTTTTATTAGCTACAGCGTCTATTAAAAATTTAGCTCTTGAGTAAAATCGACGTATTTGCGTTAATAATTCACTTGGGGTTTCGAGTGTAGTTGGAGAGTACTGCATCGTTTGCCAAATGTACTTTTCGAGTGTTGGTTCAAAATACTCAATTTCTTTTATTGATGGGCTTTTTGCAAGTAAATTAGCATACTCTTCCATACTGTTTGCATTATCAGCAACTTCGTCAAATAAGGAGGTGCGCAAATAGTAGTTATCTTCCATTTTACTAAATGAGTCAAATTTAAGCGCTTGTTCTAAGCCGCTTTGAGCAGCTAAATACACGCCGAATATAGTAGAAATAACCATAAAAAATTGATTTAGCCAAAAACCAGTACTTTTTAGTTCTTTGTGATCGACCGTTTTAAGGGCTTGCGAAAATTTTTGAGTAACTACAGGTGGTTTTGTATTGTTTTCAGGGGTGTGATTAGTTGGTTCCAACAGTTTGTTCCTTGAATATTTACTTCCTTTTTAGGCGCACAAGAATACTTAAAAATTAACCAGTTAGCAATGCTCCTACCCACATTGAATATACTTTTTACATATATTAAAGAAACCATTCGAGTATAGCCCTTCCCCTAAATTTTAAATGGTTTTTTAAATCATCTAGCGATCCAACTAAACAAGAAACTTCATGACTCTATATTAATGAATAGAGAGTTTTTGTAGTACCTGAGGCTATTTTGTTAGCAAAGTAACGTATTACCAATAAACGGACTAAAAAAACCTTCTTTAATAACTCAATAATGAGGCGTAGTTAGCCTTTATATTTAAGGCGTTGTTGACCCAACGCCTAAGAGGGGTATTTATTTTGTTATACAAAAGTGGAGAACTTTTTATACAGGCAAAGACTATGTATTTAAAAGCACAGCGCCGCTTTTATTTTCGCCTAAATGATCATCTTTATTGTAAATTGGGCAACTTTTAAGTGATAAGCAACCACATCCTATACAACCGTCTACTTTGTCGCGCAGGCGTTGCATATGCGCAATTCGATCATCAAGTTGCGCTTGCCAATGTTTTGAAAGTGCTGACCAGTCTTGTTTTGTTGGTGTGCGGTTGTCGGGTAGGGTCGCTAAGGTGTTTTTAATCTCATCGAGCGTAATTCCCATCGCTTGAGCTGCTTTTATTACAGCTACACGGCGTAATACATCAGGTTTATAACGTCGCTGATTACCATTATTTCGCCAGCTCTTAATTAAAAACTTAGTTTCGTAAAAGTGAAGAGTAGATACTTTTACACCACTTCTTTTTGCTACATAGCCAACGGTTAGGTTAGCTTCGGTTAATTTTTTTTGTCCTAGTGGCATAATTTTAATCCTTCAGTTGACCTCAATATAACTTGAGGTTTTAAGCTTCTACCACATTAAAAAAGGAGCTAACTAAATGCAACAAAAACTTGAGCGTAATACTGTTATTATTTATTCAAGCGCACGAAAAAACGGCAATACCACAGCCCATGTTAATAGCTTTGCCGAGCAAAATGATGTGCGCGTAATTTGTCTGGATGATTATAAAATTGCGCCGTATTGTTATGACAAAAACTATAAAAATGATGACTTTTACGCGCTATTTGAAGTGCTTTTAAAGTACGACCATTGGGTGTTCGCGTCTCCTGTTTATTGGTATAACACTACGGTACAAATGAAGTCTTTTATAGATAGGATCACAGATTACATGGATGACGAAACCTTGAAGCCGAAGTTACGGGCTTTACGTAATAAAGATTTTTCGTTGTTATCAAACGCATCATCGCTTGAAGCGCCTGATATTTTTGTAGAAATGTTTAAACGAACATTTAGCTATTTAGGTATGCAGTTTATTAACCACCATCATAAAAACACTCAATCGGCAGCATGATAAGCTGCCCTTTTTTCTTTGCTTCTGTTAGTTTTATAAATAGGTTAACTTATTTAAAACACAGGATTGTTTATGAAATACCTATTATTGCTTTTACTTATAAGCCCATTTTCGCAAGCGGGTGAAAACCTTATTAAAGACTTTGGTTACTTTTATAGTGTCCCGGAGCATGTTCAGATAAATGACTCTACGGTATTCAAAATAGCCTTTGATGTTGGTGATGGCGCTAAAAAAGGTGAGCAGAACAATTCAATGAACTCACTTGCACGTTTTATTAATATGCATGTAGCACACGGTGTAAAGCCAGATAACATTAAATTAGCGTTAGTGGTACATGGTAGTGCTAGCATTGATGTATTGGCTAATAGTGAATATAAAGAACGTTTTAAAGCGGATAACAAAAATCAAAGTTTAATAAAACAATTGTTGGCCAATAACACCGTGGTTTATGTGTGTGGGCAATCGGCTACGCATTATAAAGTAGCACCAGAACAACTAATTGAAGGTGTGCAAATGTCACTTTCGGCGATGACAGCACATGCCCAGCTGCAACAGCAGGGTTATACACTCAATCCATTTTAATAATTAACATGACAAAAAATATTCTCTGCTTTGGTGATTCTAATACGTGGGGTTTAAACCCTGTAACGGGAAAACGCTTTGATGAAAATACCCGTTGGACATCGTTATTAAATAAAAACTTAGGGTGTGGCTTTAACGTAATAGAGGCAGGGCAGCCTAACCGCACGTTAGTGCATAATCCACCGTTTGATGGCATGCTTAATGGTGTTAGTTATCTAAAGCCTTATTTGGATAAGCATGAGCTCGACTTTATTATTATTGCCCTTGGTACAAACGATCTTAAAAAACGTTTTAATTTAACACCTAGTTTAATAGCAGGTGGCTTAAATGATTTAATTAACTCAATACATATTTATTATCAGCAAGGTAGTACTTTAAAATCTCCTAAAATTATTATTGCTAGCCCACCTAAAATAAGAATCACCGAGCAGTATTCGCGTATTTACGAAGGTGCAGATACAAAAGCAACAAAGCTCTCTAGTGCATTTAAAAGCGTTGCGGCTAATAATAAATGTACTTTTATTGATTTTAATACATTTATTAATGTAACAGCCGGTGATGGGATTCACTTTGAAAGTAATCAGCATTTAACGGTAAGCGCTAAAATCACTCAGTTTATTCAAAATTCGTTCAATAATTTTTGAATCGATCTGTTTGAATTTAATGCGACTTATGCAATCATCTAATAAAGTAGTGATATAAATTAACAACTTCGAGATGCTATGAAAAAGTACCAACAAAAATCTATTATAGCCATTTTAACCGGAGGGTTAGTTTTTGTAATTGGCTGTTTTATTTTGCTCAATTTTGCAGCGCAGCAGTTAACAGCACAAACAAAGTCAGACGCTGAGTATATTCTCACTCATGTAGAAGGTGCAATTGCAGAGAGGCGTCGAATTCTTACCCCATTAAATAAGCTTGCGTTTAAGCAGTGTGACAACACAACCCTTCTTGAGATGCGCCGCGCTTTATTTGATGCAAAATATGTAATTGATATAGGCTTTTTTAAAGGTAACCAGCTAGTTTGCACTACTGGTGCAGGCTTATTAAGTAAACCAATTAACGACAAACAGCCTGACTTTATTCGAGATGGTGAGAAGGTCAGGGTTCGTTTTGAGCCAGAGCTTTATCTATTATTATTTAGTGAGCGCCCTATGGAGGTAATTATAGTCAGACAAGGGGACTATAATTTAATTATGCAGAGCACGCCCTTTACCAACATCGGAATTACTGCGCCAGATTGGGAAGTTATTTATAAAACACCAAATGCTTTGCATCATTTAGCAGGTAAAGAGGGGTTGTACCAGCAGGTAAAAAACAGCGTTTTCTTTCCTTACGAAACTAACTCAGTTTGCAGTTCTACAAGTAGTCAATATTGTGTAGTAGTGCACTTGCCTTGGAGTCTGTTTTTTTCTAATAATCACTTATTATTAATAATTTCGTTAATTTTAACCTGTTTAGCGGGCATATCGAGTGCGTTAATAGTTGATGCGAGGATTGCTGCACGCCGCTCTACCAATCAACGTATTCGTAAAGGGCTTAAAAAGGGATCATTTTATTGGACTTACCAGCCCATTATTTGTTTGCAAAGTGGCAAGCTGATTGGTTGCGAGGTACTTGCACGTTTTGAAGATAAGTACGGTGCTTTATTTCCAGATGAGTTTATTCCGGTTATTAGAAAAAATAATTTAACTTGGACTTTTACTGAGGCAATGATTGCTACCACAATAAAAGAGTTAACCTCTATAGAGTTATTGCCAGAAGGCTTTAAAGTGTCGCTTAATATATTTCCGTGTGATGTAGAGCTGGGTAATGTGTCGTTACTGCCGCAAATTACAGAGCTTACCAACTCACGCTTTATTATTTGTTTAGAGATAACTGAAGACGAGTACCTTGATACAAGCATTGCGCATGCTCATTTTAGAACCTTAGTTGAATCGGGATTTAACTTATCATTAGATGACTTTGGTACGGGTTATTCGAATTTAAGAAACTTACAAAATTTGAGCTTTCATCAACTTAAAATTGATCGTACGTTTGTTCAAGATATAGCAACTGAGGGCTTAAAAGCCTCTATGATCCCAAATATTATGGAACTTGTGCATAAGTTTAATTATACCTGTGTGGCAGAAGGGATTGAAACCACTGAGCAAGAAGCTATTTTAAAAATGGCGGGTGTGCATTATGGACAGGGTTGGAAGTATGGTAAGCCCATGACGGCGTCTAAATTTAAAAATTATATAACTAATCAGCATTTTTAGATCTCAGCTGCCATACTAAACGTATCATTATGAAATTTATAAATATTAGGTTTATTATGATCAAATTAACATTAAGTGCTTTTGCATTTTTACTACTTAGTGCATGTACAACACAGTATCCAAACCAGCAATTAACAGGTAAACAGTTCCCAAGCATTAGCGGCGAAAGTTTAGAGCAAAGCATGGTGGCTATACCCAGCGATTTTAAAGCAGATAAAACACTGCTGCTCATTGGGTACAAGCAAGATAGTCAGTTTGATATAGACCGTTGGTTAATTGGTTTAGATATGGCGGGTGTAACGCTCCCTACATACGAACTACCAACCATTGCCGGCATGGCACCACGCATGTTTAGTACATTTATAGACAGCGGTATGCGCAAAGGCATCCCTAAAGAATTATGGGGTGGGGTAATCACTATTTATAAAGATGGTGAAGCGGTACAAAAGTTTACAGGTAATCAAAGCCCAAATAACTCACGTGTGGTACTTATAAATAACAGCGGCGAAATTTTATATTTTTATGATCGAGGTTTTTCGGTTGATGCGCTAAATAAACTAAAAGCGAGTATAGAATAATTGATCCTAAAAGTTAGTTTAGGCTAATGCATATTTAAGGCTTTATAAGTTATTAAGCCACTAATCCGATCTGTTATTTATCTTATAAAAGCAATTTTAAAAATAAAATTGATGAAGGTTTTACATTGATTTAATTGATTTAATTGATTTTTATCTATTTTAGGATGAGAAAGAATAACAGTACTTTAATATCAAAATCCCATTGTAAGTTGTATTTGATTTAGGTAATGTAGTGTAAATGTTTCAAGGACGAAATTTATGCCCCATAAAAACTCGGTATTTGTAAAAACAACGTTTCAATCATCTTTTCATTCACACAACTACACCGCTATTTTAAGAACACTACAAGCTTTGTTTGGTGATATTAAAATGGACGAGGTTATTCCTAAAGCTGAGCAGCGCACAAATTATGATTTGTTTTTAATAGATGGTGCTAAAAGCAAATGGCAAGACCTTATTCCGACTGACCTTATTTGTTTAGCTAAACACTATAGCGTTGTCATCTTTAATGTTGATAAAGAAGATGTGTGCGAGCAAAACTTATTGCTTAACCATTTTAATGGTGTTTTTTATAAATCTGATCCACCAGAAGATATTTTTAAAGGGTTACTTCGTGTTAATACTGGCGAGCTTTGGTTTACGCGTAAAGTGATTTCAAAAGCTTTTAACGATATTTTAGCCGTGGCATCGTCGTTTAATAGCTTACACGACGACATTGAATTAAAGCAGGACGATTACGATCATTTAACAAAACGAGAAAAGTCTGTTATTCATTTAATTGCACAGGGGGCGAGTAACAATACAATCGCTGATAAACTTAACATTAGCGACCACACTGTAAAAACACATTTATACAGTGCGTTTAAAAAAACTAACTCACGCAACAGGGTGGAGCTTGCTAATTGGGCGCAGCGCTATATATCTGTTTTGCTGCCAATGGCTAAATAAGAGTAGAGCCATTAAGACGTTATTTAAGTAAAAAATTTATCCTTTAGATTTTTATAAGGGTTGGGTTAGCGAAGTACTTTCAAATCACTAACCACACAACTTATAAAGGCTACAATATGTAGCCTTTAGTTAATTTAGGAAGTCAGTTTATGCTGATTTTTTAGCCCATAAGCCTTTATCAATACCTTTTGTTATGAGATCTGTGAGTGCTTTTTCTATTGCTTGGGTAACACAAATGCTCATAGGTTCGTTGTCACTAAAGCCTGCTTCTGCTTCTGCTAGTCGTTTGTAGCTTACGTATCTAAAAAAGCCTGCACGCATTTCTTGGCTAAGTACTTTTTTGCTGGTGGCTACACTTAGTAGTACTTGTCCTGTACGAACATCAACAGCGCGTAAGTATATTGAAATAGCATCTTCACGGTAAAGCTCTGATGCGCCTATACCAAAGTATTCCATACCCAAACCACCTGTTTTTACATTAGTGTCGTAGCTTATGATACCGCCCTCTAAAATGATTTTAGCGGTTGTTAGCGGAGGTAAATCAGCTTGATTAGGATTATCGGCTTGGCCTGCACGAATAATTTTTCGCTCAGTTAAAATGTTTTGTAAACCTTCACGCTCTACCGGCGTAAACCAATCAGATTCATGTAATGCTTGTATGAGTATTGAGTTAGCACCTTGAGTAACGGCAGTCGAAAATGAGCTAACGTTAGTTTGTGGCTTATATTGACCTGTTTGATCTCTAAATGAGTAAACAGATACCGGAATACTGCCAACAGGTTTAGGTAAGTTTTTCAGATCTGCGAATAATTCGGTTGGCTCTAAACTAACTGCTTTTTGTTGCGATGGTGGGATTAAGTTCCCTAGGCTCGCACAACCGCTCAATCCTATTAATATTATTGTTATTAGTAGTTTATACATTATCCAAACCTCGGTACTTCAATGATCACCACGGTGTCATCAATTATATTTGTTATTCTTACTGTAATAGAATCAGTTGTGCTGGTTATAACTTCAATTTGATAATCGCCACTCATAAATATGGAGTCTTGATTGAAAAGGCTATCTTCTATGTCCTCACCAAATGCCATATCGGTAATTTCTCTTACCATACGATTTAAATAGGTGCGCTCTAGAGTTTCTTGAAATTGTTCAGCGTAACCTTTTTCTACTACCGGTGCTTTATGCTTGTTTTGAGCTTGGGCTTTACTCAACAGCATATTTGCATTGAGTGGGTTACCACCAAAGCTTGGGTTAATTGGGGTGTAAATTATTTCAGTTGCTGCTGCTGAAAAGCTTAATGTTGTTATTATTATAAGGGCTATATTTTTCATTTTACCATCCATCTTTAGCCATATCGGGTGTTGACACTGCCATGTTTTCGCGAGCCATTGCATCTATCACTGTATAAACAGCCTGCTCCACACGCTCATTTAAAGGCTCTAGTCGTCTACCTAAATAAGTTGCGTAAACAAGTTGGTTATTCATTATTAACGACAGCTTTGTGCCTGCTTTTGGAATGACCGTTTCTTTAATTTCAATGTTAAAACCTGCAGTTGAAGGGAGATCTCGCCAGTAATTAGAAAACTCAAAATAGAACTGATGACCAAAGCGGCTAATACTCCTATCAAGTAGTAGGCCGTCAATCTCCAACTCTTCAGCGGCATAAGATGCGGGCATTAAAAACAGAGAAAGCGTAAGTAATAATACTTGGTAATGGTTTTTATTATTATGCATAACTAAATGGGGAGAGTTGCTCTCCCCAACCTCAATAATTACATTTGAGTAATAGAAGTCACGTTACCGTCACCAATTTGGGTCACTGAAACAGTGCTGTTGAAACCAATTACGGCGCCTTCAACAATGTTATCGTTACCCATTTGAGTTACGCTAAACGAAACGTTTTCGCCACCTACTAAAAATGCAGGTTGCTCCATTCCTACTACCCAGTTACCTTCGCCAGTTTGTGAAATATCAATGCTGTGGCCATTACCTTCAACCATCATATCAACTACGTTCATTTCACCTGTTTGAGCTAGGTCAACTTGGTTCATGTTGCTATCTAAAATACCTGCAAGTGTAACCATGGCTTCGTTTTGAGAACCATTTTGCATAATATCGATATCGTTGTCGTTTGATGTTAGAGATATATCAGGATATGAAGACTCAACAACAGCAGTGTTTTCTTGGCCAGACTGAATAACGTTAACGTCATTTTCAGACCCATTAAAGTTAACAACGTGTGCTGAATTTGATTCACCTACTTGGTTAATCATAAATTCGTTATCGGTACCTAAAACGCCCATGTAAGCATCATTTAATAAGCCAACTTGTGTAGCCGTTAATTCATTATCGTCACCAATAATATCAACGGTTGTTGAGTTGCTTAAATCAACCTGAGTTACTGTAACTTCGTTGTTTTGACCTTCGAATAAGTTTGATTCGATAGTATTTAAAGAACCTTCTTGGTCTAAATCAATTTCGTTTTCATCGCCTAATACAGCTACAAATGTTACTGCGTTAGTATTGCCTTCTTGTTCAATTGAAAGCTCATTTGCATCGCCTAAAATATCAGTGAAGGTAACAGTATTACGATCGCCGTCTTGTTCAATATCAAGCTCGTTATCATTGCCTTGTAAAGAACTCACTTTGAAGGTATTCCAGTAACCGTTTTGCTCAAGACTCAGACTATTCTGATCGCCCATTACAGAGGTTAATTCAGCTTCATGCCACTCACCTGTTTGTAATGAACTGATTTCGTTGCCATTACCTTTCATATCTAAGTTGTAAAACCAATGACCACCAGTGCCTTGCTCTACATCAACGATATTGTCGTCACCAACAATCATGTTGACAGCTTCGTTGTTTACAAAAAAGCCTTGGCCACTTTGCAAAACATTTAGGTAATTATTATTACCAGTAACTTCGGTAATTACACCGTTGGCAACGCCATCTTGGGCATATACTTGCTCGTTGTTGTTACCAATTGTTGTTACGCCAACATAATTACCTGATTGTAATTGAGTAACTTCTGTTGTGTTCTCGTTTCCAGTAGTCGAAACCTCAATAGTATTACTATCTCCCTCTTGCATTAAAATCGCGGTGTTATTATTTTGCGATTGTGCCAATGTCATTGAATTAGCGGTGCTAAGTATAGATATTTTTGTACTAAGTTCTGAGTTTGATGCTGATTTGTTGTCGGTATCTGCATATGAGGCAAAGCTGGTACCCATTGCTATTGCAACAGCACAACTTAAAAGTGATTTATTCAACTTCATTATTTTCTCCTTGAAATATTAAAATCAAATACCCTAAATGTTATAGGTTTTAATAAGGTATTTGTTGTCTCAGCATGCCGTGCCGATATATTTTTTGTGATCCGCTTGCGTAACTTTAGAAGTAGGTGAAGCGTAATATGTGACTATAAATAATTAAGTTTTAATTTGTCATAAATATTGAACTAACAAAGTTTAAGCTCAAATTCATAATCACCCATTAACTGTATTCCCCTATTTCATTTTCTTAAATCATCATTTTTTACCAAATAATTAACCTTTTATTATCATCGGTTTATGTGTGTAACTGGTGGGTTTTAATGTAATAGTAAGCAAAAGCAGTAAAAAAGTTTGACCCTATAATGGGTAAGGTTGTAATGGGGCAGTTCATTAAAATGACTGTGTTTAGTGTTTTTTTTATAGCCAAACTGGTCAAAATTTATGATTTTTAATTCTTTTTAACTTTTTAACTTGTCAAATATCGTATTTACTAGTTTGCTTATAACTTGCCACGTGATCCCTTGTACTTGAAATAGTGAACAAACCCGCTTAGTGCTTCTAAGCTAACCCAACTATGGATAGAACAATGAAAACAAAATTATCTATTATTACGCTTGCTTTACTACCTTGTTTGGCTTCGGCTAAATTACCTGATGCAGGAGCTCTTCCACAAGCAGCTGCAAGCAGTGACTCTGTTATTGTTAAATATAAAAAAAATGCAACACCTCAAATGCGTAAACAAGCACGAAGCTTGGTTAAAGCAAAAATTACAGATTTAAATAATGATGAAGTTGATGATAACTTCACATCATTATTCTCAGGTCGCCTTGCTAAATTTAAAGTATCTGGCATGAGTACTAAAGAAGCTATTGAGCGTTTAAAGTCTCATCAAGCAATTGAATATGTTGAGCCAGATTACCGCGTTAGTATTGCTGCCAATACACCTAACGATCCACGTTTTGATGAACTTTGGGGCCTAAATAATGAAGGGCAAACAGGCGGCATTGCCGATGCAGATATTGATGCGCCAGAAGCATGGGAAATCTCAATTGGTAGTCGCGATGTTGTAGTTGGTGTTATTGATACTGGTGTTGACTACAGTCACCCTGATTTAGCTGACAATGCGTGGGTTAACACTGGCGAAATTGCAGGCGATGGTATTGATAATGACGGCAATGGTTACATAGACGACATTCACGGTATTAATGCAATTACGGATGCTGGCGACCCAATGGATGACCAAGGTCACGGTACCCACGTATCAGGCACTATTGGTGCAAGCGGTAATAATTCTACAGGTGTTGTGGGTGTAAACCATGAAGTTTCTATTGTTGGTTGTAAGTTTTTAGATGCCGCTGGTAATGGTTCAACATCAGATGCAATAAAATGTATCGACTATATGGTTAATCTTAAAAACTCAGGTGTAAACTTACGTGTTTTAAACAATAGCTGGGGCGGTGGCGGTTATAGCCAAGCGTTAGCGGATGCTATGACTGTTAGTGAGCAAGCTGACATATTATTTGTTGCTGCTGCTGGTAATGACGAAGTTGATAATGATGCAAACCCTCACTATCCATCAAGTTATGAACACGAGAGTGTATTAGCAATTGCCAGTACTGATAGCAATGATAACTTATCAGACTTTTCACAATGGGGCGCGACAAGTGTTGACATGGGAGCACCAGGCTCTGGTATTTTGTCAACAGTTCCGGGTAATGGCTATGCAAATTACTCAGGTACTTCAATGGCAACACCTCATGTTGCCGGTGTTGCTGCTCTTGTGTTGTCAGTAAACCCTGATTTAACAACATCAGAGCTTAAAGCGTTACTAATGAGTAGCGGTGACGCTAATGCTGCACTTCAAGGTAAAACGCTTGCGGGCACGCGCCTAAACGCAAATCAGGCGTTATTAGATGCCGATCCAACGCCAAGCTTTAAAATGTCTGTGACGCCAGCGTCACAACAAATAACAGTTGGTGAGTCTGCAACTTATACGTTTGAAATTGGTTCTATTGCTCAGTGGGATGGTGAAGTAACGCTTGAACTAGAATCTAGCCTTACTGGTGCATATTTATCAGAGCTAACTGCAAGCCCTGGCGAAACAGTACAGCTTAGTGTTGAGACCAATGGAAATACGCCATGGGGTAATTATGAGTTTACTGTTACAGCAACATCAGATGATATTGTTAAAGAAAAAACAGTAAGCTTAATGCTTCAACCTGCTGGTTTAAATGACTACACCTATACTAGCGAAGAAAATGTGGCGATTCCTGATAATGATCCACAAGGTGCTAATTCGGTAATTACAATTTCAGATGATTTAACTGTTTTTGGTACTTCTGTTGATGTAAATATTACGCATACTTGGTCTGGCGATATAGTCCTTACGCTAATTTCACCACAAGGCTCTGAGGTAACTTTACAGAGTAATGAAGGTGGCAGCGAAGATGATATTATTAAAACATTTACATCAAGCGTATTTAACAGTGAAGTAGCAACAGGCGACTGGACGTTAAATGCTGTGGATACAGCGGGTGCAGACACAGGTAATATTAATGGCTGGTCACTTACGCTTAGCGCTATAGGCGAAGTAAGTGCACAACCGCCACGTGCAGGCTTTACTGTTGATACGCAAGGTTTAACAGCCTCGTTTGTAGATACAAGCAATGATGCCAATAACGACATTACACAGTGGAGCTGGAGCTTTGGCGATGGCGCTACATCAACAGATTCAAGCCCTGTGCATGCATATGCGCAATCGGGTAGTTACGATGTAGAACTAACTGTTACTGACAGTGAAGGTAATACAGATACATTTACCCAAGCCGTTGTTGTAAGTGACGTGACCCTTGAACTGAACTTAAAACGCGCTAATAAAACACGCCTAGGTACGATGCGTGTAGAACTTAGCTGGGAAGAAGTGGGTGCAGAGTCATTAAGCGTTTACCGTAATGGTGAGCTAGTTGATACCACTGCAGATAATGGTCGCTACCGTGATTACGTGCGTGGAGCTACATTACCATCGTACGATTACCAATTATGTATAACAGAAAATGTGTGTTCGAATATCATCACCGTTTCTTTTGAATAAATTTCACTACTCCTAAAGTAATTTAAGCCCAGCTTTGCTGGGCTTTTTTATGTTTTAAAAAATATAAACTATGCTTTTTTATACGGGTGGGTTTTAAGCCAGTGCTCGGCTATTTGTTCACGCGTGGCAAACCAAACCTGCTCATGCGATCGGGCATATTCTAAAAACCGTGCTAATGCTTTTATTCTTCCTGGTCTGCCAATTAAGCGGCAATGCAAACCTATCGACATCATTTTTGGGGTGTTTTCACCTTCTGGGTCACCTTCTTCATAAAGCGTATCAAAGGCATCTTTTAAATAATTATAAAACTGATCCCCTGCATTAAAACCCTGTACGGCAGCAAAGCGCATGTCGTTTACATCGAGCGTGTAGGGCACAATGAGTTGTGGCTTACCTTCTTTAATACTGTAAAAAGGTAGGTCGTCGCTGTAATCGTCGGCGTCATATAAAAATGTGCCATTCTCAACTACAAGGGCTGCGGTATTTGGGCTAGTTCGGCCGGTATACCAGCCTTTGGGCTTTTTACCTGTAAGCTTTTTAATGACGTCAATGGCTTGTTGCATATGTTCGCGCTCGGTTTGTTTATCTATATTTTGATAATTAATCCAGCGCAGGCCATGGCTTGCAATCTCGTGGCCTGCTTCAACAAAGGCTTTAGCTACATCGGGGTGGCGCTCAAGGGCCATCGCCACTGCAAAAATGGTGACCGGTATATCGTATTTTTTAAATAAACGCAGTAACCTCCACACGCCCGCGCGCGAGCCATATTCGTAAATAGACTCCATGCTGATATGGCGGTCTTCTACATGGGGAGCACTGACTATTTCTGATAAAAACGTTTCAGCGGCTGCATCACCATGTAATACACAGTTTTCGCCGCCTTCTTCGTAATTTAATACCACTTGCACGGCAATACGTGCTTTATTGGGCCAATTTGCATGAGGCGCATGTGGGCCATAACCAATTAAGTCTCGTGGGTAGTTTTTAAATTGCTCGCTCATTTTATTGCTCCTTTTTAAGTGCCGTGAGCCAAAACTCGAGCGTTTCGCGCTCTGTGTTAGTCATTTGGGTCATATTAGCCAGTGGCATGTCTTTGGTTATAACCGCGCGGGTATGAATAAGCGTGCTGGATTTTTTTACATCACTAATAGAGTCGAGCTTAAAGCCTAGCGGCGCTGTTTGAAAAAGCTCAGAGGTAGGTGTTTCACTATGGCACTGCGTGCAGTGTTTGCTGATTATATCCCACGCTTGTGCGTCGGTAATACTTGCTTGTAAAGGCGCGTTTTCGTCTGCATTTGTTGTACTGCTGGGCCAAGGTGCTATTGCCAACATAAGGGCAAAAAATGCTGCAATACCACTTATAAGTACTGAAGGTTTATTAACGCCTTGATGTTTTAAGTTAAAATAATGGCGTATCCACATACCAATACCAAACAGCGCAATTAAAATAAGCCAGCCAAAGTTGTGGCTATACGTGTAAGGAAAGTGATTGCTAAGCATAATAAATACCACAGGTAACGTGGCGTAGTTATTATGAATAGAACACAGCTTTGCCTTTAAACCTGGGAGCGATTCGGGTATACGGCCGGCTTCTACTTCACTCACCATGTAGCGTTGCCCTGGCATAATAATGTGATACACATTGCCAACCATACACGTGCCAATGAGTGCGCCTACATGAATATACACAGCGCGGTCGCTAAATAATTGATCAACCCCAAAAGTCCACAGAGCTAATAAACCAATAACTACAGCAATAAACACTTTGCCGTTTTCAACCAGCGGGGTTTTACACAATAAACGATAAATACCATAACCTAAGCCAATAAAACCAAGGGATGCGCCAATAGCTGCAAATTTACTTAGCTCACTTTTACTGTTATCAATTAAGTACACATCGGCGCCAACATAATAAAGTAAGCTAAATAGTAATATACCGGTGATCCAGGTTGTGTACGCTTCCCACTTAAACCAATGCAGGGTATGAGGCATTTGTTCAGGGCCATTTTGATACTTAGCCACTTCATAAAAGCCACCGCCATGCACGGCCCATAAATCGCCTTTTATGCCTTTATCTATTTTCCATTGCGGTGGTGTTTGTAGGTTGTTATCAAGCCATGCAAAATAAAATGAAGCGCCAATCCAGGCTATACCAGCAATAACATGAAAGTAACGCAGTACTAAATGAGCAAGCTCAAATAAATAGTTTTCCATAACGGTTAAGCCTCTTCTAATACCGGTGAGCGGGTGTCTGAAAATTGATTGTTATCATCGCGCTTATACACACTTTTACCCATAATGTAGGTTTGCTCAACGCAGCGGTCGTCGCCTAACATCATCATTGCAAATAGTTTTTCATGTAGGGTTTTGGCATGTTGTATTCTAAATTTTAAAAACGAAGTTGCCGAACAATCCATTACAATAAAATCGGCTTCACAGCCGGCTTCAAAATTACCAATTGTCCCTTCTAAATCGAGCGCTCTAGCACCGCCGAGTGTTGCTAAATACAGCCCTTTAAATGCTGAAAACTTTTGACCTTGTAACTGTTGGATTTTGTAAGCTTCGTTACCTGTTTGTAGCATAGAAAAGCTTGTTCCTGCGCCTACATCGGTACCCATGCCTACGTTTATGCCGTGCTCTTCACAGGCTTTTAAATTTAAAAGTCCTGAGCCTAAAAACAGGTTTGAGGTAGGACAGTGCGATATAGCCGCATTGTTATCTGCAAGACAGCAAAGCTCGCGCTCAGATAAATGAATGCTATGGGCAAATACCGAGCGTTTACGTACCATTTTAGCTTGCTCGTACACGCCTAAGTAATCCTCGGCTTCTGGAAATAACCCTTTAACCCATTCGCACTCGTCTTTGTTTTCAGATAGGTGTGTGTGCAGGTAGGTGTCTGGGTATTCTTCAAGTAACTGAGTGCATTTTTGTAATTGCTCAGGGGTTGATGTGGGGGCAAAACGTGGTGTAACTGCGTAGCTTAGCCTGTCAACATTGTGCCATTTTTTTATTAGGGCTTTGGATTCGTCATAGCTTGTTTGCGCGCAATCAGATAAGTCGTCAGGGCAGTTACGATCCATCATTACTTTACCGGCAATCATCCGTAAATTGCGTTTTTGTGATTCTTTAAAAAACGCATCAACCGATTGCGGGTGCACAGTGCCAAATACAAGGGCAGTGGTTGTGCCATTACGCAGTAGCTCGTCTAAAAAGCGATTAGAGATCTCTTTTGAATAATGCTTACAAGTGAATTTTTTCTCTGTCGGAAACGCATACTCGGTTAACCAACTTAGCAGTTGCTCGCCGTACGCCCCCACCATTTCGGTTTGTGGTAAGTGTATGTGGGTGTCAATCATACCAGGCATAACCAGTTTGCCATCGTGGCGGATAACACGCGCTGATTTATCAATTGTTGGCAGTATGTCTTGCTCGTAACCAAGTTTAACTACTTTGCCGTGCTTGATAACTAATGCGCCTTTTTCAAAAAAACGATGGGCGCTTTCGCCAGCAATGGCAGGGTCGTCAATAAAGTCGAGTATATCGGCACAAACTACTGTTAAGTTATTATTGTTTTGCGTGCTCATTATTAGCTACCTCTGTATGTAGAGTAGCCAAACGGGCTAAGCAACAATGGGATATGATGATGTTTAGTATCTTGTAATCTAAACGTTATTTTCGCCTCTGGGTAAAACGCAGGGGTAGGTTGATTTTGGTAGTAGCTATCTAAATCAAATACTAGCTTATAGGTTGCAAATTCTACTTCTGTATTTAGCCAGTCGGTAATTCGCCCATCGGTATCGGTTGTGCCTTGGGTTAGTTGTACCCATTCGTTATTTGTAAGTTTAAATAGCTTAACAGTAACGTTTGCTGCTGGTTCTCCGGTGCTGGTATCGAGTATATGGGTGGTTATAGGGCTTTTGTTCATAGCAGTGACTCCAATCTTATTTTTGTTATTTTGGCTTGTTCGCCCGCGGCTATATTAAGCTCTGTACTGCGGGTGTTGTGTATGCGCTGCTCTATGAGTTCAAGCATTTGTTCGGCCGTTTTACCGGTGGCGCACACAATAAAAATAAAGCCAAACTTGCTCAGGTACTCTTTATTAAGAACGATCATTTTGGTAAGTACGGCTTCGTTTGCTTTGCTCATACCCGATTGCTCATGCCCCGCTTTTTGTGCGGTAGCAGCGTATTTTTTGCTAAGGGTTGATAAGTCGCCTATTTGCGGGTGGCCTTCAAAGGCAGCTAAATAGTCGCTCTCGCTAAGGCTATCCCATATGCTTTTTGCGCATTCAAACAGCTGTTGAGCACTTTTAAATGGCATTGCTTTTACCATGGCTGCCACCCAGTTAGGGGCCGCGCAGCAATGCTCAAGTGCTTGTTTTGCTTGTGCATCATTTAGCGTATTTATTTGTAAGCTACTCATGCGCCTACTTCCTCCTGCGTGGTGCTAATTAAGGCATTTTTTAGTGTGCGCCACTGCAAGCCTTGGCGTTTTGGCGCTTGGGTTTGCATAGCCTGATAAAGGGCAATTAGCTGTCCACTAATCGAAATAGCCACTTCCATTGGTAATTTGCCCGTAATATTTTTTAGCCCAACAGGGCAGGTCATTTGCTGTATTTGATCGGCTGTAAAATCGCGATGTGCTAGGCGTTGTTTAAAACGTTTTGCTTTAGTGTCAGAGCCAATAACGCCCAGCCAATTGGCATCAGCGCGTTTAATAATGGCTTGGGTGAGTGCAAAGTCGAGCTGGTGGTTATGGGTAAGTATTAAGTAGTTATTAGCTTTAGGCGCACGCTTTACTTGTTCTGTTGGCTCTTCATCAACCACTTTTACTACATTAGTTGGCATAGCCTGTGGGAATACATCTGCGCGGCTATCTATCCAGCGTATGCGAATAGGCAGTTGTGCCAATATACCAATAAGCGCTTGTGCTACGTGGCCTGCGCCGTAAATATCTAAAGTAAAGCGCTCGCATTGCATGCATTCAAGCATAACGGTGGCAGCCCCGCCGCAGCACTGGCCTAAATTTGCACCTAGGTTAAATTGCTCAATTACTTGGGCGGCTTCGCCTTTGGCAAGTAGTTCGCGGGCTTTTTCTATTACTACGTATTCAAGGTGGCCACCGCCAAGAGTGTCGTAAATATGCTCGCCGCTTATTACCATTTTAGAGCCTGTGCCGCGAGGGGTTGAGCCATTTGTGCCAAGTACCGTGGCAATTACATAATTAGTGCCGCTTTGTTCGTGCTCGTTTATAGCCTGCGCCCAATTTTGAGTATGAAAACCCTGAAACGACTCATTTAAATTAGTCATGTTGATGCTCCTTAAACCAGCTAGCGGTTTGCTCAATTGCACTCAATACTCGCTCTGGGGTTGCGGGTGTATCCAGTGGGGCTGTGTATTTGTAATCAGCCACACTGCTTATTGCATTACGAATAGCGCTCCATACACTAAAGGCCAACATAAATGGCGGCTCGCCTACGGCTTTTGATCTAAATACGGTGGTTTCTGGATTTGCTGAATTATAGAGATTGACGTTAAATTCGGCGGGTGTATCGCCAATGGCTGGTATTTTGTAGTTAGCAGGACCAAAGCTTGCAAGCTGGCCTTTATCATTCCATTGTAAGTCTTCGGTGGTAAGCCAGCCCATACCTTGTACAAAGGCGCCTTCAATTTGGCCTATATCAAGTGCTGGGTTAATTGAGCTGCCTACATCGTGCAGTATGTCAACGCGGGTTACCGTGTTTTCGCCAGTTAGCGTATCTACTTCTACTTCGCTGAGTGCTACGCCGTGAGCGTAGTAAAAAAATGGGCGGCCTTCACCTTTGGCTCTGTCGTAATGAATTTTTGGTGTGGCGTAATAACCGGTAGATGAAAGCGATATACGATTCATGTAAGCAAGATTTGCAAGTTCGCTAAAGCTAATTTCCCCTTTACTAAAAGTAATGAGGTTATCTTTAAATACAACAGTGTTGCTGTCTACTTCAAAGTGCTCGGTAATAAAGTTTATTAAGCGCTCTTTTATTGTGTTTACTGCATTTAGCGCCGCCATACCGTTTAAGTCGGTACCGCTTGAGGCCGCTGTTGGTGAAGTGTTTGGCACCTTGTCGGTACGGGTAGCACTAATACTTACCGCGTTAAAATCGACCCCAAAGCCATGGGCCACAATTTGCGCAATTTTGGTGTTTAGTCCTTGGCCCATTTCGGTGCCGCCGTGGTTTAAATGTATAGAACCATCGCTATATACATGTACTAATGCACCGGCTTGGTTTAAGTGTTGTACCGTAAACGAAATACCGTATTTAACCGGCGTCATTGCAAGGCCTTTTTTGATAATAGGTGACGATGCGTTAAATGCTTTAATGGCCTCTTTACGTGCCCAGTAGTCACCCGACTCCTCAAGTTGGCTTATCATATCTTTTAAAATATGTTGCTCTACGGTTTGATGGTACGGCGTGGTATCGCGGCCTTTTTTGTATAAATTAAGTTTTCGGATCTCAAGCGGATCTTTACCTAATGTGGCGGCTATATCGTCCATTATTAGCTCGCCCATAATCATTCCTTGCGGGCCACCAAACCCTCTAAATGCGGTATGGCTTACGGTATTTACTTTACAGCGATTACCTTTAATTGTGGCGGCTGGGTAGTAGTAGGCGTTGTCGGCATGAAACATGGCACGGTCTACAATTGCATCCGATAAATCAGGCGAGTAGCCACAAAATCCGTTTACGGTAATGTCGGCACCTTCTATTAAGCCATTTTCGTCAAAACCAACATGGTATTGATTATAAAAAGGGTGGCGTTTACCGGTTAACTTAAAATCGTCGCTGCGGGCTAGGCGCATTTTTACTGCGCAGCCAAGGTGGTAAACCGCTAGCGCTGCAAGGCATGCCCATGGCGCGCCTTGGGTTTCTTTGCCGCCAAAAGCACCGCCCATACGGCGGGTTTCTACGTTTACAAAGCTAAATGGCTTTTTTAAAATTTTAGCAACTAAATGCTGCACCTCAGTAGGGTGTTGCGTAGAGCACTGAACATGAATGCCCCCGTCGTTATCAGGTTGCGCCAGCGCTATTTGGCCTTCTAAATAAAAGTGTTCTTGCCCGCCTATGTTTATTTCGCCTTTAAGCTGGTGGGCTGCGTTATTAATGGCTTGTTCGCTGTTACCACGGTTAAGTGAATGGGGCGGCCTCACCCAGTGCTCTTTGCTAATGGCTTCTTTAATATCAAGTATGGGCGTAGTTTGCTCGCACTCTATAACCACCAAACGTGCAGCGCGGCGCGCTATTTCATAGGTGTCGGCAACTACTACCAGCACAGGTTGTCCGTGGTATTGAATTTCATGACTAGTGAGTAATACATCACCAGGAAATACCGGGCCAATATCAAGCTTACCGGGTACATCTTCGGCCGATAAAATACGTTTAACGCCTTTAACTGCCAGTGCGAGACTTGTATCAATTGATTTAATAAAGCCGCTTGTAACAGGGGCGAGCACTGGGTAGGCATGCAGGCAGCCGTAAGGCTCAGGGTTATCGTCGGCAAAATTTGCACTGCCACAAACTTGTTTAATAGCGCTTTCGTGATATTTAGATTGCCCAACGCTACCACCTTGGGCTTTTAGTTTATCCATTTCAAAGTGACGCATGTGAGATCCTCGTAATGGCAATGTTGTTATTGTTGCGTGCTTGCGGCTCACAAAACTCAATACCAATGCGTTGTAATAAGTTTTTGCTTACCGTAATGCGATAATGCGCACTGCTTCTTACATCGCTCATGGGCGTAAAGTCATCGTTAATAGCCGTTGCTGCGTCTATAAAACTACTTACTTGTAATGATTGAGATACCAGCTTTTGCTCAATATGCTGCGCGCGCTTAGGAATAGCTGCCATACCGCCCATAGCGCAGCGGGCTTGAGTAATCATGTTTTGTGAATGCTCTATAGCAAGCACCAAACACACGGTAGATATATCGTCTTCAAAGCGTTTTGATATTTTATGACAGGCCAGTTTTAGCGACTCTGGGCGCTTTGGGATGGTGAACTTACTAATTACTTCATCGCTTTTAAGAACTGTTTTTTTGTAATCAATAAAGTAGTCGGCAACTTTAATAGTGCGCGAACCAGCGCTGCTTAATAAATCCATTGATGCATTAAGAGCGATTAAAAGTGGAGCGGGATCGCCAATCGGAGAGGCATTCCCTATGCTGCCACCTAGTGTGCCGCTGTTACGTACTTGGCTTGATCCTAAGCGTTCAAATAGCTCTTTTGACTCTGGGTAATGGTTATAAAATGCCTCAACAAATTGGCTATAAGGTAGCGCTGCACCTATGTGTAACTCACCGTTATTATCTGCCAAGGTGCAAAGATCCTTTACTTGGCTAAGGGAGATAATTACATCCGGTAAGAGCATGTTTTGGCTAAGCTCAATGGCAAAGTCGGTGCCACCAGCAACTAAATGTGCATAAAGATAAAGCGCTTTTAGCTCAACAAGTTGCTGGGCCGTTTGTGGTAAGTAAAATTTGCGAGGACCATTTTTTAAAAATGGAATATCGTCATCATATTGCGTATTAAGTGATGCTTTAAATTGAGCGGCCATTGCTGAGTACGGTTCAGCTTTACGCTCATAGCTATAGGCTTTTTCGGCTGCAAGTAATATTGGGCTATAACCTGTACAACGGCATAAGTTACCGGCAAGTGCATGAATAACCGCTTTTTTACCAGGGTACGTTGGTTCATTAATATAAAGAGCCAACAAACTCATTATTATACCGGGCGTGCAAAAACCACATTGCGAACCATGGCACTCAACGAGTGCACGTTGTACGGGGTGTAAATCGGTTAAGTTTGGGTATAAACCAGTAGTCACAGCCTCTACCGTTACTATATGTTTTGCATGCGCATTACCTAATAACAATAAACAGCTGTTCATTGTTTTGTATTGCCAACTAGCTTGCCCGTTTGCATTTATACGCTCTTCACCCACTAAAATTGTGCACGCGCCACAGTCGCCAGTTGCACAGCCTTCTTTGGTGCCCACTTTCCCTTTTTTGGTGCGAAGCCAGTCCAAAATGGTGAGACTTGGCGAGCATTCTTGTACTTCAATTGGCGTGTTATTTAATAAAAATTGAATCACACAGACCCCCTTAATTTTTATAAAGCCCTGATACATAAAGGCTTGGCGTATGTTTTTTCTTGTTGTTTGCGCACGGGTAACAAAAATACTTTTTAATCTTTAATTAGCTTATTGCAGTTACTATGCCATTGTTGACCGCTTGGTCAGTTAAGGGCGGTTGGGTTAAATTGTCGAGGTATAGGTAATAACGGAGTAGCCTTAAAAATAAGGCACGGTGAAGCGAATGCTTTTACTATTTAAATCTAAAGGGGAAAATAGGGCTGGTAAAAGCACATTAATGAAAATGCTTTATGATGTGGTTAAACCTGACCAAGGGGACATGTTTTTTAATGGCCGTATAATACCAATCAGCAATAGTACTTGATCAATTTAAGGGCTTGAATCTGACGCTAATTGTGTTAAAAATTTCTGATATAGAACAACTAAATAGCGAAATTTTTGCCTTGTTATCGACACGATTTTCTTATCTCAAAATAGCTCACTTAATTAAGCTGATAGGTATAATGAATATAAAAGAGCCTGCTGATGCGCTAGATTTAGCAGGACATACCAGCACGCTTGCAGGTCAAATTGTAAAAACGCCAACACGTTATGGTATGTTATTAAAAACACATAAATAATTGAATAACATAAATTAATTATGTTAAATTACGATAAAAAGAAGATACGGACTTAGCTTTTATGGACTCTAAAATTGATTTTTCTACCTACACTTTAGATGAGCTTTACTCATCAGCGAGAGCTATAGATCGCGAAGCCTACCCAGATCGAGCAAAAGAAATAGACGACTTAATTAAAACGCGAGAAGAACAGAGCCCATCTGAAAATATTGTATCAAAAGTAGCAGGGGAAAAAGCAACGCGCTCAGATAGGCTAGTGGCTGCTATTGTTGATGGCGTTTTAGGTGTTGTTTGTTTTATACCTGTATTCATGCTTGTAGGGTTTGATAATTTAAGCCAACCAACACTTACTTTATCTGCAGGTTTGCTAGGTTATGGCATATTTAGCACGTTAGTGCTTCATGGTTACCTTATGTACCAACGCGGACAAACAATTGGTAAATCTTTAATGTCTATCCGTATTGAAAATTTAGACGGTACACAAGCAAGCTTTACTACAATTTACTTTAAACGCATGCTTTCTATGCAACTATTATCACTTGTCCCTTCGGTAGGTCAGTTTATAGCTGGTTTTGTTAATCCATTATTTATATTTGGAAAAGATAAACGATGTTTACATGATCATTTAGCGGGAACAAAAGTGAGTTATGTAGATTAATCAGGATATTAATTATGGCAGCTTTGCCTAGGCAAAAAAAATTACCCGGATTTAAGTTTGATTAGCAAAAGTTACAAAATGGCGTATTTCACTAAATTGTTAATATAATTAAAAAAACCTTACCGATTTTTTTTGACTAGTAACCAAGGATGATTATGAAAAACAACACACAGCTAATTTTAGCACTAGCGGCTTCTTTAATTTGTTACTCAACATATATTATTCATTGGTTTTCTTACCGCAGCGAAAATCAATGAGGTGATACATGAGAATGTTTATAAAAACAAACGAGTTTGATAAACTGGCAAGGCGTTACGCATGTATTAAATGTGGTACTTGGGTGAGCATAAAAGCCCAAAGCTGTAAGCAGTGCCAGCATAGTTTTACTAACAATGATAAAAGCTCAATGCAAACACTCTATGATCAAAATAAAGAGCAAAACTGGCAACATACAATATTGCCTATTATTTTTGTGATATTGGTAATAGCTTTATTGCTCATTTAATTTTTGCTTAAGATTTAAAAGTGCTCGACTGCAACTCTGTAACAAAATCCCTCTGTACTTTAACGTGTAAAAACTACCCATAATTTAAATAATTACTCTTGTTAAGCCTTCTATAAATATCACATAGCTAATGTTTTTTAATACATATAATAAGTTTATAAATTTCAATTACTTAAATTATAAATTTATTTGTATTCACTCGTTTTTTTGGCACGTAAGTTGAAACAACTCCTTATAAATTTTAAAAAGGAATTACCATGACTGCTGAATACTTTATGGTACTAGGGTTACTCGGTGTCGCATTTTTTGCTGTTGCAGGGGCATTGCTTGGGTATGAAAAAAACATTAGTGGCTTTGGCGTAGTAGTGGTGGCAACCGTTACAGCATTAGGGGGCGGTACCCTCAGAGATATACTTTTAAACAAACCGGTATTTTGGATTGCTACCCCCGAGTATTTATATTCAACCTATGGGGCCGTTATAGCAACAATTGCATTTATTCGATACTTACCGCGCGTTAATAATTACTACTTTTTGTTGGTAGACGCTGTTGGTATGGCGTTATTTAATATTATGGGGATAGAAAAAGCACTCATTAATGGCTCTGGCATGGTGGTCGCAATTACCATGGGTATCACTACAGGTATATTTGGTGGTTTAATACGTGACGTAATTTGCCGTGAGGTACCAACTGTTATGCGCAGCGAACCATACGCCTCTGCGTGTTTAGCGGGTGGTGCAGTTTATGCTGCTTTATTTAGCCTTAATGTAGATTACATTTGGTGTATTTTAGGCTCATTTTTCACGACTATTTTTTTAAGATTAGGCTCTTTGCATTGGGGTTGGCATTTAACTATTTTCAGAAAAAAAGACTTCAGAGATCAAAGCGACTAATTTTAGCTACGAGTAGCTCGCGTTTGCATGTGGTACTCGTAATTATCCTCACCCGCTATAGTAAAACCCAGCCGCTTATAAAGTTCTAATGCTGGGTTGTTTTTAAGTACTGTGAGTTTAATCGGTTTTGACTGCGCACTTGTAATAACTTGTTCAATAACAGCTTTCCCATACCCTTTATTTTGATGCAGTGGATGTATTTGTAATTGCATTATTTCAACGTATTGAGCGTGCGTTTGGTATTTTAAAGTACCAATTGGTACCTCATTTATAACTATAAGATGAGAGCAGTCATATTGATTATCAAGCCTTAAAACATGCTGTTACGCAGTTATACCAATCCGCAATAATACTTAATCATTTTGCGGGGCTAAACGTGTCGCTACCTGCGTTAAAAAATGCTCATTTAGAACAACTAAATAGCGAATTTTTTGCCTAGCTATCAACACGTTTTTCCAGCCTCAAAATAGATTACTTAATTAAGCGAATTGGTATTAAAAATAACCCGGCATTTTCTAAGTGTTCAACCATAGTCAGTTTTCTGAGGCTTAATAAGTAGTCTCGGTCTGAATATATGCCTTTATGAATTTAAAAACAATGATACTCCCTTATAACAGCGCTAATGTTTATATTTTTAGAGCTGAAGTACTTGAGTTTGTACTAAACTCAAGTACGCAGCAATAAATGTGCAAACCAAACTAACAAAGGCAATACTACCAATACCCAAGTGCTTTCCACCAAAGCCCGCCAATAATTCCCCATACACTTAAATTAATAACGCTCATTATAAGGCCCATTACCCACCAGTCTTTTAGTGATACATAGCCTGAGCCAAACACTATGGGAGATGTGCCTGTTGCGTAATGCGTTAACGACATCATGAGTGATGAAGCGCCAGCTAACAGTAAACCTAAAAATAAAGGCGGTGCGCCAAGCGCCAAACCTGCGGCGTAAAATGCGGCAAACATAGCAGTAATATGTGCTGTGGTACTGGCAAAAAAGTAATGAGCATAAAAATACACAGCTACCAATATAATGGCCGATACAATCCAGTCAAAGCCCAGTTGCGCAATGTTGCTCTCAACAAGTGTTGAAAACCACGTTACCAAACCTAGTTTATTTAAAAAAGTGGCCATCATTACTAATGCTGAAAACCAAACAACGGTATCCCACGCAGACTTTTCTTTAAGTACATCGTCCCAGCTTAATACACCAGTCACTAATAAAACCGACAAACCTAAAAAAGCCACTGCTGTGGTATTAACCGCGTAGTCAGCCCCTAAAATCATTGCAGGTACGCCGGCCCATAAAACAAGCAGCATAGCAAAAACACCCACCATTATTTTTTCGCCGTAACTCATTGGGCCCATTTCAGTTAATTTAGATTCTGCGTAGGTTTTAGCGTCGGGCGTACTTTTAACTTCAGGTGGGTAAATGGCATAAACAACCAAAGGCACGAGGGCAATACATAGCAAACCAGGAACAAGCGCTGCGAGCGCCCACGTACCCCATGTAATACTAATATTTGCACCGGTAGCATCAGCAATAAGCTTTACAATTAGCGGGTTTGGCGCAGTTGCCGTAATAAACATAGCTGATGTAATAGGGTTTATATGGTAGCTAACTAAAGCAAGGTAGTGCCCAATTTTACGAGAGGTGCCTTCCTCAGGGGACGAGCCAAAACTTGTTGCTATCGACTTCATTATTGGGTGAATAATAGCGCCGCCTCGCGCGGTATTACTTGGAGTTACAGGCGCTATAACAAGTTCAGAAAGTGCGAGTGCGTAACCAATACCAACTGTTTTTTTACCAAAAAGAGAAATAAAATTATAGCCAATACGATTTCCCAAACCAGTTTTAGCTAAACCCCGAGAAATAATAATAGCAATACCAATCAACCAAATTAATGAATTAGAAAAGCCACTTAATGCATCTTTAATAGCGCCAGATGGGCTGTCATTAGTTACGCCAGTTAACGCAACAGAGGTAATAGCTAAAATAGCAATGGCGCCGATTGGCATTGCTTTACCAATAATGGCAACTACAGTACCAATAAATAAAGCTAATAAATGCCATGCGTTTTCGGTAACACCTTGCGGAGGCGGTACAGCAAACCAAAGTAGTAAAACAATGGCTATAGAAATCAGTCCAGAGGTAACTCGAATATCAGTACCCTTCATTAAAAAATGTCCCTAAGTTTTAGAAATGCATGCATTCTGTGTATTGAAAAGGCAACGTTATTCTACTTCATTTTATAATAAAAAAAATGACACACATCATATGAATAACTATGAATATTAGACTTATTTAATTTTATTTATAAAGAGGTAACAAACCATAAACTAAAGTGAATGATTAAATTACCCTATGAGAGCTTACGTTGTGCTTAATCAACTCTTATTTTTTAAGAGTTAGCTTGAATTGTTTTATCGGCTCGTAAGGTCTTTGTAAGTCTTAACGAATACTTGGAAATACAATGAACTTAAAACTAACCAACAACGTAATTACTTTTTTATTAGCGAGTAGCTTTTTACTACTTGGCTTATCGTTTGCGCTAGGAGCAAACTCTAACACGTTAACGGCTACGTTTAGTTTTTATGGCGTTGATTCGCTAATGTCTGTATCTGCATTAGGTTTGATTAGTGGCTCATTTATGGTTGCTTTAGCGTTTGCCACCGTGCTCGCTCACCTTAAGCTAATGAAACCTACGGCAGCACTTTTATTTGCAGCAATTATAAGTTTAGTAGCATTACTTACCTTGTTTGCCAGTAACCGTTGGATGGCTCAACTTGGCGGCTTTCCAATCATTGGTAGTGGGCAGGGCATAATTAAATACTTTGCTGTAGTGCCTTTGTATTTGTTTTTATTTTATAAAGACAAGCTTACCGACAAACAACACGTACTTTTAAACTTTATACCGGTTGCTATGGTTTTATTGTGGATCGGCGGCATGAAGTTTTATGAGTTTGAAGCAAAAGGCATTGTAAGTTTAGTAGAAACCTCACCGTTTATGTCGTGGTTATACACGGTATTTAGCGTACAAGGCGCGTCTAACGTGATTGGCGGGTTTGATGTATTATTTGCTGTGTTATTGGGCTTAGGGCTATTTTTAAATAATAAAAAGCTAATTATTGTAAGTGGCTTAGCGTGTTTAAGCGTATTTATGATGACCCAAACATTCTTAATTACCGCCACCGGTGCATTTAGTTCTTCCACTTTATTGGAGCGCTTAGGGCAGTTTGTAATTAAAGATCTTTGGTATATAGCCAACCTTGTTGTTATTGCTTTTTTAATGATTTTTAAACCGACTAAATAATATAAAGAGGACGTTATGATCAGTTGCAACCAATACGACTACATCGAAATTGCCTGTATGCACCATTTAAGCATTGAGCTTATATTAAAAAATGGTGATGGTGTATGTGGCGTAGCAACTGACACAAAACGCAATGCTAATAGAGACGAATGCATAGTTGTTAACGTAAATAGCGAGCTGCAACTCATTGTGCTTACTACAATCAGCGTACTTAAAGCGCGTGAGAAAAATCCATACTTTGACCACGTGAAATTTGATGTAAAGTAAACACCTCACTCATTCGTTTTATTACAAACACCCCAGCGAGTCTGTATCAATCAATATGTTTATGGCTCGCTTATCTAACCAATGCTTTAGCTAATTACGCGCTAAATACATAAAGCCAAAATTTTCCTATTACTTTTTCCTCTGTTTTATAATCGAGTTTTTCCACCAGATAAGGCTAAACGCCAACTATTAAAGCGTATAACAATGCTAAACCAGTATAAGTAAGCCTCAATAAGCCTTAACTAGCGCTTAGTATCCGTACGTTTGTTAATTATGGTCGTAAAAGGTAGCTACATAAATAAAGCTAACTTACAGAGCCAGCTGTTTAAATAAACAGCTGTTTTAATTTTGTCCGATAACATCATTAAAAATCGTTTTGGTGAAAAATAACAAAGACCTTTTTATAACATGCCTAATCACTTGTTTACATTAAAGTTATTTAGTGGAATTATTAAACAATGTAATATACGCCATTTTGGGGTGTTATAACCCCCAAATGTTGTCAATAAGCTGTTAGCGGTACTCAGAGGTTTTGGTGAAATCTAAAGTTATAGAGTTTGATAATTCAACAAACACGATTGAGGTGATAAACCTCAATTTTGATGTTGAACTTCTAGAGATCACAATATCTATCGATGGTGATAAAATCGATATTATTTTTGAAGATCCAGCAGGTTTTCGGGTTTTAGATGAAGGTGACTTGCTAGAGTTTTGGCCTGATTGTTCTTTACAAGCAGGTTGGCTTCATGAAATAAATTCTGATGGTTGGTTCGACTTAGAAAAGAATAGAAATGGTTTTCTATTAGCAGATAATGCAAAGGTAACTGAGTATTTGGTGGTTGGCGTAAATTACTGTGTAAGCATTCTTGCATGGGAAAAACCGAAAGTTCAGCAAAGTACGCGCTAACAAGTTAATAAAAAAGGATAAAATACGGCTGTCTATCTTGCTCCGCTCGTATTTTAGCTAACCAAATTTTGCCTGTCATTGAGGCGTTAGTGTTCATCTGAGATCGAGAATCGAATGGAATACATAATTGGATTAATATCATTTCTACTTGGAATAGCTTCAGGATATTTTATTGCCTATGGTAAAGAGAAAGGCAAGAATCGAGCGTTAAAAGAAGATATTGAAAGCTTAGAAGACCAGAAGCAGCAAGTTCAGATTAAATATACTAGAGAGCTCGAGGATCTTAAAAAGGATAACGCCCTTAATATTGAGTTAAGAAAACACAAGTACGAAGAAAAGAAGATTCAATTTGCTAAATTCTTTACTCTTCTCGATAAATTCCATGCCAAAAGCAATGAGATTTTCATGGAGCGTTTTGGCCCAATCTACTCAAAGTTTATGGAAAATTATTTAATTAATGATGAGTCAACCCAAAATGAAGGCATCGCTGAGTTTAACCAGAGCATGATGGGTTTATTTGGTGAGCTAAACCAAGAGCACTTAAAACTCACCACAGAAACTAATAGCATACGTCTAATTTCTTCAGAAGTTTTAGATGATCATCTGGATCAACTCACAGCTAAAGTAGGCGAAGCTACTAATACCGCGCAAGAAATGTTGGAAATGATGGCAAGCCCTGAGTTTTGGGCAAATCAGACCATTTTGTATCCGCTTCAGATAAAAGCTGAAGAACAAGGTCGAGAGATTATCTTCGTACGCGACAACATTCGTAAGCAAATGAAAGACGAGTTAGATCAAATATAAAACACTAACAAACTGCGCAAAACAACCAACTCCGTTTCGGCGGCTTAGCCGGGCGTTAGGTTTATTATCAAAGTGTGTACATTAAAAAGGATGAATGGATATGGGCGAATGGTCTGATTATTTCGAAGATCTCCCTGAAGAAGCACTTCAACCACCGATCGCAGCAGAAAGAGCAAAAGAAAAATTTGACTCTGATATCAAAGATATGAATGCAGATGCATTTGCTTTAATAGCGAAAACAAGGAAAAAGGCTATTGATGCGCTTCAAATGCAAAAGAAACAATTTTTTGAGTCGGTTGATTACTGCCCTCAATGTGGTGAAAAAGAGTTAAATGTCTATAAATTAGAGAACAAAACTTATCTATGTGAGTGCCAAAATTGTGGTATCTGTGGTTCAGGAGATAATTTTCCGCAGCATTGCATAAAACAGCGTCAGCAATCGGGGATAATATCGATTGGAGAGTCGGTTCATTATTTTCAATCAGCACAAAATAAAACTAACAACACGCCCTGAGGTGGACAGCAAGCGCTAAAGCTCACTTTCCACCGCAAATTTTAACAGCGGTGATCCCTTACTTTTTAATGCAGTTAAGTAAGTTGATTCATCGTAGGGCTATGTGCTTTCCAGCACCTAAATAGTATTCGTATCCCCTTAAATGCCAATGATCTGATGATGGTATTATAGGGCTTTCCTTTGGCTCCTTGCTGCCAACTATCTTGGTCAATTAACGGTGCTTTAGCCCAAAATAAATAACGCACAGATAATCCTGCTCATTCTAGAAAGAGTAAAAAGGTACCCACACTAAATTTTTCAGTAATACCTTCCAAAACGCCAATTAAAACAACACCAAACACTTCATTATATGCTGCGTAAAAGCACAGTAATCGATTGAACCAAAATAGGAACTCAGCTATGGTTTGTTTATCAAAAAAATAAAAAACGAGTTAATCTACAGGCTCGTTAAGATTAAAGAAACTAATTAATTGAATCTGGCTGTTAGAGCTATTCTACAGCCTCGTTGTATTGCTAAAGGATTATCGTGAAATACTCTAGGATTGTACTCTTTTCAGTAGGCTTGTATTTATTGCTAGTTGCTTTATCAACAATAGCAACAAAGATTGTTGGCTTTGATGAAATGACTCAAAGTACCTCATTAACTTTTACTTATTACGTCCTCGGATTTGTAACCTCTTTAATCGTTTATTGTTACCTAGGCTATAAGCAAACAGTGAGCCCCTATAAACAAGCCTTTTTAGTTGCGGCGGTTTATTGGTTTATTGATCTAAGTGTCGGTGCCTTACTATACATTTTATTAGAAATATCAATGGATCCTCTGATATATTTAATTCCAGCTTTTCTGCATGTTATTGCTGTTTTATTAGGGACATTACTTGGTATTCAATTACGTCGTAAAAGAGTTGAGGGTAAATAAATCGTAAAGCAGAACAAAAAAAGCTGGTTTTTGCTCTTTCATCCTAACCTTAGATAACAACCTTACGGCCTATTTATTCGGCATAAGTAAAAAAGGAATTTAAATTTGCTATTCGATTGGTTTAGCTCTGAAAAGCCAAATGTTTATTTGGGATCGTTAGCTGTAGCTAATAACAGCCATTTTTCTAAGGTAGAGTCGTTTTTTTATATAACGGGCGATTCACTACAAGATCATATGCACAAGAAGCTTGAAGATATTTTTTGTCTTCACAGTATTTCGTCTATTAAAGAGCCTAAAAAGTCAGATATTGGTTTAGATGTTGTTATAGTTACTTTGCATGGTGGTGATGCATTCACTATAGATTTTGATACAGCTATTATTCCGCTATTTTGGCGACCAAAAGTTAAGTTAGTATCGCGCTTGTATAACATTAAACACAACAAAACGATTAAAACGTTCAGCGTTTCTAAATCTGTTACGTGGCGCGAATTCATAGCTAAAAAATTTAGCTTAAGAGGCTTTTTTCGTTGGGGTCCTTTGTATCATAACGAAGACATGGAAATACTGTTGTATAAAGCATGCTACGAGTTATTAAATAAAATGCGAAAGGCTATTTAACCAGTAGCCAATAAGAATAATTAAAATAAGATAAAAATACATTTTGCTCTTGGTGAACATTATTACAAACAAAATAGGAACTCAGCTATGGTTTGTTTATCAATAAAAACAAATAAAAAACGAGTTAATCTAAAGGCTCGTTATGTTTTCAGGGAGTCCGTAGTTGAATTCAAGTAACTGGGATAATGCTGTAATAAAAAGTATTGGCTATGTTGGTATAGGAATCCCTGTATGGTTTTTATTCAATGGGCTGGCACCTTCATCACTTGGTGATATTTCTGGACTTGCCGTTACTTTTTTACTTTATATTGGCGTTTACCTACTAATTTCTATCGTTGGTTGGTTAGTGGTTGGCTTTCCTGTTCACTGGTTTTCAAAAAAGTACACTAACGGCTCTTATGCTTTTTATATCGCAATACCACTAATAGTTGTGGTTGATGGCTTGTTTAATAACACCCCTCAAATATTAGGTTTGGCGGCATTATTCCAAGCCTTTTTGTTTAGGTATTATCTGTACAAAAAAACATAACAAAATAATTTGACATCATCCATCCTAAATTTTGCTACGCACTAAGAAGAGTAAGCCCTTTCAACCTAAATTAAAGCTGTTCAACCACCCGTAATACCTTACAAGATGCCAATTAAAACAACATCAAACCCTTTTATATTCTGCGTAAAAATACAGTAATCGATTGAACCAAAATAGGAACTCAGCTATGGTTTATTTATCAATAAAAACAAATAAAAAACGAGTTAATCTACAGGCTCGTTATGTAACAACGTGAGGAGAGATGATGAACAAGGAAACTATAGGGAAATACGTCGCAGTTTTGGGATTATTGCTTTTCTGGGCACCTCTTTGGGGAATTGTTGATTCGTATTTAATTATGTCCTCTTCATTTCAAGAGATAACGCTGTTTGGAAGTAATGAACCTAAAATATCACAAGAAGAAATGTCATCAACAGCTTTGTCTACAGTAACAGGGTTCATCTTATTTTTAGTTGCACTTTGCTTTTTAACATTTTCCGTTGTGGGCTTAAACTATCGAACTAAGTGGCTTTTTTGGGCACTAATAATATATTCAACATTGTTACTCTTCATGTTCCCTGTTGGTACAGTGTTAGGAGTAACTGTGCTGGCAGCGCTAGTTTTAAACAAGAAAAAATTTGGACTTGACGCTGACGCTATATAACAAAACCATTAACCGGATTAGTACAAGAGCGCCACAAATCGGTTATGGCAGGCGTTAGCTTTCTAAGAGGGTTTCGAGTTGAGAACAATATTTAGCTTTATTTTAGCCTCTTTAGTTGTTGCATTTTTAGCGCCAATGGCAATTGAAATGAAATTTACTATTATTCCTTTTGGTATATTTATTTGGACGTTAATAGTTGTTCTAATTTTAGTTCCAGTAACAGCATTTCCAATTTATAAATTTATCACTAAAAGTTGTGATTATTCGCTAAATACAGTGCTCAAATCTTCAGTTATATCTACTTGCTTAGTTTCTTTCTTTTTTGTTTTCCCTTCAGGTTTAGATAGCTCAATTATTAATGGTAAGGTATTGGTCGAAAATGGTTCAATTACGTTAATAGGTTATGGATATAGCTTTTTACAATTGTTTTTATTTTCTATAGTAGGCCTTGTTGCTGGTATTGTATTTTACGTTTCAAAAATAGAGTTAAACAAAAGCTAAAGAATTAGGATGAAATTCATTCTAACTTTTACATAAATAATAAATTAAAGCAGCGGGTTAAGTGAGTTTTATAAAAATGAATCACGCAAAAAGCTGAGCTACAATGAAAGAAAGAGTAAAAAGCCAACCACACTAAACTTTCCCGTAATACCTTCCAAAACACCAATTAAAACAACAGCTAACAATTTTTTATATTCCACGTGAAATACAGTAAAAGATTGAACCAAAATAGGAACTCAGCTATGGTTTGTTTATCAATAAAAACAAATAAAAAAACGAGTTAATCTACAGGCTCGTTATAAGCCAATGGAGGCTCTGCAAAATCATATGGAAATTCGCAATATTTCCTGGGAGCAAACAATCCCGCTTCGACAAAGTGTTCTTTGGCCAAACAAGCCTCCGGAATATTGCCATGTTGATGGCGATCATGACGCAATGCATTTTGGTGCCTTTGTTAATGACGAGCTTGTTTGTGTTGCCTCCGTATACATAAAATCAGATAAAGCTCGCCTACGTAAGTTTGCTACTAAAACTGATTATCAAGGGCAAGGCATTGGCTCTCAAATGCTAAAGTTTATTCTTCACTCTCTTAATAATACGGTTGTAAATTTTTTTTGGTGTGATGCTAGAGAATCAGCTTTAAGTTTCTATCAGCGCTTCGGTATGCAGCCATACGGGGAACGTTTTTATAAGGCTGATGTTTCTTACTTTAAAATGGAAGTTGCTTTATAGTAAGTTTAAAGCGGCATATAACAACACGCGCTGAGGTGGGCAGCAAGCGCTAAAAGTTAGGATGACACCCATTCTGACTTTTACGTCAATTATCAATGATAGCAGTGAGTTAGGTTACATCCATGAAAGTGCATCACGCAAAAGTCTGAGCTGTATTGACAAGATGAAAGTAGTAATTGGTAGCCCGATAGACGACAACAATTTTTATTAAAAAATGGTAAATAACTCGGCTTCATTGAGCCTAACTTCCTTTAAAATAAAAGTGGGATATTACCAACGTTATGATGATCCTCAACTGCTAGGTTTTTTCTGCTGCATCACTTATTTTAACAAATATATTTTGCCCATCAGAGTAAAAAACACCCACACCAAATTTTCCAGTAATTCCTTCCAAAACGTCAATTAAAACAACACCAAACTCTTTTTATATTCCACGTAAAATACAGTAAAAGATTGAACCAAAATAGGAACTCAGCTATGGTTTGTTTATCAATAAAAACAAATAAAAAACGAGCCAATCTATAGGCCCGTTATAAACCATAAGGAAGTGTCATGAAAAAAATATTTGTCGGAGCAATAATTCTGGTTAGTTCTAGTGTATTCGCTAACCCATATAAAAGTGGGTTCGTTGATGTTTCAATTCAAACACAAGAAGGTAAAGAAACTTTTAAACTAGTTTGTCAGCCTAAAATCACTGTGGGGAAATTACCAAAAAACTGGGTTAGTTCTTGTAACGATATCGGCAAGAAACTTCTGGAGTTAGCTGTCGAAAACGGAGTGAAAGTCGATCCAGTTGACAAAGTATTTGGTATGGCTGGTGACTTTGCTCAAAAGGCTTCTAGTGATCTACCAGAAGATATTGTCCCCGCAGCAATTGTTAGCCGAGAATTTGGTAGTTAATGGTTTATAACAAGTAATAAACTAGGACAAATAACATTTTTCTGCGTCTCTATTTTAACTTACTATTATTTGGCTGTTAGAGCTATTCTACAGCCTCGTTATACGCTTCTAAAGCTCGGTGTAAATAAAATGTTTGATGATGCAATTAGACTTGCTACCAAATTACTTGAAAGCGATGATGATTACTTAAATATAGTTATGAATCTTTGTCAAATTGGAAATAAAAAGTATGGTCAATGCTGGAATACTGAGTTTCATGTATTTGGTGTAATTTCATCTGATACAGATCATTTACCTTTAATTCATGTTAGAGAAAGATGTTCCGCTGAGTTCTTAGTTAAATCAGATAAAGAGTTAGCTGAAATTGTAGAGTATTACCGATCTGATGTGGTGATAGCTTGTAATCTAATAGTGAGTAGTAAAAACGTATAACAAGTCGTAAAGCAGAACAAAAAAAATCTGGTTTTTACTGCTATGTCGCTTACTTTAGCAAATATATTTTGCCTATTTAAGGCAGTACTAGATATAAAAATACAAGGATGCATAATTGAATTATTTAAATTGGTTACAAAAAACATACCCAGAGCTAAATGAGATATCAAATGAAACTATTAACTCTCATATCGACAAAGCAAAGTCTGATACAGAGCTTTTTAGGGAATTCATTAAAGTACTAGGTAGCTTATTTTTTATTATCCCGTTCAACTTATACCTTTATATTTCGGGTATTCAGGAATCTAACAGCTCTTTATATTGGTTGTTGGTTGTGGCTTCAATTGCTGTTGGTGGTTTTATCGGGCTTTATTGCGAGCAAAAGGTCATTAAAAAACGTCTTAAAAAAATAATACAGTTAAAGGCGTTTTGAATGACTAATGATGAAGGGCAGTTAGGGTGACCTTATTCTAACCGTTACGGAAATTATCAATTATAGAATGGTAAACAACTTGGCTTTATTAAGCCTGATTCTCTTTAAAATAAAAAGCGGAATATTACGGTCAATAAATGCATGGGTAAATTGATTTTAAGTTGATAGGAACTCAGCTATGGTTTGTTTATCAATAAAAAATAAAAAACGAGTTAATCTACAGGCTAATTATACGTATCTCAGATTATGGAGAATCTTTTGAATCTTAAAATTAAAACATCTAAAGCCGACTATGACGCTTTTTACGCTCACACAGCATCCAAGGCGTTGAAATCCTATACATGGATACCCATGCTTAAAAATGTGTGTCTTTGGTTGGTGCTAACTTTTAGTTTTATGTCTTTCTTTCAGTTTCAGTCTGGCGGAATAGAAAATAAGTTGTTCTTTTCTGTTTTCACATTATCCATTTTATTTTTTATTTACGTCGCTCTCAGTAAATTTATGGAAGTGAAAATTGCACAATGTTTTACACCAAATGAAAATGGAATAATGATTGGTCCTAAAGAGTTTGAAATAAGCGCTGATGGTATAAAAGAAATCCACCAATATGGTTATAACTTTTATAACTGGGATGTTGTAGAGCATATCGAAGAAGTTAATGGTTCAATCTATGTATATGTTGATAAAGTACTTGCCATAATTTTCAACCCTGAGTCGTTGAAACCTGATAAATGTAAAGAAGATCTTTTAGCTACGATGAACAAACACGTAACAACACGCCCTGAGGTGGACGACTAGTCAAATTTAGCTATTAATTGCAAATTTTAAAAGTGGTGAGCCTCTTTGTTTTCAACACCTAAATGTAATCCTTATCGATTTAAATACCAGAGTTCTATATAGGCTTATCCTTCACTTATTACTGCTTATAATACGCTTTAGCCCAAATCAACTATGTAACTACAACGAATAGAAAAACCAGCCACTCTACAAATATTTGCCTTGGAATAGTGGGCAACTAAAACCTAAATATATCCATACCTCTTGACGGCTTCGTCCAATAAACAGCGCAATCTCCGTTTATTTTCACTTCAGCGATATCATTAAACGCGTGCAATTTCCCTTAAAACCAATTCCCGTAAAAACAAATTAATTATGGGAGGTCCTGTAGTCAAATAAGGATACTTTAGTAAACGCTAGTTCATATTACGTCACGTAATATCCATACAGAACTTTAAGTTAAACATACGTTCGTGCAGCGTTCCCATTTTTATTTGACTCAATTTATTGGACATTCTTTTTATGAAATTAAAGTTATTTATCGCAATTATTTTTAGCACTTCGATGTCGTCTTACGCGACAGAAGCTGTAGATCAAACGGAGTTTTCATTCGAAGATTTAAAAGCGCTGGCAAAAGCCTCAGCCGAAAAGCCCTATACGCCAACTAAGGTGCCAGCGCCGGAGTTAATCGATAAAATTACGTATGACGAACATTGGAAAATACGCTTTAAAGAAGATGAAACCTTATACCCAAGTGGAAAAAAGGCGCCCGTACAATTATTTTACCCTGGCCGATATTTTCCTGAGCCAGTAAGTATTTACATCCGAGATGATAAAAATCAGGTTCAAAATGTACCTTTTAGTAATGACGTTTTTGATATGCCTGATGACAGCCCAGCTCACGATCTCCCAGAGGGGTTTGGATTTGCAGGCTTTAGAATAATGCGCCCAGATATGAAACCAGATTGGATATCTTTTTTAGGTGCGTCTTATTTTCGTACCGACGGGCCAGAGGGGCAATATGGACTGTCAGCCCGAGGTATTGCAATTAATACGGGTATGAATCAGCCAGAAGAATTTCCGCGCTTTTCTGCATTTTGGATTGGCCCCGCAGAGAAAAAAGGTGAAAGTGTGTCTGTTTGGGCATTGCTTGAAGGGCCTTCTATCACTGGTGCTTATCGATTTGGTTTAAGCAAAGATAACAAAGAAGCTAAAGGCCATATTACCTCTGTAACGGCAAATTTGTATATGCGCGCCGATGTTGAACGCTTAGGTGTAGCACCGCTAACTAGTATGTATTGGTACTCACAAAAAGATAAAACAGAAGCTAAAGACTGGCGCCCTGAAATTCACGATAGCGATGGCTTAGCTATTCACACAGGATCGGGTCAATACGTTTGGCGCCCATTAAATAATCCTCAGTCGGTGTCGACCAATAGCTTTATTGATGAGAACCCAAAAGGGTTTGGTTTAATCCAAAGAGATCGTGACTTTAATAACTACCAAGACGACGGCGTATTTTACAATAAGCGTTCATCAGCGTGGATTAAACCTACTGACGATTGGGGCAAAGGCGCAGTACAGTTAATCGAAATTCCTACAAAAGATGAAACGTTTGACAACATTGTGGCCTATTGGGTGCCCGAAAAAGAGGCGCGCAAAGGTGATGAGTTTACCTTTTCTTATGATATTGAGTGGCGTCCACTCGATCCAAAATCAAAAAACCTTGCAAGCGTTGTAAATACTCGCCAAGGCTTAGGCGGAATTCCCGGCCAGCCAATTCCTGAAGGCGTTAACAAAATGGTGATTGATTTTGAAGGTCCAGTATTTAAAGGCTTAGATAACAAAAGTGGTATAAAGCCGATAGTTGAAGCCAGCAACGGTGAAATACTAGAACCTATTGGAGTTTATCCGGTAGTTGGTACAAACCAATGGCGATTAGCGTTTGACTACAAACAAGCTAACAACAATCCGGTGAACATACGCGCGTATTTAGTTGATAAAAATGATGAAGCTATAACTGAAACATGGGTAAGTGATGCAAAGGTAACGATTAAATAAGCATTAAAGTAAAACGGGTGGCTATATTTTGATTTGCTAGGTAATTATAGCCACCATAATGTCTTTTAAAACGCCAATCAAAACACCATTAAAACTCTCTTTTATATCCCACGTAAAATACAATAATCGATTGAATCAAAATATGAACTCGGCTATGGTTTGTTTATCAATAAAAATAAAAAACGAGTTAACCTGCAGCTTGTTAGCTGTTTCGAGGGATTGTATGTTTTTTTTGAGTAAATTATTTTGTTGGGAGCGAGGCCGACAAAAATCAGGCTACGATAAAATGTTGATTTGTGGTGCTACGTGGCCAATTAAATTTGATACATATTTGCTTAAATTCCCACAAGGAAGTGAAATAGCACCACACACAGACAAAGTTGAATCTGGTAAACACTATCGATTGAATATAGTGCTTAAAAAAGCAGATTTGGGTGGTGAGTTTATTTGCAGTGATCCGATATTTGAAACAAAGCGGGTTAAGCTATTCCGCCCTGATGTAAGTGAGCATCAGGTATCAAAAGTTATAAAAGGTAATAGATATTTACTCAGCATTGGGTGGATAAAAGGGAGCTCTAAATGCTAGATTTAAGACCTAATTGTGAATGTTGTGATAAGAATCTACCTGCACAGTCCACAGAGGCTTTTATTTGTTCATTTGAATGCACATTTTGTTCTGGCTGTGCCCAAACGCTGTTAAATAACGTGTGCCCAAACTGCTCAGGTAATTTGGTTCAGCGGCCAATTCGCCCTTTGGCTGCACTAAAAGATTACCCAGCATCGACTAAGCGGGTATTAAACGAAAGTGTTTGTGCGCCAAACACATAAGAACACAAAGTATAATAATTACATTTTCTGAATATGGAGATCTGATGAGAAAATCCTTTGAATTTACTATTAAGTCAATCAAAGTTAAAATAATTAACAATTGGTTTAGTGGTGCTAAATTATATGTGAATGGTGACTTACGAGATACTGACAAAACTTTGTTAGCTATTAGGAATAATACTTTACTATCTGCAAATTTAGGTGAGTTGGGTGTTCTAGAAATCAAGCCATTATCGGGTTTAATTACCGTTGAAATGGATGCATATTTGGTTAATGGTACAAACATTCAACATGTATATAGCTCACATAAACGCCTTAGCCTAAAAGAGCAAAGGGCAGTCCGATAAATCTACTTTAAATAACGAATATTCCTGCATTTAGTAACAACCTCCAAATGACTTTGAGGAGGTTTAAGCCCCTAAGCATACCAAGTTAATATACTTGGTTTACTCGATTACCTTAAAATCACTCACACTCTTTCACATAAAGTAAAAGCGCGCTGTACATTACACTGAGTGCCTTTGTTACATCGCTGTCGATAACTGCTTCTGCAGGGTGGTGGCTTATACCGCCAGGGCTGCGTATAAATAACATGCCAATGGGGCAAATAGGCGCGATTGCCATTGCATCATGCCCAGCGCCTGAAGCAAGTGAAGGCGATGCTTGGTTATTGAGTTTACATGCGCTTGAAAACAAATGCTGAATTTGAGTATCACACGCAACGGCATCGGCGGCATGAGTCCATTGCCAATCAAGCGTTAAATTGCGTTTGCTTGCTATAGATTGAGCGCTGCTTTGTATGGCGCTTAGTAAGTTAGCGAGATCGGTGTCGCTTTGTGCGCGTGCATCTAGGCTTATGGTTGTTTTGCCTGCAATCACGTTTGTAGCGCCGGGGCGCGACTGTATTTGCCCTACGGTGGCAACTTCGCCATTTTTAGCATTGTTTGCTAGTTTTTCGATTTCGGTTACTAATTCAGCGCAACCAGCTAGGGAATCCTGACGTAAATTCATAGGGGTTGTACCCGCATGACCACTTTGACCTGTTAGGGTAAGCATGGCGCGTTTTGCCCCTGCAATAGCCGTTACAACGCCTAACGCCTGATTAACCGATTCGAGTACTGGCCCTTGTTCAATATGAGTTTCCCAGTAACCTAGTAATTCGTTTTTGTTTAGTGCGGCCTTTGCATAGTCGTTAGGGTTTAAGCCAAAGTCGAGCATGGCTTGGCGCATAGTTATACCGCTTGTATCTTGTATATTTAGCCACTGTGGGTCAAACTCGTTAGCGAGTGCTTTTGAGCCAATTAAAGTTGTGGCAAAGCGAGTGCCTTCTTCATCGCAAAAGCCCACTACATCTAAATGAAAGGGCAGGTCGAGCTTTAGCTTATTTGCAAGCGCTGCAATCTCTATCCCCAGTAGTACACCTAAAATACCATCAAATGCACCTGCGTTTGGTACTGTGTCGAGGTGCGATCCTATAATTAAACGTTTAGCATGTGGGTTTGATGATTTAAGCCGCCCCCAAAGGTTGCCCACTTCGTCTTGCCACGATTGCATGCCTGCCTCAACCATCCACGATGCAGTAACGTCGTTACACTCTTTGTGCTCTTTTGATAAGTACACTCGGTGAATGCCGCCTTGCATTTGCGATAGTGCGCTGAGGGTTTTACAGCGAGATAAAGCGCGTGCTGCGTGGGTATTGGCACGTTCTTTACCTAATAAAGGGCTGTGTTGTGGGCTTACAATCGTCATGCTAAATCCTTTTTTTATTTATAGTGAGCAAGGGCTGCAATGGCGGCCTCGCCTTTAGGGCCTTTGTAACCGTTGGCATGTAGGCAAGCGTCTAAACTTGCCAATGTTTGTAGTACGGTGTCTTTTCGGGCGTTGTAGCCCATAGTGCCAATACGCCAAATTTTGCCATGAAGTGGTCCAAACGAGGTGCCAATTTCTATTCCAAAATCGGTTAGCATTTGTCCGCGTACGTGATCGGCATTAATGCCCTCGGGTATATACACTCCCAGTACGTTGTTCATTTTATGTGTTAAATCGCCAAATACATTTAAGCCGAGTGCTTGAATGCCCGTTAGCATGGCATCGCCATGTAATTTGTGGCGCGCTACGCAGTTATCCACGCCTTCTTCAATGACTATGCGGGCGCATTCTGAGGCGCAATACAGCATGCTAGTGGCTTCGGTATGATGATTTAGGCGCTCCTCTCCCCAGTAATTCATGATCATACCTAAATCAAAATAGTTAGAGCGCACAAAGGGTTCTGTGCCATCGGTATGGTCGGCCGTGCGAATGCCTGCTTCTACCTTTTTGCGTTTTTGGATCCAATCGGCGCATTTATCGCTTAGTGTTAATGGCGCTGACCCAGAAGGACCGCCTAAACATTTTTGTAGGCCAACCGAAAGTGCATCGAGTTTCCATTCATCGACAGGAAGTTCGTTACCCACAATAGATGCGGTAGCATCGCAATAAAATAGTACATCGTGCTTTTGGCAAATATCGCCAATATACTCAAGAGGTTGGTTCATGGTGGTGGATGTATCGCCTTGTACCATAGCAAGTACATGGGGTTTTACATCAACAATGGCTTCTTCGATTTGCTCTGGCGTAAACACTTCGCCCCACGGTACTTCTATTGTGTGCACCTTTGCGCCAACGCGTTCTGCTATTTCAGCAAGTAGGTGGCCAAAGCGCCCCATAATTGGCACTAGTACTTTATCGCCTGGGCGTAAAATTGAGCATAATACGGCTTCAATCCCTGCGCGCGATGTGCCATCTATTAGCATGGTCCATTCGTTTTTAGTTTTAAAAATTTCGCGGTAACGCGCCATGGTTTCGTTCATAAAACCGGTCATTACTGGGTCGTATTGACCTATAAGTTGCGCCGACATAGCACGTAAAACACGAGGATCTGCATTAATTGGGCCTGGTCCCATTAATAAACGCTGTGGTGGGTTTAAGGTTTGAACTTGCGTGTTATTAAACATATTTTAGGCTCCCAGAGTCTGAATGAGCATGCGAATGCCGGTTATCATTAAGACAACGGCAAAAGCGCGTTTTAGTTGTTTTTGATCCAGCTTGCTACCAATTTTTACGCCAATAGGTGCAAATAAAATAGTCAGCGGAATAATAAGAAAAAAGGCAGGGAGGTTAACTAACCCCCACGTACCTAGGGGAGCATCGGTTGGCGTTGTGCCAATACTTAATAAGGTAATAACACCTGGTAGCGCAATCAATAAACCAAAAACGGCCGCAGTACCTACTGCAACATGGGCGCGTACATTAAATGCGTTTAGCATAGGTACGCCAATAGTACCGCCGCCTATGCCAATCATTACTGACAAACCACCTACAATACTTGCCATAACGCCTTGACCAAATTTACCTGGCAGTTGTTTTACAAGCGCGGGTGCGCCGGCTCTAAATAACATGTTTAAACTGACTAAAATAGCAATGCAGGCAAACATGAGCACTAATGCGTTACCGCGAACGGTATGAGCAATAATACTACCGACTACCGCCATAACTAATATAAACGGTGCCCAGTATTTTATTAGCGCAAGGTCAATATTCCCTTTGCTATGATGCGAGCGAATAGATGAAAGCGAAGTAGGTACTATGGTTGCAAGTGATGTGGCGGTGGCTATCATCATTGCCGACTCTGGGCTTACGCCAAAACCTTGCAGTAAAAAATACAGCACAGGTACGATAACAATACCGCCGCCTACACCAAAAAGTCCTGCTAAAATTCCGGCAAAAATACCGGTTGCTATTAAGGCCGCTACTATTGGCCATTGGTTTATTATTTCTGACATTGTGTTCCTGCTGTAGTTACTGTTGCACGTCCATCTGAACGAGGATCTGTTGCAGCTTCAAGGCGTGTAGGTGTATCTAAAATAGCCCCAGCGTGCCCCATCATTTCGTTATTATTATCAACGCTTACCCAATCGTGGTCACGTTGATTTAATTCATGTTCTATATGAAAAACTAACCCTTTTTCAATTTTTAAATTTGTACTTGTATCGCCCCATGTGCGTCCAAGTAACCAACGAGGGTCGCTAATTGCTTGTTTTATAGATTTATTTCGCCACGCGTAGCCTGCAAAAACAGCGGCTTGAGTTTGTGGTTGCCCTTCACCGCCCATTGTTCCGTAAGCAAGTCGACGACCATCGCTAAACTTTGCCAGTGCTGGGTTAAGTGTATGAGCCGGCTTTTTATTTGGCGCAAGGGCATTATTATTGTTACTCGCAGCAATATCTTCATTGCTTAAACTAAAACTTAAACCTCGGTTATTCCACACAAAGCCGCCTTCGCTCATTAGTATTCCGCTGCCAAATTCCCAGTAAATACTTTGAATAAAGCTTACTAATTGCCCGTTTTTATCTCTTGCAGCCATCCACACTGTATCGCCAGGCTCTGCGTTAAATGGCCATTTTTTGGCTTTGGCCATATCAATATTGTTAGCAAGTTGGCTTAAGCGATCATCGGTTAGTGCGTTTTTATAATCGTCCCCTAATACTTCAGGATCAGCCCAAAGGGTAGGGCGATGGGTAAAGCTTTGCTTGGTTGCCTCTACAATTAAGTGTGTCCAGTCGGCATCGGTTTTAGCTAAATGCTTTAACTTATTTACGGCACCAATTATTTGCAGCGAATGCACGCCCTGTGTTGGCGCGGGTAAGTTGTAGCAGTCAATACCACTTAGGTTTGCATTTAGCGGGGTAACTACTTCGGCTTGGGTACTTGCAATATCATCTGTGGTAATCGAGCTGCCTGCTTTGGCTAAATCAGCGGCAAATGAGTTGGCAAGTGCACCTTCATAAAATGCGTTTAAACCCTGTTTTGCTAAGTGCTCAAATGTTGCTGCAAGTTTAGGGTTTTTAAAATGCTGACCTGCTTGCAAGGGTTTGCCATTGGGTATGTAGAGGTTTTTAAACGCGTCATTGGTATTGTTAGCAGCGGCTAGTTTTTCGCAGCCTGCCTGCAAGCTTTTTGTAACGGTAAAGCCCTCGCGAGCAAGTTTTATTGCGGGCGCTAAAATTTTTGAAAGTGGCAGTGCTGCGTGTTCATCAAGCTCAAGCGCTTTTTGCCAACCGCGTATTGTACCCGCTTGAGTCAGTGCGCTTAATCCGCCGCGCTCTGGTATTTGCGTGTGCGAGTTATAGGGTGTTGTATTAGTTGCTGCGCGGCCGCAGGCGTCAATAGCGGTGGGTGTTTTTTGATTGGGATTATCGATAAGCCAAAAGCTGTCGCCACCAATTGAGTTCATATGTGGATATACAACGCTAATAGCAGCTGCTGCGGCTACCATAGCCTCGGTAGCTGTACCGCCTTGTTTTAGTATATTTATACCCGCCTCAGTGGCCGAAAAGTGAGACGCGGTAAATGCAATGTTGTGTGTGGTCATGCCGGTGTGTCCTGTTTAAAGTGTGCAGCTAATTGTTGTACGCAAGCAAGTAGGCTTTTATCGTTACCGTGGGTCATCATTAATGAAAAACCATAAGGATGATCATTTGCTAAATCAGCCAGCGGTAAATGCACTTGCGCTGAGCCACTAAGGCCCGCAATTGCCGAAAGCGTAATAATTTGCATGCGTAAGGCGCTTGTGTCGGCGCCTAATTTAGGTGCGGTTGTGGGTGTGGTGGGTAAAAATAAGCAGCTGTGTTTGTTTAGGTTTTTAGCGACTATTGTTTGCCACTCGTGCTGTATTTTTAACGCCTCTTGTTCTTCTTGCTCGGTTAAAGCCAGTGCCATTTTAAAACGAGCCGCAATTGCTGGCGCAAAATGAGAAAGCTGATCTGGGAGTTCAAGCCAGTCTCGGTGCGTTTTAGCAATCGCACGACCTTGTAATATTCTAAAGGTATCGGCAAGCTCACTTAGTAAACCAACGTTGGGGAGCTTAAAATCGATATGATGATTAAAATAAGGTTTGGTTTTTTCTAAAAGGTTACCCAGTGGTGCTTGTAAAGAGGAGTCAACAAGTTCAAAGAGTGCTTCGCAAATAACCAGCGTATTTACTTTATTAATAGGTTGTTGTGGTAATAATACATCGCCAACGCTGCTTAATAGCTCGGCGCTTTGGGTAAGCCAACCTATAGTATCAAAAGGCGGTGCCAACGGTATTAGGCCGTCTTTTTCAATCACGTTATGGCTTGGCCTTATACCAAATAAACCACAATAGCTGGCGGGTATTCTAATTGAGCCGCCAGTGTCGGTGCCTAAGCCAATATCGGCTAAGTTAGCAGCAACGGATGCAGCAGACCCCATACTCGAACCACCGCAAGTATGCCCTTTTAATTTAGGGTTTTGTGCTGCACCATAATGAATGTTATTTCCCTCTAAGCTGTAAGCAAGCTCATCGGTATGGGTAAAGCCTGTAAAGCTACAACCCTCGTCCATTAACATATTTACGGCACTTGCTGTTTGCTGGGCCGGTTTTGCTGCTTTAAACCAGTGTGGGTTACCTGCGCTGTTGCGCTCACCTTTAACAGCAAATACATCTTTTATTGCAAGACGCTTATTAATAAGCGTGCCTTGGTAATGTGTTTGCCATGCCTTAGGACCATGGTCACAAAAAATACCGGTCGTATTATTATTTTTGCTACTCATATCACCACTCGTTATAAAAAATCTGACCAAGCAGTTCAGATTTAGAGTGATTAAAAAGACGGATTAATTTTTATTATTTTTCAGCTCACTGCGTAACATCTTGTTTTTATTTTACAGAGCCTAATCCGCTTTTTAATCGGTTAGCTTATTATATTGTTTAAAACCTAAGCAAGAGGAATGCCACAAATTAAAATCCTGTCCAATTGGTCAGGATTTGGCGAGTTGTATGAGGTTAGTAAATATGGGCTGTAAAAATAGTGGTATTAAAATGAGCTAAAACAAACCAATTTGGTGCGCAGGTGCACCAAATTGGTCTTTATTTATATGGTTGTGAGCGCTAAATAAGGGACGTTTTACTGATGATTAAACCGTTAATATCGGCGTAAACCCAATCGTTAGGTTCCATGGTGGTGCTAAGCATGGTAACAGCTTGGTTTTTATCACCAAAGCCGCGCTTTAAGGTACTACGCGGTGTTGAGCCTAGCGCCATTACAGGTAAGTTCATCGTGGCGAGTATTTCTATATCTCGGCAACAGCCATTTATTATTACGCCTTCCCAACCATTATTTAGGGCACGCTCAGCCATAATATCGCCAATAAACGCAAAGCGTTTGCTCGCAAACCCGTTTATAACTAATACTTTACCTTCACCATTTTCATGCAATATATCGGCAGCAAAAGAGTTGTCTTCTGGACAGGTAACTGTAACTACTTTGCCATAAAACGTGGTTTTTTTACCAAAGTGATAAAGGCCACTGTCGGCTACTTGCACGTTATCGCGATGATCGTCAAATAAATCGGGTGTAGTAAAGGATGTCATGGGTTAAGTCTCACTTTGCTCAGGTATTTTAAGACCAATACCTTTTAAAATTATGTGGGCAATTGATTGCGTAATTTGTGCCACATCGGTTTTGTCGTACTCTAATTTGTTCATTACGAGTAAAACCTCAGCCTGAAAGTCGGCGTAATACTGCGTGGTAGACCAAATAGTAAAGAGCAAATGGTAGGGGTCAACCTTATCCATTTTATCTGCGTCCATCCACGCTTGAAGTACATCAACTTTTTGCTTAACCCAAGGGCGGGTATTGGTTCTAAAGTAGTTTTGTAAATAAGGGGCACCGCGCAGTATTTCACTGGCAAATAAGCGAGATTGCATTGGCTGATTTACGGCGAGTATTACTTTACTTTTAATATAGTTATAAAGCACGGTAGCTGGATCGTCGTTAATTGTGACGTTATCGAGCCCTAAGTTCCAATTAGCTATTATGCGGTCGATCACAGACTCGTACAGACCATCTTTACTTTTAAAGTAATACAAAATATTAGCTTTTGGCACCTGCGCTTCTTTAGCAACCATGCTCATACTTGCTCCGTCGTAACCTAATTGCGAAAACAATTGCTCGGCGGCATCTAAAATTAGTTTTTGGTTTTTTTCGCGTGTTACTTCTTTTTTATTTGGTTTTATTTGTGTGGTCATTGTTGAGTTTGCGTGTTTAACGTATTGATTGATTGTAGCTTTACTGACCAAAAGGTCAATTACTAAAAAGTGTGAATGTAAAAAACAGGGGAAGAGGTTTAAGCTATAAACTTTAGGGTCTGTTGATCTTTGCGGATTAAAATTTGTTCAAACTAGGGGCTATTTAATCGCGGCGCGAGATTTGTAACCTAGTGGGCTAAGTAAAAACCGAGCAACAAAAAGTAAGTAGTCCCTAGGAAGAACCCTTTGGGCAGCGCCTGTTTGGCATTAATGCTACGTTATCGCCCATTTATGGGGAATAACCACACTATATAGGCTCTGCCTTGCCTAAATACCAAACAGACTGCTGCAAATTTAACCTTGAAAGATCAACAGACCCTAATTGTTTAATTAAATAATTACTGTTAGTTTAGTTTCAAATTTACGAGTAGTACTTTTGGATTGGCAAATGGAGTTTTTAAGCAAAAATAAATACACGCTTTATGGAGTTGCTGCAATATTACTGTGGAGTTGCTTAGTTGCATTACTACGGGATATTTCTGAGTTGTTTAGCCCCATCGGTGGTGCTGCGGCTATGTACTCTGTCAGTGCGATATTTTTAATTTTGGTTATGGGAGTGCCTAAGTTTAGTGGGTTTTCAAGACGCTACTTGGTAGTAGGTACTTTATTATTTGTATCGTACGAAATTTGCTTGGCGCTTTCTATTGGTATGGCAAATAGCCGTCATCAGGCAATGGAAATGGCGGTTATTAATTATTTATGGCCCACGCTGACTATATTGCTCTCTATTATCATTGGTCGCAAAAAAGTAAGTTATTGGGTGTACCCAAGCATGATTATTGCTTTTTTAGGCGTTGCTTGGTGTATTACGGGCGATCAAGAAATGTCACTCGATACGCTTGTAGCTAACTTTGCTGATAATCCTGTTACTTATTTAATGGCATTAACTGCAGCGTTTATATGGGCTATTTATTGCGTGGTTACGCAAAAGCTGAGTAATGGCAAAAATGCCATTACGTTATTCTTTACTGTTACGGCAATGAGTTTATGGGCGCAATATGGTTTTAGTAATGAAGCGCCATTAACGTTTTCACTCAGCTCAAGCATAACATTGCTATTAGCAGGGGTAGTGGTAGGGAGCGGGTATGCACTGTGGAACCAAGCTATTATTGGCGGTAACTTAATGCTGCTTGGCACACTTTCGTACTTTACACCGGTGTTTTCTACTATTATTTCAGCGCTGTATTTATCTATTACGCTGAGTGCTTCGTTTTGGCAAGGTGTTGTGCTGGTAACGGTTGGCTCGCTAATTTGCTACTTTGTAACGCGAGAAAAGCCGCAAAGGTTAAGTGCTAAATTTTAGGTCCGGTGTTAGGGAAAAGCTTAAAGTTATGTTTTAGATAAACATAAAATAAGATCTCAGGTTAAATAATGTCGCGCACTTGTTGTTTAAATGACTTGCCAATTTTAACTGACACGCCTGATGCTAGTTGAACGCTTTCATTACTTAACGCAACAACTTTATTTTTGTTAATCACGTAAGATTTGTGGACTTGAATAAATGAAGTATCAAGTTCCTGCAATATGTATTTGAGAGTACTGCTTGCAAGTAATGATTTTTCACCTTGCCATACTCTTACGTAATTACCATACGCTTCAAACATGTCTATATCGCTTAATTGAATTTTATGTTTTTCACGATCGATTTTAAGCGTAATAGTCAGAGGTGCCTTGGGATTTAGCGTTATGTGTTTTCTTTTTTTCCGTACTTTATTGAGTGCTTGTTCAAGGCGCTGCGCAGAGACTGGTTTTAGTAGGTAGTCAGTTACGTCAAGTTCAAAACCGGCTAAAGCATATTCTTGATACGCACTAATAATAATCACTTGTGGTCGATTCGCGAGCACTTTTAGTAATGCAATCCCTGATAGTTCGGGCATGTTTATGTCTAAAAATAACAAATCAATAGATGATGTGGCTAAAGCACATAATGCATCTTTAGCGTTAAGGTATTGTCCGCTTATATTAATATCTTTATGGGCACTTAAATGATGCAGTATAACGTCATGCGCGAGCGGCTCGTCATCAACAATTATTGTGTTTAGCATGCAGCCAGCTCCAATTTAAGTGTGGTTTGCCAAAGGTTTTTATTTTCATTAATAATTAATGTGTGCTTATTTGGATATAAAAGAGTTAGCCTACGGCGTAAATTGTTAAGTCCCATCCCATGCTCTGAATTGTTATTAGGTAGAATAGGGTTAGAGGAAAATAGCGTTAGTATGTTATCGGCCATGGTGATTTTAAACACAACCGTTACTTTTTGTGACGTGGGCTCTACACCATGCTTTATCGCGTTTTCTAAAATCATTATTAACAGTAGCGGCGAAATTAAATAGTGTTGTTGATGTTCAGGCCATTGCACATCAAAGTTGCAGCGCTCAGCGCTTCGCAAACGCTGTAATGCAATAAAACCTTTTAAGTAATTGATTTCTTTTTCTAAACTCACCTGTGCTTTTTGGCCTTCATAAACACTGTAACGCAGTAAATTAGCTAATTGCATAACAAGATCTGGTGCATTATCTGCTTTTTTTAATGTCAGCGCGTAAAGGTTGTTTAATGTATTAAATAAAAAATGAGGGTTAATTTGCTGCTGAAGTAGCATTAGCTCTGTTTTTGTTTGTTGCTGGGCAATGTTGCTAATTTGAACGTGTTGTTGCTGTCGTTCAAACGCTAAAATAATCGGTGTGCTTATAGCTAAAAACAAAAATACGAACTGATAATTTTCAGGGCTGAAAATATTATCATTACCGCCTGGTGTTAAGTTAGCAATGCCTGAGGGTAAATCGTTAATAGGTAACAGTAGCAAGCACGATGTTAATATAGGTGTAAGTACAACGAGGCTTATTAAACTTGCAAACAAAAATATTAATACGCCATGATAGGTTAATACGTAGCGTATTAATAAATATCTATTTAATAAATACACTCCATATACTAATCCGGCACAAACAGTAATTTGCCAAAGGTAACCCAAAAAAGTATCAAACTGTGTGAATACTTTATAAACATCAATAACAGGCTCAATAGGCTGGTTTAACATAGGATCAGTGTGCGTATTGAGTATGCTTGATGTAACTATTGCCCAACCTAAAAGTACTATAAACACGACTGTATCAAGTGAAAACAAGGATTTAAGCCATTTATTACTCAACACATTGTTATTTTTATTAGTGCGTTTAGTAATAAGCCATATACCACTTGCAGATGCGCACAGTGTCCAACATTGTGCATCAAGATATTGCCATTGCGAAAAGTTAAGAAGTTGGTTATTAAATACTAGCAAGAGAGATGGATAGGCTAAAAAGCCTAACAGCCAAACTATGATTGCGGGTGTAAGTAATAAACGATATGCAAACGCATGGGCAATAAAAAAGGGAATACACTGTAAAAAAAGTTGAATATTAATAGTCAGATATTGGCTAGTTGAATCCATATGTGATGACAAAAAGCGTATATGAGAGTCGAGCATAATAGCGGCTATTAGCGGTAAAAAAATTATTAGCTGGGTAATGCTAAAGCGTTGCCATATTGGTGTATTGGCTTGCTGCATATGTGACTCCGTTTTTATTATAGTTTCTGAGCGGGTACGCTTAGATAAAATTGTCTTTTTATTTTAAACATTACCTTTGCACAATTCACTACGCTGAGCGCGCTAGTTTATCCATAAAACTGTTTCAATCATAATTTATTTTTAAAATAATTATTTAATTTCATAGGGTTAATAACCGTTTTAAGCATACTAGGCCGTTTATTTAAATGATGAAAGGTCATATTTAAATGACCAACGTTACTTTTTTATGTTCATCATTTATTTCAATACGTTAACCATTATTTTCTCGCTTGTATTGACTTGCTTTCTTAAGCTGGTGCTATACCAATTAAGGATGAAACTAATGCTTACACTGAAAAATATCAACAAAAAATACGCAGATGGTACGCAGGCTTTGAATGATGTGACGATCACTCTACCCGCCGGTATGGTCGGTCTACTTGGCCCTAATGGAGCGGGTAAATCAACACTTATGCGCACACTCGCGTGTTTACAAAATGCCGACTCCGGACATATTAATTTTAATGGCCTTGATGTGATTAGCCAACCAGATGCGCTTAGATCGCAGCTAGGCTATTTACCACAATATTTTGGCGTGTACCCCAACATGAGTTGTCGGGCGTTACTTGAGCATATTGCCGTATTAAAAGGCATAGATGGTAATGCACGCAAAAACCAAATTAATAGTTTACTTGAGCTAACCAATTTGACTCAGTTTGCTAATAAAAAGGTCGTTAATTTTTCGGGAGGAATGAAGCAGCGTTTTGGTGTGGCTCAGGCTTTGTTAGGTAACCCAAAGCTAATTATTATGGATGAACCCACTGCTGGGCTCGATCCTGTGGAACGAGAAAGTTTAAATAATTTACTCGTTAGTATTAGTCAAAATAGGTTGGTATTGTTATCGACCCATATTGTTGAAGATGTAGAAAATTTATGTCACTACGTGGCCATTATAGATCAAGGAGCACTCATACAAAGCGGTGACGTAAAAGAGTTACTAGTTCCTTTAGAAGGTAAGATTTGGCAGCTCGAAAGTTTACCTACGGGCATACCAAATCAGCATGTATTAAGTAAGAGCCATCGCTATGGTAGAGCGTCATTTCGTGTCTATGCAGATACAGCGCCTGCACAAAATGCAATAAACTCGCCCGCTACGCTTCAAGACAAGTACTTTTTTGCACTCAATGAAGGAAGTCAAACATGTTAATTTTTAATGAGTGGCGATATGCAGTGCGCCAACCACTTGTTTGGTTGTGCATTATTGTTCCTTTAATATTTTCGGTTATGTTGTCCTCTGGGCTTGCAACAGTTGAAGTTGATTCGTTAAAACAATTTAAGTTAAATATTACAATGCTACAAATGATGCAGTTACCTGTGCTTGTAGGAGTATTGGCGCCCGTTATATTTTTACGAGATCAGCACGCGTCAATGCAGGAGCTTATTTATGCTACGCAAACTAGTTTATTTAAGCGCAGTTTAGCAAGAGTATGCTTACTGATTTGCTTGGTTTTTATTATCAGCTTAATTAGCGATTTAGTAATGATATACATGCATGTAAGGCAATTGGGCTATATACCAAATATGGTTTATTTTACTGTATATAATAGTTTTTTAGTATTGTTACCAAATAGCTGCTTTTTAGTTGTTATTGCCTTTTTTGTTTGCCATAAATCAGCTAATTCATTGCCCAATTATGTTGTTTTTACGGTGTTGTGGATAGGCTACATAATGCTTGCAAGTATTACCGGAAATCCAATGCTTGCTGGAAGTAGTATCATAAGCAATCGCTTTTATACATTATTTGTTTGGCTTGACCCTTTTGCATACACCGCCGTAATAAACAGTTTAACCAATTCATTAGGAGCTTCATTTGCTATTAATCGCGTTGTTGTGAGTATGCTTGCTGTTGGTATTTTTTATATTACTTTTAGTAAAAATAAAAAAAACACATTATTAAAGAGTCAAAAAGGTAAAAATAATAACGAATGCGTTCGTTACAACACGTTAGAACCCGCTGAATATAAAACAGCGAAAGTCACAAAAAAACCATTTTTGATGATGGCCAGTTTATACAAAATTACGCTGGTTAATTTGGTTTCACACCCTGTTACTTTACTGATTATTTTTGTTTGGCCGGTGATAGTTTTTAATAGTGTTGCCTCGTCGTCTGGTTATGTTGAACCAATGAGTGTTATGAGCACCACAAGCCTTGATGCGATCAGTTATTATGCATTTGATATGCAATTGTTGTTTGGCACTTTATTAATGGCTTTGTGGAGCTGGCAAGTAAGCTGTTTCGCTAAATACTATAATATAGCTGAGCTGATCGCTGCCACACCGCTCAAAACATATTACTTTTTAAACAGTCAGTTATTGGCCCTAGGTACTATGATATTGTTTTTTTTAACAATGAGCTTATTAGGGGCAAGTGCAGCTCAGTGGTTTTTACACAGTGCATATCAATTTGAAGTACATTTAACCATTTTATTTTTGATGGCAATTGTGCTTGCCATTATTGCGTGTGTATTTTTGTGTGTATTTAATTTGTGTCGTTCGCAGCTTATTGCGGGTTTGCTAATTGCTGTTATTTTACTGATTAAATTTACACCGATAATGACTTATCTTGGTCTTACGCATACATTGTGGAGTGTTGGTTGGACACCTTTGCAGGCACCTGATAACTTTTGGGATTATCGTGCAAGTATAAGTAGTTATTGGCCTTATATATCAGTTTGGTTAGTGGCGTGTATTAGTTTAGTTATAATTACGGGGATTTTTAATCACCGAGGTGCCGGGTTGAGCCAAAGAGTAATGGGGGTTAAACATTTTTGGTTACTTATTCCTTTACTTATCACTGTGGCACTATTTACTCAATTACATTTAAGACTGGTTGAGGAGAAGCCTTTAACCAACTCGCATAAACGCGAGGCATTTAAAGCACAATACGAAAAAGCATTCTCACAATGGCGCAATGTATCACAGCCAAGCATTATGCACATTGATGCTAATGTAGACTTTTATCCGCATCAGCAGCAAGCTCATTTTTCCTTAATATATACCTTAAAAAACACCCATCAAGCCCCTATTAAAGAGATATTGGTTGGGCGCTCTGGTTTTTATAAATGGGCCGATATTGAAATCGATGGCGCGCAAAGGGCTAAAAGCTTTCCCTTGCTTAATCAAGCTGTGTTTAAGTTTGAGAATGAAATGCAGCCAGGAGAAATACGTAAACTAGTTACACGGTTTGATGTTCATCAAGCTAAGCTTTGGCCAGTAAGAGGCCATCAGATAATAACCCCTGAATTTAGCTATATACGATCAGTGCCTTTATTACCGACTGTTGGCTATCAAGATAATTATGAATTAACCGATCCTATACTTCGTCAGCAACACGCACTTAAAGTGAAGTCGGTGATTAGACCCACGAAGCTATTTGCTAAAACGGCGAAAGCAAGTACTCATTACCAGTGGCTTACTATGTCGAGTAAAGTGAGTACAACAAGGGGTTATCAGGTTATAACCCAAGGAGAGGAAATATCACGTACCAGCAAAGATGACCGCGAAATATTTCATTTTGAGACTCGTACACCCATAAATGCAATCCCAGCTTGGGTGACGGTGCCTTATTCCCCTGTTACCAAACAGCAAAATGGCGTGATATTAAACGTGTTTGCTAAAGATAAAAACGAGCCAGCACGAGCGGAGTCTATAGCTGTAAACCTTAGCGCAATGGGCGATACAATAAAATGGCTTAATAATATAAGCCCTTATAGAGCAAAACAATTGAGTTTAATAGGCTCGCCTAGTATTGGTGCTACAGGTTATGCATTGCCGCAACTTATACTTATTGAAGACAGTGTTGGTTTTAGATCAAAGCCAAGCGCTAATGCAGGCTTTGATCAACGCTATCGCCGTGCAGTTCATGAAACCGCGCATCAATGGTTTGGCCATGATATTGGTAATGGGGTATGTTCAGATAGCGCTTTTTTAGTGGAGTCTATGGCAAAGTATATTGAGCTTGTTGTTATAGAGCAGCGTTATGGGAAAGCGACAATGCAAGCGCTGGTTGAGTATGAAACAACACGCTATGAGCAAAGTATGCTGATGAACATAAAGGAGCGAACAGCCTTAGTTGATGCTACACAAAGCTTTGACCAATATTCGCGAGCAACCATTGTCTTTGCTAAGCTACGCGCTGCTATTGGGGATGAACCCATTATTAATGCGCTCAAGTTGGTTTGGAAAAATCATGGTTATCCAAACAGTCCCGCCAATTCTATGGATTTTATACGAGCATTAAAACATGAAGCTGGAAAAGAACAAGAAAGCTTAATAAACACACTGTTTTTAGAGTAAGTACGTTTAATTTGAACATATATTTAGTAAATCAAAAGCCCTATTATTTTAGGGCTTTTTGTTGCGTGCAGATTATTTTGCATTATTTACCTGCGCTAGTAACTCTATAACTTTTTGTTGACCAAATGTTTGTGCAAATTGCTCGGCTGTTTGACCGGCTTTGTTTTGATGCGCGTTGTCGCAATCAAGTGATACGAGTGTTTTAGCTATACTAAATTCACCTCTAAAAATAGCGGCCATTAGCGCTGTGTTGCCACGGTTATCTTCTAGACAGGCATTAGCGCCTAAGTGTAAAAGTGTGTTAACCGTGTTTTTATTACCATGGTAAGTAGCAATCATTAACGCGGTGTAGCCTTTATTGTTGTAGCTGTCGATAGGAATACCAGCATCTACAAATTGCTCTATTACAGCGGTGTCGTTTGTACGTGCTGCGGCAAAGTAATAAGCAAATAAGCTATCGTATTGAGTTTTTGCAGAATGTTGGCTTTCAACTTGCGAACTGGGTGTTTGTGTATCTGATGTATTTTGAGCGTAAACGCTACTGGTAAAGCTCAGAAATAGAGCGACTATAATTAATAAATTACGCATAACAATTGTCTCTTATAAAAGAGGAAGGGGTTTATTCCTTCCTCATGGTTGTGGTTTAAATAGCTATTTAGTTGGGACTAATTGCTTTTAACTAGTTGCTTATAAGTTAGCGGCTAGTTGTTTAACCATTTTAAGGTCGCCGTTTACAGCTTTAGTTAAGCGTGTACCGTACTCGCTATCAGCTTTGTAAAAGTGACTAAGCATTTTGTGTTTAACACTGCTGTTTTGCACTTTGCCTAAATCACCTGCTAGGTTATTAATTAGGTTTGTACGTTCTTGCTTGCTAAAACCACGGTATATAACACCTGCTTGCGCGAAGTTTTGCTGCTTTTTAATCGCGGCTTGTTGTACAAAGCCTTTAAGCTCTGTGTTACTTCTACGTGCAATTGGGTTTTCAGCTACGTTTTCTTGGCTTGGCTGGTAGTTCACATTGCTTGTCGTGTTACCAATATTCATTGCGCCGTCTTGGTTGTAGTTAACCACTTCAACTTTTGCACGGTTAATTGGCAATTGCTGGTGGTTAGCACCTAGGCGGTACATTTGTGTATCAGCGTAAGAAAACATACGACCTTGTAATAAACGGTCTTCTGAAGGCTCAATACCTGGAATAATGTTTGCCGGTGCCATTGCTACTTGTTCCGTAGATTGGAAGAAGTTAGTTGGCATACGGTTTAAGGTCATTGTTCCTACTTTAGTTTCTTTAATGTCTAACCACATTTTTGTTGCATCTAACGGGTTGTAATCAAAGTCATCAAGTTGCGATGGATCAAGCGTTTTAATGTACAGATCCCATTTAGGGAAATTGCCTCTGTTTATTTCAGTGTATAAATCTTGTGTTAAATGCTGAAAGTTTTGACTTTGTACTTTTGCCACTTCTTTTGCGTCAAGGTTATCAATACCTTGCTGGCTTACCCAATGAAACTTAACGTATTTAACATCACCCGATTTATTAATCATTTTGTATGCATGTACACCCCAACCGTCCATTTTACGAAGACTTGCTGGTGTACCGTAGTCGCTGTAAACCCACGTTAGCATTTGTGTAGAACCTGGTTCATGCGAGAAAAAATCGAATACGCGGTTAGGATCTTGAATGTTATCAACCGGAGATGGTTTTAAAGAGTGAACCATGTCTGGAAATTTAATCGCATCACGAATAAAGAACACAGGTAAGTTATTACCGACTAAATCCCAGTTACCTTGGTCTGTGTAAAACTTAGTTGCAAAGCCACGTGGGTCACGCAGTGTTTCTGGGCTACCTTTAGAGTGGATTACAGATGAAAAGCGAACAAATACGTCTGTTTCTTTACCTGCTTGTGCAAACGGTGCTGCAATTGTTAAATCGTCTAGCTCTTTTGATGTTACAAACACACCGTGTGCGCCAGTACCACGAGCATGCACAACACGCTCAGGAATACGCTCACGTGCAAAGCGTTGTAGCTTTTGAATTAGTTGCACGTCTTCTAGTAATACACTGCCACGTTCGCCCGCAGTAATTGAATTTTGGTTGTCGCCAACAGCTGCGCCGTTATCTTTAGTAAGTGTTGTCGCTGCGCTTGCCGGTAATGCCATTGCAAGTGCTAGTGCAGTTAGTGTTAATTTTGTTTTGTTTATTTGAGTATTCATTGTCGACCTCATCTATTTAAAAGTGCCGGCAGTGGTGCAGGCTGTTAATCTGTTAACGATAGTATTGATTTTATTAACTTCGGTAAAACTGATTAATTAGATTGATGTGATTTGTAAAACAGATGAAATAAATTAACAGGAGCACTTTTTACGTTAACGGAATTTTTTTACTACGACCTTGGTCGCAATATGCTTTTATAAAGTTGATTAAATACAAAGGTTTTTAGTTTTATCTGAGTGTATTTTCACCAAGCTGGTGCGTTTTATACTTACAGTGTGTTGACATATTCGTGCAATAAAGGGAATATGCTCAATCGGTGGGCTTATGCTCATTATTGAGTTGCACTAAAAAGCTGCACAATATTAATCGCGCTTAACTCGTTATACTTAAATTAGCTAAACCAAACAGTTTTAATAAGGTGACAAGATGAATACTAACATTGAGCTAGTGATATTTGATTGTGATGGCGTTGTTATTGATAGCGAAATTTTAAGCGCACAAGTACTCATTAATATGCTTGTTGAAAAAGGCGTTGGTATTGACCGTGCTTATGTACAGCAACACTTTTTAGGCTGCAACTTTAAAACAGTAAGCCAAAAAATAGCGGATGCATTTAATGTCACTCTTCCTGAAAGCTTTGAAGGTGACTACCGCGAGGCACTGTTAAACGAATTTGAAACAGGACTAACCACGACTGACGGTATAAAAGACGTACTTAACAATTTAGCTGTGCCTATTTGTATAGCTACTAGCAGCAGCCCAGCACGCACCGCAAAAGCGTTGAGCGTAGTGAGTTTAAGTAAGTACTTTAGCGATACGGTTTTTACCAGCAGCGAAGTTAAGCGTGGCAAACCAGCACCCGATTTATTTTTATATGCAGCTAAACAAATGGGTGTAAAGCCAGAGCATTGTTTAGTGATTGAAGACAGTAAAGCCGGCGTAAATGCAGGAATTGACGCTAACATGCAAGTACTGCATTACAGCGGTGGGCAACATATGCAAGGCTCTGTTAATCATGTACACAGTGCTTACCCAAATGTTGATCATTTAACGCATTGGCAAGATTTTTTTAGTGCATACCCTGCACTTAAAAAGCAGTAAACACGCAGCTTTTTAAATAAACAAAGTTTTAAACGCGATTTGCTCGCCTTACACACTGACAGGCAAGCAAACGAAAAATATAAATGTAGATGGTTTTGCTTTACTAAAAATAAAACAAAACATGGCAAAACATCATGCGTTTATAAGCCAAATTATAAAAGGCGAAGTATTTAGGTATTAAGTACTTTGCTGTTAACAATAGGAAATACCATGGCAACGAGTCCACACACACAAACATTTAAAGATGTAAACGAAGAGCAACTTCCTGTTGCTAATAATAAGCTTCATGGCTGGAAACATTTTGCAGGGCTATATGCTGGCGAACATGTTGCGGCTACTGAATTTGTTATTGGTGCAACGTTTGTTGCATTAGGCGCTTCAACCATCGACATTCTACTGGGTTTATTAATAGGTAACCTGCTAGCAATGTGTTCTTGGTGGCTGATTACTGCACCCATTGCAGTAGAAACCCGCTTAAGTTTATATAACTACTTAAACAAAATTGCTGGTAACTCAATGACCAAGCTCTATAACTGGGCTAACGTGGTTATTTTTAGTGTTATATCGGCCGCGATGATCACGGTATCCTCCACCGCCGTGCGGTTTTTGTTTGATATACCTGCGCAACTTGATTGGTATCCAAATAGCTTTTGGTTTGTAGCCATTGTTTTAGCTGTTGGCTCTATTGTTGTGTTTGTTGCGATGTATGGCTTTTCTACGGTTGCTGACTTTTCGAAACTGTGCGCGCCGTGGCTATTTGTTATATTTATTGCAGGTTCGTTCGCGTTATTCCCTGAGCTTTCAAATCACGTATTAGGTTCTACCTCTTTAACTAGCTTTAGCGACTTTATGACCATAGGCGACTCCTCCATATGGACGGGCACCAATGCCGATGGTGAAAAAGGCATTGGCCTATTAGAAGTGATTGGCTTTGCATGGGCTGCTAACTCAATTACTCATTTTGGTTTAATCGACATGGCTATTTTTAGATTTGCTAAACGCAAAAGCTATGGCTTGTTTTCTGGCGTGGGCATGTTTTTTGGTCATTACTTAGCGTGGATCTCTGCCGGTATTATGGGCGCAGGTGTTGCGGTATTACTTAAAACAACTATTTCATCACTTGATCCGGGCGATGTTGCATACCATGCATTAGGTTGGACTGGCTTTGTTATTGTAATTATTGCCGGTTGGACTACAGCTAACGCAAACCTTTACCGTGCAGGTCTTGCAGCACAATCTATATTTGTTAATCAATCACGTGAACGCACAACTGCTATTGTAGGTGTTGTAACCGTGATTATTGCGTGTTTCCCGTTTGTATTTTCACAAATGCTTCCGCTACTTACCTACGCAGGCTTATTAGTTGTGCCAGTAGGCGGCATTGTGTTTGCTGAACATGTGTTATTTCCTAAAATTGGCCTAACACGTTACTGGGCTAAATATAAAAACATTACCCGCAGCGTACCGGCTATAGCATCTTGGGCGTTAGCGCTTGTGTTTGGCTTTGGTTTAAATGCTATTGATGTAATGTCGTTTTACTACTTGTTTATTCCTACGTGGATTTTCACAATCGTTATTTATACGCTTTTAGCTAAAAAATACGGCGCCGGTGAAGATTACACACAAGAGATTGAAGCAGAAGAGCAAGAGCAACGTGATATTAAAGAATATCAAGCTGCTGAAGCTAAAGACATTCCAAAGCCAGTAATTGACAGCTCTGTATTTACCAAAGTACTTAATGCGGTTTCTACGGTTTCACTGGTTATTATTTTTATATTTGCCAGCCAAGTAATGTTTTTCAGTGAAACTATGAGTATGTACAGCGCTAATAAATCGCAGTTCGAAATAGCCTGTTTTATTTGTACTGTTATTTATTTTGTTACTGCGTACTGGTCGTTAAAACGCCATAAAGTACTCAATACAGCATCGTAATTACTTATCGTAATACAGTATCGTAATTTATATTTTATTTTTGTTTAGTAAGGTCGCACCATGACGCAACATCAACACACTGACGCTCTAGTTACAGGGCTAAACCAACAAAGCTTGGCTCAATTACCAAGCCATGTTGATACACCAACCTACGACCGTAGCGCAGTTAAAGCCGGTATTGTTCATATTGGCGTGGGCGGTTTTCATCGTGCTCATCAAGCGGTATATGTTAACGAGCTTTTAAAAACTCCAGGCTCTGAGCAATGGGGCATATGTGGTGTTGGCCTTTTAGAGGGTAACCGTGGTCTGCGTGATATTTTAAAGCAGCAAGATTACCTTTATACGCTTACTGTTAGACACCCAGACGGTAAAATAGATAACAAAGTAATTGGCTCAATGATCGACTTTTTGTTTGCTCCAGAGGACAAACAAGCGGTAATTAATAAGTTAGCGCACAGCGATACTAAAATTGTGTCGCTTACTATTACCGAAGGCGGCTACAACTTTAACCCTGCAACGGGCGAGTTTGATTACAGTAATCCAGATATTATTAACGACATTAATAACCCGAACGACCCAATTACAGCGTTTGGTTACATTACTGCTGCGTTAAAACTGCGTAAAGAGCAAGGCTTAGGCGCATTTACAGTGCAGTCGTGCGATAACATTCAGCACAACGGTAACGTAACACGCAAAATGCTTTTAGCCTTTGCTACAGAGCAAGACAAAGATTTAAGTGAGTGGATTGAGCAAAACGTATCGTTTCCAAATGCGATGGTTGACCGTATTACACCGGTATCTAAAAAGAGTGATATTGATTACGTGGTTGATGCATATGGTGTTAGCGACGAGTGGCCAATTACCTGTGAGTCGTTTACACAATGGGTAATAGAGGACACATTTAGTGACTCTCGCCCAAATTGGGACGTTGTTGGTGCACAGTTTGTTACTGATGTAACGCCTTATGAAACCATGAAAATACGCTTACTTAATGCAGGGCATTCTGTGCTTGGTTTATTAGGTTCAATCCATGGCTATGGCACTATTGATGAAACGGTATCGGATGAATTATTTGCCACATACCTGCGTGCTTTTATGGATAAAGAAGTAACGCCAAATCTTGAACCACTTGAAGGCATTGACCTTGAAAGCTACAAAGATACGTTAATAGAGCGTTTTGCTAATCCTAATATTAAAGACAGCCTAGCGCGTATCTGTAGTGAAAGCTCAGCTAAACTGCCTAAGTTTTTAATTGCCACAATTAACGAAAACCTAGTACAAGGTCGAGATGTATCACTGGCAACGCTTGTTATTGCAACTTGGTGTTTATACAGCGATAAGGGTTTAAGTGAAAACGGCGAAAAGCTTGAAATTCAAGATGCGATGCACAAAGAGCTTAATTCTTATGCGCAAGAGACTCAAACTAGCCCGTCTGCATTTTTAAAGTTAACGAGCTTGTTTGGTAAGCTTGAGCATAACGAAGCATTTACTGCTGAATATAAAAAGTCGATTGCTGCGTTGTATGCACCTAATAGTAAAATTAAAGCCATTATGCAGGCTGTACTTGATCAAAAGAGTAACTAATTATGAGCATTTTAATTAATCATAAATCAAGTGAAACCGTAAGTGTTAGCTGTTTTGGCGAAGTGCTGTGGGATTGTTTTGATTCAGGTAAACGCTTAGGTGGCGCGCCACTTAATATGTGTGTGCGTATTAACTCACTAGGCATTAAAGCCGATATGATCAGCGCTGTTGGTAACGACGAGTTAGGCGCTGAGCTACTAGGCGAAATTACTAGCAAAGGCGTAAGCTGCGAATACATTGCTATCAATAGTGATAAAAAAACTAGCACGGTTGAGGTAACGCTCGACAGTGGAGGTTCTGCAAGTTATGAAATAGTTGCAGACACTGCGTGGGATAATATAGCGCTTACAGATGAGTTACTTAGTAAAGTTAAAAGTAGCGATGTATTTGTATTTGGCAGCTTAATTGGGCGAAGCGAAGCGTCTTTAGCAACATTAAATCAATTAGTTGATGTAGCAAACTTCAAAGTGTTTGACGTAAACCTGCGTGCACCGCATTACAAGTTAGAAACACTTGTAGATTTAATGAATAAAGCAGACTTTATTAAATTAAATGATGAAGAGCTATACGAAATAGCAAAAGCGATGGGTTGTAAGTTTCATTCGCTTGAACAAAATTTAGCGTTTATTGCACAGCAAACAAATACCGATTACTTATGTGTAACCAAAGGTAGCCACGGTGCTTTGTTAACAATCAAAGGCGATAATTTTTATAATTCAGGTTATTTAATTAGCGTAATTGATACTGTTGGCGCAGGGGATTCGTTTTTAGGTTCGTTAATATATCAGCTTTGTAGCAACGACGACGCGCAATATGCCGTTGACTTTGCATGTGCTGTTGGCGCTATGGTCGCCGAAAGCTCTGGTGCAACACCTACTTTAACGCATCAACAAATTAGTGAGTTTATGAACCCACTTTAAAAAAACATTGTGTGTGAAAGCGGTTATACGTAAAAGTTTAACCGCTTTTTTTGTGCCTAAAATAAGACGTAGGCGATAAGTGAGTGTTAAGTGTGCATGTTGCGTAAATAGTGACTTATATCGATTATTGTATTAGCTAAACGTCTTATTGTTAGGGTTATGACGCTTTGATAAAATCGTCGATTATTCACGGATTGAACAGGCGGGGCGACACACATGCGCTCTATAACACACATACAAAAAGAGAAACGTGCTTTATGATCATCTTTTTTATCTGCCTTACCATTTTAATACTGGGCTATAAGTTTTATAGCCCATTTGTTGAAAAGCAAGCAGGCTTGGATTCAACCGTTGATACACCACAAAAACGCTTTAGCGAAGGTGTTGATTACGTAGCTATTCATCCTGTAAGAGCATTTTTAATTCAGTTTTTAAACATAGCAGGCGTAGGTCCAATATTTGGCCCAATTTTAGGTGCTTTATACGGACCTGTTGCATTGGTATGGATTGTACTTGGTAATGTTTTAGGTGGTGCTGTACACGACTTCTTCTCAGGTGTAATGAGTATAAAAGAAGATGGTAAAAGCTTACCAGAAATCGCAGGCCATTATTACAATGTGGTATTTAAAGGCTTTATGCTTATATTTACTGCCATGCTACTGTTTTTTGTAGGTGTAGTATTTATTATGAGCCCTGCAGGTTTGTTAAGTAACCTTGATTTTTTTGAAGGTACAATACTGGCAAATAACACCTTTTGGGTACTTGCTATTTTAGCGTATTACTTTTTAGCTACCTTGCTACCAATTGATAAAATAATAACAAAGTTTTACCCAATTTTTGGTGCGCTAATGATTGTAATGACAGTGGCAATTGCTATTTCATTACTTATTAATGCGCCGCACTTGCCTGTTCCAAGTGACTTTTTAGCTTACTTTGAAGCTGACCACGCACATGACTTTTTAGAACCAAACCCAGATGGGTTACCAACGTGGCCATTGCTATTTATAACAATTACCTGTGGTGCTATTAGTGGTTTTCACTCTACTCAAGCGCCAATTATTGCGCGCTGTTTAACTAACGAAAAATACGTACGCCCAGTTTATTACGGCGCTATGATGTGTGAAGGTATTGTTGGTTGTGTATGGGCACTTGCAGGTATTGCAGCGTTCCCAGATGGTTACGCTGGCTTAAAAACATTGCTTGATCAAGGTGGTCCAGGTTTAGTTGTAAACCATGTAGCTAACAGTTACTTAGGTGTATTTGGCGGTATAATGGCAATTATTGCAGTAGCCGTTTTCCCGATTACTTCTGGCGATACAGCGTTCCGCTCACTACGTTTAACCGTTGTTGATGCGTTTAATATTCCGCAAAGTTTACGTAACCGCTTATTGGTAGCGGTACCTATACTTGCTATTGCATACTTTATGACGAAACTCGATTTCTCGTTAATTTGGCGCTACTTTGCATTTTCAAACATGCTGCTTTCTACAAGCGTATTATGGCTTGCCACTAAGTACTTGTTTGACCGTGGAGCATTCCACTGGATTGCGAGTGTTCCTGCTGTTATAGCAACAGCGGTAACGGTTTCTTATATTGGCACTGCAGCAATTGGTCTTAACTTATCAAGCGATTTAGGTAAACCTATTGGCGCTGTAGTGACAGTGATTGGCTTAATTGTTTTAGCAATTGTGCACTCTAAGCATAAAGTTAAACCAACAGCGGTTTAATAATAATCACATAAGTTATTTCAAGCATTAAAAAAGCGAGCTATTCATAATGAATAGCTCGCTTTTTTTTGTGCACTAAATTTAGGTATTACTGAGTTGCAAGTTCAAAGTAACTGTTATCGTCGAGCGTTTTGCTTATCATCATAGCGCCCTCAAGCAAGCTCACTGTTTGAATAGCCGCTTTAGTAGGGTTAAGCTCACCATTAGCTAGGTGCGCAGCGCTAAGCCATGTTAGGTTTTGATTAAAAAAGCGTTTTACTTCAAGGCGTACTTTATCTGGAAGGCTATCGCTTTCGGCTCCTAGTAACCCACATAAACACATTTTTCGGTCGGTAACTAAAGCACTTCTAAAAAGCTGAGTGTACACATCAATAGGATTTTTACCGCTGGCTTTAAGCTCGCTTGGCTCGCCTAACGCAGCTAAAAAAGAATTTGTATATTGATGAGCAAGCTCTGCACCTAAATCGGCCTTAGTCGGAAAGTGATAGTGCACACTGGCGCTTTTAATTCCAACTTCGCTGGCAAGCTCTCTAAAACTAAAATTGCTGTACCCGCCAAGGCGTACCTTGTTTTCAGCTGCTTTTAATAAAGCTTCTTTTTTACTCATTTTTAATATTTCCTATCCGTAGCAATACCAATTTTATTAAAACATGATCATTCTATCGCATTAAATAACTTACTAACTGCGTTAAAAATTACTCATATAGAACAACTATATGTCATAATTTTCGCCTTGTTATTGCGCTATTTTCTTAGCGTAATAATAGGTCACCTATTTAATGCAATTGGTATAGTAAAATTATCGACCAGTAGGTAGTTATTTACAAGCGATTTTATTTTTAAGCAACCCCCTAATTTTACAATGAATTAAGTTAAATCCTATACATCAGAAAAATTTAAACGTTGACTTAAATTTAGTTTAATACTATAAATTACCTATCGGTAGGTAGGCTTCTGCCACTAATTCACTTTTAAACAATAAAGATAGAGATTGCTATGAAAATTTATGATGTAGAAAACTTTCCAAATCCACTTCGTGTTCGTATCGCTTTAGCTGAAAAAAATGCCACTGCAAATGTTGAGTTTGTACCTGTTGATTTATTAAATGGTGAGCACAGAACAGAAGCCTTCTTAGCTAAGAATCCACTAGCAGGTGTGCCCGTATTAGAGCTAGATGACGGCACGTTTATATCAGAAAGTACCGCTATTACTGAGTATATTGATACCGCATTTGAAGGCCCATCTTTAATGGGTGAAACCGCAAAAGAGCGAGCAGTAATTAACATGATGCAAAAGCGTGCAGAGTCTATGGTGCTTGACGCTGTGGCAACTTACTTTCATCATGCAACTGATGGCTTAGGTCCAGAGCTTGAAACGTATCAAAATGTGGCTTGGGGTGAAAAACAAGGTGAAAAAGCACGCCAAGGGTTTAGCTATTTTAATGATGTACTAGCGCAGTCGGCGTTTGTTGCTGGTGAGCAGTTTAGTATTGCTGATATTACATTGTATGCTGGGCTGGTATTTGCTGGATTTGCACAAATAGCAATCCCGAATGAGTTAACTCATTTATTAGCATGGCAAGAAAAAGTAGCAAAACGCCCAAGTGTTGCGGCGTAATTAGTTTAAAGTTTAAGTGGAGTTACGGTTAGGAGCCAAATATGAAAATTGCTGCCGATTTTAGTAAACGAGTTGTTGTACACAGCGAAACGCTCCCGTGGGTTGCATCGCCAATGGCGGGCGTTGATAGACGAGCACTGGACCGTGTGGGCGACGAAGTTGCTCGCGCCACGACCATTGTTCGTTATGCACCAGGCAGTGAATTTTCGCCGCATGTACACACCGGCGGTGAGGAGTTTGTTGTACTTGAAGGGGTATTTCAAGATGAGCATGGTGACTTTGTGGCAGGTTCTTATATCCGTAACCCACCGCAATCAAAGCACAAACCGGGGTCTGAAAATGGCTGCGTTATATTTGTAAAGTTATGGCAGTTTCAGCCTGATGATAGAACCCACGTGCGTTTACAAACGGACTTGATGCAAAGTACGGCGCACCCTAGTTTTAAAAATGTAGCTGTAACTCCTTTGTACAAAGACGACTTTGAAGAGGTAAGCTTGCTGCACTTTAAGCCCAACGCCAGCATGGTTATAAACGCAAAAGGTGGAGCAGAACTGCTAGTACTTGAAGGTTCATTTGATGAGCAAGCCGATACCTTTGTAAAAAACAGTTGGTTAAGAGTGCCTATTAATAGCTCCATTAACGTTAAGGCGGGAAGTAATGGCGCAAAAGTATGGCTTAAAACGGGCCATTTAACTGATGTAGAAAACCAGATATCTCGCGTACAAAATGCGTAAATCAGTCGTTTATTTGAGATTATTTATTGATTTAGTTCAGGACTAATTAATTTTAGAAGGTGTACTTTTACCGCTCAGCCTATTTAAGGAGAGCAGTAATGGTACACACAACACATGGTTTATCGATTGGTCTTGAACGTGCAGGAAGAGAGTTTTTTTTAAAACTTAAAGCCGTTGGTACGCTTACTCACGACGACTACAAAATAATTACCCCAATGATAAATTCAGCTCTTGGCGAAGTTAAGCATCCAGTCGTGAACGCCTTAATAGATGGTAGCGAACTTGAAGGTTGGGAAGTACGCGCAGCGTGGGATGACTTAAAGTTAGGTGTTAAGCACTCTAAAGAATTTAAAAAAGTAGCTATTTACGGTAATAAAGAGTGGCAAGCTCGAATGGCAAAAATAGGTAACTGGTTTATATCGGGTGAGGTTCAATACTTTGAAAATGCTACCGCAGCCATAGATTGGCTAGACGAATAGCCTGGTTTAAAAACTTAAATTAAAGCACTCTTATAGAGTGCTTTTTTGCTCTATGGGTAACGTTATTAAGTAGTTACATTCGCTTTATTTCAATTGTTAATACTGCTCTATTAAAATACACTCATTATTATTGAGTAAATTACATATTATAAAAACAATGAAACAAGTACTTACCTTTATTACATTCCTGATATTTTCTACATCAATACATGCAAAAGATAACAACATATTCACGCCGGTGAGCGATCTTTTTTTGGCTGTTTCTAACGTTGACCACACGCAAATGCGTGCAGCCGTTGATGATTCATTTTTACTTTTAGAGCACGGTGAAGTGTGGACTATTAATGACTTTATAAATGTTGTTAAGCCTTCTGACTTTATAAGAACTAATTATTTTAGTGTTATAAATTCGCGTGTAGTGGGTGATGTTGCTTTTATTAATTACTGGAATAAAGCCAATATTAAAAACACCGAAAGAAGTATTGATATTTATTGGTTAGAAAGTGCCGTTGTATCAAAAGTGGGCGATAAATGGTTGTTATCGCAAATGCACTCTACTCGATTACCCCAAGATGAAATACCTAAAGGTGTCACCTTTATAAAGCAATAGATATGACTCTAATTTAAAGCCCCGTAATATGGGGTTTTAATCGTTTAAATTATATCAGCCAGTACAGGTAATGCCCCTTTAGGGCTAATGTCGACACTCTTTAGGCGCAATGCCAAACGTTTGTTTAAATAAACGACTAAAGTGGCTCGCGCTATTAAATCCAACATCAAAGCAAACTTTACTAATTGCATGGCCCTGTAGCAATTGAGTACGCGCTTTTTTAAGTCTTAATTGTTGCTGCCAAAGGGCTGGGCTAGTGCCAAATGCAAGTTTAAACTGCTGATAAAACTTACTGCGGCTCATACATGCTATTTTGCATAAGGTATTTATGTCGAGCGTTTCACTTAAGTGTTCTTCAATATAAAGCAGGGCGTCGCTCACCTTTGTTTTAAGACGTGGCTTATCGCAGCTAGCCAGCAATAGCTCGCGGCTTTGTTGTTGTAATAAACGGGTGATCAATTCGTTTAACGACAAATCAATCAAGTAATGTCGCTGTGCGCCTTGCTCACTAAATAAATGCACCATGCGCTCTAATAATTGCTGCGTTTGAATATTATGTTGGGTATGCACTAACTGAGGTACATATTCAAATAAGCCATCGTGTGCAAAGTTTTGCTGCATGTTAAGTGCATTCGCCACAGCGTTTATTTTATCTTTGCTAATTTCAATCGCTAAACAGGTGGTTGGGGCGTGCATTGATGCTTGTGGAAAATCAATTAAAACACCTTGCTCTGGCGCTAATACAAACGACTCGTGTGGTAAAAATGCTTTATGGTATTGGCTGCTTTCTACGTGCATTACCTTTTTGCCGCTAAGCATGGCACAAAACAGCAGCTCGTTTGAGTGCAGTGCCACCTTTTGCGCGCTTTGATACGTGTCGTAAATACTCAACTCACTGCTATCTGCAGCGAATGTGACTTTATTTTCTATTAATACATCAAGTTGTTGGCGTTTTTTGTTTAACTGAGATGTGTGCATATCAATCCTTTAGGTTTTTATTAGTTTGGACTCACAGACAACTTTTGTGGACAGCTAATCAAGTTTTTAGGTGCTTGTTAGTTTAATGTCGATTAAATATAAAGCATTTTGTTTTATATAAATGTTCGACCTTTAGCTAACAACAATAAAGAGAGCACACACATGATATATGCAAATCCAGGTAGCGACGGCGCACTCGTAAACTTTAAACAACAATACGGAAACTACATTGGCGGAGAGTGGGTAAAGCCTGTAAATGGCCAATACTTTGATAATATAAGCCCAGTAAACGGTAAGGTATTTTGCCAGATACCGCGTTCAGACAAAGACGACATAGAGCTGGCTCTCGACAAAGCGCATGCAGTGCGAGAGCAATGGGGCACAACGTCGGTGACCGACCGAAGTAACATACTGCTAAAAATAGCCGACCGAATTGAGCAAAACCTAGAGTTACTAGCTGTTGCCGAAACATGGGATAACGGTAAAGCAATTCGTGAAACACTCGCTGCTGATATTCCGCTAGCGGCAGATCACTTTCGCTACTTTGCGGGGTGCCTACGATCGCAAGACGGCACTATAGGTGAAATAGACGCAACCACCGTTGCGTATCATTTTCATGAGCCACTAGGGGTTGTTGGGCAAATTATTCCGTGGAACTTCCCTATTTTAATGGCCGCCTGGAAACTAGCGCCAGCACTTGCTGCAGGTAACTGTGTAATTTTAAAACCGGCTGAGCAAACACCAGCTTCTATTTTAGTTTTAATGGAGATAATTGGCGATTTACTCCCTGCAGGCGTATTAAATATAGTAAACGGCTTTGGTAAAGAAGCGGGTGAAGCACTGGCAACAAGCAAGCGTATCGCTAAAATTGCATTTACGGGTTCAACGCCTGTGGGCTCACATATTTTGAAATGCGCTGCTGAAAATATTATTCCTTCAACGGTCGAGCTCGGTGGTAAATCACCTAATATATTTTTTAATGATGTAATGGAAAAAGACGATGCGTTTTTATCCAAAGCTATTGAAGGCGCCGTGCTTGCTTACTTCAACCAAGGCGAGGTGTGTACGTGTCCATCAAGGCTGTTTATTCAAGAAGACATTTACGAGCAGTTTATTGAGCGAATACTCGAACGTACCTTAAAAATTAAACGCGGAAACCCGCTAGATAGCGAAACTATGGTTGGCGCACAAGCTTCAAAAGCGCAATTTGATAAAATACTGAGCTACATTGAAATAGGCAAAAAAGAAGGCGCTGAAGTACTCACTGGCGGTAATGTAGAGCAGCTAAGTGATGACTTAAACGGTGGTTACTACATACAACCTACGTTATTAAAGGGCACAAACGATATGCGTGTGTTCCAAGAAGAAATTTTTGGCCCTGTTATTTCAATGTCGACCTTTAAAGATGAAGCCGAAGCACTCGAGCTTGCCAACAGCTCTGAGTTTGGTTTAGGTGCAGGTGTGTGGAGCAGAAACATGAATCGTGCTTATCGTATGGGTCGCAAAATAGAAGCAGGGCGAGTGTGGACTAACTGTTATCACATGTACCCAGCACACGCTGCGTTTGGTGGTTATAAAAAATCAGGAATAGGGCGCGAAACGCACAAACTGGCACTGGAGCACTACCAACAAACTAAAAACCTATTAGTGAGCTACAGCGAGGATCCGCTCGGCTTCTTTTAAATAAAGAGCCTAAGCTTTAAATAAACAACCATTAAGTAATAATGCCAGCGCTACCTATTTGTAGCGCTTTTTTTATAGGCAATCAACCGTTGATAATGGCCATGTAGTCCAACATTTTAGCGTTGCAGAAAATAACATTATAATGACGGTGTTTACGAGTCCTACTTAAAAAGCGCTAATTTAGCGAGTATAGAGTGGTGTAAATATAAGGAGCCTTTAAATAATATTTTTATCCTTCCTCAGTTAAGTAAATTTCTATTTGTAGATCATTACCAAAACAAAGTGCCTCAATGCATCTAATCCACTAAATATGAACTTTTCCAAGCTTATTCATTATCAAAACAATTAGGTTAGCTTTTCTAATGTTTGTATTAACTGCTTAGTCCACTATATTTACTTCTTGTTTACAGTTGTATTTTCGTTGTAAGCAAATAATCTGAAAGTTTTTATAACAACGATAGGTCTATTAAATTGATAAAACGGCGATATTGCTTATCTCCATTGTGCTTGTTTATGAGAATGTGAATGTTTATTCGCATCCATTGATAAAACAAGAAAAAATATTTTAATCAGGAACATACAAATGAAAAAAGTAAATTTAACTACGGCTTTATTAATTGGCGCATCAGCAGCAGTATTAAGTGCAGGCGCAGTAGCTGGTCCAAACAGTCAATTAACCGTTGCAGAAGGTGCTTCAGCAAAAGTACAAGAGCAATTTAAAGGCTGGGTAGCTGGTGATAAAGTTCGCGGTCGTAAAGATAAATGTTTTGGTATTGCTTTAGCGGGTGAAAATGATTGTAAAGCAGGTGCAGGAACGAGTTGTGAAGGCACTTCAACTACAGACTTCCAAGCTAACGCATGGACATATGCACCTAAAGGTGTATGTGAATCAGTTGTAACTCCTAATGGTAAAGGTTCGCTTGAAGGTTAATAAAGCAGGTTTTCCCCAGTGCATTGTTGCTGGGGAGCAATTAGGTGCAGGTCTTAGTTTAAAACCAGAACATCTTGACGACATTTTAGCTTTACAGGTAGAGCTGCCATCTACAAATAATAATCTTTGGTTTGAAGTGCATACAGAAAATTATTTTGTGGCAGGTGGTCCTCGATTAAATTATTTGAGAGCTGTACGTGAAAATTTTGATATTAGTTTTCATGGTGTTGGTGGCTCTTTAGGCTCTGATCATAAAGCTATGCTTGCTCATACTAAACGGGTAAAAGCGCTAATTGATGAATTTCAGCCAGTGCTGGTATCTGAACACGCTGTATGGTCTAAGTCGAATGGCAAATATTTTGCAGACTTAATGCCGTTACCTCGCACCCAAGATGCACTTGCGTCTTTAATTAATGGTATTGACTGTTACCAGGCGGGCATAGGTCGGTCAATATTAGTTGAAAATCCAAGTAACTATTTAGATTTTATAAGTGATATGGATGAACCTCAGTTTTTAGTTGAGGCAGCGAAGCGTACTGGATGCGGCTTACTTATCGATATTAATAACTTATATATCAGTAGTAAAAACACGGGTATTGATGCGCTTGATTATTTAAAGCAGATCCCTGCTGAGCTTGTTGGAGAAATTCATATTGCAGGGCACGATCCTGATCCAGCTCTTGGTCAGTCATTACTGATAGACAGCCATGCAGCACCGGTAGCGACTCCTGTATGGGATTTGCTAGAACAAGCAATTGAGATATTTGGTCAGCGTCCAGTACTTGTTGAGCGAGATGCGAATATTCCATCGTTTGAAGAGCTTATGATCGAGCGGGAAACTGCGCAAAGCTATTTGAATCAAAGTGAGCTACAAAGTCGCTTAAATATATCTCATAAAGAAGTGGTTCGCTGATGAGTACCAACCAATATATTGATGCTTTTACTCGCTATTTGCGAACGGGCGATCCAAGTGAAATGGAGCATTTTTGCGAAAATCCATCGCATATTAAAAGGTTAGCTGTGTATCGTAACGGGTTTTATAAAGGCTGTGTTGATGCATTAATAGCTAACTTTCCTATGTGTGAAAAAAAAGTAGGTAGTGAGAACTTTCGTAAAATGGCACGACTTTATGTTGACCGTTTTCCGCCAGAGCAGGGCACTTTGGTGGGATACGGACTAAGCTTTCCTGGCTTTGTAACTGATTTGATTAAAGATGGTGAAATTGAAAATAAACATATTTTAGAAGTTACTGAAAATCAGCAAAGTGCATCAAATTTATATATGAACTTAGTTGATATTGCGCATTTAGATTACGCGTGGCTAATGAGTTTGATGAGCGCTGATTCAACTGAAACTTTAACTATAGAATATGTTACTCAACTAATGGAACAAGGTACTGAGCTTACTGAACTTAATGTAAAGGTTAACTCCAGCGTACTGTTACTTAGTGTGAGTGAAGACGCTTTTTTAGAATGGATTTCGCTAAAAACAAATAATAATGATGGCGTTGTAACTAAATCCTCTGCTGAGGATTTTATTATGTTATGGCGTTTGCAAGGTGCGGTGCAAGCCCGCTCTCTTTCTATCGCAGAAGTTGCACTTATGCAGGCTCTACAGGGTACAGGTAGGTCTTTAGGTGAAGCTTTTGATGCAGCAATAACGGTAGATGAACACTTTGAAGTGAGTGATGCTTTTACAGCATGCTTACAAAATGAATTATTAGAAATCCAAATCAATTAGTACATATTACAAGAGTAGGAATAAATATGGGCATGATAAAAAAAATACAACAACTGTACGTGCAGATGGGAGAACAGTTATCGCGGTTCTTGGAACCTATAGCACTGTTTTTTCTTCGTTTTATGGTTGCTAAAGTATTCCTCGACTCGGGATTGAGCAAATGGGATGGCTTTTTACAATTTAATGTTGATAAATACGACCTATTTAAATATGAATTTTTCTGTCCTGATCCAGTTAGAGAAGGTGCTTTGCAGCTTTGTAATCCTCAAACCTTAGATTATGTTGATGGCTCATTTCTTGTAAAAGTAATTGAAACGCTTGCTGTAGTTGCTGGTGTTGTTGAGGTGTTACTTCCAATATTACTGATTATCGGTTTGTTTTCTCGCTTTGCAGCGTTAGGCCTTATTGGTATGACGCTGTTTATCCAGCTTGCAGTTTTTCCTACACTCGATCATTGGATTAATCCTGCTTCGTGGTGGGCTGTTTCATTATTAGTGATATTTGCTCGTGGACCTGGCTTTTTATCTATTGATAAGTTGCTTGGATTAGACGCAAAACGTGCAAGTGCTAAGTAAGCTTTTATATATTAAACGTTAAACGTAACCGGCACGCTAATATCACTTAGGTGCCGGTTATTATTTAGATTAAAGTTAAAAATACACTTATACAAATTAACTCAATAAATTGTGCTGATTTAATATAGCTAACCCCAACCCTGATATTTTCTAATAAAAATACCAAGCCATGCCTAATAGGATTTCCCAATGGAAATAGGATTACTCATTCTTCTTTTCTCAGTTAGTGCTTACGCTATGCTAGCTAAAAAGCTGTCCACAACCATTATTACCGCACCAATGGTATTTTTGGGTATTGGTTTTGCGGTTTCTCAACTTGGGTTTATTAGTATTGGAGACGCACATGAAACCGTATATTTAATAGCAGAAATATCGCTAGTTGTATTATTGTTTTTAGATGCTTCACAAATAAACCTACGAAGATTAAAAAGGCAAAATACGTGGCCTCTAAGAATGCTATTGATAGGTTTGCCGTTGAGTATTTTGATTGGTACAGGCTTTGCTTATTTATTCTTCCCACAGTGGCCTTGGGCAATGCTAGCCCTAGTTGCGGCAATTTTAGCACCTACTGATGCTGCTTTAGGTCAAGCGGTTGTTAGTAATGAGAGCGTACCTTTAAACGAGCGACAAAGTCTATCTGTTGAAAGTGGCTTAAATGACGGGCTAGCATTACCCGTTATTTTATTTTTTGCCAGTGTAGTTGCTATGGAAACCGGTTCTCAAGAAAATGAAATGTCATGGTTAGTGTTTGGATTTAGCCAAATATTTATAGGTATTTTGGTTGGCGCATTAATGGGATACTCGAGCGGACGTTTATTTTTATACTCTGAGTCAAAAAAAATATCATCGACTATATATGAAGGGATTGGCGTTTTAGCACTTACCGGCACATCATATTTAATGGCTACTTTAATGGGTGGAAATGGATTTATATCAGCGTTTGTTGCAGGTTTAGCTTTTGGTAATAGTGTAAAAGGGCATTGCCGATTTATATACCAATTTACTGAAAGCGAAGGGCAAATGTTAATATGGTCTTCGTTTGTTATTATTGGACTTGGCTTACTTCCTTCAGCTGTTGAGAATTTAACTCTCCCTGTTGTTGGTTATATTTTAGTGAGTATATTTATTGTACGGCCTCTTGCTATTTACCTATCGTTAATTGGCACTAAAGCTAAAGTATTAACAAAAGTGTTCATGGGGTTCTTTGGACCTCGAGGTCTTGCCACAGCGCTTTTTGCACTTATTATTTCTAAAGATATTTTAGGCCAGTACGGTCACTCAGTTTTAATTGTTGCGATTAACGCTGTATGGATGAGTACTTTAATACACGGTATTGCAGCAGCACCTATGGCTAATTGGTACGGCGCTAAAATTAAAGTGCTAAAGATTAAATCAAGAGAGCTCGCAAAACTAAAAAAACAAAAGTAGCAATTGAACCAAAATAGGAACTCAGCTATGGTTTGTGTATTAATAAACATAGATTATAAACGAGTTGCTTTAAATACTCGTTATGCGCTTACAAGGATAGAAGTATGTTTAGTCAATTCACTAGAAATATAAAACCATATGTAAATGCCGAATTAGATTTAGCTCATTTAGCTAATAAAAATGGCAAGTTTATAGAGGCATTTGAGCATTTAGAAAATGCTCATGTACTCGGTCAAGAATCTACTTATTTTCATGTTAAAGTGCATATATTGATGTTTTGCTGGGCGTTTAAGCATAACGATTTACGTGAGCTTTTAGGACAGACATTTCGTATTGCTGGAGCAGCTACCAAAACTGCGTTTGGATTAATTCCCAGCGGTAACACCGGCGGGGCAAACGTCAGCCCCTTCAAAGTCATGCCTATTTCTGCTGAGTATTCAGATTATATTGCACGCGCTAAATCAGATGTACAATAAAGCATTATTGATTAGTACTTCATTTTTGGCGAAAAATAGCTTCCCCGACTAATTTTTAAAAATGCTTCAGTTAGCTAACTAGCTCTTAATTATAAATAAAAGTAAACTTTGCATTATTGTCAGCTTATATTTAACTTAGCATGTTTAAAAAGCTAATAATTAAATGGATTTTTATGACTATAAAAACAAAAATAATCAACTATGTATTACTCCCAACTTTACTACTATCACCACTTGTAAATGCTGGACATGAGCAAGCTGTACCCACAACGCCAGAGCAGTGGCGCAGTGTTACAAATAGTGATATAGAAGCTGCTTACAGTATATCTGCACAAAATCACCCTGGTATGTTTGATGTTAATAACCCAACTTTCCCTGATTTATTAAAACAAGCAAAAGCAGAGGCGCTTACATTGTCGGCTCAAGCGAGCGGACCGCAAGTTCATGTTGCGGCAATTGCACGCCTTAGCACTGTGTTGCAAGATGGTCATGCTGGTGCGTTTTCAAGCGTAGATAGACCCGCGCGCCGCTGGCCAGGCTTTAGTGCTGTTTGGCGAGGTGATGCGCTAAAAGTGTATTACAGCGAAGCCAGCAATATTAGCAAAGGCGAGGTTGTAAGCCAATGTGATGGGCAAAGCACTGATACCTTAATGCGTGAGAGAATATTTAAGTTTCATAGTGAAGTGGCACAACCTGGGCACTGGTGGCAGCAAGGTTGGCGGTTACTAATTGACGAGGGCAATCCATTTTTAACTCCCCTAAAAGCATGCGAATTTGTTAAAGCCAATGGCGATACCTATACACACGTATTAAATTGGTCTGTGAGGCCTAAGTCAGCAAGCAAGCATTTAGAAAATGCTTATAACGGTGATGAACTCCCCATTGATTTAACCTGGCCTGAAAAAAACATTGCTTGGATTGTTATGCCTAGCTTTTCATCAACCGAAAAACAAACTGCTGCCTACAATAAAGTATTTGAAAAAATACAACAGCAGCGTAGCAAGCTACTTACTGCAAAAGCCGTGGTATTAGATTTGCGCCATAACCAAGGTGGCTCATCTTATTGGAGCTCACAAATAGCAAAAGGATTATGGGGCCAAAAAGTAGTAGAGCAAAAAGCAAATAATACTTCTCAAAACACGCAAGTATGGTGGAGAGCATCAAAAGATAATACTGACTATGTAGAGTCTTTATTTAGCGTTGTAAAAGATCAACCCGAAGTACTGAAAACTCTTAAAACCGTCGCTGCTGGCATGGCTCTATCACTTGAAAATGATGCCCCGTTTTATGTAGAACAAGAAACTAATACGCTAAATAACATACCACATACACCTTTAGTGAGTGACTTTAAAACCAAGGTGTTTGTTATTGTTCCGCCGCAATGTGCTAGTGCTTGTTTAGATGCACTTGATAAGTTTAAGCTTTTTGAAAATACAACGTTATTTGGTGCACCAAGTAGTGCTGATTCTATGTATATGGAGGTACGTTTAGCTGATTTACCTTCAGGCTTAGGCAAAGTGATTGTACCTAACAAAGTATACGTAAACAGAGCGCGAGGGGCAGGGGCTTACTACAAACCCGATGTGGCGTATAACGGCCTTGATTGGACAACCAATGTGTTGCTTGAGCAAATAAAAACGCTATAAAAAAAGCCGCTTGTTGTAACAAGCGGCTTAACCTTCTAACTAGGAAATAGTTTAGAACGTGTAACGTGCACCAATTGAGTAACGCGGACCGTATTGATTAGCAAATAAGAACTGCTCTTCGTAACGTCCGTAACCTTCTTCGGTTGCATTGTTTAAGTTTATGCCATCAAAAAATACCGTTACGTTTTCGTTTACATCGTAGTTAACGCTCATATCCCATTGGCCGTAGGCTTTAGCATATTGCGGCGGTGCATCAGCTGAGCCTTGTGCTTGGCCTACACCAATTAGGTATGAGTCGCGCCATGCGTAAGTGATTTTAACCGATAGGCCGTCTTTTTCGTAAAAGCCTTGGAAGTTAGCTGAGTCACTTAAGCCTGTAAGCGGTGCTTGTTGATCTAGGCTTTCGCTATCAAATTCAACGTCGCCATCTACAAATGTTGCGTTAACACCAACACCAAAACCGGTTTCACCAATTAAGTGCTGAACTGCAACTTCAAAACCATCTACCGATTTACTGTCGGTGTTTTGTGGCTGGCTAATATTCCATGTAATTAGCGGATCGTCGCTGTTTGGCTCAATAACGCCATTTGCATTGCCGTAACCGCTGGCAATCATTTGTGCAAAAATAGCGTCGGTTGTTGCTTGCTCGCCACGTGATTCAATATCGCTTACGGCTTGTAAGTAACGAGGGCCGTTTAAAATATCGTGCAAGCCATCAATAGTGGTTTGCGTAATGGTGGTTTGAATAAAGTTATCAACATCTTTTTTAAAGTAACCAACAGATGCGTAGCTGCCTTCTGCGTAGTAATACTCAAGTGATAAATCAAGGTTTGTTGATTCAAACGGTAATAAGTTTGTATTACCTTGGCCACCTGTACGAGAACCTGGTTTTGGGCTGCCTGTTAAACTACGACCACCGGCTAGATTACCTAGTGGTGCACGCGACATTGTTTTACCCCAAGATACGCGGGCTACTACGTCTTCAGTTAAATCAACACTTACGTCGATTGAAGGCAGTAAAACATCGTAATCACCTTGTTGCTCTAAGAAGTTATCATCGCCGCCAGCAGCGTATTGCATGATCCACTCTGAAGCGCTGATCCAGTTAACTTGATCTTCAACGCGTTGACGTACAGTACTGGTTACGTCTGTTTGCTCATAGCGTAGGCCTGCATTTACTTTTACGTAGTAGTTACTTACGTCAAACTCCCAGCTTGATTGAACATAAAAGCTATTAGTGATTTCTTCTACGTAGCTCTCGCTATCTATTCCGTCTGCGTATGCATTAGCGGCATATGCATCGCCACCTGTAACATCTGCCGTTAAGTAAGCAATTTGGCGTGCAACAGCTTCGTCAAAGTCATAGGTATAGTAGTAACCAGGTTGTAAGTCACTGCCGCCGCCATCAAACTGATCTAAAAGGCCTGATGTATCATTACGGGTAAACATGCCGTCTGGGAATATTTCTGTATATGATGGGTTAAAACCTGGGCCACCTACTAAACCACTCCACGCGGTGTAACCACCTGTGTTTTGTTCTGTACGTGATGCGCCAAATTTAACTTTAACTAAACCAATGTCATAGCTTTCGTTATACCATGTTGTGTGCAGCTGTAATTGTTCAATGTTTGATTCACCCGGCGAGTGAGTAAACTGACTAAAGTTTGAATCAATTTCGCCAGGCGTTAATTCACTTGTGCCATTTAACCAATTAACTTGTGCACTAGGTACTTCGCCCGTGCGGTAATCATAAATTTTATTAGCTAGCTGATCAGACCCTAAAATTACTTGGCCTGCACTTCCCAGCCCGTTGTCGGCGCCGTTATCGGTTTCGTTTTTAGAGTCGTGGTAATCAAGCTCTACGTGCCACGTGTCGTTAATTTCCCAATCTAGGTTTAAACCAAGAGAGCGGGCTTTTACTTCTGTAGTGCCTTTATTAGCTGTGAATGACGCGTCATTACCGCTAATGTCTGCATATACTGCAGTGCCATTTTCATCTAGTTCGTAGCCATTTATATTGCTACCAAAGTCGTTCCAAATACCCCAACCAATGCTTTGAGAGCCAGTTACAGCTTTACTTGCTGTGTAATCAAGTGTTGCTACAAAGCCATCGACCGGTGCGTATTGAAAAGTAACTTGCCCATTTGTACGTTCACGCTCTACATCTTCAATAGAGTAGTTCATGTCTTTAGGGAAGTAGTAGTTACCTGCAGAATCTGTGCGGTTATCAACTACGTTGCTGCTATCTAATTCAGGTAAGTCTACGTTTGCCTGCCAGCCTTGAATATTGGCACTTTGTTTTTGAAAGTCACGCTCTTGGTGCGAAAATGAAAAACCGAAACCAAAAGTGTCATCTACAAAGGTATTGCTGTAAACAGTAGAAAACTCTGGTGTTACGTCATCGCCAGCTTCGTTCGACGAGTCGTGGTTTGCTTTAACGGTTGCCGAAAAATTTTGACCTGGCTTTTGAAAAGGTCGCGCAGTAGAAATATTAACCGTTGCACCTAAGCCACCGCTTGGCACGTCTGCACGAGCTGTTTTAAACACTTCAAGCGCACTTACGCCTTCAGAGGCAACGTTTTCAAGGTTATACGAGCGTGTATAACCTGTGCCCGGCATTTGGCGGCCATTTAAGGTAATCAAGTTAAACTCTGGACCAAAACCACGTACTGTAATTTGGCTACCTTCACCGTTAGCGCGGCTTACCGATACACCGGTAATACGCTGTAATGATTCTGCTAAGTTTGTATCTGGGAATTTACCCATTTCTTCAGACGAGATAGCATCTACAATACCCGAAGAGTCGCGTTTCATATCCATAGAACGAATAAGTGAACCACGAATACCTTTTACTTCAATAATTTCTACATCAGGCTTTGCTGATATGTCTGCTTCTGCAGCGATAGCTGTGTTTAATGTGCTCGCAGCAATGATGAGAGACACAGAAGCCGCAAGTTGGCTCTTTTTAAAATTGAATGTGTTCATAATAGCTCTGCTTTATAAAATGTTGTTGTGTAGCAATAGGCGCTAAGCGCCCATTGGTGTGTGTTTTATGGATTTGCAATAATCACGTTATCTATACGGTAAAGCGCGCCATCGCCCATGTCCCAGCTAGGAAAAACCATAATTACGTTTAATGCGCTAATGTCCAAGCCTGCATCAAACAATTGCTGAAGAGGGAAGGTGTATGTTTGCCATTCGCCCGTTACAGGTGCTTGGCCTTCAACACTGCTTGATAAAGCAAGCTCTACTGCGCTTGATGTACCAATTGATTCAATTTTAAATAGCCATTGTGCGTCAATATCTGAAGGGGCTGATACAACTTTCATATCAAATTGAACTACACCATTTTCAAGTATTGCAGAGGCATCGAACGATACGTCTTCATCGGCTATAAAGCCCATTACTGTCGCTGTAGAACCAATGCTAAACTGTGCTACTGCGCCATGAGCGTCATCATCGGTTTCTGTTGTTGGTGTAGAGCCACCACAACAATCCCAGATACTCCATTGCTCGGCTGCTGCATCTTTAAATACAGTAAGCTCACCCGTTGTAGCTGGTGCTGCATTTGGATTATAAATTTTAACATTATCTACACGGTAAACAGAACCTTCACCTGCACCCCATGCTGGAAAAATCATCAGTACATCTATAGTACTTACATCTAAGCCAGCAGCTGCAAGATCAGACAGTTTAAATGTATATGTTTGCCACTCGCCAGTAACTGGTGCTACGCCTTCAACACTTGCCGTAAGTTCAAGCTCTACTGCTGAGTCGCCGCCATTTGATTCAACTTTAAATAACCACGGTGTTGCTGGGTCGCTCGGTGCAGACGTTACTTTTAAATCAAACTGAATAACACCTTCGTCTAAAATGCTGCTAGCATCAAATGACTCACCTGCGCCATTGGCATCAGTGCGGCTGTTAAAGCCCATTACAGTAGGTTCTGCACTAATGCTAAACTCTGCGGTTAAACCATGTTCTTCATCATCCATAGCTTCAACAGGCGTTGAGCCACCACAACAATCCCACATTGGCCATGCTAGGTTTTGCTCATCAGTAAAAATAGTAAGCTCAGGTGATACGCCTAAGTTATCTTGAGTAATCTCAACATCGTCAATTAAATAAACAGCGCCTTCACCTGCGCCCCATGCTGGAAACACCATGATCACATCAATTGCACTAATATCTAAATTTGCAGCATCTAGATCTTTTAATAAAAATGTATAAGTTTGCCATTGGCCAACAACAGGACTTACGCCTTCAATGCTATCTGTAATCGGCATTTCTAATGCGCTAGAACCTTCATTACTTTCAAGTTTTACAAGCCAAGCTGCATCAGCAGTGCCTGGTGCATTTGTTACTTTCATTTTAAAACGAACGTAACCTTCATCCAGCATTGGAGATGCATCAAACGGGCTGGCTTTTCCTGCTTCGTCAGTAATAAAAATCTCACGGCTAATAAAGCCCATTACAGTGGGTTCTGCACCTACTACAAATTCAACTACATTACCTTGGGTTTCATCTGCAACAATAGCGGGAGTAGATCCTCCACAACAATCCCATGCAGGCCAATTTGGATTAAATGACTCACCAAAAATAGTCAGTGGTGTTGCAATGCCTGTCGAAGGTGGGCTAGGAATTGGTGCATCGCCTTCAAGCAAAGCATCGTCTAGGCTATTGTAACCCGGGCGAATAGTTTCACAGCCTTTACCTGTTTCAGGGTTTGATGCACATTGATAAACGCGTACGTAATCAATAGCAAAGGTTTGGCCGTTTTCAAATGCGCTAGCATCTACACCTAAATCATTTACGTTTTCAGGCCAGTCACCGCCTACTGCTAGGTTTAGCAATAAGTGAAAATCTTTATCAAATGGTGCGCTATCCCAGTGAGTTTCAAGCTCGCCAGAACCTTGCTCAAAATATTCTGCAAACCAGCCACGGTGTTTTAGACCTACAGCCTCGTCACTTGCATTAGTACGAACTTCTGATTGACGCTGAGTTGCATAAAGGTAACCGTCTACGTACCAGCGAATTTCACCTTCTTGCCATTCAACAGCATACGTGTGGAAATCATCTGCCGGGTTAGTATTTTCAGGGAATTTAAATTCTTTGCCCGTAGAGCTGTTATCTGGCCACGCGCGTCCGTAATGAAGTGTGCCGTGGATGCTTGACTCTATTCCACCGTCTTCATCCGGTGTTTTAAGATTTACTGATTCTAAAACATCTATTTCGCCAGAACGAGGCCAAGTGCCGTAAACTTCATCTGTTGGCAGCATCCAAAATGCTGGCCAGCTACCTTGTCCTGATGGAAGTTTGGCGCGCACTTCAAAGCGACCATACGTAAAGTCAGCGTTGTAACGCGTATTTAAGCGCGCTGAAGTGTAAGGTTTTTCTGCACCTTCTTCAGCGGGTAGGGCAACAATGTTTAACACACCGTCTGCAATAAATGCATTTTGCTCGCTGTCGGTGTAACACTGTTTCTCGTTGTTACCACCGCCATTGCAGTTTAATTCATAGTTCCATTTGTTTGTATCAATGGCTGAGCCTTCAAACTCGTCGCTCCAAACCATTTGCCAATCTGATACTGGTTCAGAGGCATCTACATTTTCAAAATTTGATTTAGTGGCAGAGTCGCCACCACAGCCAGCTAACGTAACTAAAGAGATAGCGGCAAGTAAACGTGTAATGTGCGTTGTTTCAATGTTCATAACTGAACCCCGGTTTCAACAGATTATTGTCAGATTAATTGTTTTTTGAGCTTTGTTTTTTCGTGCTGTAAGCGCTTACATTTTGATATGTGTTTTGTAAGCGCTTACAAATGATATTGTGGAGTACGCAAATGGTCAACATATTTGTTTATTTTATTTACAATTAGTTTACGGTAAGACCAGTTTACCAATTTGAGACTGTACATAAATTGCATTTTATACAAATGGTTACGTTGTTTGTGTTTTTTGATGGGAGCAAGAACGGAATATTTTTTACGTCAAAAAGTAGGAAAGGACTTAACAATTAAAAGGTTAGTGACAGGTATATTTATAGTATTTAAAGAGTATTTTGTTTATACCAATCTACATAACAGCAATTTTAAGTCGATTGGTATTGTATGGGACGAAATATATTTGTTTTTACTTGTTTTTAAAAGGCATTGAAAGTAATCCCCAAAGTGATGCATTTTGCTTTTGGTTGGGGTACTCTTTTAAGCCAATATTTATATCTGCGTCGGTTTTTTTGGCTTTATCTTTGTAGCTACCAAATAATTTATCCCACCAAATTACACTAAAACCATAGTTTGAGTTAGTTTCACTAACCACTTGGCTATGGTGAATTCGATGCAATATTTGCGTCATTAATATTAAACGAAGTGGTTTTTCAATAGCATTAGGTAGGCGTATATTTGCATGATTAAATAATGCTAAACCATTTAGTGCTATTTCAAAAATAAGTACCGCAATAGCAGGTACGCCAAGAGCAGTTACTGCAATGAGTTTTATAAGTATGCTAAGTACAATTTCGATAGGGTGAAAGCGCAAGCCCGTACTGGTATCTACATGCGCATCGGCGTGGTGTACACGGTGCAAGCGCCATAAAATAGGCACTTGATGAAATAATCTATGCTGCCAATAAATTAATATATCGAGTAAAAGTATGCTCAATATAATAATTAAACTGCTTGGTAGGATTATTTGATTAAATAAGCCAATGCCGTGCTCTTGATTGTAAAGTGCAACAGCGGTTAACCCAATGGGTACAACTAAGCGCGCAATAACTGATGAAGCAAACACTAACCCAAAATTAGCAAACCAACGTGTACTGCTTTTAATAGGTGCTTGGCGAGCAGGCTTTTGCCATTCAAGCAGCATCATTATAATTAAAATGCTAAAAAAGCAGCCGAGTCGCCACCATACTTCATTAGTCATTTATTACCTCTGAATTTGCACTGCTAGGCACGTTTTCAGCTGCTTTGTTAGCATCGGCTTCTTGTTGCTTAAGCGTGTGATAACCGCCATGTATACGGGTAAAAATAGTTATGCCACACGCAATAGCAAAAATGCTCGCCATAACTGCAAAGTGCTGCGGCCAAATACAAAATGCAATAAATAGCGCTATTGTTTCAGTGCCTTCGGTTAAGCCGTTTAAGTAGTAAAAGCTTTTGTATTTAAATTGCGGTTTTTCGAGTTTAAATTTTTCGGCGGAAATCGCAAAAGCTAAAAAGCTTGAGCCCGTACCAATAAAAGTGGCAAGTAATAACGATCCCGCTATCGCGTTTTGCTCAGGGTTTGTCAAAATAAAGCCAAGCGGAATAGCCGCGTAAAATAAAAAGTCGAGTGTGATATCTAAAAAGCCACCCGCGCTTGAACTTTGGTTTGCATAGCGTGCTAATGCGCCATCAAGCCCATCTAAAATGCGATTTAAAGCAATAGCAACTAATGCGCCGTACCACATTTCAAACGCCAGTAATGGCACGGCTAATAAGCCTACTAAAAAGCCTACCACAGTGAGCTGATCGGCGGTTATGCCGCGTTTATACATAAGCATAACCACAGGTGTTAAAAGTGGCTTAATTACAGGGGTGATAAATTTGTCTAGCATGTTTGTTGCCTTATGCGTATTAAAGCCACGAATTAAAGTGCGCTATTTAAAGTAATGAGTTTGCCATTTGCAGCGTCGGCGTCGCTATGGTCATGAGTTACCATAATTGCAGGTAGCTTATGATCGCGTATTTGGCTAAACACGAGTTCGCGTGTATCAACACGCAGTTGGGTGTCGAGTTTGCTAAAGGGTTCGTCGAGTAAAATGGCTTTAGGTTCGCTCAGCAGCATACGTAATAATGCAACACGGGCTTGCTGCCCGCCCGATAAGTTATCGGGGTGACGATTGCCCATATCTTTAAGACCTACTTGCTCAAGTGCATGTTCTATTTTTTCAAGACGTTGTTTTTTATTACCTTTGGGCATTGCAAAGGCAATGTTACCAGCAACAGTTAAATGCGAAAACAATAAAGCGTCTTGATAAAGCACTCCAATATGGCGCAAGTGTGGAGGGGTGTTATCGATATTTTGACCATTAAGCCACACCTCTCCATTGGCCTTAAAGCTACTTGGTAAAGTACCCGTAAGCCAATTTAATAAGCTTGATTTACCACTGCCCGATGGGCCCATAATAGTCAGAATTTCACCGCCATTAACTTGCTCGTTTAAGCTAAGTAGCAGCTCATTTTGGCGATAAAGCTGACAATTTTTAATCTGTAACGATGACTGCATTAAAAAACCTTAACCCTGCTAGTGTTAAACATGGGTGCTTTAAATATGTGCACTTTTAAGCACGTGCACTTTTGAAAAAATATTTAGGTAAAACCCATGCCAGTATAAATCCAATAAGCGGTAACACCATTTGCATAATAGCGTACACGGCACTGGTGCGTCTGCTTGCGCCATTGGCAAGCGTAACGGCTTCGGTTGTTATTGTGGCTATGCGCCCGCCGCCAGCTAAAAGCGTAGGGAGGTATTGTCCAAAACTAATTGCTAAGCCCAGTGCGGCTGCAATTAAAATAGGGGCAAACAACTGAGGTAGTTTTACTTTAAAAAACACCTTACATGGCGCTGCGCCTAGGCTTGCTGCAACATGAGCAAAACGAGGATCTAAGCGCCTATAACTGCTCGCAAGTGACAAAAACACATAAGGCAACACAAACAGTAAATGCGTAAGTACCACATTAAAAAATGCGGCTTGGTTATTTACCAATTGCTGTATCCATACTAGCCCAAACAAAAAGGCAATACTGGGTACTAATAACGGTAAGTAAATAATTAAACTGGTAAAACGAGAAATAGGTTTGTCACTCAACTGCTCTGATTCTAAACACACTAAAGTAAGTATAATGGCAAATAGTGTGGTTACTAAACCGATTGCTAGCGTATTAAAAAGCGGGCTGCCCATTTGCATTAGCGCACTTTTAAAATGCAGTAGCGTAAATTGTTCAGGCATTGCATCTGGAAAGCGCCAAAAACCTGCAACCGACCACATAACTAAACCAATAAGTGACAACAGTATAAAACTAATTACTAATGCGGTGAGTACGACCGTTATTTTTTGCCAATAAAATCCGCCGTATTCGCGCACTCCATTGGTGAGAGAGTCGCTAAATAGCACTTTTACGGCCTTTTCTGCGCCAAGCCAAAGGGCTAACAACCCGCCTGTAACAGCCAGTTGTAATAAAGCACCTGCTGAGGCTTTAATACGCAGGTTTAAATCAACATCGTTAAACCAATGCATTATTGCAACGGCCAACGTGGGTGGTGTATTTGGGCCTAAAATGAGTGGCATTTCTACACTGGCACTTGCATAGGCAAGCACGGCTAAAAGGGGTAAACGCAGCAGCGGATAAAGACTTGGCAGTATTACTTTAAAAAAGGCAGTCATTGGGCAATAACCCAAGTTAAGCGCAACCTTATGTTGTTGGCGTAATTTTTTGCCAAGCTCAGGTTGAGCAAGTACGCCCAGTGCCATTAATAATAAAAAGGGAAGCTCTTTTAGTGTTAAGCCTAAAATAATACTAATACCGAATGAATCATGCGGAAACATGCCGTTTGGCGCAAGTTCCCAGCCGCTTAACCAAGGCGACGCTAAGCGTGAAATCATACCTGAAGGGGCAATTAAAAACCCCACCGCAATAGCGGCGGCGGCATGAGGTATAACTAATATAGGGCTCAATAAACGCTGAATTCGGTTAAGCCACGGGCTGTTAAAAAACGCAGCTAAAATCATTAAGGTAATGATAAATGCAAGCAAAGTACTTATTAAGCCCGTTGCAACGCTTAGAGTAACCATTTGGGTAAGGCCAGGTGTTTGCCAAAGGGCATTAAAACCTTGCAAGCTAAACGTTGTTTGCTCAAGTACGGGCGCATAACCAAAGGCAGGCAGCAATACGCTAATTAAGCCACCAAGTACGGGTAATATAAGTAAAGCGAGTAAAAATCGCGGGCTAAATTTTACAATGCGCGTAAACATATCGGTGCTGCACTGCGTTGTTGCTTTGGTATTTACTGGTACACTTTTTGAAATAACGCTCATTGGCTTACTCCATAACGGGTTTGCCAACCTTGCATAATGGCGTTTACCCAGCTTGGATGAGGTTCGCTCAATGTGCGTTTAATACTGTTTAAAGGCAGTGCACTTGGATGCGGTTTAGCTGTTTTAAATAAGGCTTGCTGTTCAGGCGTTAACGTTGATTGAATAAGTACGCTTTTATCGCCCCATATATGCGCTTTTTGTTTTTCAGCTTGCGCCTCAGGGCTGAGTAAAAAATTAGCCACTAATTGCGCACTTTGCTGGTGGCTTGCATTGTAAGGGATTGCCACAAAATGAGTATTACTTAAACTGCCATCACTCATTGCGTAACTGCGAATGCTGTTTGGTAAATCATAGCGTTTTACAGCTGCCGGTACTTCAGGTGCTGAAAAAGTAAAGGCTAAACTTAGCTCTGTATCGTCTACTAAGCGGCGCATTTGAGCGCCACTTTGCATAAAATGAGTGCCACCACGCCAAAGAGTTGGGTGTAGTTTATCTAAAAAGTCCCATAACGGATTTAGCACTTGTGCAGTATTTAAAGCGGTAGCTGGTTGGTTTAACTGCGCTTTAATGTTTTCGCTGCTTTGCTGATGCAGTACAACTAAGGCGTATTTTAAAAAGCTCATACCTAAAAAGTCAGGCGGCTTTGGGTAACTAAAGCGACCAGGGTTTTGCGCGCTCCAGTTTAATAATTTGTTTAATGTCGTCGGCAATTTATTGTTTGCCTTACCATTTATTGCAATGCTGTCGTAATAAAATGTAAGTGACGCTTGCCCCCATGGAGCCTCCATACCATTGGTAGGTAAACCAAAGTCAAAGGTTACAGCAGGGTTGTTAGTCGGATCGGTTAATGCAAAGTAGGGGAGTTTATTAGCCCATTGCTTTAAAAGCAAAGAGTGCTCACTCATGGTGGCAAAGTTAGCCCCGTTGATCCACATTAAATCTACGCTGCCTTGGTTGTTATTGTTTGCTGATTTTTCGGCAAGTACACGGCTTACTGCTTCGCTGGTATCGCTTAATTTTACATGCACTAGGTTAATGTTGTACTTAGTTTTAACTTGCTGCGCTGCCCATTGAATATAAGCATTTATTTGCGCGTCGCCGCCCCATGCATAAAAGTATACATCTTGATTGCTACCAAGTGCTTGAACTTGTTGCCAGCGAGATCCCTGTTGTGTGTTTATTACTAAATTACTTTTACTATTTGAGTTAATAACGGTATTAGCAAACACAGAGCTTGAAAAAGCAGCTAAATTTGCGATTGCACAAACGCAAAACGCGACACAGCAAAAGCTGTATCGCGCCTGTGTTTGCCAAAACTTAATGGCGAACATTTAAATCCCAGTTGTAGTCTAAAAATTTAACTTTCATGTCATCATTTTTAAGTGCTTTTTGCTTAGCGGGTATCAGTTTAAGTGCATCGCTGTATTGCAAGAAAAACTGCTGTAGCGTGTTTGCACCTCTAAAGCCTTTTTCAAAGTCATCGCCGTACCACTTAAATATTGAAGACACGCTTAGCGTATTTTCTTGAGCCATATTACGTGTCATATCTGATAAAAAGCGCACCGTTTGCTCTTGCAATTGGCTTTCTAAATCAGTGGCTGTATACGCTTCTTCTCGAAGCGCTGGGCAACCAATACTTGCGCAATTTACCGCAAAGTGAATGCGTGGGTCGTTGTATTTACCACTGCCACGTATTAAACCATGCTCTATATCATCAAGGCTGCGAGTTTTGCCAAGTAATGGCACAAACTCTTTACTCCATGGTGAGCTAAAAAAGCTTCCTAAGTCTTTGATTGATTTAAGATCTGGATACTTTGTCAATATAAGTTCAACAGTCCACGCATTATAAGCATTGATTAAAAAAGCGAGTTGCTTAGGCTTTTCCCATGCGTCAAATTCGCTTTGCGTTACAGCCGTTAACGAATCTAGATACGTTTTTAGCTGTGCATGCTCACGTTTTATGGCAGCGTAATCAACCTCAGTACTGTGATTATGGTTAATAGCGACAACATGCTTATTTAACAATGCATTCCAGCTATCGTGTATGTTTTGGGCTTGGGCCGAAAATGACGTTGTAAACGATGTTACAACTAAAGCCGAACCAAGTAGTAATGCTTTTAGAGGTGTTTTAAACATAATTAACCTCGACGCCAAGTATGGTATTTTTCAAGCAAGTTAAGCACTTTTTCAGGTGCATGAGCGCGTTTCCACTCGCCTGCTGCGTACTTATTACCTTCAGCCCAAGTAGGGTAGCTGTGTATAGTACCGAGTATTTTATTAAGGCCTAAGCCGTGTTTCATTGCCAGTACAAACTCAGCAATCAAATCGCCAGCGTGTTCAGATACCACGGTAACACCGAGTATTTTGTCTTTGCCTTTGGGTGTAATCACTTTAATAAAGCCTTTTGTAGCGCTGTCGGTAATTGCACGGTCTAGCTCTTCAAATTCAAAGCGAGTAATTTCGTAATCTATGCCTTTGTCTTTTGCGTCTTGCTCGTTTAAGCCAACACGTGCAACTTCTGGGTCAATAAACGTAGTCCACGGAATAACACGGTAATCTACTTTAAACTTTTTAAGGTTACCAAATAAGCCATTTACCGCTGCGTACCAACCTTGATGGGCTGCAACATGTGTAAACTGGTATGGACCTACAATATCGCCTGCTGCAAAAATATTTGGGTATAGCGTTTCCAAGTATTCGTTAGTTACAACAGTACGGTTTGTTTCTATGCCTAGCTCTTCAAGGCCATAACCTTTAAGGCGCGCACTTCTACCAACGGCACATAATAGCTCGTCGTATTCAATATCTATTTCTTTGTCGTTATGTTTAACAACAATATATTTTTTACCATCGCGCGTTTCACAGCGAAGTGCTTGGTGCGATGTTAAAATATTAACGCCACTTTCGGTTAACGCTTCGTGAGCAAAAGTAGACACTTCAAGGTCTTCTTTGATCATGATGCGTTCGCTCATTTCAATTTGCGTAACACTTGAACCTAAACGTGCAAAGCTTTGTGCTAATTCGCTACCAATTGGACCGCCACCTAGTACTACAAGTTTTTTAGGTGCCTCATCCAGCTCTGCAAATTTATTCCACAATGTATCGCTTGTTACATAGCCTGTTTCTTCAATACCAGGTAGTGGCGGTACAAATGGGCGTGCGCCAGTTGCAATCACAATAGTACGAGCGGTGAGTGTTTGCGTGCCACCGTCGTTAAGTTTAATTTCTACAGTCCACGGGTCGATTAATTTACCGTAACCTTTTACAACATCTACGCCTAGGTCGGTGTAGCGCTCAACACTGTCGTGTGGTGCTACATCGGCAATAACTTTATGTACACGTGCCATTACTTTTTTGAACGAAAACTGCGGTGTTGCGTTTTCTAGGCCGTAGTTTTCACCGTGGCGAATTTGCTCTGCAATTTTAGCGCTTTTAATAACTGCTTTACTTGGAACACAACCATAGTTTAAACAGTCGCCGCCCATTTCGCCCGCTTCAATAAGGGTTACTTTTGCTTTAACAGCAGCAGCAATATAACTTGTTACCAAACCACCTGCGCCTGCACCAATAACAATCATGTTACGGTCGAATTTTTTAGGCTTAGTGTAGTTTTTGTATACGCGACGTTTTTTAAACACGTTTAAGATTCCTTTAGCAATGAATGGGAAAATGCCCAATAAAGCGAATGATAAGATTAAGTTGAATGATAAAATTCCAGATAAGCTATCTATTTGAGCCAGTTGCGTACCTGCGTTAACAAATACAAATGTACCGGCTAGCATACCTGCTTGGCTGACCCAGTAATAAGTCCATGACTTTATTGAGGTAACACCCATTAGTAAATTGATTAAAAAGAACGGAAACACCGGCACTAAACGAAGAGTAAATAAGTAAAATCCACCTTCTTTTTCAACGCCTGCATCAATTGCGGCTAAGCGTTCAGGAAAACGTTGTTTAATAGTGTCGCGTAGTAAGTAACGCGATACTAAAAAGGCAAGTGTTGCGCCAATAGTTGAGGCAAAAGATGCAACTAATAAACCCTCTACCAAGCCAAATAATGCACCTGCGGCAAGTGTTAAAATAGCGGCGCCTGGTAAAGAGAGAGCAGTTACAACTACGTATAGTAAAAAGAACCCACCAATAACCAACAACGGTGACTGCTCTTTGTAATCGCTAAACTGATCCATTGACCCTTTTAAACCATCAAGCGTAAGTAGTTGGTGTAAGTCAAAATGAAAGAACAGGCCGACGGCGGCCGCTGCAATCAATAATAAAAATATTTTTTTAATCATGTTCTCTCTCTTAAAAACTATGCGTAAGGGTTAACTTGGCGTTAATTGGCAACTCAGGAAAAGCTAAAGTTGCACCAAAGTAACCGCCTTCAAATACTGGGCGCCAGTTTTTTTGATTCGTTACGTTGTTCACATCTAATCGTAACTTGGTACTAGGCGTAAAAGCATAGCTAGTATTTACGTTTAGTGTGTACTGATCACGAATTTTTACTGTCGCCAAAAAGTCTAATGGGTAACTCTTTGTATATAGACCTGAAAAACCCGTTTGCCATTTCGAATTAATTGAATAATTTCCGTTAAAGCTGAACGATTGCTCAGGGATACCCTGTACACGGGTGTTTGAAGGTGCAAAAGCGGTAAAGCTAGGTGCGCCAACACTGGTACCTTCAATAATATCTGGACGTGAGTTGTCAAATGCATCGGCTACTTGAGCTGAATCTTGGCTACTTGCAGAATTATCGTAGCGAGCATCAATATAGCTGTAGCCAGCACTTAGCCAATAAGGGTAAGCATCATAAAATACTTGGCTTTCAAAGCCGGTAGTACGAATGCCGGTATTGCTACCATCGCGATTACGTAAACTACGACGTTGGCTGAATACTGCTCCATCGGCGTACCAATCACTGTCGGTTGGTGCGTATTTTAAACCAAATTCAACTAAAGTATTTTCGGTTGAAAAGTTTTGCGCGCTAATCGTGTTGTCGCCACCAAGAGACGTGCCGCCAGCCATGCTATTTGATGTGGCTTCGTTGTAACTTGCTGCACCATAAGTGGTGTAATCACCGTTTAATCGGTAGTTAAAGCTTACTTGCCCTGAATGTAGCTTATCGTTAATGCTATCGCGAGCTGCAATTTCACCCTCTGGCGCTATTGGGTCGTGCGCGTCTACGTCATAAAAATCAATACGGTAGCCAACGCTTGTATGAAACTTATCTGTCCAATCAGAATCTTGCTGAATAGCAAAGCCTGTTTGCCATGAGCGCGAATCGGTAGTGTCTGATAAGTTAAAGTCGCCACTGCCGTCATTATTAATATCATATTGACCACCAGGGGATACAAATACACCTGGGCTAATTTCAATTAAACGCGCTTGTTGTACATCAGTTAAAGGAATGCGGCGATTTGAAATTGGGCCAGTTAAATCAATAGGTAAGTCGGCTTCTGTTGTAAATTGGCTGTAGCCTAATACGCGGTTATAACGCACATCAAATGCAAAAATTGTTTGCTGGTCGCTATTCCAAAGATAGGTAAGCTCGGTACGGTTTTGCGCGGTATCGGCACCATCTATAATTTCAACAAAGCTGTTTTGTGCAATTTCTTCACGTTGTAAGTGCTGAAAATACGTGATGTTTTTAATTGATGCATTGTTTGAAAGTTCACGCTTATAAATGCTGTGTAGTAAATAAGTAGTGGCTTCGTTTTGATTATCAGGATCGGTAAGCACTGTACTACGGTCTATTTTTACTTGCCCAGTTGGTGAGATTATTGAACCTGCTGCCGGTACTGTACTGCCATTTGCTTGCACGCCTTGGCCGGTAATATAAAGGCCATTATCTATTAGCGCTTGAGTAGGGCGGTTAATACCTGCGTTATCGGTAAATTCAACTTGATATAATTCAAAGTTAATATCCCAGCTGCTCTTGTCATCGGGTAATACGCGTAATGATGCAAATAAGCTGTCGCTCTTTGTGCCTGAAAAGTCGTAGTAGCTGCCGTTATCAATGTGTTCAGCGCTTACTCTAAAACCTACTTTGTCTTTTACAATGGGTGCACTGTAATCCACTAAAACACTGTACTGATCCCATCGACCTGCAGATACCGTTGCTTTGCCTTTACTTTCGTCAGTTGATGCTTTTTTAGAATGTAAGTTTACAAAACCACCGTTGCGTTGGCTTGAGCCAAATAATACCGGCGGCGCGCCTTTTACCACGTCTATCTGTTCTATAGAGTTGAACGATAACGGCACGCCAAAGCCATTATTACCTGCTTGGCGGCGTGTACCATCTTGGAAAAGCTCACCTAGTTGCCCACGAATAGTAGGTAAACTGGGTGCCCCAAAACCACTGGCTGAATAGGTATTAGGGCTTACTGCGAGCACGTCTTGTAAAGTCGTAATATTAAGCTGCTCAATTAACTCGCTTGAAATTGGTGTGACTGAGCGGGCTATATCTTGTAGGGCTAAGTTGTCGCCAAAAGGGCCGTCTACAGTGGCGTTTTTAACCGAAAGACCTTGAGATTTAATAACTTGGCCTGCCACCTCAATGCGTTCTATTGCGCCATCTTTTGTTGTTTTTGATTCTTCGGCTGCAAAAGCATTAAGTGGTGTATTTAATATGGTGGCTAGGGAAAGTGCTAAATATGCGTGTTTCAAACGTTTTCTCTCTACGGTTAAAATGTTGTTGGCGATAAAGACCGAAAGGATTAAAAATAAATTTCAGTAAAATTTCGATTCTTTTTGTTTTTTAGAACATAACAAAACGGATGCATTATAAAGGTGGTAATTAAGTACTATTGTTTTATTAGTTGATAAAATATTAATAGAGCGATTGTATTAGAGTAAATGTAAATATTTGCTTTTAATGGGCTTTTTTAATTATAGACTACTTTTCACCTGCTAACATTTTAAAATTGTTAACTTTTACGCAGCATTTTAAAATTCCTAAAATAAGCTTCACTTTTATTACTACGAGGCTTAATTACTTTTTTATTTAAAATAATTAAATTTTTTTGAAATAAAAAATAACTTATACGGTCTAGGTTACTTCAACGTTTATTAATATTCTTTTAAGGAAATTTTATGACAGGTTCAATGAGTTCTGATGTGCAAAACCGTTTGCAATGGTCACTTTTATCTTTGCGTTTAGGCGTATTTATTGTAATGGTTATGTGGACGTTCGATAAATTTGTAAACCCTGGTCATAGCGCACGTATTTTTGAACATTTTTACGGTATTAGTGGCTCATCTGACATAGTTGCTTATGTTATCGGTGCTCTACAACTTGTATTAGTATTGGCATTTTTAGCGGGTATTAAAAAGCGCATAACTTACGGAATCATTTTTGTAATGCATGGCTTATCAACGCTTTCTTCGTACAACCAGTATATAGATGGCTTTAACAACTTATTATTCTTCACTGCATGGCCAATGTGGGCTGCGTGTTTTGCACTTTACTTATTACGCGACCAAGACGTGAAATTTACTGTAAAGTAATAAAACAATAGCTATACCCTCAAGGTTGTAGCTAAAAATACATTGGGCTGAGTTATTTACTATTTCAGCCCAATGTATAGCCTTTGAGCACTTCTTCTAATAATCCAATCTCTTTTTCATCTTCTAAAAATAATCCTTTTTATATTATTTCATCTTAAATATTGCGTTAGATCAAAGTTAATATATTTGTAAGAACAATATCGACAGCTTTAGTTTATGTTAGCTATACGGTTAGTAGGTTTTAATTACCTCAAGTTATTCAACTCAATGTTGTATAGAAGGCTCGTATGGAAAAGGTTAAAATTTCGTCGGCGCATCAGTCATCAAATCGTTCAGAGAACAAGTCTTCACACAATCAAAATTGCGATGAATGGAGCAAGCTTGATTTAGTACAATTACAAGCAAAGCTAAAAACATCATCCGACGGGTTAAGCCAAGCTGATGCCACACAAAGATTGGCACAATATGGACCTAACGAACTAGTTGAAGAAAAACCAAATTTATTACTCAAGTTTTTATCTTACTTTTGGGGGCCAATACCGTGGATGATCGAGGCCGCTATTATTTTATCGGCGCTTGCTAAGCACTGGGCTGATTTTTTTATTATTCTTGTATTATTGCTGTCTAACGTATTGGTTGGCTTTTGGGAAGAGCATCAAGCGGGTAATGCAATTGCCGCATTAAAAGCAAAATTAGCTAACAAAGCACGCGTTCGCCGCGATACTCAATGGCAAAATTTAAATGCCAGCGAGCTTGTACCAGGTGATGTTATTAGAATGCGGATGGGCGATATAGTGCCTGCAGATGCGCGTTTGCTCGATGGTGATTCAGTAGAAGTAGATCAATCATTACTTACGGGTGAGTCATTACCGGTTGTAAAGTCGGCGGGTGAAACTGTTTATTCGGGCTCTATTATTCGCCAAGGTGAAATTGAGGCAATAGTATACGCAACCGGCGGTAATACCTTTTTTGGTAAAACAGCACAGTTAGTGCAAGGGGAGCGAACCGCAAGTCATTTTCAGCGTGCGGTGCTTAAAATTGGTAATTATTTAATAATGCTTGCTGCGGCTTTAGTGCTGCTTATAGTTATTGTTGCTTTGTTTCGCGATGATCCAATGATCACCACATTACAGTTTGCACTCGTATTAACTGTTGCTGCAATACCAGTTGCAATGCCAACAGTGCTATCAGTTACTATGGCTGTAGGCGCTCGTTTATTGGCTAAAAAGCAAGTGGTTGTAACACGTTTAGCTGCAATTGAAGAGCTAGCGGGTGTTGATATTTTGTGCTCTGATAAAACCGGCACATTGACACAAAACCTATTAACGTTGGGTGACCCGTTTTATATCGAAAACTCAATAAATAAAGGCTCTGCTGAGCAAGTTATATTGTACGCGGCATTAGCATCTCGCTCAGAAAATAACGATCCGATTGACTTAGCAGTATTACAAAGTGTAAAAGCTGAGCAGTATCTAGATTCTTATCATATAGAGCATTTTCAGCCATTTGATCCTGTGAGCAAACGTACTGAAGCAATCGTTAAAAATGATGATGGCAAAACATTTAAAGTGACCAAAGGTGCACCGCAGGTTATTTTAGCTTTGTCGGCTAATATTGAGGCAGTTAAAACTCAAGTTGAGGCATCAATAGATGAATTTGCAGCACGTGGGTTTCGCTCTTTAGCGGTTGCTAAAACAGACGAGCAAGGTAAATGGCAATTTATAGGTGTATTGCCGCTTTTTGATCCACCGCGTGAAGAAGCAATACAAACCATTGCCGATGCAAAAGAAATGGGTATGAGCGTTAAAATGGTCACGGGCGACCAAGTGGCCATTGCGCGCGAAACTGCAAGTAAACTGGGTTTAGGGACAAACATTCTTGATGCTAGTGGATTTGGTGCAACTGAGCATCATCAAGCCACACAGTTAGATGACTCAATCGAGAGCGCTGATGGATTCGCGCAAGTATTCCCTGAGCATAAATACTATATTATTGATGTGCTTCAGCATAGAGGGCACATTGTTGGCATGACAGGAGATGGCGTAAATGATGCGCCAGCACTTAAAAAAGCTGACTGTGGCATTGCTGTATCGGGTGCTACAGATGCAGCGCGTTCAGCAGCATCAATTGTGTTAATGACCGATGGCTTATCGGTTATTATTGATGCAGTTAAAGAAAGCCGAAAAATATTTCAACGCATGAACAGTTACGCTATTTACAGGGTTGCTGAAACACTGCGCGTACTACTCTTTATGACAATGGCGATATTAATTTTTAACTTTTATCCGTTAACAGCAGTCATGATTGTAATGCTTGCTTTACTTAACGATGCCGCCATTTTGTCTATTGCATACGACAATGTGCATTATCAAAATAAGCCCGAGACATGGAATATGCGGCTCGTTTTAGGTATTGCATCTGTGCTGGGAATTGTAGGGCCAATTGCAGCCTTTGGTTTATTTTACTTAGGGGATAAAGTATTTGAACTCGACCGTCCTCATCTTCAAACATTAATGTACTTATTACTTTCTGTAGCAGGGCATTTGACTATATTTTTAGCGCGTACCCGAGGTCCATTTTGGTCTATTAAACCGTCTGCTATATTAATGGTCGCCGTATTTGGCACGCAAGTTATAGCAACACTTATTGCTGTTTATGGTGTGTTTATGACCCCACTAGGATGGGGATGGGCACTTGCTGTGTGGGCATATGCTTTGGTGTGGTTTTTTATTAACGATGGTTTAAAGCTAGTGGCGTATCGAATTTTTGATCCGACAGAAGCACCCTTACTAGAGAAGAGTTAGCATATAGGCTTAAAAAAATGGTTATAAGCCAAGTGGCTTATAACCAATAGTACACAAGGGAGTGTATATAAGGTGGTTCAATTATTTGTGAGTAAAGTTACTCACAAATAAAAAGTATTAGTGCATTGCATCATTATACTGCTTTGCCAAGCTTTGTTTTTGCCCTTCGGTTAGTGCTTTACCCGCTAATTGAAATACTTCGTGTTCCTCTTCACTTAAATGATGATGTACTAAATGGTGTAGCTTTTTAGCTGCAACTAACCATGCAGACGAGCTCATTTCGGTATCTTCAAGTTGTTCAATTAATTCATCAATTTCGTGATGTTCAGCTACGCTGTGGCGCGCTTTTTCATGAGTTAAGTCATCAAACATAAGTGGGTTATAAAAGTAACGTTCTTCAAATTTTGCGTGTTGTTCTAATTCTGTTTTTAGCTCGTCCATTAGCGTGTGGCGCTGCTCTGTGTCGCCGTGCGTTTGAATAAGTGCATCTACTAATTTTCTTTGTTTGTCATGGTCATGACGTAGTGCTTCAAAAATATTCATAACTAATCCTTTTACAATTTATTTGCTTATACCATTAACTAGCAAACTAAATGCCAAATATTAAGTTGATGTATTTTATTGCTTTTATTTTGATTTTTTATTTTTATGCTCATCTCACTGTAAATTTTACAGTGAGATGAATGCAATAATTTCAGGATTTTACGTAGTTCAATTATAAAAGGAGTATAAATTCCTACAGAACCTTACAAATATTTACTGGTTGTTTATTTTATTGCAGTGATAAAGTAGCAACATTATTTAGGTACAATCTATATGTATTACTCCCACATATAATATCAATCGGTATAAATGCAGGTAGCACGTCAACTTAATAGGATAGTTTAAGGATGAACATAAAAAGCCCCATCTCCGCATTATTGCTGTGCGCTTTACTGAGTGCATGTAGTACTGCCCCACGTTCTGACCCTAACTTATGCATTGAAGAGGCCGAAACGGTTGATCGAAATGGCGCTCAAACAAGCTCAGAAGTTTATAATCAATGCATTAGCGCACAAATTAAAAAGGATGAAAAAAATGACACTTTTTTTGATGCTATCGGTACGTTCTTTTTTGAATTTTTTGTAATGGTGGTAGAAAAGTAAATAGGCTAACTTGCAGCTGTAATTTAAAGTAAATAAGTTGCGTAAAAATAGGATTAGTTATGAAGCAATTATTGATAGTAATTCCACTTTTTTTATTACTAAGCGCTTGTGCGGCACAGCCTTACGCAGGTTCGGCAAAATGTATGGAACAAGCAGATATTGCATACGAAACCGATACACGTAAAAATGAAACATTAGATAATGAATGCAAAGCTGCAAAAGTAAATACGCCTAATAAAGAGCTTGAGAATCACGGTTTGGTTGATAGAAGTCTTTTACAGCTAATCGTTAGCTTTTTAAATGGCGTATTTCAATAGTACATATACAGTAAAAATATAACTAAATAAGGTATGTATGAGGGAAGAACTAAGAGCAAAAATAATTACCGTATGCGATAAAAAAATAGCAGTTAAAGGCGAAAATGTAGGGCTTTCTTTTTATGCCTTTTTTGCTAATAAAAACGACGACCCAGAGCTACTTATGGAAGCTGCTACTTGGTGGATACACACCCATAAATTAGATCATTTTGTAAAAGCACATAAAATTAAACAAATGGTTTTAGACGAACTTTAGTCAAGTAAATGAGCCAATACTTTTAGCTGTGTTTATTTAATCAACTACGACTTGGTTTCTTCCGTTTTCTTTTGCTTTATAAAGTAATTTATCTGCATGCTTAATAAGAATATCTAGTGTGCTTTTTAAAGGGCTACTTACAGAAGCTCCTGCACTAAAAGTGATTTTTGTATCTGTAGGAAAGTCTTCTATATTACTGCAATGCTCGGCGAAGCTAATGGCGAGTCGGTTAAATATATCGCGAATTATTCGTTCATCAGCCGTATTTAGTGCCAATAACCATTCTTCGCCGCCGTAACGGCCAAACTGATGATCATTACATAGTGTTTCTCTTGCAGCTTTTGCAAAGGCAATAAGAACTAAATCGCCAACATCGTGACCAAAATGGTCGTTAACTTTTTTAAAGTAGTCTAAGTCAACAATTGCTATAGTCATTTTACCTTCACCAAACTTTGCTTCTGCTGCGCGCATTATTCCTCTGCGATTAGGGCAATTTGTTAGATAATCTGTTAATGAAATATCGTGATACTTTTGACGTTGTCGAGCCTGCCGATAAAATAAAAATAATGAAGCAATCACTAAAATAAACGCAATAGCAGCGCTGAGTCGCCAAATTATTTTTTGTTGATATTCTTCTTTAGCTTGTAGTTCACTAATATCTTTTGCGTACTCTAGTTGCTGTATTTTTTCTTCTTTTTCTTTTACTTCAAACTGTACCTGTAGTGTTTTTATATTATTTTCACTGGTTGCTTCGTAGTGTTTTTTTGTATAAAGGAGCTTTTGTTCAATTGCTTCAAAAGCCTCGTCAGTGTGGTTAAGGCGTCGTTTTAGCTCATAGCGTTTACTTAAAAAATCGGCTTTATAAATACTGCGGCTGAATTTATCTAATTTTAAAAACACCTCATCGTTTGCTTCATTTGCTTGATCAAGTAAATCTAGTTTTATATATATGTCAGCTAACAAAATGAGCGATGCGAGTTGCATGTCGTAAACACCTGCAGAACGAGCAAGCTCAATGTTTTCTTTAGTTAAAGTTAAAGCTTTATCGTAGTTTGCTTGTAAGTACTCAATATTTGCAATTGAGTACTGAGCAAAGGTTAAGCCTTTTTGCATATTAACTTTTTTAAAATAGAGCAATGCTTTATCTAGGTATATTAAGGCATCTTTAGGTTTTTCTACTTCAAGCAATACATTGCCTAAGCTCCAATATGCTTTTGAGGTAAAAAGCCCATCTTGTGTTTGCTCATATGCCGCAACCGCTTTTTTTGCATAATATACGGCTTTGTCTTTTTCGTTTAGATAATTATATGCATCGGCTATTTTTCTAAAAAAAGTATCCTTGAGATGCTGAATCGTCATCTTTTAATGCTAATTCTAACCCCTCTAGTGCAACATTTAGGGTCTTTTTCAATGCATCTGTATCGGTGTAATAGTAAGCAAGTGCTCGTAAAATAATGATTTTTTCTTTAGTTGAATGCTGTTGCAAGCTCTCTTCTAATTTTGTGGCTAGCGTTTGTGCTGGAGCTGGGTTTGGCTCTCTCGCTAGAGACTTGAGTTGTGATTCGAGAAATAATAAATATACACTTTTTTGATTTGGTAACTCTTTGTTCTTTAAGTAATAGGATAAGTGTGTGTTTAACGCTTCGTATTTTTCTTGTCTAAAAAGTAACTCCGCATACAAAGCGGCCGCTTCTAGATGAAGGTTTTCCCAATTTTGCTCTTTGCTTATTTTAAACGCTTGAGTGAGTTTGTCTTCATTTTGAAGATAGTCTAGTTCATTCTTTTTTATGTTATTGATGAGAGTTTGAGTCGTGTCAAAGTCTAGCGCATGTAAAGTTGCACTTAATGAATCGCCGTTAGCTGAGGCAAGCTTACTTAAAAGTAAAAATAAAATGAGAACAATATACTTTGCCCATAAAGTATTACCTAAAATCTTTATTTGTGTATTGTTAGCCATGTTAATCCTTTGCTGACTTATTTTTATTATTGAAATACTTATTCACATTGCTTAATAAACTTGGGTTTGAACAGTTTTTTATACTTCTCATTGAAAAAACAAGACCACAAACGATATCAATTAAATTAATAAAAACCAACACATTGAATAATATAGTCGTTGTAGCTATGTGTTTTTATTAAAAATCTGGGGCTACTTCAAACTCTAATCGTTTAAGTGTAATTGGGTGAGTAAATGCTAAGTATTCTGCATGTAAATGTAATCTATCGGCTTTTTGCCCGTAATGTGTGTCGCCTATAATTGGCATGTTTAAACCTAAACTGTGCGCGCAATGCACTCTTAATTGATGAGTTCGCCCTGTTTTAGGGTATAACTGTAATCGGGTAATGTTGTTGTTACGCTCTAAAACCTGCCAGGTAGTAAGTGATGGCTTACCATGTTTGTAACACACCATTTGGCGCGGTTTATCATCAAAGTCGAGCACTAAGGGTAAATCAATTACTCCGCTATACTCAGCTACGTTACCATTAACTAATGCGACATAACGTTTATCTATGGTGCGTTCAATAAACTGCTTTTGCAGTGCTTTGTGCACGCGTTTATTAAGTGCGATCATCAATAACCCAGAAGTCGACATATCTAATCTGTGTACAATTAGTGGGCCTGATGCCTCTGGAAACTGCGTTTTGATTCGCATATAAACTGAGTCTTCAATATTTACGCCAGGCACCGATAAAAACTCAGCGGGCTTATTTACCACAAGTAAGTCGTCATCTTTATAAACAATACTTAAATCTTTACCCTGAGCTGGGTTGGTAAGTAGCGGATTATCTTCAACATCTAAACCCTTTAGCATGTGCCCAAGTATTGGTTGGCATTTACTGTAACAAGAAGGGTAGTAGTTTTTATGTTGCCTAATTGCTGATTTAGGCGCAGCTCCCCACCAAAATTCAGCCATTGCAAGTGGCTTTAAGCCATGTTTATAGGCGTATTGTAATAATTTAGGCGCTGCGCAATCGCCAGCACCCGAAGGAGGAGTGTGCTCAGGTAATGCTGCAAAAATAGCATTTAAGTCTGTAGTTTCTCCATTTGCATTTAAAAATTGGTACTGCGCGAATAACTTTTTTTGTAAGCTTTTAGAAAGCGTTTTACGGCGCTTTTTTAAATGAGCAATTTCATCAGAAATATTGATGTGTGTTTGCTGCAGTGACTCGATTATATTTTGCCAATAGGCTTTAAGTGCCAGCAGTTGCTTTTTTTCTACGATGCTTTGCCCTGCAAGCTTATTTTTTAACTGCTCAAAATCACTTTCGCTAAGCTCTAATTCGCCTTCGGTACGTTGTATTTTTCGTTGCTGGCGACCGGCTTGCATCACTGCCTGTTGGGCTAATAGTGCTTGCTGGTAGCTTTGTGTTGCATCATCAAGTTTGCTATTAACTTCATGCAGTTGTTCGCTATTTTCTAATTGCTCAATTTGAGCATTAATATCGTTAATTATTTTACTTTGAGCCAAATAGCTATCGTCTTGCAGTTGCATGCTAGAAACTGGCGGTACAAAGCTAATATTGGCTTTATCACCTTCAATTTGCCCCGAATAAGCACTTAAAAAGCCTAATTGTTGCTTAGCATTTTGCACCACTAAAACCCCAAACATTTTACCGGCATTTTCTGCTTTTAAATGCGTTAACGTTTCAAGTTGTTGCTGTAATTGTTTTGTGGCTACTACAGCTAATGGTTGCGGCTCGTAATAAAAAGGGAAAGTAAACTTTTCAGGAAGCGCGAGAGAATCAATATTTTGAGAAAATAATGTAAAGCACAAAGCAGAATTTGACATAGAAGTAAGAGAAAAGCATTCAGTAAAATAATTGAGCGCATAATAACATATTCATAGTTAAGCCACTAAAAATCTCGCACCCGCATATTCATAAACACTTTAAAGCGGACATTCATGTTTTATGTATCAGTATGGGGGCACAGCAAACCTAGTAGTACCGTTTGTTAGTAAAGTCTCAGTAGCAATATATCTATTATTATCAAAATACCTAAGCTTATCGATTCTCAATAATTGAGCGCATTTCGAAACGATGACTTACTTGATAGATCAGAGGCGAAAAATCAATTTACAGAATAACTGAATATTTAGGAGTTCTATATTATGAGTCAAAATATCGCAAGTTTTATTACTAAAACCCTTGAACAAGCGGGCGTAAAGCGCATTTGGGGAGTAACTGGCGATTCACTTAACGGCATTAGTGAAAGCCTGCGAAAAATGGGAACAATTGAATGGCTAGGCACACGTCATGAAGAAGTTGCCGCATTTGCAGCTGGTGGCGAAGCACATTTATCAGGCGAGCTTGCGGTGTGTGCGGGCTCTTGCGGCCCAGGTAATCTTCATTTAATTAACGGTCTATTTGATTGTCAGCGCAATAATGTACCGGTATTAGCTATTGCCGCACATATTCCTTCATCTGAAATTGGCAGTAGCTATTTTCAAGAAACCCATCCGCAAGAATTATTTAAAGAATGCAGTGTGTATTGTGAAATGGTGTCGAGCCCCGAGCAAATGCCGTACCTGCTAGAAACCGCAATGCGACAAGCAATACTAAACAAAGGCGTGAGTGTACTTGTGCTACCTGGCGACATTGCATTAAAAGATATGCCTAAAGCTATCAAGCCAAAATGGAACGTGCCAAAACCAGCAACGTATACCCCCGCTTTATCTGATATTGAAGCAATGGCGACTCATCTTAATAAAAGTAAAAAAGTAACCTTATTGTGTGGTGCTGGTTGTAAGGATGCCCACGACGAAATTGTTGCGCTAGCCGAAAAATTACAAACACCGATAGTACACGCTATGCGCGGTAAAGAATTTATTGAGTACGATAACCCTTACGATGTTGGTATGACTGGGTTTATTGGCTTTGCGTCGGGCTATCATGCAATGCAAGAAGCCGATACGTTACTTATGATTGGTACTAGTTTTCCTTATCGTGCTTTTTATCCTGAAAATACCACCATATTGCAAATTGATAATCAGGCTGCGTCACTCGGGCGACACGTGCAAATTGACTGTGGCGTGTTAGGGGATACTAAAAATTCAGTGACCACATTGCTTGATTATATTAAAGGTGAGCGGACAAGTTCGCACTTACAAAAATGTGTTAAAAACTACAAAGAGTCTCGACAAGATCTTGATGAACTAGCCAGTGGCAAAACCTCGCAAAATTTAATTCACCCGCAATACCTAACGCGTTTACTAAACGAGCAAGCGGCTGACGATGCTGTTTTTACTTGTGATGTAGGTACGCCAACAGTGTGGGCTGCGCGTTATTTGTCAATGAATGGAAAGCGCCGCTTAATTGGATCGTTTAATCATGGTTCTATGGCGAATGCCATGTCGCAGGCAATGGGGGTTCAATCTGTAGATAGAGACCGCCAAGTCATTGCAATGTGTGGTGATGGTGGCTTTTCGATGTTAATGGGCGATTTAATCTCACTTAAGCAGCTTAATTTACCAATAAAGATTGTTGTTTATAATAATCGCTCACTTAGTTTTGTGGCTATGGAAATGAAAGCCAGTGGGTTTTTATCAAGCGATACCGATTTAGAAAACCCAAGTTTTGCTAAAATTGCAGAGGCCTGTGGCTTAAAAGGGATTCATGTGGACGACCCTGAAAAATTACCATCGGCAATGAACGAGATGATGAATCACTCAGGACCTGTTGTTTTAGAAGTCGATACAGCAAAACAAGAGCTTTCAATGCCGCCGCAAATCAAATTAGAGCAAGCAAAAGGCTTTAGTGTTTACATGATGAAAGCGCTGATAAATGGCAAAGGTAACGAGATTGTAGAGCTTGCCAAAACTAACTGGTCACGCTAGTTAAGTTACTTCCCTATTGAGTATTTTTGCTCAATAGGGAAGTGTAAATTAGAAGTAGGATATGATTAAAATGGAAGGTTTTTTAGTATAGTGTTGGAATCACTACGATGCTTTTGAGCTCACTCAAGTGCGATGTAAAGAGCTAAAACACTTAGCATTGGCATCAATTGCTACTTGGTAGTTGTTTTAGTTTAACGTTTCACTCGCTTTACTCAATCAAAGTAAAGCGAGCGCTCAGTATCACTTACAAACTCTTTTTAGGCGGTAGGGCGACGTTTGCAAATATTAGTCCTGCAACAAGCGACATAAATATTAAAAACGTTTGTTGGCCTATGTGTTCTGCGTATATAAAGTCTTGGCCTTCAATTAGTGAGTTTAAGCCAATATAGGTTTTGCTACCTGGTACTAATACAATTAAGCCTTGCATGGCCACAATAGAAGCTGGCGCATTAGCAACGCGGTTAAACAAGTTACTAAATATACCCACCGATAAAGCACCCACAAACGTACCTAACGTGTAATCAAGATACATAGCTGAGCCAATACTAGTGCCATACGCTATAAAGCCTGATGCGATAGACCAAACCGCATGCTTAAGTTTGGTTCTAAAAATCACGATTAAGCTGCTACAAAGTAAAAATATAGCCAGCCATGCGGTCCATTTTGGTAATGGCTCAGGTTGTACAAAGTCGGCTTGCCCAAAGAGTGCAAAGCCAATACCTATACCAATGAAACCACCAAAATACAGTTTAAACAACAGCATAAACGAGTCCATTACCCTTGCTGTGCCCGACACTAAATGCCGTGCTGCAAGCTCTGCTAAGCCAAGCGCAAGTGCTAAACCGGGTATAAATACAATAATGGCCGAAAGTACTACCAAGCGTATATTTATTTCAGGCGTTATATACACGCTTACTGCACATGCAAGTACTGCTGATATTATGGCAACTAATGGCTCAAGCATGTGAGCTACGCGTTTTGAGCGACCAGACCAAAGCACAAACACATAAACGACTAAAGTAAGCAGCGATGACCAAATAACATCAGTCCAGCTAGTACCCATTAGCATAGCAAACGCACCGCCAGAAGTTGCAAAAGCAACGCCCGTTGTTAATTTATTATATGGGTTTGGCATCACAAAAATTGCGTCTAGCTGCGCATCAACTTCTTGTAAACTTAGCTTGTCGTCAAGCATTTGGTTTACAAGGTCGTCGGTGTCGGCAAGTGAGCCTAAATCGTGATCGCCAGGGTCTACACGTGCAACGTGAGTGTACTCATCTTCGTGGCCATCGGTCCAAATAACAAACGTTACAGAGGTTGGCGACATAACAAATGACGATTTAAGTCCTAAGTAAGTAGCCACTTCCATTAGGTGGGCTTCTAGGCGGTAGGCTGGGGTGCCATACTTGTGAAGCATTTTACCCAATTTAACGATAAATTTGCGTTTTTCTGTAAAGGTTGCAGTTTTCAAATCTTTTTGGACCAAATATTGCGATAACTAAGCTAAAAATATAGACAATACAGCTAAAACTGCCCACGTTTGATGGGCGCGATTTTAAACACTAATTGGTGTGTGTCTAGTCATTTTTAATCTAATTTTTTATTTTTTTCAGCTATCCATTGCGACATGTATTGAGTGCTGCGCATTGTATGATGTTTGAGCATTTGGCCTGTGAAGTTTTTTTCGCGATGAGCGCTTAAATCGCAACTTATTGAATCAATTTTTTTAATTAACGCTGCGCTTAATTGGGCTTTATCGTACAGCGTATTAAGGAGTGTATTACCATCTTGCTGCGCTTGTTCAAAGTCACTTTGATTGTTGTGCATTTCAATGGCAGCGTTGGCAAAGTCATCGGCTGTGTTGGCTATTTTACCAGGCCATGGTAAATCGTTATGCATGCCCTCTGCGCCAATGTTAGTGGTAACGCTGGGTGTTTGCATTATCATGGCTTCAAGCAATTTACCTTTAATACCTGCACCAAAGCGCAGTGGCGCTAAACATACACGCGCACTTTGCATTACATCAAACGCATTATCGGCCCAGCCTTTTATTAAAAAACCGGTTTTGGGGTTATTAAGTGCCGTGGCTTTTGGTGGTGGGTAAGAGCCATAAATATGTAGTTCTGCTTTTGGGAGTTGCTTGCGAATAAGTGGCCATATTTTTTGTAAATAAAGTACAGCATCCCAGTTTGGCGCGTGTCTAAAGTTACCTATTGTCATAAAGTGCTGGCGCTGCTCAAACGTTTTTGTACTTATAGGCCGTGAGCTTAAATCAACCATAAACGGTAAATGGTGTAATAAGCTTGGCTCTATTTTAAATACGCTGTTTAGCAGGCTCATTTCATAACTTGAAATAATTAAGCTCAGGTCGCAGCGTAAAATAGCGGCAATTTCGCGTTTTGCTATGTCTGAATGTAAATCGCTGGTTGTAAACTCGCGCTCACCTTTAAACGCTTCGTGGCGAGCATTACGTAGGCACTGTAAATCTTCGGTATCGAGAATTTTAATTGCGTGTGGGCAATGCTTATCGACGCGCCAGCCAAATTGTTCTTCCATCATAAAACGGTCAAACATGACTATATCTGGATTATAGGCTTTAACGTATTCGTCAAAGCTGTCGCAGTTTAATGCAATGCTTTGGCTGGTTATGCCGAAGTCGTCAAGGTTTACCATGTGATCGGTGCGCTGCGCGGGCGTTGCAAATTCAACGTCCCAGTTTTGCGCTCTAAATGCATTTAATAACGACATCATGTGCGTTCCCGCAGCAGACGAATTTGGCTCTGGCCATACGTAGCCAATTACCAGCACTTTTTTCATTGGCTAGAATCTCTAATTTGTAAGTTTACATTTACCAGTGTTTTTACTGGCGGGGCTGTATTTTGTAGTAGCTCTTGCAGTATTAAAAGGCACCGCTTGGCTATATCGGTTGTACTTATAGCCACGGTGGTTAAGTGATTATTTATAACCGCGCTATTAGGAATATGGTGGCAACTCACTACTTTAATAGAGTGATGTGTTAATGAGTTAATAGCGGCAATAACACCTTGAGCAATAATATCGTTTGCACACACCACTGCGTTTAATGTTGGGTTATGTTTATATGCTTCTATAAATGCATTTTTAGCGCTAAGGGCTGTGTTTACTGCGCAGTGAATGGGGGCTAATGGATTAATGCTGTGCTGCGCGCAAGCGGTATTAAAGCCACTTTGTAGTGCTTGTGAATCATTTAAAGTAAGTTCACTGCCTATAAATGCAATGTTTGTCACGCCTTGTGCGAGCAAATGCATACTGGCTACGTGGCTGGCTTTTTTATAGTCGGGTAATACACAAGGAGCTGCGCTAAAAGGCACTTCACTCATTACGGTAATTACTTTGTGTTGCGCGCTGAGCGTATCAAGCCATTTGGAGCAAGTATTAGCAACGGGGCAAATAATAAATGCAGCAGCGTTGTATTCTTTTAAGTTTTTAACTGCGTTTGCTTGTAGTTCAAGACTATTATTACTGCTTACAATCATGGCTTGTAGGCCGTTGTCGTTTAACAAAAGTTGTAGGCTGGTAGCAAGGTGTGCCATAGCTGGGTTAGTTAAATCGTTTATTACTATGGCCACTAAATTTGAGCGCTTTGAGCGCATAGCAGCGGCATCACGATTATAAACGTAACCTAGCTCATCAATCGCTTTGAGTATTTTTTGTTTACTTTTATTGCCCACTTTATCGCTTTGGGTAAGTACCAAGGATACGGTTGATTTTGATACACCAGCACGCTCTGCAACATCAAAAATAGTGACTGATTTGGCTTTGTTATGCATTGTATTTTAAGTACCGCAGTGGTGAATAAATAGCGCTGTAGTTTAGCTTAATCAGCACTATTAAGTCATCTTTTAGAGGTGTTTAACTTACCTTAATACTTTATGAACAAAGCAAAACGTGTTTATATACGCTTATAAGAGTAAAAATAACAAAAGGATAAAAACATGAGCGCTTTTAGGCTGTTAGTTGCCTTTATTTGTTGTGCGGCATTGGTGCCAACAAGTTACGCCGAGCAGGGCTATCAAACCCCTTCACCCGAACTTGCAGCATTGGTTGACGCTAAGTTAGCACCCACTAGTTACTTATCGAGCGATGGCCAGTGGCTAGCGCTTTTTGAACGCAAACGTGTAGTAACCCTTGATGAACTTGCAAAAGAAGAGCTTAAGCTTGCTGGTATTAAGCTAAACCCCGCTAATTTTTCGCGCTCTCGTGTGAGTGCCAAATTTAGTGCCGTGGAGCTAAAGCATGTTCAAAGCGGGTCAGTTATCAGTATTAATAACTTACCTAATGGCATTATTCGCTCACCTAAATGGTCATCTAATAGTAAATATTTAGCCTTTGTTGTTGAGCAACCAACCCAAGCCAACTTATGGCTTTACAGCGTTGAAACTAAACAAGCAAAAGAGCTTTCAAGCGCTGCGTTAAATTCGGTACTAACTGCCTCACCATATAAATGGCTGCCAGATAGCAGCGCCATTGTTGCAAATCTTGCTGTTAATTTTGGTAAACCAAGGCTTGAAAATAACAGCCAAAATGTAGTGCCTGTTATTCAACAAAGTACTGGTGAAAAAGCGCCAGCACGTACTTATCAAAATTTATTAACAAGCCCGTTTGATGAAGCACAATTTAAGTTTTACGGCCAAGGGCAGCTGGCTTACGTAACGCTTGATGGCAATACTCAAGCAATAGGTAGCCCTTCTTTATTTAAATCGTTTTCAGTATCACCTGATTCTACCAATATTTTAGTTGCCGGTATTAATGAGCCGTTTTCGTATCAAGTGCCTTACAGCCGCTTTGCAAGCACGTGGCAAATATGGGGCATGCGCGGCTATGCATTAGCAGAGCTGGCAAAACAGCCACTTGCCGATAACATTCCACAAGGTTACGACAGTGTACGCACTGGCCGCCGTAATTTTGAATGGCGAGCCGATCAAGGTGCTGAAGTCATTTGGGCCGAGGCGCAAGATGGCGGCGACATGAAAACCGACGTTGAGCATCATGATTATGTTTACAGCTTACGTGCACCATTTAAACGCGAGCCTAAATTATTTGCCAAAGTAGAACGCCGTTATTCTGGTATTGAATGGGGTAACGAAAACGTAGCAATGCTGACAGACTGGCGCTTTAGCGATCGCCAAGTACGGACCTTTGTTGTACAACCTCGAAATGCTGACAGAAACCGCGTTTTATTTTCAGAGCGTAGTTACAACGACGCGTATAAAGACCCTGGTAATGCAATTTACGAGCGCAACGATTTAGGCGCAAACGTAATTAAAATTGTAGGCGGGCGTTATATTTACCTGCGCGGTAATGGAGCTTCAGAGCAAGGTAATATCCCGTTTTTAGACCAATACGATGTTAAAACAAATAGCAGCAAGCGTTTATGGCAATCAGAAGCGCCATACTACGAGCGTGTACGCGCTCTGCTTGACGACGAAGGTGAGCGATTTATTACTATTCGCGAATCTAAAACTGAGCAACCTAACTTTTTTATACGTGATTTAGATAACGACACGCTAACGCAATTAACGACATTTGAGCACCCGTACCCTGCATTTAAAGGCGTAACTAAAGAGCAATTACGTTATAAACGCGACGACGGTGTTGAGCTTTCGGGTACGCTTTATTTACCACCAGGGTACGATAAAACACAAGGGCCGTTACCGGTACTTATGTGGGCTTATCCACTCGAATACAAAGATAAAGCCGTAGCATCACAAGTTCGTGAGTCGCCGTATGCATTTACTTACATTGGTTATTGGGGCCCAATGCCTTACCTTGCCAAAGGGATTGCCGTGTTTGACGACCCTAAAATGCCAATAGTGGGTATTGATGGCAGCGAGCCAAACGATAACTTTAGAAAGCAGTTAGTATCAAGTGCGCAAGCAGCTGTTGATGTATTAGTTAAAAAAGGCATTGCCGATAAAAACAAAATTGCCATAGCAGGGCACTCGTATGGTGCATTTATGGTTGCTAACTTATTGGCTCATAGCGATTTATTTAAAACAGGTATTGCCCGCAGTGGCGCGTATAACCGCACATTAACGCCGTTTGGTTTTCAAGGAGAAGAGCGTGATTTTTGGCAAGCACAAAGTGTGTACGCTAATATGTCGCCGTTTTTTCACGCTGAAAAAATCAATGAGCCAATGCTAATGATCCACGGTCAAGAAGATCCTAATTCAGGCACTTTCCCAATGCAAAGTGAGCGCATGTACGCAGCCCTAAAAGGTTTAGGTAAAGATGCCCGCTTAGTAATGCTCCCTTATGAAGCACATGGTTACCGTGCGCGTAAAAGCTTATTACATGTGTTGTGGGAACAAGAACAGTGGTTAGATAAGTATTTGTTAAATGATACAGCAGAGTCAGTAGAGGTTATTACTGAACCCTTGGTAAGTGCTGGGCAATAGTAATAAACATGAGTAAGCAACAGCGCGGCTACTTATAGCCGCGTTTTTGCTTTTAATATGAGAGTAAATTAATGATTGATGTAGCAGCACTTGCGGTTTTTATTCCTACCTTCTTTTTTGTGTCGATAACGCCAGGTATGTGTATGACCCTTGCCATGACACTCGGTATGAGTATTGGCGTGCGCCGCACATTATGGATGATGATAGGTGAGCTGTTAGGCGTCGCAAGTGTTGCCATAGCTGCGGTATTAGGCGTTGCAAGCGTAATGCTAAATTACCCAGATGCGTTCGCTATTTTAAAATGGGTTGGCGGTGCGTACTTAATTTATATTGGCGTTAACATGTGGCGAGCCAAAGGCAAAATGTCGGTTGATACCTCAAAACCAAATGACGTAAGTCGGAAGTCGTTATTTACCCAAGGTTTTGTAACCGCAATTGCTAACCCTAAAGGGTGGGCGTTTATGATCTCACTATTACCGCCCTTTATAAGTGTTGAGCATGCAGTAGCCCCTCAGCTTTTAGTATTGCTTGGCGTTATAATGACCACCGAGTTTTTAAGCATGTTGGCTTATGCAACAGGCGGTAAAAGCTTACGTTTATTTTTAGCCCGTGGCGATAATATAAAATGGATGAACCGTATTGCTGGCAGCTTAATGGGGTTAGTTGGAATTTGGCTTATTATTGGTTAGCTCAAAAAGTAGTTGATATTGTCAATTAATTTGCTATAGTTGATTTTATCATCTATTTAACGCTTAAGGCATGCCCAAAAATGAGTACACCCGTATCAGTAAATCCAGTAATTGTTGAGCCTAAAAAAACACCTGTAATTTATAAAATACTGGTTATGGTAAGTATTATCACTCTAATCGGCGGTACTCTAACTGGCATTATGACTTATGTGAATGTGGGTGTTACAGAGCATTTTTATGCCGACTGGTTTACCTCGTTTATAAGTGCAGTACTTGTAATGGCGCCTATTGGTTTTTTAATGATGACCTTAATGCACAAGCTAGTTGCTAAGTTATTACCTAGGGCGTGTTGATCTTTGGTGGTTGAATTTGCAGCAGTATGTTTGGTTTTTAGGCAAGGCAGAGCCTATGTAGTGTGGTTATTCCCCATAAATAGGCGATAACGCAGCATAAATACCAAACATGCGCTGCCTATTGGGTTCTTTCTAGGGACGATTAACTCTTTGTTGCTCGGTTTTGACTTAGCCCACTAGGTTACAAACCTCGCGCCGTGATTTAATCGCCCCTAGATTGAACAAATTTCAATCTACAAAGATAAACACGCCCTAGTAGCGAGCTAAAACGTAACTTAGTTATTAGTGTTTTTATGGCGCTGATCATGGAGTCGGTGATGGCGTTTGTTACCGCTACTAATAATATTGGCTATGCAGATATGCGTGTATTTGTAACTGGATGGGCTGAAGGGTTATTAGCCGCATTACCAATAGTTTTAACTATAATGCTGATAATGTCGGTTACGGTAAAACCTAAAATAGAACGCTTTTTAAAAAGCTAATAAAAAAAAGAGCCATTGGCTCTTTTTTGTTATTTAGTGTTTACCTGCTCTTTAAATTGCGCCATTCAAAAAAGGTGCTGTTCGGCTTATTTTAGATTGAGCTACATCTGTAGGTTTCCCTTGCCCTACAATTAAGCCGCCTTCTTCACCAGCACCAGGGCCTACATCAATTACCCAGTCACTATTGCGGGCTACTTGCATATCGTGTTCAACCATAATGACGGTATTGCCAGCATCTACTAATTTATTTAACTGCGACATCAGCATTGATACATCCGATGGGTGCAGGCCTGTCGTTGGCTCATCAAGAACATAAAGTGTGTTACCGCGCTGCGCACGTTGAAGCTCGGTTGCTAATTTAATACGCTGCGCTTCACCGCCAGAAAGCTCAGTGGCAGGTTGTCCTAAACGCAAATACCCAAGACCTACTTGCATAAGTGCATCTAGTGCTCGTAGTATTGCAGGTTCGTTTTCAAAAAAGGTATGCGCCGATTCAACCGTTAAATTGAGGATATCGCTTATGTTTTTATCACGATATGTAACCTCTAGTGTTTGCTCGTTATAACGCTTGCCATGACACACTTGGCAAGGTGAATAAACGCTTGGTAAAAACAGTAGCTCTATACTTACAAAGCCAACGCCTTCACAGTTTTTACAGCGACCCTTAGCAACATTAAACGAAAAGCGACCAGCATCATAACGGCGCTCTTTTGCTTTTTGGGTTGAAGCAAATAGTTTACGCACGTGATCAAACAAACCCGTGTAGGTAGCTAAATTTGAACGAGGGGTACGGCCAATCGCTTTTTGATTGACGGTAATCAGGCGGCTTATATTATTTATACCTTCAATAATTTGTCCGCTGGTGTGTGTTTGCAGCTCTTGTTCGAGTAGGTCGGCTTCGTCGGTTGGCGCTTGTGTTACTACTTTTTGCCCGAGCGCTTCGTAAACAAGATCTACTAACGCTTGGCTTACTAAGCTTGATTTACCAGAGCCCGAAACCCCAGTAACGGTTGTCATAACACCCAGTGGAAATTCTGCATTGAGTTTTTTAAGGTTGTTACGCTCAATATCAGCCAATTTTAACCACGCACTAGGCTGCCTTTGATCCTTTTTTTGTGCGCTGTTTCGAGTAGACTCTTGACTGGCGTTTTTAGCAAAAAGGTGACGACCGGTGTGCGAATTTTTTATTTTTTTTAACCCTTCAACAGGGCCGCTGTAAATAATGTCGCCACCATGCACACCTGCATCAGGGCCTACATCAACAATCCAATCAGCATGTTTAACAACGTTAACATCGTGCTCAACAACAAATACAGAATTGCCAGCCGCTATTAGCTCATCAAGCGCTTTTAAAAGTGCATGTGTGTCTGCAGGGTGTAAACCCGCTGAAGGTTCATCTAACACGTAAACTACCCCAAATAATTTAGAGCGAATTTGTGTGGCAAGTCGCAACCGTTGTAGCTCTCCGGGTGAGAGCGTTGGCGTTGTGCGCTCAAGCGACAAGTATCCTAAACCAAGCATGGTTAGTGCTTCAATACGGGTGAGAATATCGCTGGCAATGCGCTGCGTAACCATGGCTTGTTCTGGTTTCTTTGTATTTTTATTTACTTTGGTATTAGCGGCGTTACTTAGCTTTTTAGCAAGCTCGTTTAATGTAAGTTGAGATAGCTCGCCAATATCGAGCCCTGCAAATTTAACACTTAACGATGCTTGTTTTAATTTTTTACCTTGGCAAGTAGGGCACTGCGATATTTGCATAAACTGCGATACGCGCTTTTTTGTACGCGGGCTTTGGGTAGTAGTAAAAGACTGTAAAACAAAGCGTTTAGCGCTTGAAAAAGTTCCCATGTAGCTTGGATCTTCGCTATTTTTTATCGCATTTTGTGTTTGCTCATAGGTGTAATCTGGATATACAGGCACAGTAGGTGTTTCGTCGGTAAATAAAATCCAATCGCGTGCTTTTTTAGAAAGTTTGTTCCAAGGCGTGTCTATGTCATAACCAAGGGAAGTAAGAATTCGGCTTAAATTTTTACCTTGCCATGCTGGTGGCCATGCGGCTATGGCGCGCTGGCGAATAGTTTTTGTATCATCTGGCACAAGTAGCTTTTCGGTTACTTCAAACACTCGGCCTATTCCTGAGCATTCTGGGCACGCACCTTGTGGTGTATTTGGCGAAAACGCATCGGCATACAAAATACTCTGCCCAGCTGGGTAATCGCCAGCACGAGAGTAAAGCATGCGTAGCGCGTTAGAAATAGTTGTTATGCTACCAACTGATGAGCGAACCGACGGTGCCCCGCGTTGCTGCTGCAAAGCAACGGCAGGCGGTAGCCCTTCAATAGAGTCAACATCGGGCTCATCAACTTGATCAATTAACCTACGGGCGTATGGCGATACCGAATCAAGGTAACGGTGCTGCGACTCAGCAAACAGCGTTCCAAACGCAAGCGACGATTTTCCAGAGCCCGATATTCCTGTAAAAACAACCAATGCGTTACGAGGTAAATCAACGTCTACATTTTTTAAGTTGTGAACGCGTGCCCCTCTTACTTGAATGCTATTACTGGGATCAGATAAATCCATTGTTGAGTTTTTATGTGTGCTTGCCATACGTTTATACTCCTGTTTAATCGCGCTTTTTACTTTAGGTTAGCTTTGAATTATTTACTCTTATCGCTCGTTATTACCCTAAAGTAGCGCAAGCACACTGAATGAGCGCTTAGTCTGTAGTGGGGCAGCCAAAGCGCTGTATAAAATGGCGATGATTGTTTGTTTACACAATGGGTATGGAATGCGAATATAATTTAAACAGTTATTGTTATGTAATTTATTACGCAATTTACTAGGTGATTTATTAGGTAATTTACTAGGTAATAAAAAGGAACTAACAGTGAATAAAGCCTTCGTGATCATTTTGTTGATGCTTTCGTGGTCAACCCAAGCCGACTCTATCAAAGCGCTAAATGTTGACCGTGCAGTACCAAATAGCATGCACTTATCGTTTGCAAACGATAGCAACATAACCCCTAAAAAAGGGGATTTTAAAATCGTTAATTATGTATTAATGAGCAATGAAGAGGGCGAACGCTGGGCTGTTATAACACTAACTAACTTATCGTCGGGCAATCGCGAATTAGGCGAGGAACACATACTTGCACTTTTTGCCGACGGCAGCCGATTCATGCCAATGGAATTTAAACTCGGTTTCAAAGGTAGTGAAACACAATCGGTAACAGTCTCGTTTACTGATTATAAATTCCCTATTTTAAGTGTGTATTCGAGTAACGATTTGTAACTAATAACGATACAGTAATATTAAATTAAGGATATTTCTAAAATTAAGGATTTTATGAAGTTTGAAGATGCGCAACAAAATATGAACCTCGCATACTTCGGTGGTGGAACCGGTGTATTAGTATCTGGCTTGGTCTGGTGTATAGCTGGCTTTGTCGCACTACTGCATTCAAATCAATCGAGTATGCTTACTTTGTTTTTTGGTGGCATTTTTACATCCTTTAGCCATGTTGCTTTCAAAAGCGCTTAAACGCTCAGGCAATCACGACCCTAAAAATCCATTAGGTAAATTGGCCTTAGAAAGCACTATTATTTTATTTGTTGGTTTGTTTTTAGCATTTTATGTAGCAAAATTTCAAGCTGAATGGTTTTATTCAATAATGCTGATGATAATTGGTGTTCGCTATTTAGTTTTCAACACTTTATATGGCATGAAAATCTACTGGATTTTAGGTGCTTCGCTTATGTTTTCTGGCATGTATTGTATTAAATGCCAATTTTGTAATCGGCGCCTTTATTGGCGGGATAACCGAAATAGTATTTTCGCTAGTAATATTTGCCCAATCGAAAGGTGTGGTTTTAAAAACAGAATAACAATCTCCAATAACAGCAAAATAGTGTGCTGTTGGAGTTACTCTTCAGCTTGGTAATATAGCAAAGGTTTTAAAGTATTGAGTATCTGCAAATTGCATGTATTCATTAGTCGGCTGTGAGCGATAAGCGATCATTGATAATTGTGCTTATATAAGTCGCTACTACTCAAGTGATACCATTTGAAGTCTCCCTCTTTTTTATATAATAACTTAACCCAAGCATAATATTTATAATTGGCAATAACTTATACTATTTGCTATTAATAGAAGCTTATAAAATAAGGACATTTTCGCGTAAAAATATGGGGAACGCCCTCTGATAAGCTATTATTACACAATTTGAATAGTGAACGACTTTAAGAGCAAGGATGTTATGTCAATAAAGAATATACAAAAGCTAAAGCAGTTCGGTATATTTCAGAATCATACTAATGCAAATGCCAAAGATTTCGGAAAATACAACTTGTTCTATGGTTGGAACGGTAGCGGTAAATCAACTCTTTCTGGTGTATTCAGATGCATCGAAAATAAAGCTCATTCGATAAGGTTTCCTTCCTCAGAATTTTCAGTTTCACTTAACGGCGAGACCGCGATTACACAAGCGAATATTGCCGCATCTAACCTAAACGTGTACACCTTTAACCAAGATTTTATTGATGAAAATATCTCATGGAATAGTCTTGTTAAGAGCATTTTACTTGTAGATAAAGAAAAAATTGAAGAACGTAAAAAACTAGAGAAACTAAAAAAGAAGAAAAAAACTGATTCTGAAGTGCATAGCAAAGAAGCTGAAGCAATTAAGAAGCTGGATACAACTGTCTCAAAATTTGGAACTAGTAGCGCAAGACACATGAAAACTAGCCTTCAGTCGATAGACACCACTGATAGCTATTATCTGAACTATGATAAGCGAAAGTTTGAAGCATTTATTACTGGGAACTATGAAACCACCAAGACAGACGACCCGCTTTTAGATGACGAAAAGATTATTGAATTAACCAATGCGGCTAAGCCAGATAAAAGGAGTACTATCACCTTCACACCGCAAACTATCAATCAGGAAACTTTCAGCAAAGCTAAAGAGCATCTTGAAGATCTCTTAAAAACCAGCGTGGTTAGTGAAACCATTCAAAGGCTTGTTAACCATCGTGACGTAAGGTCTTGGATTGAAACTGGTCTTGATCTTCATAAGCGCCATGATACGAACGAGTGTGAATTTTGTGGTAATCCGATCACTGAAGTAAGAATTAAACAACTTGAAGCTCATTTCAATGATGACTACAAAGCTTTTCAAGACCGACTTGTTAGAGCTGATGGATGGCTTGCCAATCAATATGTTCAATCACCAGTACTTCCCAGTCCAAGTGATTTCTACGAAGAATTTAAAAAGGAATACATTGACTCTTGTTCAGCGTTGAAAAAAGCTATAGTCACGTTGAACGAGGAGATTGCAACATGGCATAGTACTCTAAAGGAAAAGACTGTTAATCCGCTAGAAACAGGGTTAATCGTTAATATCATCAATGAATCGTCTATAACGGCATTTAATGATGCAATGACCGTTATTGGTAATGTTGTTGGAAAGCACAACCATAAGTCAGGTAATTTCGAAATAGAAACAAAAAAATCTAAGAAAAAACTTGAGCTTCACTATGCTACTACTGAGGTTAAGGACTTTGGCTACCATGAAAAGAAAAAGGAAATTACCCGTCGAACAGCTGAAAACACTACGCTAAAAACAGAAATAAACAGCCTTAATTCTGAAATTCTGAAGCTTGAAAATTCACTTTCAAATGAAGGTCTTGGAGCTGAGCAGTTTAACGAATCACTTCACAAATTCCTTGGCCGTAGTGAATTAACTCTTCGCTTTAATGTATCAAATAAAGGTTATGAAATATTTAGGAACGATTCTGACCTAGTAGAGGGGAATTTAAGTGAGGGAGAAAAAACAGCAATAGCGTTTGTTTATTTCATTACAAAACTAAATGAAAACGACAACAAAATGGAAAATACTATTGTTGTCGTAGATGATCCGGTATCAAGCTTTGATTCGAATCACCTTTTCCATGCGTATTCATTCCTTCGTAGTCATTGTGATAAAGCAAAACAGTTGTTTGTGCTTACCCATAATTTTACTTACTTCAAATTAGTGCGTGATTGGTTTGAGGGCAAGAACCGTAAAAAAAGAAGTAAGCAGAAACCTGAAATTGCATTCTATTACACAATTGAAGCATCTACATCCATGCCACGTCACTCCACTTTTAAAAATTCTGATTCCAGTTTAGTAAAGTACAATTCAGAATATCACTATATATTTTCAAAATTATATGCATTCAAGGGTAATTCTGTATTATCACGCGACGAAGCATTTTTGACTGCCAACCTAGCTAGAAAATTGCTTGAATCATTTTTTAGTTTTAAGTTTCCAAAACATCGAAGCGATATAGCCCAACTTATGGCCTGCGGCTTGAATGGCTGTGAAATCACAGATGAAGTAACAAAAGAAAAAATTTATAGGTTTATAAATAAGTATTCTCATAGTGCTGTTATTGAAATTAATGAAGATTCTTCAGAAAACCTTCTTGGAGAAAGTCAAAATGTGATTGAAGATATTTTCACTTGGCTTCATGAAGTTGATGAAGTTCATTACACCGAAATGGTCGAGGTTGTTACGTGAGTAGTGGTAAACCTATAACAAGCCGCTCCATCACCTTAATTTCACTCGCTTCGTACCCAAAATTCAGGTGGTGGAGCGTTATGTGCCAAGGAATAAAAGGTCAACTATGAGTCTAAATAAGAAACTTGTTGAGTTTCGAAAGAAGATAAGAGCAAATCAAACAAAAGTAATCACTTCAATCATTGATGAGCACTCAATAAATATATGCGTTTTTTGTGGTGAGACTGATAATCTAACTAGAGAGCATGTTATTCCACAGTGGGTTTATGAACGTTGCACAAAACGAACTTTTATCACAACGATTAATAAGAACGCTCAAACTTATAATAAGGCCACAGTGCCTGCATGTAAAAACTGCAATAATAGTATTCTTGGCGAGTTGGAAAGATTTCTGACCCATAAATTCAATTACGTTGATCTTCGAGATGAATATTTTATTAATGATGAAATAAATAAAATAATTCTTTGGCTTGAGATTATCGAATACAAATTTCATGTACTAAATTTGCGTAGAAATTTGAATAAAGTACAAGGTGTAGAATATATTCCCTATATTGGCAAAATGCCAATTGCAATGTTTCAAGGCTCTCTGGATCAGAGTCCATCAAAAGTGTTCTCTAACTTACGAAACGCTCTAAAAACACTTGCTTTAAAGTCAAAGGTAATAAAGCATAATTCCCTTTGCATTCTAAGTACAACGAACCCTCACTTTCATTTTTTTCACTCTACTAATAACTTTATATTTATAGAGTTAGCGCAATATAATGTCGCGCTTTTCTATTTCTACAAACAAGAGTTTGCGACTTATGCGGAAGCTGCAGCACTTGCACAAGAAATAGTGCAAAGAGAATATGGAGTTGCAGGCAAATAACAAAGAAGGCAAACAGTTTGGCTTGCGCTTCTTATCGCCAGAATTTTAAGCTCTATATACGGGCGTTACCAATGACTGCTTATGGCACTTTTGTGAAGTTCAACTGTGAGCGAAAAACTGACTGTCAGCCCCAATTATTCCAAATATTGATTACCTTATAAAAGAAACAACAACGACAACCAGATTAATAAACCCCGCAATCACAGCCTAATCAATAAGCATAAATTGATGAGGTATTGTTACTTTTAGTGCCTTATTGTTATTTATTGATCGTAATCAATAGATAACCTTTTAATACTCACTACACTTAACTTGCTGAGATGGAGCCGAGTCTATTCTTATGGAGTTGGTAATATCATTGAAAAATATGATTTTAGATTGTGAAGGAGAATAATATGCGAACAGGTAATATTTTATGGCCTACGGATTTTTCTGATACTGCATCACATGCTTTGCAATATGCCATTGAAATGGCGAATTTATATCAAGTAGGCATTCGTATTTTACACATTGTTGATCAGCCTTCAGATAATGAGAACTATATGATCCTCGCGATAACTCCCCAAGAGTTAGCTAAAAATATGGAAGACGCTGCGGCGAGTAAAATGCATGAGTTATTAGGTCAGTTGAATACTGATTTAAAGATTGAAACGGTTATTCGACATGGTGATGCCATTAATGAGATTTTAGATGAGACTAATAGCGGTGATATAGGCATGGTGGTAATTGCCAGTCATGGAAGAACCGGACTTTCTCATTTTTTGAATGTTAACGTTGCAGAAACGATCGCCAATAAAGCTGATTGCCCAGTGTTAATAGTCAAATAAAATTGGCGCGTATCTCTTGTCCCGCTGCGCTCTTAGACGGGACAAAGTGGCCAGCACGTTGGATAAAAATGTGAGTTGTGTAAACGTCAATACACGGTTTAATTGCCCGAAAGTGAACTTTTCATACTGGGGCAGTACCTGTATGTATAACCTGGTCTTTTCCTCTTGAATTGACTGAATAATGAAGGTCCGCTTATGGCCACTCTCCAACCACTCGACAACATAAAATGTTGATAATAATTGGTAAGGTATTTTAATGTGTCGGATGGCGCTTCGCTTATCCGACCTACACTTACACAAAGCCGCTTATTTGGCGTCTCTCACCGGTAAAATAAAGCGTTTATTCAATACTAATACCTTGCTTTAAAAGGTACTCCACTGCTTTATCTGTATGTGGCTTAAACGCCTTCCAACGGCCGATTGCTTTATTGTTAAGTGGTTCGCGTACTTGTACTTTACTGGCGGTAGAGACCGGTGCGGTGTTTAAGTGAAAGTCTATACATTGCTCCTGCCAATCTAGGTTACAAAAGCTGACTAACTCTTTAATTTGTTGCTCGGGCTGTGCGACTAATTCTTCGTATTTTACTAATTTTATATTGCTGTGCAGGGCGCTGAAGTGCTGCATTAGTTTGTAAAAACGACTGTAAAATTTAGCGGTGTCGAGTAGGTTGAGCGAGTACGCGTAGTAGGGGTTATTTATAGTAAATAGCTGGCGGTAGTTACCAATACAGGTGTCCATTGGGTCGCGCAGCATGCAAATTATTTTGGCGTTTGGCAGTGCTTTGGTTATTAAGTCGATATAAAAAAAGTTAAACGGGAGCTTATCAATAAAGTGTTTATGGCTGCCTGTTATTACGCGTGTTGCGTTTAAATAGGTTGACCCAAGCTGATTAAAATCAAGCTCGTAGGCTTTACTGAGTGTTTGAGTGTCAAGCACATGGGGTGTTTGTGTTTGGCTTAGCTTTTTAACACTTAGGCCAAAGTCTTGTAATTCACCGGCTGATTGCACGTCGCTGTGGCTCGATAAAATACGCTCAACTAATGTGGTGCCAGAGCGGGGCATGCCCAATACAAAAATAGGTTCGGCCGTTGGGTTACCTTGTGTCAGCGCTTGTGTGTGCTGTTCACTTAAGAGTTTAATATGTTCAAATAACTCAGTTGAGCTTTTATGATCAAACGGCTGCACAGTACGTTTTGCTACTTTACCTTGCTCTAACGCGTTGAAAGCCTCTGAAAATTCACCAATATCTTGATACTCTTTTGCTAAAGCATGGCCTATATGCAGTTTTGCATCGGGGTGTGTTACTTGCTCAAATACATTTTTTAAGCGCTTAATATGATTGTTTTGCTTACTTACTTTAGTTAAATCACTTAACGCAAAATGACTTTGATGGTGCAGCGGGTTAAGCGCTATGGCATTTTCAAAAGCGTGTTGGGCTTTTTCAAATAGCCCTAAAAACTTAGCGCTTACGCCGTAGTTATAATAAAACGGGGGTTGAGCTTTGTTAGCCGCTGTAGCCAGTGTAATAGCGCGCTCAAAGTAGTTAAGTGCTTGCTCGTGAATGCCTGCTTGAGTAAGTGCAACGCCAAGTGTGTCGGCATCAAGGGCTTTAGTTATTTGTTTTAATGGCACCGATAGTGCGGTGTTTTTTGCTTTTTGTAATTCGCCAGTAAGTGCGTAACATTTAGCAAGTTGCGCGGTGTATTCAATACTTTGGCCAAGGGTAAGAGCTTTTTCGATGAGCTTTATTGCTTTGTGTATTTGCCCAACAGTTAAATTAACCATGGCAAGCAAGAAATACCCATCAGCAAAGTCTGGTTTGAGTGTAACTAACTCCACTAGGGCTTTGTGTGCTTGCTCTATTTTACCTTGGTTTAGGGAGTGTATTGCGCTTTGATGAAGTTGCTTTAAATTTGGCTGCATGGTTTTTATTAATTATTATTTTGTAAAAAGAAAATAAAAAGGCTCAAATAAATTTGAGCCTTAAAACAGTGTTTAAAAAGTGAGACTGTTTAAAAGTCGCTTAAATTATATTTCAAATTTGTAGTTAAATTTAACACCTACCGTAATTGGGCGGTTAATATAATGGCCGTAGTTTCGTTGTATGTCGGCGCCATTAGCTGATGTTATGTCTTCATCAGAGCGACGCACTGAGGTAACCGCGTATTTGTTGAATAGGTTATCAACATACAGGGTAGTTGACCATGCATCAGCTGTTAATTTAGCTGATATATTACTTAAGCTGTAACCTGGTAGTGTTTCGCCGTTATCACGAAGCCCTACTCTTGAAAGCACGTCGCTTTGCGCAGTTAAACCGTAGTTAATATCAAGCGTTTTGTCGTTAAACACGTCTGTTTGATAGTTTACACCCATCGAAAATTGGTTTTCAGGTGAGCCTGGTAAACGGTCGCCATCTTCTGCGCCACCGGTACCATCGGCATTAAACAAAAATGGTGCGTCTGATGTTAGCTCTGCTTTTGTGTAGGCATAAGTTGCATAAACCGAGAACGAGTCAGATAAAATTGCACGAGTTGATATTTCAACCCCTTTTGCATTAGCGCTGCCTGCGTTTGAAATATATGTTAATTGGCCTATATCCGTAGCGCCCGTAATTTGTGCATCATCCCAATCTACGTTAAATAACGCGGCGTTAAAGTGTAGTTGGCTTCTAAACCATGTACTTTTAAAGCCTAGCTCGTAGTTTGTTGTGGTGTCGGCTTCATATAGTAATTCGTCAGGTTTGCCACAGCCTGTTTGTTGATCCTCAACAATTGGATCAGGACAAGACACTAAACCGTTTGAGCCGCCAATTCTGAAACCTTCACTTACTGTTACATAGCCCATTACAGAGTCAGTAAACTGGTATTTAGCATTAAATTTAAATAAGTTACCGTTATCGTCAGCCTCATCTTTCTCGTATTCAACAGTGATCGCATCAGGATCTGCGCCACCATACAGTGTATTGGCTAGCGGGAAGTCAAAAGCCGCTTGCGACTCTATATCGTATTTGTAAAAACGGGCACCAATGGTCACATCTAATTTGTCGGTAACTTGGTAGCCAACTTCACCAAATAGTGCAGACTCAGTGACGGTACTTTTTGTAAGCTCTAAGTATTCTAATGAGTCAGGTCTTAGCTGCTCGCCACCAAAGTTATCGATAGCGAATTGGTCAAACCCAGGCGTAAACTCTCTGCTTGATGCTTCGGTTTCTGTTTTGTTGTAAAAGCCACCCACAATCCAGTTAAAGTCGCTGTCGCCTTGCGACACTAAGCGAATTTCTTGAGTGAAGGTATCTTCTTCGTCTATTTCACGGGTAAACGTTGAAAACGAAGGAAATTCTTCATAGCCGTAATCAAGACGAATAAGTAAGTCTGTTTGATCGCGTTGACCGTCGGCATCAAAGCTCGAAATACCGGTTGCCGATACTAGCTCTGCAAAACCTAGGTCGGCTTTTAGTTCGAGGCTTAGTAATTGATCTTTTTTCTCGCGAGGCTCTTCAAAGCGATAAGCTGATTCGTATTTACCTATTACGTCGCTTAAACCGTTGTTTGCATTAAGGCTGTTGTAATGAACAATCGAGCGACCTTCGCTGTCTTGGTTTTGGTAAAAGTAGTTAAGCGTACCTTCAAACGATTCATTTGGTTTAAAGCGAACAGAAATACGACCTGTAGTGGTGGTTTCGCCGTTGGCGTCTTTTACATTTTTAAGGTTGTTATTAACTGCTGAGCTATCGCTCCAATCTGGATCTGGCAGTGATACGCCTGGCTCGCGTACTACGTAGCCGTAATCGATAAAACCCGGATCTTCATATACGTTTAAGCTGGCGCGTACTGCTAATTTATCTTCGATAATAGGAAGGTTAAATATAAAACCGCCTTCGCCGCCTAAAGAGTCACTTTCTTTTGTTTGAAATAGGTCGCCGTAAACTTCAAGCGATGTAAAATCAAGCTCAGGCTGTTTAAGCATGTAGCGAATTGCACCGCCCAATGTGCCTGCACCATAAAGCGTGCCTTGTGGCCCAATTAATACTTCAACACGCTCAATATCTACTAGGCGCATATCTACCGAAACTGGAATTTCGTTTATATAAGTAGATACCGTGCCGCCATCTGACGATGGACCAGATGAATTAGTATTTAAACCACGAACAATAATAGGTGATCCAGAGCGACCACCTTGATCGGTAATTGTTAAACCAGGTACCCAGCGTGCTACATCCGCAAGCTCATTGATATTTTGATCTTTCATAATATCTGCATCAAGGGCGGTAATATTTAGCGGTGCATTTTGCACAGAGCCGCTGCGCCTTGTTGCTGTAACTTCGATTACTTCGAGTGATTTGTTTTTAGCTGCAACTTCTTCTTGAGCAAGTGCGGCATTAGGCAATAAAAATACGCTAGAAACAGCGCTCGAAATAGCCAAGGTTAAAAAGCTTGGTTTAAACATAAAAAGTGATCCCCAGTTCAAATGTTTTACATTAGTAAATTAAGTTAAGCAGTTTATCAGGGAGTGAAGTAGCTGGGAATATTTAAATTGAATTTTAATTCACTTTTATAGAATAAATATGGTTTGTATGTGGGTTTTTATTTAGTTAATAGGCAATATAAGCAATAGCTTAGTGCTATTAGGTACAGTTAGGTTAAAAATCACACCCTTGTTTAAAGGTAAATAGTCATTCATTTTTTAAAGATGGCTTTATGACGTGTTCGTTAAACAAATTATTACATTAAAATTGATAGTTTATAATGTCATTAGTTATGCTTTTATCAGCACTATTAAAGTGTGTTTTTATCCCCATTAAGAGTGGTAGTCGTATTTATAAGTAACTGTGTAAGTTATTGAGTGAGCGTGTTTGATTGCCGCTTCGTATACTCTTTTTTGTTTTGTCCGCACTTTTTTGTGCGTGTTTTTAAGGATTAACAATGAGCCAACTATTTTCGCCTTTATCACTTGGGCAAGTAACGTTAGATAACCGTATTATTATTGCACCCATGTGCCAGTACTCAGCAAACAATGGCGCTGCTAGCGATTGGCACACTATTCATTTGGGCCAATTGAGTTTAAGTGGTGCAGGATTGCTAATTTTAGAAGCAACAGCAGTAAACCCAGAAGGGCGTATTAGCTACGGCGATTTAGGGCTTTGGAATAACGAAACCCAGCAAGCCCTAGGCAAAAGCCTAAAAGCAGTAAGGCAATATAGCCCTATGCCTATTGGTATTCAGTTGGCACATGCTGGGCGCAAAGCCTCTACAGGTAAGCCGTGGGAAGATATTGGCGCTATTGCACCTGATGACGTAAATGGCTGGCAAACCGTGGCACCTTCGGCAGTTGCGTACGACGATAGCAGCCCAGTGCCAAAAGCAATGAGCCAAGACGACATAGACTCATTAATTAAAGACTTTGTCAGTGCAGCTAAACGCGCTGATGAACTCGGCCTTGATTTAATCGAGCTACATGGTGCGCACGGTTACCTGTTACACCAGTTTTTGTCGCCACTTTCAAACAAGCGCGATGACAACTACGGTGGTAGCCTAGAAAGCAGAATGCGTTTATTGCTTGATGTGTTTAAAGCGGTAAGAGCGGTATTTCCTAGTGAAAAAGCGGTAGGTGTGCGTATTTCGGCAACTGATTGGGTTGAAGGCGGCTGGGATTTAGATCAATCGATAGTGCTTAGTAAAGCGCTTGATGAACTCGGCTGTGACTTTATTCATGTAAGTACTGCGGGTTTAAGTCCTGAGCAACAAATACCAGTAAAACCTAATTTTCAGGTACCGTTTGCAACAGCCATAAAAGAAGCGGTTAAAATGCCTGTTATAGCGGTGGGTTTAATTACACAGGCGCAGCAAGCCGAAGATATTATTAGTGAGCAGCAAGCCGATGGTGTAGCGCTGGCGCGTGGCATTTTATATAACCCGCATTGGCCGTGGCATGCAGCTGCAGAGCTTGGCGCTACAGTAACTGCACCTAAACAGTATTTACGCTCAAGCCCACATGGGCAGCCATCACCAATAAAATAAAACGAAGCTTTTTGTAAAAACCCAACCCGCGTTTGCTGGTTGGGTTTTATTATTTTTATAAAGTAGAGACACACATGACCCAAACAGGCGTTTCAGCGCAACCACTTAGCAATACACTCGTTACTATTATTGCTTTGTGTTGCGGTCTTATTGTTGCCAATATTTACTACGCTCAACCTATTATTGAGTTGCTTGCCCCAGAAGTTGGATTAAGTGCGCACAGTGCTAGCCTTATCGTATCGCTTACACAAATAGGCTACGCTTTGGGGTTGTGTTTTTTAGTGCCATTAGCTGACTTAATTGAAAATAAGCGTTTAATGCTTATTACTTTAGCTGTGTCGTTTTTGAGTTTAGTGGGTACGGCACTTGCTGACTCACCTAATGTAATGCTTATTTTATGTTTAATGATAGGTATGAGCTCGGTTTCTGTTCAGGTGCTTATTCCGCTTGCTGCGCATTTATCGTCTGACGAGAAGCGCGGACAGGTTCTTGGCAATATTATGGCGGGTCTGTTGCTAGGTATTTTGCTGGCAAGACCTATATCGAGCTTAATAGCCGATCACTTTGGTTGGCGCGCTGTATTTTACTTTGCAGCAGGGTGTATGGTGTTTATTGCAGGCGTAATTTATTTTGCTATTCCAAGCAGGCAACCTACCCATAAAACAACGTATTTTAAGTTATTAAAATCGCTTAAACAGTTAATGATAAGCCAACCAGTGCTGCGCCAACGTTCACTTTTTCAAGCATTAATGTTTGCATCGTTCAGTTTATTTTGGACAAGCGTACCGGTTGTGCTTGCCCGTGAGTATGGTTTATCGCAATCAGAAATAGCATTGTTTGCATTAGTGGGTGCGGCAGGTGCTGTAGCAGCCCCTATTGTTGGTCGCTTGGCAGATAAGGGCTATACACATCAGGTATCGTTACTGGCCAAAGTAATTGCAGCAGTGTGCTTTTTACCAAGCTTATTTGAGCTACCTTACGGCATTATAGTATTGGCATTAACCGGTGTGTTTATTGATTTTGCTGTGCAGGCCAATATGGTATTGGGTCAACGTGCAGTGTATGCACTAGAGCCACAAAGCCGTGCGCGTTTAAACGCTATTTACATGACGAGTATATTTGTAGGTGGCGCAGTAGGCTCGCTTATTGCCAGCCCATTATATGAAGCGGGCGGGTGGACAGGTATTGCACTGGTTGCAACGGGCATGCCGCTTATTTCGTTGATTGGCTATTTGGTTACAACTAAAAAGCAAAGTAAGGCTGTGAGTTAAAAAATTACTGGATACAACACAATAAAGTCACCATGTTGCGTGGTGACTTTATTTAACTTGTTAAGGTTAGTTTAGTAGTTAATTAAGTAGCCTGTTTTTTTGCGTTTGAAAAAGAGCTACCAACAGATGCAATAATAACAAGTAAAATAGCGAGCCACTGCCATAAAGTAAGTAACTCACCCAGTATAATAAACCCTGCGAGCGAAGCTATTGCAGGCTCTAAGCTCATCATTACGCTAAACCCTTGTGAAGGCATGTTACGCAGTGCAACCATTTCAAGTGTGTAAGGCAGTGCACTTGATAAAATAGCAATACCAATACCCAGTGGGATAATTTCCCACGTAAACGCGGCGCTTTGCATAATGCCGCCGTAAGGTACTAGCACTATAGCGGCAACGGTCATACCCAATGCGACAGTGGCTCCACCAGAGCTTTGTGTGCCCGTTTTTTTACCAAATAATATATAACCTGCCCAACATGCACCGGCGCCAAGCGCAAGCGCTACACCCAATGGATCAAGGCTGTCTTGGCCGCTCATATCAGGAAGCAGAAGCAAAATACCGGCAATAGCACAGGCAACCCAAAATAAGTCACGTTTGCGGCGTGATGAAAATAAGGCAACAGCAAGCGGGCCTGTAAATTCAAGCGCTACACCAATGCCTAGTGGAATGCGTTCAATGGCGTAATAAAACAAAATGTTCATGCCGCCTAAACTTAAACCATACACAATTATAGGAATACGATTACCAGAAGTAGGTAAGTGTTTCCAAGGTTTAAACACTAAGCAAAGTATAAAGGCAGAAAAACCAAGCCTAAGGGCAGTTGTACCTTCAGGGCCAACAATAGGAAAAAGCTGCTTTGCAAATGACGCGCCCGTTTGAATGGTCATCATAGCAAGCAGTACACACACTATAGCCAGAAAATAACTTTTTGAAGATGCTTGCATTTTTATCCTTGAGTTGAGTAACTCTATCAATTAGTTATGTAATGCAGGGAGTATAAAAGCTAAACCCGCCCGATATTAATGGCGGCATAGTATCTTTTTTTAAATTTATAGGTAAGTGTTTGCGACCAAAAATAGCGCAATTAAAAGTATATTTAATAGGGCAGGTAAATAAAGTAAGAGGTAAAGTTAGCAAACAGGCGTTTGCTAACTTTAATCAGTTGGTTAAAAGGCCTTAGTGGGCACTTTTATTAACTAAGCCATCAAGCGAGTAGAGGCCTCGTTTTTCATCATTTTTGCGTTTAATTTCTTCAAGTGCGCGCGATTCTACAGCGTCAAATAAAGCATTAATTAAGCGGTTAAAATGTTTGTGCATTGCACTGCGCGCTGCATTTGCATCATGCGACTTTAGAGCTGTATAAATAGCGGTGTGTTCGTCCATAACGCACTCGTTATTGTTTTTACACACACTGCCATAGTCAGCAACAATTTGTGGGTTTGTTAAACGTAAATCCCACAAGTTAGACACTGCAAATTCAAGTGCTTTATTGCGTGTTGCTCTAGCTATAATTTCGTGGAACTCACGGTCGGCTTGCTCAACATAAAGGCCTTTTTCCATGGCAATTAATGTTTTATTTAGTTGCTCTAGTTCTTCTTCTGTAATGCTTTGAGCAGCTAAAGCGGCAATTTCGCCTTCAATTAATGCGCGAGCTTGAGTAAGTTCAAATGCACTGATCTCTTTTGATTTTATAGATGCATTTTTTTGTTCTACTACGTAAACACCAGAGCCGGTTTTAACTTCAACTCGGCCACGTACTTCTAATGCGATAATAGCTTCTCTAATGGTAGGGCGACTTACATCAAACATTTCTGCAAGTTCACGTTCAGGTGGTAAACGACTCCCAGCAGAAAATTCGCCTTGATTTATTAAAGACTCAATTTTATCAACTATGCGCCAAAATAAGCGACGATTACCCATACTTTACCTTCATTACCTTAAGGAATAATGGCCTCTGGGGCCTAAAAGTCAAAACCAACTGTTAATACCAGAGGTTACCTCAAAATTCACTATTATGTCAAAATTCTAACGCGATGTTATGGTTAAAAACCACTATACACCAATGGTTGTATTCTTGTATTACCAATTTAGTTTAAAATAATGCAATTGGCTAGCTTGATTGGTAATGTTTTTATGTGTTAGGTTAGTTTTAAGGTTATTGAATAATAAATATTGGTAATAAACCGAATTTGGGTTGTTAGTGTTAAGTTTGCTGTAGAAGTATTTGATTGCCCATGGATGGGGATCGCTATTTTTAAATGTGTTTGTAAAGTGTGCTTTGTAAAATGTGTAGTTGTACGAGAGCTATTTAAGCTTTCTTCTGGGTATTATACCAACCTGCATAAATCTTTGATCAATTTAACGAATTAAATTGCACTATAACGTCGTTAAAAATTTTTTATTTAGAACAGCTAGATATAAAAATTTTTGCCTAGTTCTAGCGTAATTTTCTTAACGTTAAATAGACCCCATATATAAGCAGATTGGTATTAACTGTCGTTGGTTAACGCCCATATTTTATTTAGTTAGTCGTTAGGGTACACAACCCCAAGCTGTTTGCGCGCTTCATCAAGTACGCTCATTACGTTACTGGCTAAAATATGTGTATTAACGGGTGACTCAAGAATATTTTGCTTCACTAATGCCATAAAATGTTCAACTTCGTATTTCATAAAGTGCTCATCAAACGGCTGGGATATAACCTCTACCTCACCATTATTAGCAATAAACTCCACCTTTTTGAGTTGCGATACGGCTTCTATACGTATGCGTCCAAGTTCGCCTTGTATTTCGGTTATGTTGTCGCCTTGCGATATTTTAGAGTAGCTAATAACGGCTTGTTTATCAGCGTAGTTTAGTAATACATCCCCCGCACCATCAACACCTGTATCAAGTAATACGCCGCTTGCGTGTACACTGTTTGGTGCGCCCCACAATGCAATCAATAAATACAGTGGGTAAATCCCTAAATCAACCAAAGCACCGTTAGCAAACTCGGGTAAAAATGTATTTGGGCGTTCGCCATTTTTATATTTATCGTAACGCGATGAATATTGACTGTATTGCCCAATATATTTACGTGGTGTGCCAATTTTTACCATTGCCTGTTGCAGCCGTGCAAAGTTAGGCAAGTGAGTGGTCATCATGGCTTCCATGTAAAGGCGCTGATGTTTTTTTGCTGTAGCTATAATGCTTGCAAGCTCTTTAGAATTGGCTGCTGATGGTTTTTCGCCAAGGACATGTTTACCCGCTTCTAGGCACATAACGGCATATTGTTTGTGTAAGCTGTTAGGGGCGGCTATGTAGACAGCATCAACATTTTGATCTTGGCATACTTGCTCGATTGAGGTGAAAATTTTTGCTTGTGCATTTTGTGGGTGTTTGGCTAAAAACGCTTCGCCGCTTGATACTGCGCGCGAGCACACCCCATATAAATTAAAATCGTTTAACGTATTTGCAGCGGCTAACAGTGTGTCGCTAATAAAATTGGTGCCAACAATAACAAAGTTCATGCTCACTCCTTAGCTTAAATAAAAATAATAATAAGAGTGTTTAGTTTAACATTTTTTTAGTCCTATATGCTTTAGGGCGTGTTGATCTTTGGTGGTTGAATTTACAGCAGTATGTTTGGTTTTTAGGCAGGGCAGAGCCTATGTAGTGTGGTTATTCCCCATAAATAGGCGATAACGCAGCATAAAGGCCAAACATGCGCTGCCCTATGGGTTCTTTCTAGGGACGATTGACTCTTTGTTGCTCGATTTTTACTTAGCCCACTAGGTTACAAACCTCGCGCCGCGATTAAATCGCCCCTAGATTGAACAAATTTCAATCCACAAAGTTCGACACGCCCTAGGAGAACATCCAAACCAGCGTTTAACATTAACACTTAGTGTTGCTTGCTCCTGATACCCTAAAAGCTCAGATATGGTTGATATTGTAAATTGGTTTTGCGCTAAATAGTGTGCAGCTAAAGCGCGACGAGTGGCATCTTTAAGTTTTACAAAGCTCGTATTATGTTTGATAAGTTCTCGATGCAGAGTACGCGGGTGCATACCCAGCGCAGCTGAAATAGTTTGGTTACTACATTGATAAATAGGAAGCATAGGCCTAATTAGTGCACTAACTTGGTTGGGCAATGGTTGTGTGTGTTCTTTGTTTTTTGCCAAGAAGCTTAGCGCTGCTTGTACTTTATTTAGTTCAGGGTGATCAAGCTCAAGAGTTAAATCACTTTTTGAGATTACAATACCAGCGCTGTTGCGATGCTCTATAACGTTACAACCAAAGTAAGTGTTATAGGCACGAGTATTAGTACTTAATTTTTTTGGCAAAAATATATTAATTGGTTTGCAGCGGTTATTACTCAGCTTTTTAATAACAGCCAATGCTAAACCAATGGTTAGCTCAATCACTTGGTTAATGTTCGGTAATGGTTTTAAATTAATTTCGAATGATAAAAACAAGCTTTTATCATTCTCTAAAGGGTGGGAGTTTAAGCTAAGTGCAGGGCTGTGCAAGTGAAGGTATTTAATAACCCAATTAAGTGCATCACCTAAATTAGTACTACTTTTAGCTGCTATTGCAATATGCCCTAAAATATCAAAATTTTGTCTACTTGCGAGCTTAAGGCCAAAACTAGAACAATTGAACTTACAAGCACAGTATTCTAATAGCTCAGCGTAATCTCGATAAGGTAAATATTGGTTATCGAGATTTTTAAAGTCAACGTTATTAACATTACAGTTTTGCATTATTTCATGCGGATCGCCGCCAAATTCGCTAATTAGGGTGTCTATACCTTGTAATGACGTGGCTCTGATTAGGCTGCTCATGGTTAACCTCAAATAAACTATGTCTAAAAATATCAAGTTTTGTTGAATTTTTCTATGCACTATTACTGTTAAGGCCGTTTAAAACTTTTATTAAGGTACACCATGAACAATACAACATTTGATTACATTGTGATTGGCGCAGGTAGTGGTGGGTGCGTTATGGCATCGCGATTGTCTGAGGATAAAAATGTAAGTGTGTGCTTAATTGAAGCTGGAGGTAGTGATAACACTGTATTTGTGCAAATGCCAGCAGGCATAGCAGCGAGTGTGCCTTATGGCATAAATAGCTGGCATTACAATACGGTGCCACAAAAAGAGCTTAATAACCGGTGTGGTTTTGTGCCGCGTGGCAAAGTACTGGGTGGGTCAAGCTCGACTAATGCAATGGTTTACATAAGAGGTAATAAGTACGATTACGACCAATGGGCGGCTAATGGCAATACGGGATGGGATTTTGATAGTTTACTCCCGTACTTTATTAAAGCTGAGAACAATAAAGCGTTTACAAATAATGAGCTGCACGGGACAAAAGGTCCGCTACATGTACAAGAGCTAAATAACCCAAGCGATGTAAACCAGTATTTTTTAAATGCATGTGTTGAGCAGGGCGTTAATTTAAGCGACGATATAAATGGTAAAGAGCAAAGCGGCGCACGTCTATCGCAGGTAACTCAGAACAATGGCGAACGTTGTAGTTCAGCAAAAGCATATTTAACACCGCATTTAAACCGCCCAAATTTAACGGTATTAACCAATAGCCACGTTAATAAAATAAATATAACCAATAAGATAGCGCAAGGCGTGCAAATAGAGCGTAATAAAGAGGTTATTAATTTACGTGCTAAAAAAGAGGTAATACTTAGTGCTGGCGCTATTAATTCGCCTCAAATATTAATGCTTTCAGGTATTGGCCCTAAAGAGCAGTTAAGCGCGCATAACATTATGGTTCAGCACGTACTTGAAGGTGTTGGCGCTAATTTACAAGATCACTTAACGGTAGTGCCACTTTATAAATCAAAAACAAATAAAGGCACATTTGGTATAAGCCCGCTTGGCATTGCCAGCATTATAAAAGGCTGTGTTAACTGGTTTACAAAACGAGAAGGGCGATTAACCAGTAATTTTGCAGAGTCGCACGCGTTTATTAAATTATTTGAAGGCTCGCCAGCGCCAGATGTGCAATTAGAATTTGTAATAGGGCTGGTGGACGATCATAGTCGTAAATTACACACTGGGCATGGTTACAGTATACACAGCAGTATTATGCGCCCCAAAAGCCGAGGTACTATTACATTAGCCGATAACAACCCGCGTAGTGCTCCACTTATTGACCCTAATTACTTAAGCCATCCAGATGATTTAACTGTAATGCTTGCAGGCCTTAGAAAAACACTCACTATTATGCAAAGCAAAGCTTTTGATAACATACGCGGTAAAATGGTCTACCCGCTTGATATAAATAATGATGATCAGCTAATTGAGTTTATACGCCAAACTGCAGATACCGAATATCACCCAGTAGGGACATGTAAAATGGGGCAGGATCCAATGGCAGTGGTGGATACTAATTTGCGAGTACACGGGGTAAGTAACTTACGCGTAGTCGATGCGTCGATTATGCCTACCATTATTACCGGCAACACAAATGCACCGGTAATTGCGATTGCTGAAAAAGCGGCTGATTTAATTAAACACGAAAAGGTGTAATTAAATAAACTGTAGTAGGGCTATTAATTAGCTATAAAACTCATTTAGCCATTGTTGCCAATCGCTTTCAAGATGTAGCATTTGCTGATGCTTTTTAGCGTTTAGATGCTTGGTTTCGTCCTCGCTTGCCATATAAGGTCCAACGCGGCAAAGGGAGCAATGGTTAGATGTTAAGTATGCAGGTTTGGTAAGACGTGAGCTTAATTCGCTAGTATGTGTATCAATACTTTTTGGGCTGAAAACGTAAGTTATGCCGCTGGTGTCTTTTACGTGTTTGTCGCGGTCAACATTACGAATTTTATAACCTTCAAAATGGCTAATATCAAATGGGATTTGGCCTAAATAATCAGCGTTTAAGCCGTTATTTAAACTCCCTTCTATATTCCATTCTCGATAAGGTTTTACATCCTTTGAAGTGATATAACACAGCATTGGACCATTTTTATCAAGTACATATTCGTTAGCGTATTTAATAAATTGATGCAGCAAAGCGCGGTTTAATACGTTCATACTGGTTTGGCGCGTGTTGTTTTCAAATGCTTCACGGCCAACAAACGCAGGTATAAGCGGAAACTGAAAAATAACCACGTCAAAGCTGTGCTGGTTTTCACTTATAGTTTGCCAACACGCGGGATTTGTTACATCAAAACTATTAAGTACCTCAACGTTATGCGCTTTTAGGTTACCAAGTGCATTGTGCTGATACTTTTGCTCAATAGTAGTTTGGTCATCGTAAGTGGATGCGACCAAAGCTTTTGGCGATAGATGAGTGTAAATAGCGTTCGAAAACGATAAATCGCCATCGCCTACGGTGAGTATTCGCCATTGGGGATTTAAATACATAAATTAAAGTGGTTTAGTTGGTGTGTTATCGGCATCAGGCGTACTTTTTTGAGACTGCGCTGCAAGTAAACGATGAAAAGCAAGGCGTGTTTTTAACCCTTCAATGGCGATTTGTTTAATAATAAGATTAAAGGTAATTAAAATGGCAAAGGCAATATGAATAGGCCCATGGGTAAATCCTGCATTTGTATCGTAAAGCATTAAACCGAATAGCAAAAATAAGACAACCAAGAAAATTTCGAGTAATTGACTTGAATAAAAGCTTAAACGACCTTCGCTTTTATGATCTTTTTTAATGCGAATAGCACAAAAAAATGGGATCACTTTGATTTTAAATGCCGCGTTTTTTTCTACGTAGTTTTCGCCAAGTTCGTCGAGTTGTTGGCGTAATTGGTCAATCATGGTGTGTCCTCAAATAGCAGTGCGCGGATATTACCTTATTACTGTGCAACATTTAAGTTTACAGCTGCTATTTAGGATAAATACTCATACCAATAGTTAGGATGTGACACACAAATACAACAGAGGTCAGCACAAAGCGCATTTTTTGATAATCTTTATGGTAGGTTTGCCATTGTGGCGTGGCTTTTTCAAATATAAGTACTAACCAAAAACTAGCACCTAGCCAAGCCAGTGCCCACTCTACAGGTAAAAATGATAAAAATGGAACTGGGATAACAGGTAATACCGCTTTAATTGCATTGCTATAGCTTTGCTCTCCGGCGCGCCACAAGCTACCTGCCATAAATGCTAAAATGGCGATACTGTAAAAAGTAAAAAAATCTAAGTTAAGGCTATTACTGCCAAACATAAGTGGCCAACCCACACACCCTAAAAACGGGATTAAGCCTAAATAACCTAGTTGTATGTGGTTAAAAAATTTTTCCATTACGGCGTGCCTTATATTTAATGACTTATTTGAAGCGCGGCTATTGTAGCAGTATTGCGATTAGCGATCTTAATAATTCGCCAGCGTTTACAATCCCAATAATGCTTACGATAACAGAGATTATATAGTTCAATCCAAAAAACCGATTGTTTTAATCTAAACAATCAATTTTATTTAATTGTCCATTAGCCTTATTGTATTAACCAAGCCAACGCAGAAGGTCGTTTTAAACGAGGGCGTTGATTACTTTTTAAATACATTAAATATAGATGAGGAAATACCATGAGCACTTCATTAATCAATACTAAATTACAACCATTCAATGCAACCGCTTACCACAACGGTGACTTTGTAGAATTGTCTGAAAAAGATGTTCTAGGTAAATGGTCAATCTTCTTCTTTTACCCAGCAGACTTTACATTTGTATGTCCTACTGAACTTGGTGATGTTGCAGATTATTACGCACAACTTCAAGAAATGGGCGTAGAAGTTTACTCAGTATCTACTGACACTCACTTCACTCACAAAGCATGGCACGATACGTCAGACACAATTGGTAAAATTACTTACCCAATGATTGGCGACCCAACAGGACGTATTACTCGTAGCTTTGGCGTAATGATTGAAGAAGAAGGCTTAGCACTTCGCGGTACATTTGTAATGAACCCAGAAGGCGAAATTAAAATTATCGAAACTCACGATTTAGGTATTGGCCGTAGCGCTAAAGAACTTGTTCGTAAAGTACAAGCTGCACAATACATTGCAACTCACGACGGTGAAGTTTGTCCTGCATCTTGGCAGCCAGGTGAAGACACACTTGCACCTTCACTAGACCTAGTTGGTAAAATCTAAGTATAGATTTATTCCTACTATAAGGGCAGGTAACTGCCCTTAAATCAACGAACATCCGTTTGTTGGTGCCTCCTATATCAATATACTTGTTTAAGCACATGCATTATTTGGCATGGGAGGCTTGCTGTTTAAATTTTCCTAAAAGGGTTAAGCCATGTTAGATAACAACATAAAAAATCAATTAAAAAGCCATTTTGAATCGCTTACTCAACCTGTTGAGCTGCTTATTGCCTTGGATGACAGCAAAAAATCAGCAGAAGTAGAAAGCTTAGCGAACGATTTAGCCTCACTGAGCGATAAATTTACGGTAATGAACAATCCTGATACAAGCGCGCGTCGCCCGTCAATGGTTGTACATTCACCTATTAAAAACACTCATATTACGTTTGCAGGCGTACCTATGGGCCACGAATTCACAAGTTTAGTGTTAGCTCTTTTACATACTGGCGGACACGCAAGTAAAGCTAAAAGCGAAGACATTGAACAAATACAATCGCTTACTCAAGAACTCAACTTTGAAGTATACATAAGTTTAAGTTGCCAAACGTGCCCGCAAGTAGTCCAAGCACTTAATACTATGGCAGCGACAAACAGCAATATTAAAGCGACCATGATTGATGGCGCATTATTTCAAAGTGAGGTAGAAGAGCGAAATATTTTAGCTGTACCGGCTGTATATTTAAATGGCGAACCATTTAGCCAAGGTGCACTAAGCCTTACCGACATACTCAATAAAGTAGATAGCAAAGGGGCACAGCGCCAAGCTGAATCGCTAAGTGAAAAAGATAAATTTGATGTACTTGTAATTGGTGGTGGGCCTGCGGGCGCATCGGCTGCGATTTACTCAGCACGAAAAGGGTTAAATACAGGCATTGTTGCCGACAGGTTTGGTGGACAAGTTGCAGATACATTAGCAATAGAAAACTTTATTTCGATTAAGGCGACAGAGGGGCCAAAGTTGGTTGCCCAGCTTGAAGAGCACGTTAAAGAATACGATGTAGATGTAATGCATAATCAGCGTGCAGCGGCACTTGGTTATAACAATGGCTACGAAATTACACTAGAAAATGGCGCAGTACTTAAAGCTAAGTCGCTCGTACTTGCCACCGGTGCACGCTGGCGCGAAATGAACGTACCAGGGGAGCAAGAATATCGCGGCCATGGTGTGGCATATTGCCCACATTGTGATGGCCCTTTATTTAAAGGTAAGCCTGTTGCCGTAATTGGCGGTGGTAATTCGGGTATAGAAGCAGCAATCGATTTAGCTAATATTGTGCAAAGTGTTACGGTACTTGAATTTGCAGACACACTACGTGCTGATGAAGTGCTTATTCGTAAAGCTAAAAGCATGGCTAATATTACTATTATCAAAAGTGCACAAACTACCGAAGTACTTGGTGATGGTAAAAAAGTAACTGGCTTAATGTACACAGATAGAGTGTCGGGAGAGAGTAAAGAGCTTGAACTTGCCGGTATATTTGTACAAATAGGCTTAATACCAAATACCGAATGGTTAAAAGACAGCGACCTTGAATTAAGCAAATTTGGTGAAATACTGATTGATTCTAAAGGCGCAACTTCACTACCAGGAATTTACGGCGCGGGGGATGCAACCAATACTCCGTTTAAACAAATTATTATTGCAATGGGCAGCGGTGCAACAGCAAGTTTAGGTGCATTTGATTATTTAATTCGTCACTCTGAAGAAGCTGATCAAAGTGCTGCTTAACATTATTTAATAAAAAATTTAGTAAAAACTCTCTTGATATAACAGCAAGGCTACACTCATAGCTGTTTGTTAACCCAAGTCGCCCTTCTCCAAAGGCGGCTTTTTTAATGCTTAAGAATTAGCACACGATTTAATCGCACCCACCACCAGAATCACCGCAGCTACAATTTGTGTGAGAGTGCGATGAGTTACTGCTAGAGGAAACTGATGAGTCACTGCCAGTATAAGCGGATGATCCACGTGATGACTTAGCACTGATAAATGTAACTAACAGCAATACGCCTGATACGATAACTATTGTTATTGATGAGCTCCATTGCCCAGTGGAAACGCCTTTAAATACTGCAACAATAAGTACTGTTAGTAATATAGTTCTAATTATGTTTTTCATTTTATGTTCTTATTTTTTACCAGTGGCAGTGCAGTAAAAATTAGCTGATTTTTACGGTATGCTCAAGCGCATTAATAACCGCTTTTTCAAGTATGGGTAGTTTAAACGGTTTTGATATAAACATATCCATACCGGCTTGTTTGCAGGCAAGTTTGTCTTGTGATGAAGTATTAGCAGTTATAGCCACTATGTAGGTTTCTTCATGCGAGCAGATGTTTTCTGATCTAAGCTGCTTTGTTGCCTCAAATCCATCGAGTATGGGCATTATGCAGTCCATAAAAATAAGGTCATAATGCTTTTGGCGACATTTTAATACAGCATCTTGGCCATCAACTGCAGAGTCGGCTTTTATATTAAGTTTGCCTAAAGAAGCATGAAGTACCAACCTATTAATATCGTTATCATCGACTACAAGTACTGATAGTTCACTGCCATTGATATCTAACGTTGATTTGAGGTTTTCTTGTTTTTGTTCTGTCCCTTTCTCAATAGGAATATTTACTAAAAACGTAGTGCCTTTATTAGGTGTACTTTTTACCTTTATTTTGCCGCCCATATATTCAACAAGTTCTTTTACTATTGCAAGGCCAAGGCCTGTTCCACCTTTTGAATTTTTAGCATCTACTTCTTGAGAAAAAGGAGAAAACAGTGATTCTAAAAAGCCTTTACTCATTCCTCGGCCTGTATCAGACACTTCAATATTTAAACTTAGCTTAGTTTTTACTTTAGAAAGGCTGGTGTTTAGTGTAACTGAACCATTTTCAGTGAATTTAAGTGCATTACTCAGTAAGTTAGAAGCAATCTGGCTAAGGCGTGTGTTGTCGCTAAACGCCCAGCAGTTGTCATCAATTGTATTATTTACTTGTAGCGTTACATGCGTGTTTTTAAATAGAGGTGTATATAAAGAAGTTAAATCGGTAAAAATTGTTTTTAGTAAAAAGTCAGTAGGTTCAAGCTTTAGCTCACCATGATTAATTTTAGAAAAATCGAGCACTTCGTTAATAATACTAAGTAAAATATCGGCGCTTCTAAGGCCTATTTTAATTTTTTCAGCGCGAACTTCTTCACTGTGTTCATCAACTAATGTGGTTAGCATGCCTGTGATGCCGTTAAGAGGGGTTCTTAATTCGTGGCTGATTTTAGCAAAGAGCATGCTTCTGTCTTCAAGTAAGCGCTCTGCTTGAGCTTGCTTTTGTTTAAGCTCTTCTCGAAGCTTGACTGACTCGGTTACATCTTGGCAGGTGCCAAATAATCGGACACATCGGCCTTCATCAAATTCGGCCTCACCAAAGGTAGCCACCCATAAATGTTTATTTTTAGCGGTTACTATTTCTAGTTCTAAATTCCATTTTTTGCCTTTTTCTATGGCTAATTCTACCGCGCGAGTAATGCCTTCACGACTTGGACCTTCTTTATAAAACTCGACTGCAGAATTCATTTGCGGTTGAAATTGTTCATCCACCTCATGTATGAGGTATGTTTGCTCGCTCCAGGTAATTTTATCGGAGACTAGATCAACCTCCCACGTACCTATATTTGCTACATTCTCTAACTTTAATAAAGTATTACTATTTTTTATGAGTTGTTCTTTAGCTTGAGTGCGAGCAAATTCCGATCCAAGCCATTGTGCAAATAACTCAATATAATCATAGGCTGCATCATTAAAAGCTGGAGAGCTGTTTATGGATGAAAAGTTAACGGTACCAAATATTTTTTCACCAATTTTTATTGGCGCGCCAATATAAGACTCTAACTGAAAGTTTATATAACAGGGGTGGTTTGCAATTGCGCTTTGAGAGGCTTTATGAAAAGCAAGTGCGGAGCCAGCAGATAGCGTATGTACGCAATAGGTGCCTTGTAAGTCAAACACAGTACCGGGTAAAAGTGAGTTGTCGGGGGTTATGGCATATAAAACGGTATAACTGTTTTCATCTACTTTACTAATAATGCCTAGCTCTAGCTCGAATACTTCTAATCCAAAGATTAAAAGTTTATTGATTTTGGTTTGAAAATCAAACGACTGATTCGAAACGATATCGTGAAAACGTCTTAAAAAATTCAAAAGAAAACACCCCGTAAGCTTTTGTTCAATTTATACAATATAAAAGCCAATTAAAGGCATATTTATTAATTACCAAGTAAGTTTAGCAGTTTTTATCGATGATAACTAAAACTGATGTGTACACTTTAAATTTATAACCTTATGTTTTGTAGAATAATAGAGCATTAATATAACGCTGAGTGTAATGATGATTATATAATGCTCAGTGTTTTATATTTAGTAGGTTGAGTTTGGTGTGTACTCAGGATTTATATCGCCGCCAACTTCTTCCGGGTCTACATCGTTAAGAAGTAGCGTTTCACGTACAGCTTCAATGTGATCAAGTACGCTTTGGTAGCGCTCGCCATATTCATACTTTGTCACTTCAATCGCTTTAGGCATGTAAGTAAAGGCTATTTTAAGTGCGTGGAGTGCTTCTTCGTTTATTTTTTCGGTCATAATGTTCTCTTATGTGTAGGCTATAGTTAGTAAAATAACACCAAATACGATTCGGTAAAGACCAAAACTAACAAAAGTGAAATTTTCTAGAAAGCGTATGAATAGTTTAATAGTAAAATAAGCAACTATAAAAGATGTTAAAAAGCCAACTGCAAGGGCAGTTAGGTCATCTAAGCTAAACAGTTGGTAGTGTTTAAGTAAGTCGTACCCTGAGGCTGCTGCAAGTACAGGTAAACCAAGTAAAAATGAAAATTCAGCGCTGGCTTTTCGGTTTAAACCACACAACATGGCACCAACAATAGAGCTTCCAGCACGACTAGTCCCTGGAATTAACGCAAATACTTGTGCTACGCCAATCCAAAGAGCTTGTTTATAAGTAACTTGGGTTACATCGGTAGTTGTGCAGTGAGTCTCTTTATAACTGCGCTCTAATAGTAAAAAAATCACACCGCCTACAATAAACATAACACCTACTACCGGTACGCTAAACAGTGTTTTTATTACATCACTAAATATAAAACCAATAATACCCAAAGGAATAAATGCAATGGCAACTTTCACCCATAAATTGAAATGTTTAGGGCTGAACTTGTCTTTATAGTTGGCTAGTACCGCTAAAATGGCGGCAAGCTGGATAATTACTTCGAAGGCGAGGTTAGCGTCTGTTGATTCAATGCCTAACCACTTTGACGCTACAATTAAGTGCCCAGTTGATGATATGGGTAAAAATTCTGTTATACCTTCAATAATACCTAAAATAATTGCGTTAATTATATCCACGGTTTACTGCTTCCTGAAAAATTAAAAAGCCCGAACTCGGCTTAACTGAAATGACGCATTACTGCGTACCTAAATTGCGAGGCGTAGCATAAAAGCTCTTAAGGCAAACCAACTGTGTTTTTAGGCTTAATTTGTTTAATAAATTGCATTAAGCATTAAATGCACAATATAATGACAATTGTTATCATTTGCATGTGCTGTTTTGTATATGTTTGGGCAAATTTATTGAGCGAATAATGAATAATAAAAAAACGTTTACAGCTACACGGCGAAGGCACTTAATTGCGTGTGTATTAGCGCTAGTTACAGCGGTAATAATGATTCCGGGTATGACAACCTATTTACCGTTTCAAATGAATGAACAAATATTACTGCCTATTTTACTCTTTCCTATTATTTGGACTGCGTTGTTTATTTATGCGTATTTGGCGCAAAAAGTATGGCAACCTTTTGTAGTAATGATTGCATTGTGTGTATTACATGGTTTATTGAGTTTTTGGGCGTTAACGCAGGGGCAGGGATGAAGTCGATTACTTTAAAAAAGCTATTTTTATTACATAGCTGGGTAGGAATTATTACTGCGGTACTGCTATTTATTGTTGCATTTAGTGGGGCGTTAGCAGTTCTGTCGCGACCTGAGTTAAAAATATGGGCTAATCCAGAACTACAATCTAGCCAATACGTTGCCAGCGCGCAAATTAACCGACTAGTAAACGAATACCATAAAAAAGTACCTAGTGAATTTGGCGAAAACATTCATGTGTTTTTACCAAGTGGGCATAACTTTCATTTGTTAACGTTGGTATTTGAATCTCACCATGGCGATGAAAATTACGACCAAGAGGTGGCCAGAGTATTTCAATTTCATCCCGATACGTTGACGCTGGAAAATACTTACTATGGGCCTAGTAAAGAGTTTTACGCCAATAAAAAAACGGATGCGCCAACTTATATAGGTGAGTTTCATGCAGATTTGCATTTAGGGCGACCAATTGGGTTAATACTCACTGGGTTTTTAGGTTTAACGCTTTTAGTAAGTGCAGTGACAGGCTTGTTTATTCATCGCAAATTGATAAAAGAGCTCTTTACGTTTAGGCGAGATAAAGGGTTAGATATTGCAGTAAGCGATGCTCATAAGGTTATAGGTATTTGGGGCAGCGTATTTAATATTGTGATTGGTTTTACAGGATCATTTTTAGGGCTCGCAACCATTATTTTACTACCAGCAGCTGCGTTTGTGAGCTTTGGTGGCGATCAAGATAAGTTAATAGAAACGTTTACCGCTATTCCTGAGCCTGTAGTTAGCCACATTAAGCAACCTACAAAAATAGACACTATTTTAGAGCATGCTCATAGTCGTTACCCTGAAGCAATAATTAGGGATGTCACAATAATGGCGCATAACGATGCGAATGCGCAGGTATATTTGCGTTTGTTAGGTGGCGAGGCTGTTGCTTCTCAGTTACTGCATTATCAGGGCAATGGTGAGTTTGTGCAGTCGATGAGTAGTTTTGGTGATATTTCAGGTGTTTCGATAAAAGTAATTGAGTTGATGTTTCCGCTGCACTTTGGGAACTTTGCAGGAGTGTTTGTAAAATTACTTTGGGTATTGCTTGGCTTAAGTACTGCGCTTTTACCTATTTCGGGCATGATGATGTGGCTAACAAAGCGCACACGTGGCAGTAGCCCTTCACTGAGTATGCAGGCATATGCACGCTGGAATCGTTTTATTATTGGCAGTTGTGGCGGTTTGGTATTAGCAAGCTTTGTGCTATTTCCTGTGCAAGTTTTACTTAATTATAGCGTTGTTGGTGTGGCGCAAAATAGCTTTTTTGGACCCGTGTTCTTTTATACGTGGTTGGCATGGTTACTATTAAGTGTATTGCCCATAGGTTATAAAAACTATTTTAAGCTGACACTTTTACTATGCGGCGCTTCGCTTGCTTTGGTGCTGCCACTTAATATTTTACTTGGCGTTAGCAATGTTATTAACCTTAATAGCTCGCTTGTCGCGGTAGTAGATATAAGCTTTATGGTGGTGGGTATCGTGTGTATGTTTGTTGTCTTAAAAATAAAAAACACACAAAAATTACAAATTGAGGTACAACCCGCATGAACGAGCTACTAATTACAATTGCGATGGTAAGTTTATTATTAATGATGCTCAACCTACGAAAAAACACACTTACATTAGCGACTAAAACATTTTTAAGTGCACTGCTATTTGGTTTAGCGCTGATATGTTTTATGAGTGTTTACGGTATTTTAGGCGGTGCAATATGCACCGTTGTGGGAGCTATGTTAGCTGGTTTACTAACCGCAGTTATTGCGGGTAAAGCACCGCAATTATTAGGTTAAATAATGCAGTTATTTAGCTAAAAAGGCCTTAGCAGTATCAACTCCCATGTTGTAACCACTATTAAGTATTTCAAACTTTTTAGTGGTACGCCCAACTTTAAAATTAGCCGGTGGTCCAATGATATTGATTTTGCAGTCACTAGGGCGTGTTGATAAATTAAAGCCAGGTACACATCGCGAAATTCACTGTTTTCTGGTAAGGTTTGGGTTACAAGGCTTTGTTAATAATAAAGAATAAGTATTTATGTTTGACCCTAGCGTAACCATTTTTGAAAGCACACAGAATCAGCTTGCAGAAAGTCCTCTTTGGCACCCTATGCTGAATACTTTTTTTTGGGTCGACATAAATAAAAAATTACTTTTAAGCAAAAAAATACACAGCGAAAGCCAACCAAAAACAGTTAATATGCCCGATACGCTCAGTGCAATAGCGTGGATTGATGAGCAGCACTTGTTGCTAGGTACAAGCACTGGTTTATATAAATACCATATTAATTCGAGCACTCGCCACCTTATTCTTAATATTGAAAATACACAACTAAATAGGCGTTCAAACGACGGCCGCGCTGATCCATGGGGTGGTTTTTGGTTAAGTACAATGAACGTAAATGCTAAAAAAGGTTACGGTAAAATATACCGTTATTATAAACACCAGCTTAAAGCCGTTGTAAGTGGTTTGAGTATCCCAAATGGATTGTGCTTTGATAAGCCACGTTTACGCGGTTATTACTGCGACTCTTTAACGAGTTGTATTTATGTATTAGATTTGGATGAGCAAACTGGCGAACCTTGCTCTGAGCCACGTGTTTTTTATCAATTTAATAACACTGATGTTGACCCCGATGGCTGCGTAACCGACCAATTAGGTAATTTGTGGCTAGCTGTTTGGGGAATGGGGTGTGTTATATGTTTATCCCCAGGCGGTGAGCTAATTAAAACAATAAAGCTTTGTGCAATAAAACCGACATGCACCGCATTTGGTGGTGAAAATGCTGAATTGTTACTTGTGACATCGGCATTTGATGAATCGATTAATAATACTGTTAGTGAACAAGGCGCTGTATTTCAAATCTCAGGCATAAAAAACGGGCAGTTTGAGCCGCCCGTTTTACTGTAATTTATTATACACAGTGCTTGTTTTAAAGTGATGATTAGCTTTTAGGCTTAATCCACATAACACCCACTTCTTTTTTGGTTACTAAAACCTCAGTACCGGCGCTAATTGGTTGCTCACTTTTGAGTTTCCAGCTAATACCTGAATATTGATGTGTAGTTAAACCTTGTTCTGTTACATCGCTAGTAAGTACAAAAGTAAGTTCAGCAAAATCACTATTCACTTGCTTCTTATCTACGCGATTTTGCATTTGTTTTAATGGTTTCCAAAGTGCAACGGCCAAGCCAGCTGTTACAACTGCATTACTCCAAAGGGCTGTTGTTAATGAGTCAGGCAAAATACCAAAACTCATTAATAATCCTGTAAGGAATAACGATAATCCAAAAAACAACAAAATAAATGTAGAAAGGCCAAGTACTGCTACTTCTATTATTAAAGCAACAATACCAAGTACCATAAGTGTTTGCGGTAAATTTTGCGTAATAAAATCCATACAAACCTCTTTATTTAGTTATTAACCCAGATGCTTTTTATTTAAGCTATTAATGATTGCCATACCTTGGGCAACCATTGAGCTTGCATCTGTCGCGTTGTCTGGTAGTAATACAATTGATGATTCACGAGCAATAGCTTCTTTAGCCGCGATTGCTTTAGTTGCTAAATCTAGCTGAATTGCTTTTTGACCTTGCTCTGTATCTGCAGCTTCACCTATTTTAATAAGTGCATTTGCTTGTGCTTCTGCAACTGTAGTAATAGCTGTTGCTTCACCTTCAGCGCGTAAAATTTGCTCGGCTTTGTCGGCTTCAGCAGCAAGTACTTGTGCTTGTTTTTTACCTTCAGCAACGTTGATATTTGCTTGGCGATCACCTTCTGACTCTAAAATTTGAGCTCGTTTAACACGCTCAGCTTTCATTTGTGCTTCCATCGCTTCCATAATAGAGTTAGGCGGCACAATATCTTTAATTTCGTAGCGAAGTACTTGAATACCCCAAGGCTCAGATGCCTGGTTTATAGCTGCAACAATGTTGGTATTAAGTAAATCACGCTCTTCAAATGTTTTATCAAGCTCCATTTTACCTAATTCTGAACGCATTGTTGTTTGTGAAAGTTGTACAACTGCAAACGTATAGTCGTCAACGCCATACGTTGCTTTGTATGGGTCTAGTACTCTAAAGTACAGTACGCCATCAACTATAAGTGAGATGTTATCTTTAGTGATAGCTGACTGCGATGGTACATCTTGAGCTTGTTCTTTTAAGCTACGATCAGCCGAGATTCTATCAATAAATGGAATAATAAAGTTGAGGCCGGCTTCTTTAGTTGATTGGTATTTACCAAAACGTTCGATTAACCAGGCGCGGTTTTGTGGTACAAATTTAACGCTACTTTTTAAAAGCACGATAACAAAAACAAGTAAAAAAGCCTCAACAGTAAAAACCATATCGAGAATTTGTGTGACTGGATCCATTTAAACATTCCTTATAATAATTAAACGCTGAGTGGTTGTATTGTTTATAATTTCAGCGTGTATAGATTATCACTACAGCGAACTTTTAACCACTAAAACTCACTGTAGCGCGCCGACTTAGTCGGTTTTTTAAAAACTGGCTATTTTATTTCTGCCTGTTTCTTTTGCGTTATAAAGGGCTATGTCGGCGTTAGTTATTACTTCTTTAGGTGTTGTTTTTTGATTGGGTATAAGGCTATAAAATCCAATACTCAAAGAGAGGTAATTACTAGCACTTGAAAAATTATGTTCAATTGCGAGTTCTGCGATTTTTTCCTGAATAAGAACAGCAAACCTTTGACAATGATCTGTGTCGACTGCAGGTAAAATTATCGCAAATTCTTCACCACCGAAACGAGCGGCTAAATCACCTTCACGTTTACAAAGATCATGCAGCGCCTTGGCAACTTTTTTTAACACTTCGTCACCTAGCTGATGCCCATAGTTATCGTTATAACGCTTAAAAAAATCAATATCACACATTATTAAACTAATGGGTTCTTTATTACGTGCGCCGCGCTTAATTTCGCATTTTAAAGTTTGATCAAAACAGCGTCGGTTAGCAATGTTTGTAAGGCCATCAGTATTAACTTGTTTGTTAAGTTTATGATTGGCATTAATGAGTTGCTGCTGAGCTTGTTGTAGCTCTTGCTTGTAATTTAAATTTTTGAAAGCATTAGCAAGCATTTCACCTACTAACCTTAAGCGAATAAGGTCTAAATCAGTCCAGTTTCGCTTTTGAACAACGCAATCACAGCCTATAAAGCCAACGAGCTCTTTGTCATAACGTAACCCGATGCAAAGTACTGATTTTATTTTTTGTCGCTGAAAAATTATTTTTTCGCTCGTTGCTTGGATAGGTAACAACGTTACATCGTTAACTCTAAATAAGTGAGTACGTGCCATCAAACTAAAAAAATATGGGAGATCGCTTTTCGGAAGGTTTTGTAAGTCCTCTTTAAATGCTTGTATATCATTATTGACCCATTCGTGGGTGTTATTTATGGTTTTACCATCCTCGGCAAACTTAAAAAGATAACTTCTATCTGCGTGGCAAACGGTACCAATAGCTTTTAATGCGTAGTTGATATGCTTATCAACGTCGTCGTTTTGAATATCAATTAAGTCAGTTGATATGTTCGAAATAATATTATCAAAATCATATTGTTCATCTACATTATTATTCAATACATCGATTATAATAATGGAGCTTGAGTTAGGTAATTTTGCAAATTTTACATTGAGTAGCAATTTAGATACCTGTTTTGATAAAACAAACTGGCATTGGTTATTTGCAGTGAAATAATCAAAGAATAGCTCCTCGACTAATAGTTCTTTTTTACTGTGATGATTGGTTAAAGTGATGTGTGAAAAATCAATTTTATTAAAATGTGATTTATTTCTTAAGCCAAACAAGTCCTGTGCTTGGCTGTTAACTTTAAATATATTTTCATTGGCATCATAAAGTAATACACAAAACGGCAGTAACTCCAAGTTTCGCCATATTTCATTTGATAGGTTATTACTCACTCAACTCTCCATGTGTTTAAGCCACAATTAAATTGTTATCTATTGTATTTTTATTGTTTTTACTTGGGCGTGTTAATCGTCCTTAGATCGAGCTCAAAAGGCAGCGCATGTTTGGTATTTATGCTGCGTTATCGCCTATTTATGGGGAATAGCCACACTACATAGGCTCTGCCTTGCCTAAAAAACAAAAATACTGGTGTAAATTCAACCACCGAAGTTCAACAAGCCCTACTAATTATTAGCACATTTTTTTTGATTTACTAAGTTTTTAGTGCGTTTGAGGGCAGTACGTATTATAATTGATACTGTATATCATTACCCCTTTCTACTCTAAGCCATCTTTGGTTTATTTGCACTTTAAGTATAGGTTATTCAAGCATTTCATGACAGAAATCACTACACACCAAGCTTCTCGTCGTCGGTTACTTATTGCACTAGCAATTACGTGTTCGTTTATGGTAATTCAGGTTATAGGTGCTTATTATTCTAATTCGCTTGCTGTACTTGCCGATGCGGGGCATTTGTTTGTTCACAATAGCTCGTTATTCATCGCACTGATTGCATCAAGTCTCGCTATTCATTTTGCTAAAACCTATAACGATGGTCATCAAAGAGCCGAGCTTTTGGGTGGTCTGGTGAACGGATTTTTATACCTAGCAATCAGTTTAATTATTTTGTATGAAGGTGGTGAGCGCTATATACACCAGCATGAAGGAAATGAGCTGGCTATTAATAGTTATTTAATGTCGGTTATTGCTGCTATTGGTTTTTTGTTTCATGGTGCTGCTGCATGGGTTTTATATAAAGGCCGCAAAGCGAGTATTAATGTTTACGCGGTATTTTTACATTCATTCTTTGATTTGATTTCTACCGTATCGACATTTGTGGCTGGTATTCTTATATATTTTACGGGCTGGGTTGTTATCGATATTTTATCGAGCATGTTAATCGCCTCTTTCGTGTTGTTTACCGGTGTTAAGGTCATTATTAGTTGTATAAAAGGTTTACGCTTAAATAAGGCCAAACTTCCTAAAGTTGCAGATATTGAAAGTGAGATTACAGATATGGAGCATGTTCACAATGTCCATAACGTCACTGTAACGCGTAAATATAAGGGTGTAGTAGTCGGGGCGCACGTTGTACTTAAAGAGCATTGTACTATTGAAAAACACGATGAAGCATGTCGTATGAAGGTAGAACAACTGTTAGCTGAAAAATTTAATGTACGCAATAGTGTATTACAAATAGAAAGCCACGAATGCCATCACATCCATTAGTAGCATTTAATTAATATAAAAGCGTGTAATAATGATTAGCACGCTTTTAATGTTTTAAATCAAATCAAATCAAATCAAATCAAATCAATGATATTGCTAAAACAATCGCTTTTACGTAAGTCTTTAGCATCCATTGGCCTTGCAAAGTAATAACCTTGCAGTACAGTACACCCAACCTCGGCTAAAAAGATCATCTGTTCGCGCGTTTCTACTCCTTCTGCAATACAGTAAAGATCTAGGTTTTCGGCCAATAAAAGAATGGTCTTAATAATTGACTCATCCCCTTTATCTATACCAATACTGTTTACAAAGCTTTGATCTATTTTAATAACATTAATAGGAAATTGGCTCAAATAGGTGAGTGACGAGTAACCTGTACCAAAATCGTCAAGTAGTAATTTAAACCCAGCAGCTTTTAAGTTATGTAGCTGCTTGGCTGCTTTGAGTTTATCTTCTAGTAAAATACTCTCTGTTATTTCAAGTCTTAATTGTCTTGGATGAACTTGAGAGTCCGCTAATATAGACATTAACCTTTGGGTTATGTTTGTTTTTAAAATGTGTTTAGGCGATAAGTTTAAAGATATGTAAAACAATGGGTTTTCGCTGAGTATAGGTGCAAGTTCAATAAGAGCTCGTTGCAATGCTTGCTCAGTAAGGAGTTCTATTAAACCGGTTTCTTCTGCTACCGGTATAAAAAGTGCTGGGGATACCAACTGTCCTTGATTTTTCCAGCGCATGAGTAACTCCACGCCATTTATCGTTTTTTCTTCTATGTCGATAATGGGCTGATAGTGATTAAAAAATCGGTTGTCTTTTACTGCATCTTTTAAATCATTTTCGAGCAGTAACTTTTGTTTTATCAGCTCATTCATTTCATCGCTAAAAAACTTAAAGTCGTTTCTCCCGCCTTGTTTAGCGTGCATCATCGCAACATCGGCATTACGGATAAGTATATCGGTGGTTACAGCATCAAATGGGTATAGAGCTACGCCAATACTTGCTGAAATATTAATAGAGAAGTCTTCAATAATTACTTTATTAGCTAACTCATTACTAATTTTTCTTACTGTATCGCGAAGAGACTGAAGCGATTTTATATTTTGAATCAGCACTAAAAATTCATCACCACTTTGACGGCCAAGTTTTGCGTTTACGCCAAGCATACCGTTTACTCTTTGGGTAATATTACAAAGTAGCTTATCGCCAACTGCGTGGCCAAAAGAGTCGTTAACAGGTTTAAACTTATCTAAATCAATAAATAATAATGCGCATTGTGTATTACTTTCATTGGCATGTTTAATCGCGTCTTCAATATTTTTATACATTAAACTACGATTAGGTAGATGCGTTAGAGGATCAAAATTAGCCAAATAGCGCAGTTCGTTTTCTGCACGTTTTTGCTCAGTTAAATCTGTAATAACAACTACGTAGTAGCTTGCAGTATCTTTTGTTACGGCTGTGGCGCTTATATGTATTGGATGTTCGTTACTTTTTGCTGTTTTTATATAAGCATCACTTTGCCAGTTTTCTGTAGCTTTTAATTTTTTTAAAATATTTGCAAACTCTCTACACTTATCTTTACCAATGGCCCTAATAAATAATTTTGGGCTAATTTTAGTGGCTGCTTGTTCATTTGAAAACGTTTCAATAAAACTGTTGTTCGCAGAAAATGGCATTAAATGCTTATCGAGTATAAGTAACCAGTCGTTTATTTGGCTAAACGCTTCACCTAGAATTTTTGCTTGTTGCTCATTAGCCCGTTGCTCAGTGATATTGGTATATATGCCAGAAACATATAGCGGCTCATTTGTTTGAGGATCGTATATAACTTGTCCTGTATCTTGATACCATAACCAATGCCCATTTTTATGCTGTAGACGATAAGTTGCTTGCCAGTTTTGTTGTTTTTTGTACTTGAAGTAGTTTTCCCATTGGTTTTCAAAACGACGTCGGTCATCTGGGTGTATTAGCGCTAAAAATTGTTCTATGTGTACGCGTACAGGCAAGCCTGTATAGCCTAATTCACTTCCTCTGAGCGTACTTACGGAAGCATCTTTAAAATTATAATCCCACACGCCACTTTTGTTATTTTTAAGCGCGAGTTCTGTTTGCTTTTGCGAATGAATAGTCGCTCTATGGGCTTGTTCAATTGCAACTTGGCGGCTGCGGTATTGCCAAAAAATAAAAAACAACACGGCTAGCATTAAGGTTATATAGGCGGCAATAGCAAAGGGCGACTTCCATGGAGCATAAGCTACGTTGATGTTAAGCGTGACTGGTTCGCTTGTAACAATACCATCGCGATTATGTGCTGATATTTTTAGTGAGTAACTACCCGGTTGGAGCTTTGTGAAAAATACTTGATTAGATTGTAAGTCTTCATATGTAAGGGACGTAGGCCCTAAAAGGGTAACTTTATAATACGCTTTGTCTATATTGGGGTAAGAAAAGTTAGAAAAACTAACCGTCAACCCCATATCTTCATGATCTAGCTCAAGCGGTTTGCTAAGGTATTTATGAGGGTGATAATTGAGCTCCTTAGTAAAGAGGCCTATATCAGTAATGGCTAGATTGCTTTTTTTCAGTTGTTCTTTTTCATTAAAGTCTACAGGGTTAAATAGTAGAGCTCCGGCATTACTGCCAAAAATTAACCTGCCATCATTTAATGTTGTTGCTGCAATTTGTGTGAATTGGTTTATGTTCAACCCGTCTTTCACTGAATAACTCACCACATTAAGTGTATCTAGGTTTATTTGATATAAACCATTGTCGGTACTTGCCCATAAAAAACCATTTTCATCAGGAAGTAACGAATAGATAGAGTCAGTATTAAATGAATTTTTTAATCCTATGTAGTGTTTTCTCTCATAAGTAACTGGGTCAACACCAAGTAAGCCTTCCTGGGTGGTTGCCAACCATAAAGTATTCCGTTTTGAGTCTAAGTAAAAGTTTTCTACAGTGTAAAAAATATCTTCTTTAGGATTAAAAGACTGAAATATAGTCGTTAAAGTTTTCGTTTTTTCGTTGTACCTAAAAAAACTTTTTGATGTACCAAGCACAAACTCTTCAGGATGTGTGTCGAGGTGTTTATAAAAAGCGTAAGAAAATAAAGGGTCGACTTGCTCTTTGAGTCCCTTAATAATTCTTGTTTTTCCGGTTGTTTCATTAAAAAGATAAAAGTTATCATCAGACATAAATGCATATGTGTCTGCAGATAATTGGGCAAAGCCAAATAAGTTGGATCGGTTAATTACATCATTCTCTGTGTCTTGGTTTTCAACAACTTTACCTGTCTGCTTATCAAAAAGTTTAAACCCGTTAAAAGTAACAAGCCAAAGAAACTGATCATCTCCAATCGAAGACGCAAAAATATCAAATACCGCAGATGCTCCATATATGGCTTTTGAGTCGGTCGAGCTTAAATATACTTTACTTTTATTTGTAACTTTGTCGTAGCGCGCAATACCATCTTCGGTCCCTAACCATATAATATTATTTTTATCTTGATAGGCAGCATGAACAGTATTATTCCCTGGTAAAAAAATATGTTTAAACCGTTGAGTTTTGACTGGCCAAGTAAACACCCCTTGGGTTCTAGATGCGAGCCAAAGCACGCCGGACTTATCAATCATTAGATCGTTGATTGAGTTTTCACTAATATTAAACTTACTTTTTTCATAATTTAATATGAACTCTAGTTCTTTGGTTTCGCGGTGATAACTGAACAATCCACTTTCGGTTGCTACAAACTCCCCGTAAACAGTATTGGCATAATCCCATATATTATAATCAGGGATTAAAGTTGTAATATTTGCTGCAGATATATTTTTGTTATTATCGAATGCTAATTGATACATGCCTTCAACAGTACCAACAAGTAATCCTAATTCATTATCAACACTTAAGAATTTGACGTTTATATTATCTATCGTATTTTTTTCAGGGGGGTGAAGAGGGATTTTTACAAGTTCTGAATTATCTATATTTGCAGTGTATAAACCATCATTTGTACCAATATATAAAGTGTTTTTATATATCGTTAATGACCTAATGTAGTCACCTTCATTTGGTAGAGCTAGTTTAAGTGTAAAGCGTTTACTCGTCTCATCAAATGTATATATTTGACCATCTATGGCGAAGTAAAAAGTATTTTGTTTTTGGGTCATCGCGGAGATTGGAGAAAACATCTTTTTTTCTTTATCTATTTGACCAGAATAGATTTTTTCGGTTTTTAAAGTGAGGGGATCTATTATATACGCACCAGAAAGATCAGTTGAGACAATGATTTTTCCGTCTTCGGCTTTAAATAACGCATAAATATAGTGTTTATCTAAGCCAAAGCCACCATTAAAAGTTTTTACATTATAACCATCAAAACGGTTTAAACCCTGTTGGGTTGCTATCCAAATATAACCAATATCATCCTCTTGAGTCTGCAAAACGTAACTTTGCGATAGGCCTTCGTCAGTAGAAATTCGTTGTAATTGTTGAGCATAGTTTTGTGATGCAAAAGTGCTTTGGATGCATAGTAAAAAAACAATGGTGATATGAAAAAAAAGTTTGCTCAAACGCACTTATAAACACTCTCAGTGGAGGATAGGATGATACTTAGCTAGATAGTAAATATAGCATAAGTTTTTATTTTTTAATTACAAATAATATACGTAAAGTTAAAAGCTCTATTTTCAAATAGTGAGCTAATCTATATAGATAACAGTTAATGTTCATAAGGAGAGTATAGTGGTTTTATCTAATATTGATGCAAAAAATAGCGTGTTATTAATAATAGACTTACAAGAGTTGCTTGCTCCTGCAATTAAAGACTTTCCGAATATTTTAAAAAGTACACTGCAGTTAGCGCAGGCGGGTATTATTCACGACGTCCCGGCCTTAATAACTGAGCAATATGTCAAAGGGTTGGGCGAGATTAATCAGCAAATTAAAAATACGTTACCTAATGCTACGTATTTTCATAAAACGTACTTTAGTGCGTGTGCAGAGCCTGGCTTTGTTGATAAGTTAAAAAGCTATGGTAAAAAGCAAGTTGTTGTTGTTGGCACTGAAGCACATGTGTGTGTTTTACAAACATGCTTAGATTTAATAGAAAATGGTTTTGAAGTTATTATCGTACACGACGCCGTTGGCTCGAGAAATCCGCAACATAAAAATTTGGCGATTGAACAGCTACGCCAAGCTGGTTCGGTAATTTCATGCGCTGAAATAGTTATTTTTCAATGGACAAAAAAAGCAGCAACGCCTACGTTTAAAAAAATACTGCCTATAATTAAGTAGACCGCATGTATATAATGTAAATTAAATGCATTACTTTTTAATGTGTCGGTAGTTTATTATTGTGTTCAGTAAACTGAAACTCGTTTTGATACGTATATTGCAGACTGCTTTATAAAAAAACAATGCAAACAACAATTTTAAGGTTCTTATGTCTAGTATTGGCCGGTTATTTACAATTATTTTTAGTCTTTTGTTTGTCGAATCTATCGCTATTGGCTTGTATTTCGACACATTAGCGCAGGCCTTTATGATAGGTTTGCCATTGTGTTTATTACCTATATGGCTTTTAAACACACAAGGGGACAGTCCTGTTACCCCGCATGTGGTAGCTGCCGCCATAATGATGTTTTCTTTTTTGCACATTCAACAAACTTTTGGGTTGATTGAAGTCCATTTTGAAATATTTATTTTAATGCCCATGTTAATTGTTTTTGTACAGTGGCGAGTGTTTATTACTACAATTGTATTTGTAGCTGTTCATCATTTATCTTTTTATTATTTACAAACTCAAAATACAGGGTTTTACGTATTTGACCCTGATAGGCTTGCTTTTACTACGGTGCTTATTCATGCTGGATACGCAATAGTTGAGGTGCTAGTTGCAGGCTACATCGCTATAACGTTGCAACGCGAACGTCGTGCGGGTTTATCTTTAAGTTATGCGACAGAGCAAATAATGAAAGACCCCGAAAACATTAAACTCTCTCTACGCGCTGATGACACTAAAAGTGAGGCTGTAGCAGGGTTTAACACGTTACTAGATTACTTATCTGATGTTATTAAACAGGTACAAACTCAATCAGAATCACTGCAAAAAAACTCACAAGAGCTTATTCATGTTCATGATCAGTTGGCGGGTGGCGCAGTACAGCGTACACAACAAACTGATGATATTGCTAATTCTGGCGCTCAAGTTGCTAATGGTTTTAAACTTGTAGAAGAAGAAAGTGAGGTGCTTAAGCGTCAAGTAGACCATATTACACAAGCTGCGAGCGATGCATTAAAAGAAGTACTTCAAACAGATGCTAAGAGTAGAGAGCTGTTAACACTACTTAACCATACCGAAGAAAAAATAAACCACTTAGTGGCAGCGGGCGATGTTATTTCAGGTCTTCTTAATGAGATATCAGGTATTGCCGAGCAAACTAACTTACTTGCTTTAAATGCTGCTATTGAAGCTGCCCGTGCAGGCGAGCATGGTCGAGGTTTTGCTGTTGTTGCTGATGAGGTGAGATCTTTGGCTAATCATAGCAAAGCAACAACAGATAAAATTAGTTTAACATTAAAAGATCTCGTTAATAATAGTAAAACGTCAACACAATCAATGAGTCAGTGTGTGAATTTTGTAGTCGATTTAACAAGTATTAGTGCTGCAATGAAAGAGAATATTTCAGCAATGAGCGAGCAAATAGCCGCAGTATCTTCAAGCTCTGATTCAGTTGCACAAGTTGTAGCTGAGCAGGCAGGTAATACTGAATTAATAGCAAGCAGTACTGATACTATGCGACAAAATCAGTACCAAGATACGCAAATAGTGCAGCAGTTAACCGCTAAGGTGCAGTTAATAGACGTAAGTATTGATTTGTTAGAGCAAAGTATTGCCAAGTTTAAATAAATCTAACTCTTTTGTATTTTCGCTTATAGCTACATGGCTTATTTGTGTTGTTGCAGGGTTAGTTTATTTTCAATTAGAGCAGCTTAAACCGTTTGATAGCTCAAAAATTTTATTGCAAAAACATTGGTTTAGTAATTTTAAAAAGCAATTAGATTGGGTTGATACCGGTGAGCCGTCTTTAGTGCTTATAACAGAAAAAAAATGCGGGTGTACTATACAAGCTAAGCCGCATATTTCATCGTTAACCTCTTTTGCTGCCAATAAAGCTATGAAGGTTGTACAAGTTGAATTAACACCAAAGCTTAAACACGTTATTCCGGCAACGCCTGCCGCCGTTATTATTAATAAAAACGGTGAGTTTGTTTATGCTGGGCCGCTCTCTGAAGGATTAGCTTGTGCCCAAGGAAGTGGTTTTGTTGAAACTGCGGTCACTAATTTAGCTGCTGGTTTTAACTCAAATCTCTTAATTACACAAACCAAGGGATGTTACTGTGTAAATAATGCATAAATAACGTATCGATAAACTAAAGCTCGCACTTATATCAACAGTTGCGAGCTTTAATATTGATTAAATTGTAACTAAGCCATAAATACCTAATGACACAAACACAAAAGCAGCAATAGCACGTACGGTGTTTAGCGATATTCTTTTTAGTAATGCATTACCAGCGTATATAACAGGCACGTTAGCAATTAGCATACCTAACGTGGTTCCTACCGTTACCCAAAACACAGACTGATATTGTGCGCCTAACAACACCGTCGCTATTTGTGTTTTATCACCAATTTCTGCAATAAAAAATAATACAAAAGCGACCAAAAAAGCCCCGTAGCTATCGTATTTACTACTTACAGCTTCGTCTTTGTCTGGAACTAATAGCCAAAGGCCAACAACAATAAAGCTGATGTTTACAAGCCAAGGTAAATATTCAGAAGAAAAACTATTACTTAACCACTGCCCAAACCATGCTGATAAACCATGATTGAGTAAGGTTGCGGCTAAAATACCAAGAATAAGCGCGCCTTTATTACGAAAACGGGCAGCTAACAGGAGCGATAAAAGTTGGGTTTTATCGCCTATTTCGGCAAGTGTGACAGTGACGGTTGAGGTTAAAAAAACTTCCATTATTGATTCTTACAGGCGGGAATACTAAACCAAGGCAAACAACTATCTCCCGCCATGAGGATAGTGTCTACCTAGGTCTCGCCGATAACGCTTGCTACAACATTACAAACTTACCATGCACTTGAGGTGCAATTATGTTGATAAGTTTACTCATTACTGAGCGGGCTACTCCCCTAAGAGGCGGGCATTATTCCACAAAAATTTTGTGCGGTAAATATTAAGAATCATACATAGTTAATTTATTCGGGAGTAATAACGTTAGCTTTTGGCAATTAGTTGATAGTCAGGAAAGTGCGATAAGCGGTCGGTCAGGGTTAATTATTATTAGCTAATAGATACTATGAGGAAACTTTTCCCTTTTACATAGTGAAATAAACTTCAACAATCATAATGTTTATAGCTGGCAATAGATTACACTATTTGCTATTAATATAAGTTCATTAAATAAGGATGTTTTCGCGCTAAAATATGGGAAGTGTACTCTGATAAAGTTGTTATATCTCAAAAGGAGTTGAGTCATGCGGATTTATTGTTTAGCTCTATATTTCTTCTGTTCGGCTGTGTTTGCCACTAGCTGCTATATTACCGAAGAGCAGCGCACTGAAAATAGCATCAAATATCAGGATCAAGTCGAAATCGAGATAACACTTTCAGATTCAGATTACTCAGTGATGATATCAATTCCTTCTCAAATAGGTGAACTCCCATTTCAAGGAGTCTTCCTTGTTACTGATAGCCTAGAGGACCCAACATTTTTCACTCAGCTTCAACCTTTCGAAGAAAATGTAGCCTGGTACACAATAAATACTGGTTTAATTCGCCGTCACTTTATCGTGGCTAGCTTCGGTGAGTGTAGTATGGATGTCTTCAGGGAAGTTTTATACCATGAAATATAACAAAACCACTCAATGCTCTCGCTTCACTCGCTAGGACGCTAGGTATACAAGGAGGTCCTGTGAATTTAAATCAAGTTACGTTACCCGTAAATAACATGGATAAAGCTACAGAGTTTTATCGTGCTCTAGGTTTTACTCAAATAGTTGATACACCTCATTATGCACGTTTTGAATGTCCTGAAGGAAATTCAACTTTTTCATTATCTTTAGAAAGCTCTGACTTTAAGAGTTGTACTGTTATCTATTTCGAACACGAAGAGTTAGATAGTTGGGTTGCTCAATTAAAGTCTAAAGGTCTTAATTTCGATCAAGAGCCAACGGATCAAAGTTATTTGTGGCGAGAAGCTGTTTTATATGATCCGTCTGGTAATAAAATTAAACTTTATTGGGCAGGTGAAAACCGCCTTAATCCACCTTGGCGTGTCGAAATGCGCACCTAACAACACGTCCAGAGGTGGACGACCAGTAAAATTTAGCTATTAATTGCGAACTTTAAAAATGGTGAGCCTTACTTATTTTAGCCAACAGCAATTTGCCGCTTAAGACAGCGTTCTGCGCTTAGTCTAGTTCGGTTGTGATTCACTATTAGGAGTAAACTTTGAATAAAGGGATTTTGTTATTTTTACTCACCGTACTTTGTACCATTAATTCTGCGAACTCCGCAGAGACAACTTGGAAAACCCAAGGTTATGGTTACGTTTTTCATACTGTGGACAATAAAACAACAGCCTTTGATTTAACAACTAAGCATTGTTTGGAAAACCACTTTATCACCGATGAGTTTGAACAAATCTCGTTCATTGAAGAAACACAAAAAGTGAATAAATATACTCGCTTACTTAACTTTGGTGGTTTGTTTCCGTTAAAGCTAACGAAATTAGATAGTTTACCCGCTCAATGTCAATCCGAAAAAATTGTTAGTATTAAAGACAAAAACTATGAATTTAATGCCAGTATTGTTCTTGACGTTCTAATGAATAATTTTGAAGAGCACTATGCATTTTCAAAAGATAAAGATATTAATTGGGTTGAGCAGAGAAAACTTTGGCAAAAAAGAATAACCTCAAAAACTACGCAAGATGAGCTATTTAGTATCATTGATGACTTTCTTAAAGAATTACGCGACGGTCATGCCATATTACTCAATCAAGAACTTGATAGGCTTTCACATTACTCACCAAGAAAGTGGTCATTTTGGGGTGAATTAAAAGCGCACTCAGTAAATTACCCTGAATACTCAACTTACTGGGAATTACATACCGCATTAATGGAAAAGTCTCAGGGAAACATTAAGAATTACATTGATAAAAACTATTCCACTCTTCAATATCACGATAATTTTACCTTAGCAAAAACGCCTCAAAATATTGCCTATTTAAAAATAAGTAACTTTGATGATTTCTCAAATAATGACGTAAAAGCAACAAAAGAGGTTATGGATATATTTACGCCTATCATCAAACAAAGCAATGGTTTAATTATTGACTTACGTTTTAGTATGGGTGGAAGTGACTTAGTGGCATTTTCTATTTTATCTTACTTAATAGATTCAGAATTAGCCTTGGGGGGTAAACAGTTTAAAACATCGACAGGTTACAGTGAACTTCAAAAAATTGTTGTCGCTCCATCAAAAATTAATAATTACACAGGAAGCATTGTTGTTCTAACTAGTCAAAAAACACCTAGTGCGGCTGAAGTATTTCTTTTAGGTTTACAAGCAAGGGGCAATGTTACTTTTATTGGTGAAAGAAGCTACGGAGCTTTTAGCGATACGTTAACAAAAGCTTTGCCTAATGGTTGGGGGATCACATTATCAAATGAAAGGTATCTCAATTCTCATGGGGAAAATTATGAAAACATTGGATTGCCTGTAGATCATGAATTTGTATTTCTTAATGTGAACAATATTGAAAGCGGAAAAGATGTGCAGCTTAATGAGGCAATTAAAGCTTTTAGATAGGTGCTTTCAGCGTATAACGAGGCGTCACTAATGTCCGCTGTTGGCACAAACCGGAAATCCCCCCCATAAATTCCGCATTTACACATTAAGGTTTTTAAAACCTTAATGTAATGAATTTTCAACCATTCAAATATTTACCTAAACCTATTCTTACTTAGATTTAAGGTGGGCTTTAATTAACAAAGCTCGATTTATGTACTATACTTTATTTCAATTTAGGCTTTTTCAGCGGCTGAAAAATCTCGATTTAAGTGGCGATGGCCAAAAAAAAGCCAAATAATACACATTTTTTCAAATAACAATTGATAACCATTTTCGTTTAGATTAGTATGCACCTACTAAATGAAATTGAGAGTGGTTTGTATTCATGTATATTTGTCTATGTCACGGTGTGACTGATAAAAAAATTGAGCAAACAATTGACGATGGTGCAACAACCATGCGTGAATTAACTAAAGAGCTTAAAGTAGGCAGCCAATGCGGTAAGTGTTGTGGTTGTACTAAAAAGATCCTTAATCGCAGACTTATTCAGATTGCAGATGTGACGGATCAAGTTGCTTAATTACATATAAAATTTAGATATAAAAAAAGCAGCTTTTTAGCTGCTTTTTTTATGCTTGTTACTATTTACAGTTGAGACTGCAAGTAGTTTTTAATGCCCGTATTTTTAATAAGTAATTGTTGGGTTTCTAACCAATCAATTTGCTCTTCTTGCTCATTTAAAATGTGGTCAAGGGCTTCACGGGTAATATAATCTTTTTTGCTTTCAGCCAGTTTAACTGCGCTTTGTAACTCACCAATAGTATCAAGTTCAAAACTCATGTTAGCTGCAATCATTTCTTCGCTGTTTTCACCAATACGCAGTCGGCCTAGGTCTTGAAGATTAGGTAAACCTTCTAAAAACAAAATACGTTCGATTAAACGATCGGCGTTTTTCATCTTTTGAATAGATACTTTGTAATCTGCTTTGTCTAGTTGAGTGAAGCCAAAATCTTTAAACATACGTGCATGTAAAAAGTATTGGTTAATACCAACAAGCTCATTAGCGAGTACTTTATTAAGCGCTGCAATAACGTCTTTATCGCCTTTCATAATATGCTCCTACTAAGCCATTTGTGCTTGATGATAATTTTCAGAACCAATCTTATCAATTAAGCCAAGTTGTTGCTCTAACCAGTAAACATGGTCTTCTTCGGTATCAAATAACAGTTTTTCTAAAATGCTACGAGACTGATAATCTTGTTGTTCTTCACATATTGCGATGACGTCTTTAACACACGCAACTACTTCAAGTTCTAGTGTTAAATCGTTTTGCATCATGCTTTTTACGTCGTTACCGATAAGTAAATCACGGCGTTTAGTCATATTTGGTACACCTTCTAAAAACAAGATGCGCTTAATAAGCCAGTCTGCGTGATCTTTTTCTTCTTCCATTTCGTGGTTAAGGCGCTCGTATAGTTTGTTTAAACCCCAGTCGTCATACATGCGCGAGTGTATAAAATACTGGTCGATTGCTGCTAATTCGTTAGCTAACAATGTATTAAACGCATCGATTACTTTTTGATTACCTTTCATGATAAATCGCCTTAACTATTTCAATTGTATGCAGTGTAGTATAAACAGCCTATATTGCAAGTTTTCTCTATAAAAATCATTGCGTTACTATTGGTTTTGATTCTTATTTAAGTTTGCGTTACTGCTTGGTTTATGGACAGTTTTTTATTTGCATTAGCATCTAATAGACGCCCTAAATAAAAATTGAGACGTTTATTTATGTGGGATTTGTTGAGCATATAGGCATGCAGGGCATGCCTATAACGTGCGCTTATTTGTTAAAATTGATATTTAGCACCCAGCGTTGCGGTTGTGCCTAATCCTTTAATGTTATATCCACCGTAGGTGTAAGCCTGTGCGCGGGCAGGGTAGTAATCACTATTGAAAAGGTTTTCTATTCCAAAATAGCCACTCCACTTGGCGTTAACATTGTATTGGCCACTTAAGTTGAATGTGTTGTAGCTACTAACAGGGCCCTGATCGCCAGAGTATTGGCCCTGTGCATTTTTATCAAAGCGCTTTCTGTCGCCTACATATAAAAAGCTCATTGCAAGCGATAGCTCGTCATTTGTTTGCCACGTTACATTCGCTGTTGCTTTAGGTGGGCTAATTTGGCTTGCGCCTAGATAGTCATCAGCTTCGGTGTTTTTACCTTCTACGTAACTATATGTGGCGCTTAACTTAAGGTCTTGGGTAATAGTGTAATTAACTAACCCTTCGTAACCCCATATTTCTTGTGGTGCACGCACAGGTTCGTAAACACCCGTTACTTCATTATACTCATTACTAGTACCAAGCTCTGAGGTACTTCTGTAAAGTGCAAATTCAAAACGTACGTTTTCAAACTGTGAGGTAAAACCAACTTCGTAATTGTCGATTATTGAGGCTTGTGTTTGAATAAGTGCAATGTCGTCAACGGTTGCAGCGCGAAGTAAGCGACCAATATCAGAAATATCAGAGCCCTGTGAGTAACTAAAGAACGGGCTAAAGGCATCTGTTAAGTTATATTTAATACCGGCGTTATAAGTTGTTGCATCGTAATTAATGGTGTCGCCACGCACATTTAATGGTACTGAACATTGCGATGCGGTTTTGCAAAGTTTTAGCGTTTGGTAGTCACTTACGCTCAAATCAATGCTTTCGTTTCTTACACCCGCTTTTACAATAATGTCGTCGTTTATTACCCATTTTGTTTGTAAAAAGCCTGCCACACTTTCCATGTCCATTTCTGGCACCCACACTCGGCCATCTACTAAAGGTTGCGATGTTTTATCGTTTAAGGCATCAATACCGTAGATTAGGGTGGCTGTTACGTTTTCAAAATCAAACTGACTATTAAATGTAGCTCTGGCACCTTGTTTGTCTGATTTAATAACCGATTGACCACCGCTATAACCTTCATCAAGATTGGCTAAAGCGGTTGAGAAAAAGAATACGTTTTCTATATTTTGTTTATACAGATCGAGGGTCATTTGTGTGTTTTCAAACAACGCGTAATCAACATATTTTAGGGTTATATTTTCGTTGCCTTCTGGGCCTTGCGGCTTACCTTGTTTTTGAAGCTCTAAAGGGACGTGTATAGCGTATGTTTTTTCCCCTATATTGCCATCGCCAGTAACATCGCCTAAATCAGTTTTTTGCTGTGAGCTGTAAAAGTTATAGCTAAACTGCAGTTGCTTTTCGTCGTCAAAATCATAAGTTAGTTTGGTAAAATAGTTTTGAGTTTCAGAGTCTGATAAACCATATTGCAAGCCTAAAATATCGCCCTCTGCATCGCGTTGTACGCCGTTTTCTTCATAGCTTGCCGTTAACAGGTAGCTTAGTTTGTCGAGCTTTCCGTTTACTGCGGCCGCTATTCTACCGCCGCCACTTTCTGCTAATTTAACAGCGCTAAAGCGGCTTGAAATACTTATTTCGCCTTCCGGTTTTCCATCACTACGCGCTTGTTTTGTTATGTAGTTAATAATGCCACCTGAGGCACCATTACCATAAATAGACGTTGCCCCTTTTATGACTTCAATGCGTGCTATGGCACTTGCATCAAGCGTTTTTACGCCTAAAGAGCCATTACGAAGAGGGGTTGATTGCGGTACGCCATCAATCATTATTAATGGCGCACGGCCGCGTAGTGTTTGTCCTGAATTACTTGAACTGCCAGTATCTGGGGCAAGGCCAGGAACCATTTGCGCGAGTAAACTTCCCAGTTCTGAGCTTACTTTTAAATGCTGTTGTATTTGTTGCTGATTAATAACGGTAATCGAGGCAGGTACTTCGTCAATGCTTTCTGATATGCGGCTGCCAGATACAATGACATGCTCTAACTGATCAGAAGTGTATTCATTTTTATTATTTTCATTTGCTAACGTGTTAGTACTTATTGCAATAGCAATAAGGCAAAGCGAAGTTTTTAACATGGGAGGGTCTTAGTTGATAATAAGTTGCGTAATGGTAATTATTATCAACTAGTGACGCAAGTGTTAATGAGATTTATTTCCATTTATGGCGTTTTAACCAAAAATACACACCGCTTACAATAAAAAATGCGAGTGAAAGGGCTATTAATAACCATAAAAACTGCACAATAGGACCTGCAAAATCACCAATGTGAAACTTATACTTAAAGTTCCATGCTTGTGTTGTGAAGTTGGTTTTACTGGCGTCAAATGAGTTTAATACTTTACCAGTAAATGGGTTAATCCAAACCCAGCTGTAAGCATGGCTTTCGCCAGGGTTTTGCATTCTCAGTGCAATTGCTTCGTCATCTTTTTTAGGCAAGTAAATTCTATATGTTTTGCCATCAGGGAATACGCTCTCGGCATTTTTTATTGCTTCGTTATAATTTAAAACAGCTTGAGAAAGGGGGATTATTTTTGGCGCTTTAGGTCTTTGCTCTACTTTGTTAAACGTTACAAATTCTAATACAGATTGAGTTTGTGTTTTCCAGTTAAATGCCATGCCAGTAAAGGCAATAAGCATAAGGGGTATAAAAAAGTAAACACCAAGCACGGTATGTAATTGATACATGAGCACTCTAAATTTGGCTTTTGGTTTTATAGCTAAACGTTTAACTCTGTTTTTTGGTTTTACCCATAAGTAAAAACCAAGTAATACATTTACTAGCAGCAGCAATGCACACACGGACATCCAATTTCGAAAGGTTTTTTCACCCTTACTGTTTTCAAACAACAGCCAGCGATGTAAGCCTTGGGCAAACCCATAAATAGTATCGGTTGATTCATAGACGTTTAGTACACTCCCTGAATAGGGATTAACACTAGCGTAGTGTTTATTAGCTAACCTAAACTGCCATGCGGCGTCCGGTGCTTGCTCTGGCATAAAAAAAGTAATTTTTTGCTTAGTTTGAGTTTGTACATTTTGTATAAGCTCATCGTAATGCATAAAAGTAGCTTGTGGTGCTACTTGCCATTTTGCGGGTTCTATTAAGTGCTGAATGTCTTTTGCATAAATCATAACAGCACCGGTTAAGCTCACTATTAATAAAAATAGTCCGCTAATAAGGGCAAGGCCTAAATGAATTCTACGTAACCAAATTTTCAAAAACGGTATCTCATTATGAGTTAATAGTAATATTGTAAATGATAATACGAGCTGTTTTCAATTAAATAGTGATGTATTTGGTTGGATTTCTATTATGCAATTTTCGATATTATAATTATCGTGTAAGAATATTTTTATGGCTTGCAAATTAATCGCTTGCTGAGTGCTAATAATAAGCTCGCAGTAGCTTTCTTTATCGTCTAATTGCCAAAGCTTAATACTGGTTACCGATTCGATATTAAATTTACTACTAATAGCATCCGATATTGCGTGTGTGTCGATATTGTCAGGCGCTGCTTGCATTAAAACTTTGCAGCTTTGTTTTAAAAGTAAAATGCCATGATAAATTACATACATAGAAATAAGTACAGTGGCGATTAAATCAACAATATACCATTGATATAAAATAATTAAGGTGCCAGCAATGATTACCACAATAGATGCCATTGCATCTGATACGTTATGAATGAAGGCTGCTTTTATATTTATACTGTGATTTTCACCAGCTCGATAGGTTAAATACGCTGTTGCTAAATCAATCACTAACGCTATTGCGGCCACCCACACAACTATCCAGCCATTAATTGGTTGAGGGTTTAAATAACTCGAAATTGATTCAAAAATCAAATACACACCAATTATTATTAGTGTACTGCTATTAAAAAGACTGGCGAGTATTTCAGCGCGTTTATAGCCAAAGTGATGAGTGTCATCAGCTGGTTTATTACCGATTTTTCGTGCAATCAAGGCTATAAATATAGCGGCGGCATCACTTAAGTTATGAAGTGCATCTGCTATAAGTGACAAACTGCCCGAAAATAACCCACCAATAACTTGGGCTATGGTTAGTAATACATTAATAAAAACTGCAACGGTGAGCTGCTTATTACTTTGGTTTTCGTCTACATGACTATGTGAATGATCGTGTGCCATTGCCATAATCCCTTTAAATACATTGACTGAATATTGCTTATATCATGGGTGGTTTAAAACAGCTACAGAAGTTGTCGCGTACATGAACGTAATTTTAAGTTAATGATAAAGGCGTATTTTCTTAAATGCGTGAATTTAAGTTTGTCACGCTAAATATCGAGTTTTTAAGGAGTTTACGGCTCAAAACTTGCGTCTTTATATATTTAGTGCATTAATGTAAGTAATATTAAATGATTAAAAGCTGCTGGGTATTAAGCATGGACAAAGGTTTAAACTTTGGTGAATTAACAGGTAAAGGACAATCTGTTCGAAGTAAGTTAATTATAACCTTTATAATTATAGCTTTAGTGCCACTTTGTATACTTACGTGGTTTAGTCTTGAACACGTAAATCGCACCCTTAAACAAAATGCAGACACCGAACTTAACGAGCTTAATAATATAGGCAAGCAATTTGCTGATATTTGGTTTGCAGACCATGTTAAAGATTTATATTTGCTTAGGTCACAACTTGATATTAGCTCTGCTAAAAAACAAAAATTAATAAATCAATTTGTTGAGCAGTATGACTTCGTTAATCATGTAGAGCTTATAGATATAAACCTTGTTAACTCACGACCTTTATCACCTTTTTTTGATGTTATTAAAGAGCCGCGCTTTAATAACATACGCACAGGTATTAAAAATACAGGCAAGATTCAGTTTCAGTCAATGACTGCCTCAGGGCGCGACTATCATATTATTGGCTTGCCGGTATTAAATGATGAAAATAAGTTACAAACAATATTGATCGCAGATATAAATTTAAACGGCTTATTAAATAATTTAAGTAAAATACACGCTGCTAATAAAGACATAACATTTTATGTTATGTACAAAAATAAAATTCAAAAAAGTAATAATTCAGACGATACCCAACCACTATTTTTCTCTCAAAACGGATCACCAACACAACGTGTTTTTACTTATAGTGATAAGAATGAAGTCACTTTATATGGGTATATTAATTCATTAGAGTTTTTAAATGAATCTGGCTGGCAGCTACTCGTATCAAAACCAAAAGAAGTCGCACTACAAGGCGCCAATTATTATAAGCAGCTTGCTGTATTGACTAATACGGGGGCGTTATTGCTTATATTAACGCTGTCTTGGTGGTTTGGTCGCCGGCTTTCTCAGCCTTTAATTGACTTAGCTAAAATTGTTGAAAATATTACAAAAGGCGATTTGGTTAAAGTTCCAATAATAAACGACAGTATAGAGTTTAATCAGCTTTCATTAGGTCTTCGTAAGTTAGTGGACGTAAAAGCAGAGCAACAAAGTATATTGCAAAAACAACGTTCGGCACTTCAAATTGCATTAAAACAATTAGCTGAACAAAAAAGCGCATTAGATGAACATGCAATTGTTGCTGTAACCGATTTGCATGGCACTATCACTTTTGTAAATAAGAAATTTTGTGAGATTAGTGGTTTTGATGAGCATGAATTAATAGGCGAAAACCATCGCCTTTTAAATTCGGGAAAACACGAAAAAGAATTTTTTAAAAATATGTATAAAACGCTTAAACATGGCGACATATGGAACGGGCAAATATGTAACAAAGCTAAAAATGGTGATTTTTATTGGGTAGATACGACCATTGTGCCATTTTTAGATGAAAACGGTAAACCACAAAACTATATCGCTATTCGTACCGACATTTCAGCACTTAAATTACAAGAGTTGGAGCTTGAACAGCACAAAACACAGTTACAACTAGTGATTGACTCAACAGCCGTGGGTATTTGGGATTGGTATATCTATTCTAAAAAAGTGACATTTAATAATCGCTGGGCCGAGATTATAGGTTACAAACTCAGCGAGCTTGAACCATGCACTATAGATACTTGGTATACATTTGCTCACCCTGATGATTTAGCTATATCGGAGAGAAAACTTAAAGCGTATTTTGCCGGCGAGACTGACTATTATGTTAGCGAAGCCCGCATGAAGCATAAAAATGGAGATTGGATTTGGGTTCTCGATACTGCAAAAATAGTTGAGTGGAATACCGATGGCTCTCCAAAACGTATGATAGGTACGCATTTAGACATATCTGATCAAAAATCTACACAGCATGAATTGCAAGGAAGTCGAGATAGGTTTGCATCTTTAGTATCAAATATACCGGGCATTATTTATCGATGTAAATTTGATGACAAATTAAGCATGCTTTATATGAGCGACCAAGCGAGTGAAATAACAGGCTATTCGCCTGATGAGTTGATACATAGCGAAGCCATTAACTTTTTTGATTTAATATGCAAAGACGATTCTACAAAAATAAAAGCTGAAATATTAAGCTGTGTCGGCGCCAAGCAACCATGGTCTGTTGAGTATAGAATTACAGCCCGCGATGGTTCCTTGCATTGGGTAAACGAAAAAGGCCAAGCGATTTACGCAGATGATGGCAACATATTGTATTTAGATGGGTTTATTTTAGATATTACGGATCGTTATAACACTCAATTAGAAATAAATCGTCAGCAAAATTTACTCGAATCAATGAGTAAGCAAGGTCAGATTGGCGCATGGGAAATTGACTTAGAGGCGCATACGCTTTATTGGTCTGATGAAGTTAAAGTTATTCATGAGGTACCAGAGGGTTATGAGCCTAGCATAGATACCGCAATTGATTTTTATAAACCAGGAATACACCGAGACACTATAAGTACCTTGTTTGAATGCGCTGTGACTTTAGGTGAAAGTTGGAGTGTTGAGCTTATTATTTTAACTTATTCGGGGCAGGAGCGTTGGGTTAAATCAATGGGCCAAGCAGAGCTTAGAGATGGAAAATGCGTACGTGTTTTTGGCTCGTTTCAAAGTATTGATGCGCATAAGCGACTTGAACTCGAAAGCGAAAAAACAAACAGGTATAACAAAAATTTAGCCGCACTTACTGTTGCCCCTGAAGTACAAAACAGTAATGTAGAACAAGTTAAAAAGTTAGCAGTTAAATCTATGTGTGAAGTGCTAGATATTGCTCGCGCTTCGGTATGGATTTTTAACGATAAACGAGATGTGATGACATGTCATAGTTTATACATTAAAGGGCAAGGTTTTGTAGATACAAATGCTGTTTTAACTGCTAAAGACTACCCTGAATATTATAACGCCATTTATAAGCAAAACTTAGTAGCTATTGATGATGTTTATACGCACCCAGCAACTGCTGATTTTATAGAAGCGTATGCAAAACCACTAAATATTAAATCGATGCTTGATGCAGTGATAGCAACTGGCGATGGTAATTTAGGTATTTTGTGTGCTGAAACGGTAGGCGAGCACCACAATTGGACGCAAAGCGAAGAAACGTATCTTCGATCATTAGCTACTTTAGTGGGAAGCTCTTTAGTTTCTCAGCAGCGTAAAGTAATTAGTGAGGAGTTAAAAGTAGCGCTTGTTAAAGCTGAAGATGCAGCGCTTGCTAAGAGTCAATTCTTAGCAACTATGAGCCACGAAATAAGAACGCCAATGAATGGTGTGCTCGGTATGCTAGAGCTTGTTCAATTAGAATCATTACCTAAGCCAATAGAGACAAAAGTAGACATTGCCAAAACAAGCGCACATTCTTTATTAGCCGTGATTAACGATATTTTAGATTTTTCTAAAGCCGAGGCTGGTAAAATCGAACTTGAAGAAATTAACTTTAATGGACGAGATTTAATTGGCGAAGTTGCTGCCGCGCAAGCATTTACAGCTCAAGACAAAGGCATTGAAATAATTTTAGATTTGTTAGCCTTGGAGCCTTCGCAATTATGTGGTGACCCCGGGCGAATTCGCCAAGTGCTTACTAATTTACTGAGTAACGCCGTTAAGTTTACGGCTAAAGGCGAGGTTGTGGTAAGTGCGAAAATTAATAAAGTGGTTCAAGGTTTAGAATTTGTTGTAAGTGTAAAAGACTCAGGCATAGGAATAAGTGAAGACAAACAACAGCAATTATTTACTCCGTTTTCTCAAGTAGATGCATCAACAACGCGTGAGTACGGGGGCAGTGGCTTAGGGCTTGCCATCTGTAAACAACTTTGCGAGTTAATGGGAGGAGCTATTTCTGTCACTAGCGAAGCAGGTAAAGGAAGCACCTTTACTGCCTCTATAATGCTAACACCGGGAGATCAAAAAGAACGTTATATTCCTAATATTAATATGGAAGAATTAACTGTTTTAGTTGTTGATGATAACGAAACAAATAGAATAGTAATTTTACAGCAGCTTGAACACTGGGGCGCGAAAGTTGTTCTGGCTTGTGACGCACACCAAGCACTTGATATGTGTGCGCAGCAATATAAAAGCGAAAATTGCATGTATGATATTGCAGTGCTTGATATGCAAATGCCAGGAATGGATGGCATAGAGCTTTGTAAAGCATTAAAAGCACATGAACATTATAAATCAATGCCACTTGTAATGATGACTAGTATTGCTGGTATGGAAGGCGCTCAGCGCTATTCGGATGCTGGTTTTCAGGCATATTTCCCTAAACCAGTAACCACCGCCGATTTAATTTCTGCACTGTCTGTTATTACGAGTAATGGAGCAGGAGAAGTGCTTCCACTCGTTACGTCAGGTTATATTTCGTCACTCAAAAAAGAAAAGGTACAGGAGTCTTCCCAAATATTATTGGTAGAAGATAATCCCATTAACCAACAGGTGGCTAAATTAATGCTCAAAAAGCTTAATTGTGATGTTACGATTGCCGGGAATGGTCAACTGGCAATTGATATATTAAAAGCTCACGATTCAGGGTTCTTTGAGCTAGTACTTATGGATTGCCAAATGCCTGTTATGGATGGTTTTGCTTCAACCGCGGCTATTCGCAAAGGATTAGCGGGTGAACAACACAAAAATATTAGAATTATTGCTATCACCGCCAATGCAATGGACTCCGATAAAGAGCGTTGTATTACAGCTGGAATGGATGATTACTTGAGTAAACCTATTCAATTAGATATTTTAAAAGATAAATTAGAGCAGTATATTTAAGGTAAAAATACAATGAGCCAACCCGTTATAATACGTGATGCAAAACCAAGTGACGCAAAAACAATTTTGCACTTTATTACCGAACTTGCCATATATGAAAAAGAACCTGATGCAGTAAAAACAGACGAGCAGGCAATATTAGATACTCTGTTTAGTGAAGGTACAACTGCGCACAGCATAATTTGTTTAGAAGGTGATGAGCCAATTGGTTTTGCGGTATATTTTTATAATTACTCTACCTGGTTAGGTAAAAATGGCCTATACCTTGAAGATTTATACGTAAGCCCAGATAGCCGTGGCAATGGCGCAGGTAAAGCCATTATGAAACACTTAGCTAATAAGGCCATTAGTAATGACTGTGGTCGTTTTGAATGGGTAGTGCTTGATTGGAATAAACCCGCTATCGATTTTTACAATAGCATTGGTGCAAAGCCACAAAACGAATGGATTATATATCGCTTAACAGGGCAGGAATTATTAGACTTCGCTAAATAGTTAATGAAAATCATTTGCATTTAGTTTTGTGGGTGTGTAAGTTAAATACACACTCATAAATAAACGTGCAGATGATTATATGATCTCAAGTCAGAAACAACCCCACTCAGATTTACTTTATCTTGATCAAGCATTAAGCCCTTGGCAGTCGAATATAATGCAAGGTAATTATGCATTTGAACAAGGTGCACTTCTCGAAGCCCGCGATAAATACTTATTAGCTAAAACACTTGCAGATCATCTTCTTCAGCAATTTTTATATGCTCAGATTAATAACACTGTCATTCATGCTATTGAGCACTGTATACCCGCACTTGTTGTTGCGTCACATAATTTAGCTGATACCTATATAGCTATGCAACAGCCTGAAAATGCATGCAAATGGCTATGCGAAGTACATTTAACACTCTCTTCATTAATTAAGCATACTCATTACGATATACAAAAAGTGAGTAAGCACCATTACATTAAAACTTCCTCTGAACTTGTATCATTTGCAAGACGCTATCATTTTTTACCTGAGCTAATAGAGCAAGTGAATTTTTACTTATGCTCTAAAGACTCAACAAACAGCCTGCTACATTAAAATAAAGGAGTAATTTATGGCGTTTACATTGCCAGCACTTGATTATGAATATGATGCGCTTGAGCCTCATTTAGACAGCAAAACGATGCATATTCACCACACATTGCATCATCCAACGTATATCAATAAAGCCAATGCTGCTTTAGCAGATACCGTATATGAAAACGTAAATGCTGAAAAATTACTTAAGGGAATAAACAGCCTGCCTAGTAATTTGCAAAAAGCAGTACAAGAGCATGTAGGAGGGCATTTTAATCACAGCTTATTTTGGCAAGTAATGAGTCCACAAGGAGGAGGTGAACCTGAAGGTATTGTGGCTCAGGTTATTAATGAGCAACTAGGCAGTTTTGATAAATTTAAAGACCAATTTACAGCCGCAGCAATTAGCCAATTTGGTAGTGGTTGGGCGTGGTTATGTGTAACGCCGGATGAAAAGTTGATTGTAGAAAATAGCGCTAATCAAGATAGTCCTTTAATGCAGGGAAATATCCCTATTTTGGGACTTGATGTATGGGAACATGCTTATTACTTGAAGTATCAAAACAAACGCCCTGAATATATTGCTGCATTTTATAATGTAATTAATTGGCAAGAAGTACAAAGGCGTTATTTATTGGCTATTGGTTGAGTGCCGAATATGGCTAGTAATGTGAGTTTTTTTGTATAAGCTAGGCTCTATAAGGTTATTTTACAGAGTCGCTTATGGACATTTTACATTGGCAAAAAGCACGTCAGAGCCGCGATCCTCGTTTTGACGGGCTTTTTTACGTAGCGGTAAAAAGTACCGGTATTTATTGCAGACCTATTTGCCCTGCGCCAACGGCTCACGAAAAAAACGTTGCTTATTATCAGTTTGCCCATAATGCGGCGCAAGATGGTTTTAGACCCTGTATTCGTTGCAGGCCCGATAGTGCCCCTGGCAGCGCAGCATGGCAGGGTACAAAAACGACTGCACTTAGAGCAAAACAGTTAATAGATCAAAATGACGAGCACGACTGCGAAAAATTAGCAGCTCGTTTAGGTGTAAGTAGTCGTTATTTAAGACAGTTGTTTAAGCAGTATTTTGGCGTGTCGATTACGCAATATCGATTATTTAACCAATGTCACTTTGCTAAAAAGCTGATTCAAGAAACACATTTACCCCTTACCGAAATAGCGTTTTCCGCAGGTTTTAAAAGCATTAGGCGCTTTAATGATGCATTTTTACAGCAGTTAAATATAGCTCCCTCGAAGCTGCGCAGTGGCGATAAAAAACCAACGTCAACACTCACTTTAACCCTGCCATTTAGGCCGCCTTATAATTGGCCTGCTTTGCAGGGCTTTTTACAAAGGCGCTTGATAAAACCAATGGAGTGGATAACACAAACGAGCTACGGACGTACTTTTGCAAGTGAGGAATACAAAGGAAGCTTTACCGCTGAATTTATAGCGAGTAAAAACCACTTTAGTGTATCTATCAATATAGACAATACGGTGTACTTACAACCTGTTATAAATAATATACGCCGTGTGCTTGATTTAGATGCCGATATTAATTTAATTCAAACGCATTTAAGCGCCAATATAAACAATGCGTTTACAGTGTGTGAAGGGCTCAGGCTTCCAGGGATTTGGTCAAGTTTTGAAGCCGGTATAAGGGCGGTACTCGGACAACAAGTGAGTGTTACTGCGGCGCATAATTTAGTAACAAAGTTAGTTGACGAATTAGGCGAAAAAGAGGGCGATCCCGTTTATTTTCCTACAGCTAAAATTGTTGCTAATAGTGATTTTGCATTTTATAAAATGCCACAAGCACGCAAAAATGCGCTACACAACTTAGCCCAGTTTTGTGCACTAAATCCTGAAAATGACGATTTAGACGAATGGCTTAATTTAAAGGGAATTGGTCCTTGGACGGTAAATTATGCAAAGTTGCGAGGGCAAAGCCAGCCCGATATATTACTTGATGGCGACTTAGGTGTTAAAAAAGCTCAAGCGGCGGCAAACCCTTTCGTACCTGCTAACAGCGCTCCTTTTCGCTCTTACTTAACTTTTCAACTTTGGCAGCAATTATAATGATCATTCAAACATCAATTTCGAGCCCTATAGACGACATAATTATTCAAGCGACCGAGAAAGGCGTGAGTTACGTTGGGTTTTATCCACCAGTTGAACACCCTCATACGCCATTTGAGCAAGTTACTAACAAGGCGGTGCTTATTTGCGCTGCGCAGTTAAACGAGTACTTTGCAAAGAGTCGTACTACTTTTGATGTACCACTTGATACAAACGGTACAGCATTTCAACAAAGCGTATGGCAAGCACTATTAACGGTACCTTTTGGACAGTCGCAAACATACGGCTATATTGCAAACCAACTCAATAACCCAAAAGCAGTGAGGGCAGTAGGCGCTGCGAATGGTAAAAATCCGATTAGTATTATAGTGCCTTGCCACCGAATTATTGGCGCAAATGCAAAGTTAACGGGCTATGCTGGTGGGCTTGATAGGAAACTTTGGTTGCTGAAACACGAAGGATTAATGTAAATTAATTTAACGAATATTTTGTATGTTTAGTTCTACATACTACACTGTAGATTTAGTTTATAAATAAAAATCACTATGAAAATTAGAACGTTACTTTATATTTTTGTTTTGAAGTGTATTGTTTTTTGCGATGGCGTTACGGCCAAAGAATTACTTTTTTGTTATGAAGATAAAAACGCAGCACCACTATTTTTAGGTGTTGATAAGGCTATACCTATTGATCAACCTGATGCCTCAGTTGAGGTTTTAAGTTTATTAGATAAAGCGATTGATGGTGTTGAGATTAAGTTTGTTAGAAAACCATGGCGTAGATGCTTAAGCGATTTAGAATTTAATCGAGTTAATGCTGTTATTGCCAGTTACCGCAAAGGACGAGAAAACGTTGCTGTTTACCCTGTTGATCAGCAAGGTAAGTTACAAGATGACTATGCAGTAAGTGAATTTAGTAGCTGCCTTATAGGGCGATATAAATTTCATAAAGAATGGGAGACTCGCGAAGTATTTCAAAATAAAGCATTTACTATAGCTATTCCTAATGGCTATGGACTAAATAGCGCGTTGAAAGAAGAACCATTTTTTATTCATAATACGTTTTCTAAAAGCAAAGCTTTTGAGTTGCTAGATAAGGGCGTGGTGCAGGCGAGCGTTGATCTGTGCCAAGTTGATGGCTTAAAAGTGTCGAGTTATCCGTATGAGGGTAATAATGTTAAACCTATTTATCCCCCTTACGAAACCAGCCATGGTTACCTTGTTTTTTCAAAAAAATTCTACGAAGAAAATAACACTCTAAGTTGGGAAATGTGGCAATGGTTATCAAAGTTTGAAAGTGCACCTGTGTATATTAAATATTTACAAACACTTAGGGCCTGTTTATCTTTCGAGGTTGAATTTGCAGCAGACTGTTTGGTATTTAGGTAAGGCAGAGCCTATATAGTGTGGTTATTCACCATAAATAGGCGATAACGCAGCATAAATGCCAAACATGCGCTGCCCGAAGGGTTTTGCCTAGGGGCAATTTACTCTTTGTTGCTCGGTTTTTACTTAGCCCGCTAGGTTACAAACCTCACGCCGCGATTAAATAGCCCCTAGGTTGAACAAATTTTAATCCTGAAAGGTCAACAGGCCCTAATAACCTCATTAAATTCGCGTTTGTAAATTGGTATTAATTTAATATTAAGGTAGCATAAGCGCACTTTTTATAAAATGGCACCGCAATGGCTCAATTATACTTTTACTACTCTGCAATGAACGCAGGTAAATCAACCACGTTATTACAATCTGCATTTAATTATAAAGAACGTGGCATGGAACCTGTGATCCTTACTGCAGCCATTGATGATAGACAAGGCGTAGGTAAAGTATCGTCTCGTATTGGCTTGCAAGCTGACGCGCATGTATTTGATGCTAGTAAAGATGTATTTGATCTTATTCAATCACTCAACAATGATAAAAAACGCCATTGTGTGTTAGTTGATGAATGCCAATTTTTATCAAAAGAACAAGTAATGCAATTAACCGATGTGGTTGATGAATTAGGTATACCGGTATTGTGTTATGGCCTGCGTAATGACTTTAGAGGCGAGCTATTTATAGGGTCGCAATACTTACTTGCGTGGGCTGATAAGTTAGTTGAGCTTAAAACTGTATGCCACTGCGGGCGTAAAGCTAACCATGTACTTCGTACCGATGAAAATGGTGAAGCAATAGCCGATGGTAATCAAGTAGAAATTGGCGGCAATGACCGATATGTTTCGGTATGCCGCAAACATTATAAAGCCGCGTTAAATATGGGCCGACAAAGCATTTAAAAATGTATCAATATCTTCGCGCGTAATATCTAAATGCGTTACTAGCCTAAGCTGCTTGCTTGGGCTAAATAATATACCTTGTTGTTTAAGTGCCTCTGCAATCTCTTCAATGTTTATACTGTTAGTGTAAGTTGCGTAAACCATATTAGTGGTGTTACTCATATCGACAGTAAAGCCACTGATTTCACTTAATTGTTGAGCCAAATAACGTGCATTTGCATGATCGTCTTTTAAGCGCTCTACATTGTGCTCAAGTGCAAACTGCCCAGCGGCTGCAAGCATTCCGGCTTGGCGCATACCGCCACCAAGTACTTTTCTCCATCGTCTTGCTTTATTAATAAGTGCTGGTGAGCCTAATAATAAAGAGCCTACGGGCGCCCCCATACCTTTAGATAAACAAATAGAAATTGAGTCAAAGTGCTTTGTGATTTCAGTGATATCAATATTTAGCTCAACAGCGGCATTAAAAGCACGTGCGCCGTCTAAGTGCAGCGCTAAATTATGCGTGTTAACAAAGTCACGAGCTTGGGCTAAGTACTCAAGCGGGAGTACTTTTCCGCCTATGGTATTTTCTAAGCTAAGTAATCGCGTTTTTGCAAAATGACAATCGTCTGGTTTTATTGCTGCAGCTATTTTACTAAAAGGTATACTGCCATCAGCATCGTTTTCAATAGGCTGTGGTTGCACAGACCCTAAAACAGCTGCTCCGCCGCCCTCAAACTTATAGTTGTGAGCATTTTGGCCACAAATGTATTCGTCACCTCGTTCACAATGCGCCATTATTGCAAGTAAGTTGGCTTGTGTACCTGAGCTACAATAAAGTGCGGCTTTAAAGTTAAAACGCTTACACGCATAGGCTTCTAGTTGGTTAACGCTTTCATCATCACCGTATACATCGTCACCAACCGGTGCGCTGTACATAATATCGCGCATTGTGTTTGTTGGTTTTGTAACTGTATCAGAGCGAAAATCTATCATGATTGCCTTATCCTTTTTATTGTTTTTAATAAAATTGGTATTAATCAAGCTCGCTACAAATTTGCTCACGAGTGTCTTTATCAAAGTAAGTCCATGCAATAAAGCGGCTGATTTTTTGACCTTGTGCCATATCAACTATTTTATATTGTGCTATTGGGTGGGCTTTTAATACTTCTTCAAGAGCTGCAATATTATCTTTTTTGGATACTAACGACGTAAACCACAGTACTTGCTCTGCAAAGTCTTCGCTCTCTTTAATCATGTTAGAGATAAACTGTACTTCACCGCCTTCACACCATAATTCATTATTATGGCCACCAAAGTTAAGTGTGCTACTGGGTGTTTTTCCTAGGTTTTTCCACTTACGTTCACTGCCTTTACTTGCCTCTTCTTCGCTTGCATGAAACGGAGGGTTGCAGAGCGTTAAGTGGTATAAATCTTTTTGATTTACAACGCCTTTAAAAATATGTGATGCGTTTTTTTGTTGTTTTAGGGTTATTTTTAAACCATTAAACTGAGCAATTTGCTTTGCTATTTTTACCGAAGCTGCATCAATATCAGTCCCTGTAAAATGCCACTTATATTCACTTGTACCAGTAAGCGGATAAACTAAGTTAGCGCCAGTGCCAATATCAAGCACTTTAATTTGCTTACCTAAAGGTATTTGTTGTTGGTTATCATCACTTAATAAGTCGGCTAAGTAATGAATGTAGTCAACACGCCCAGGTATAGGTGGACATAAGTTGTGCTCGGGAATATCCCAAAAATCAATATTATAATGTGCTTTCAAAAGGGCTTGATTGAGTGTTTTAACGGCTTTGTTATCACTAAAATCAATACTTTTAGTACCTGCAGGTGTGGTTATAACAAAAGGCAGTAGAGCAGGGTGCTCTGTTGTTAATAAATCGAAGTCGTACCCATTTTTATGTAGGTTACGAGGGTGTAATTTTGAACGTGCTTTATTTTCTTTCATGGCTTCATTTTAACAACAGATATGATGTGGTGATTGTAACAAATGCTGATGAGTAAAGTGCAGACATTTCCTTTGGTATATTTAATATTGCTGGTAGGATGAGTTGAAAATAATAAAAAGGAATAACTGTGGCGATTTCTCAGCAATCAATAATTATCAATTTAGCTGATCAACAAACACTTCATTTACGCCGTATCAGCGATGAAAATCAGCAAGGGCCTGTCGTATTTTTTATGCATGGAGCTGTAGAAAACGGTAAAATTTTTTACACCCATTCTAATAAAGGACTAGCCCCTTTTTTGGCTGAGCATGGGTACCGATGCTATGTGGCTGATTTACGTGGCCGAGGTGATAGTAAGCCGATTATTTCAAGTGACGCTAAGTACGGTCAAACCGAGGCCATTTTAGAAGATATTCCAGCCTTTATTAAGCAAATAGAGTTGATTGAAGGCAAGAAGCCTGACTACTGGGTCGCTCACTCTTGGGGCGGGGTATTGATGAACAGCGCGTTTGCACGTTTTCCAGAATATATTAATGATGTAAAAGCGTGTGTGTATTTTGGCTCTAAGCGCTCTTTATTTAATAATCATCCTCAAAAATTATTACAAGCCAATTTAATTTGGTATTTTATGGCACCTTTACTTGCTAAAAAACACGGCTATTTAAATGCTAAAGGTTATAAGTGGGGAAGCGATAACGAAACTCAAAAGTCGCATTATCAAAGTATGCAATGGGCTAAAAAGAAGCCATGGATAGATTCTGATGATAATTTTGATTATGCAAAAGCTCTAAACAACCTGCATTTACCGCCAACGCTTCATATTGCTGCGGTAAAAGATAAAGCATTAGCGCAACCAATCGATATTCAAAAATTTATGGACGAATCAGGGCCTGGCATTCAACAAATGCGAATTTACGGTCGTAAACACGGGCATAATTTTGATTACGATCATATTAATATGCTTACCCACCCAAGTGCGCGTGAAGATCAATTTAAAGATTTACTTAATTGGTTTAAAGCACATCCGATTAACTCTCATCAAGTAACTTTAAAAGAGGTGTTTTGTAACGCTCCCACTTAGCGATTGCGGCGTTATTAATAGGTTGGCGAATAGCATGTTTACTCAACGTGGTTACCGGTGTTTTTTGTTTATAAAACGCTAAGCAGCGCTGTTCAAAATGACAGTTTAAAAAACTAAGTAACTGCCTTAGCTGCTCTTTTGGGTTACTCACTAAATCTTCGTAACTGACATCATAAATTGGCATACCTTTAAAGGAGTGCCAATGGCTCATCAGTTTTTCATACACACTATGGTAAAGCTTAAACTCAGGTAGTGAGCAAAAATAAGGCTCGTTTTCAGCAAAGTAATTAGTGAAAATAGAAAACGCTGTAGCATTAAAATTACGACTTAAGTTTATAAATTTGGCATTTGGAAATAGGATATATATTAGTCCGAGCGACTGATAATTACTCGGCAGTTTATTTATTATAAAAGGTCTGATGGGCGATGCTGTTTTTAATGTTGTGATATAAAGCTCGCGGGCTTTTTTGATTAAGTCAGGCGTTAAATGCGCTAAACATTGCGGGTAAGCAACTCCCGTTTTTTGCTCGATAAAAGCAACCGCGTTATTACTAATACTCGTACTTTCTCCTAGGCTCGAAAACTGACTATGGCTTGCCAGCATTTGCTCCAGGAGGGTAGAGCCACTACGAGGCATACCAATAATAAATACAGGTGTAATATTACCTGTAAATTTTTTATCGGCAGAGGCAATAAATTCCTCGGTGTTGTATTTTATTATTTCATCGTAAAAAGGGATTAAATCTTTAGTGTTAAATTCACTTAATTTTTTTTGTAATTTATTCGCCAATATAAAGTAATTAAATGCTTGCTCGGTATCTTCAAGTGCATCGTAACTGTTTGCTAATGCGTAGTAACACACCATTTTTAAACGTAAATTGCTCGTTTGAGTTAATAAGTGGTGTAAATTACTTACATAATTATGCTCTTTATTAAAGCGGCCTAACTGTACAAGTTCAAATAAAATATAGGCTGTTACTGGGTAGGTGCCAATACTGAGAGCTTGGGCAAACGTTGTATGGGCTTTATCTAATTCGCCATATGTTAAGTAGTGTTGGGCTAGGTAGTAGTGGGGTTCTGGGTTATGACTCGCTAACTTTTTTGCATATTCGAGAACAGTTAACGCATCGTTTGGCGAATTAACACCGTTAAATGCATCAGCAAGGGCATGTAATGGTTCAAGCATATGAGGCATGCGCTCACACGCTTTTTGGAGTAAGTACACGGCAGCGTCATAACGCTCTAATCGTAGGGCAATTCTGCCTAAGCCAAATAAAGCTTCACCATTTTCGGGATTACTATTTAATAGCGTTTTAAAATGAAACTCAGCTTCTTTGAGTTTATTTTGTTGCAGTAGTTGGTTGGCTTTATTAAGTAGCATAGTTATACCAATTTTATTAAAAAAATAATCATTCTATCGCATTAAATAGCGTACTCACTGCGTTAAAAATTATTCATATAGAGCAACTATATATCATAGTTTTCGCCTTGTTATTACGCTATTTTCTGAGCGCTATAATAGAACACTTATTCAATGCAATTGGTATTGTTCATTGTTATTTTTATTAACTATAAAAATTAAAAAGGCGAAATGTCTTTAACATTTCGCCTTTGGTTCTTCATGAAAATAGTTTAGAAAGTATATGTTGCTTTAGCGTAGTAAAAGCCACCGTTAATACCAAACGGAGATGTCTCGTAGAACTGACCACCCCAGTTATTGTTAGGCGTATCAATTCTATCAGCAAAATCTAGCTTTTCAGCGTCTTGGTCAAATATGTTTTGAGCGCCTACGGAGAAGCTAACTGATTCATTTAAGAAGTAAGTTACTTCAGCATCAATAGTGACTGCAGCATCAGCTGTTTTAGCTGTTGCATCATAATCAACGTGAACACCTTGGTATTCGCCGTAGTAGTTTGCACGAGCAAATGCAGAAACTGATTCCCACTGTTGAGACAATGTGAACGTTGCACGATGATTAGGTAAGTCTTCTTCTAAGCGCTTAACTTTAAACGCACCTGTAATCTCACTAAATTGAGTTACTTCAGTATCATTCCAGTTATAAGCAAGGCTAAACGTAGAGCTTCCGCCCATTAGTTCAGCAGTATAGTTTGCAACTAAATCGATACCTTGTGTTGTTGTATCAAAGTCATTTGTAAAAAAGCTTACTTGAGCAAGACCTTGTACATTAGGAACTCCAGCCGCTGCAAGTGTATCTTTATCTGCTTGGCTTAAGTTGATTTTATCTGATTGGCTAATACGGTCATCTACCTGGATGTTGTAGTAATCAAGCGTTAAAAATAACTCGCCGATTGTGTATACAGCACCAAGCGTATAGCTTTGCGATTCTTCCGGCTCAAGCTCTGTACCACCTAATTGCACTGCAATTGGGTTTGTTGGTGGAAGAAGCGCTGAGTCTTGTAATACGCCGCTGTCTAAGCTTGTTTGTACGTTACTTACGTTAGCTTGACCAACTGTAGGTGCACGGAAACCGCTACTTACAGAGCCACGAATGTTTAAATCTTCGGTTAAATGGTATTGAGCCATTACTTTGTAGTTAGTTGTAGTACCAAAGCTGTCGTAGTCTTCAAATCGAAGTGCTACGCCCATTAAGAAATCTTCAGTAAATGGTGCTTCAACATCAACATATGCTGCATAGTTACGACGAGAAAACTCACCTGCTTGTGATGGTTTAAAACCAGGGAAGCCGTTAGAGCCAATACCAAAACCTTGTTCTGTTAAAGGGCCTGCTGTGTAAGATTCTTCATCACCAGAAATGATAGTGAATGTTTCTTCATGCCATTCAAAACCACCGGCAATATTTACATCATAAGCTAAACCAAAGTCGACACCCTTTGATAAATCAAAGTTAAAGTTTTTCTCTAGTTGCTCATATTTACCTGGGCTGAAATCACGTGGTGTATCTGCACCTAAAGAGGCATTAACCGTATCGTAAATAAAGTAACGTGATTCATTTAAACCCACAGTACCGCTTAAGTCATAGTAAGTATCTTTTAAGAAACCATCAGTGAATCGCCCTTTAGTACCGATAGTTAAAGAAGTATCAGTAATGTTGCCGCCAAAGTTAGGTGTAAAACCACCTGGAAGCGATTCGTTAAATGCAAAACAATCTGGGTTGTTCGCTACACCATTTATATAAGCAGGATCATCTAATACGTTGCCATCTGTTATTGCAATAGTAGGACAGTTAGCGCTCATATCAGGTGTTAAATCTGCAACAAGTAGTGTTTCGCCACCATCATTTGAGTAAACGCCAGAACGTGTTTGCGGGTTACGGTAGTAAAAGCCGCCGCGTACATCACGTTCAGAGTAATTACCAAACATGTAAAATTCAGAATCGTTTGTTAGCTCTAAACCTACGTTACCAAAAATTGTAATATCGTCGTTTACTTCTGGTGCGCCCCATACTTGTGCAAGAGAAGATACATCAGGAACACCGGCAGCTGAAAGTGCTGCGGCATCGGCACGTTGAACTGAGCGGCTTGTTGCATCAGCTGTTTTGTACTGAAAACTTAAATTAGCAAAGCCATTGTCGGTAAACGGTAAACCCACGTTACCCGACACTTGTGTTGTATCGCCGTCACCTTCATAAAATTGACCATGGCGGATTTCTAATTTGCCACCTTCAGAAGCGTCTTTTAGTTGGAAGTTCATTACACCGGCTATTGCATCAGAACCATATTGTGCAGCTGCGCCATCACGAAGTACTTCTACTTGTTTAATAGCAATGCTTGGAATAACTGAAATATCTGCGCCTTGCGCGCCATCGTTAATACCACCGCCTAAAAATGCAATTACAGAAGCACGATGACGACGTTTGCCGTTTAAAAGAACCAATGTGCTGTCTGATGGTAACCCACGTAAGTTAGCTGGGCGAACAAGAGAGGCTGCATCGCTAATAGGGTTTTGATGTACGTTAAAAGATGGCACGGCACCTTTTAAAAGTTCAAGCATGTCAGTGTTGCCCGACTTTTCAAGCTCTTCGCCACCAATGATATCGATTGGCACCGGTGAATCACCGATTGAACGTGGAGCTGAACGCGTACCTACTACGGCAATTTTCTCTACGTTTTTGTTTACTTTAGTTTGTTGTTGCTCGTCTGCTGCAACAGCAGTACCTGAAAAAAACAACCCTGCAGTGGTTGTAGCTAAAGCAAATTTGATTGCTTGGTTTAGCGCATTATTTTTTAATTTCATTCTAATTTTCCCCAGTTAGAATAATTCTTATTTTTGAAGCTAATTTCACATCATTTATTTTTTACTTAATTTTTGTTTCACATAAGTTTGAGGTCTTACCTCAAAAGCCTAATCAATTAAGCTTACTTTTTGTGAAGTCCTATCTACAGACTATAGGTAAAAAACGAGGAGAGCAATTGTTAATTAACCGTTTGATAACAAAAAGGTTCAATTTAATAAAAAATGCAACAGTGGTGCAAAGTGAAGTGGAAATGAACTAAATAAGTGCAAATAGGGTTGTTAAGAGGAATTTTAATGCGTTGGAAATATTAAAATGTTATTTATTTGTTTCTTCCTTGTGTTTTTTAATGTTTTGTATGCAGCGCCAAGCCACTAATTTTTCTTTATATTCATCCCACACACAGGGGCAGCAACTACCGCCGCCACAGCATTCATCAGACTTCGGTTTTTCAGGCTTTTGCGGTATTTGACTTGATAAATTTTGCATTATTGTATGTATTTAATACTAATTTGGTGCAATAAGAGTAAGTGAAAGGCCGTAGCAAGTAAATTATTCTTTGTGAACCTGCGCCGCTGTGTGAAAATAAAAGCTATGCGATTATATAAAGTTATTCACCGTGCGCCTTGGCGGGTAGTTAAAATTAGTAAGAAACGCCAACAGCTGCGTTTTCGTCGTGCTATGGTGGCGCTTAAAATCGCACTTGCCCAAGAAAAACAAGAAACCAAGGAAATGCTCTCTATCTATAGGCGCTATACCCAAGGCCAAACAAGTAAAGAGGAGTTAAAACGCGCTAATGAACAGTTTGTTGATATTTTAAAAGGGCTAGGGCTCGGTGTGTTTGCTGTATTACCTTTTGCCCCGCTTACAATTCCTTTAGTTGTTAAATTAGGGAGTTTAGTGGGAGTTGATGTACTGCCAAGCTCGTTTAATATAAACAAATCTATTAAAGAACTTGATGCTAAAATAGATCAAGAAAATCAAAAGCAAGAATCCAAAAACAGCTTAAAAAAGTAACTAAAATCCCTTCAAATTAGCGATACCTTTTAGGTGCGCTTATTGATATGCTCTTAAGTACCATTTTTATATTATATGAGCTTTTTAATGAGTGCATTACTACGTCATACATCTTCTGGTATTCCTTTATCTTTTATTCTTAAAAACGAATTATCTGACTGGCAAGCACAGCAGCCTGCATTTATACAAAATTGGTTAACTAATACAGGTTTTGAAAAGCAAGGTGTTGCTTTAATCCCTGATGCTAAAACTGGCGAGTTAAGCCAGGTATTTTGTTTAATGCAAAGTAGCGATGACTTTTGGGCTGCGGGTAATTTAGCAAATACACTTCCTACTGGTACTTATCAAATTCAAGGCGAGAGCGCTTTTGTTGAGCAAGTTGCTTTAGGGTTTGTGCTTGGTGGTTACGAATTTAGTGAATATAAAGAAAAACCAACAGCAAAAGCGCAATTAGCCATTAGCGATAAAGCGTTGTTTGACCGTATTAGCCAACAAGCTGATGCCATTACACTTGCACGTGATTTAGTAAACACCCCAGCGGTAGATATGATGCCGCAACATTTATCGCAAGTAATGGAAGATTTAGCTGCAACTTACAATGGCGAATTTTCACAGTGGATTGGCGATGAGTTACTAGAGCAAAACTACCCGACTATTCATATGGTGGGTCGTGCAAGCGAAAATAAACCGCGTTTACTTGATTTAAAATGGGGCGCAACAGATGCTCCATTAATTACACTAGTAGGTAAGGGCGTATGTTTTGACTCTGGTGGACTTGATTTAAAACCAAGCTCTGGCATGCGTAACATGAAAAAAGACATGGGCGGCGCGGCGCATGTAATTGCACTAGCGCAGCTTATTATGGCAGCTAACTTACCAATTAGATTACGAGTGCTTGTACCAGCTGTTGAAAATGCAGTATCGCGAAATGCATTTCGCCCAGGCGATGTAATTAAAACGCGCAAAGGCATTATGGTCGAAATTGATAATACCGACGCGGAAGGGCGATTAGTATTGTGTGATGCATTAAGCGAAGCACAAAACGACAACCCTGAGCTAATTATTGATTTTGCTACTCTCACGGGCGCATGTCGTGTTGCACTGGGCACGGAGCTTCCGGGCTTTTTCTCAACAGAGCGCGATGTAGCTAATGGCATTATTGATGCCGGTTTAAGTGTATATGACCCTGTTTGGCAGCTTCCGTTGTTTGAGCAATACAAAAACTTACTAAAAAGTGATGTAGCCGATATGGCAAACTGTGCAAGCACACCATTTGGTGGTGCTATTACTGCGGCGCTTTACTTAAAAGAATTTGTTGAACCAACAACACCATGGGTACACTTTGATGTAATGGCATGGAACTTACGTGCATTACCAGGTCGTCCAACAGGTGGTGAAGCGTTAGGTATTCGCGCGGTGTTTACTTACTTACAAAACCGTTTTAACTAATCTTATATGACTATACGGGGTTAAACCTCGTATAGTTCAAGTGGTAAATTATCTGGATCGGCAAAAAAGGTAAACTTTTTGCCGGTTATTTCATCCACTCTAATATCCTCAACGTTTACACCGCACGACTCTAAATATGTTTTTGCAGTTTGTATATCTGCTACTTTAAAAGCTAAATGTCTTAAGCCTTGTGCTTCGGGATAGCTGGGTCTTGAGGGCGTTTCATCAAACGAAAATAACTCTATTTGACTACCATCGGGCATGGCTAAATCTAATTTATATGAATTACGATCAGCTCTAAAGTGCTCATTAATAACGTTAAGTTTAAGTACGTTGCTATAGAAGTGTTTAGAACGTGCATAGTCACTGCTAATAATGGCAGCGTGATGAATACCTAAAAGTTTCAAATTTAATTCCTTAAAAAGCAAAAACGCACTTAAATTAAGTGCGTTTTAAATGTGGGTTATTACATCTTTTGTTAGCTTTTCTGCGCTTCTTTACATGCTTTAACAGCTGGTGCTACAAGCTCTAAACCAGTTTTATCACATGGTGGTAAAGCAGCATCGCTTACACTAATAGGCGTTACGCGCTCGCCCCATTTTATGTAACTTGCAGCCCATGTAAGGCCTGCACCAAATGCAGCAGACATAATGTTTGAATGCGGTTTAATTAACCCTTGCTCAACGGCTTCACATAACGCAATCGCAATAGTCGCCGCAGAGGTATTACCATATTCACCAATGTTAACCATCACTTTTTCGTCAGGTACTTTTAAACGATGCTGAATAGCCTGAATAATACGTAAGTTAGCTTGGTGTGGAACGAGTACATTAATATCATCAAGGCTCAAATCGGCTTGTTTAAGTACATCGTCGCACGCTTCACTCATGCCTTTTACAGCACGTTTGAAAATTTCACGACCTTCAAATAATAAATCAGATGGACCAATTGGCTCATATTTATTTAAATCACTACCAAAGTTAGTGATGTGTAAAATATCGCGGTCTTCACTGTCACAACCGGTTTTAGTACCAAGTAGACCCGCTGGTGTTTCTGCCGCTTCAAGTACGACTGCACCTGCACCATCACCAAATAATACAGCGCTGTCACGGCGTGCCCAGTTTACGTACCAGGTCATACGCTCAGCGGCAATGACCACTGCTTTTTTGATCATACCCGCTTGAATTTGTGCTGTAGCAGCTTGCAATGCATATAAAAAGCCCGAACATGCCGCGTTTGTATCCATTGCGGCAGCGCCAGTTGCACCAATATTTTTTTGCACTTGTGAGGCGGTATTTGCCACAACAGTAGAAGGTGTACAAGTGGCTAATATCACTAAATCAATATCTTTAGGATCAACGCCCGCGCAAGCAATAGCATGCTTAGCAGCAACGGTTGCCAGCTCGGCGGTACTTACATGGCTCACTCGGCGAGATTTAATGCCTGTACGCGTGGTTATCCACTCGTCGGTGGTATCAACTATTTCACTAATTTCATCGTTGCTAATGCTTGCTGGTGGAATGCATTTACCCCAACCAGTGATATGTGCGTAAGGCATAGTATGTTCTCTTAAGGTGGTCTGACATGTATTTCTAATGGGTGAGTTATACCAAAAAACGGCTTTCAAGACTAGTTTATAGCATGCTTTGTATCGTAAATATTCGCAATTACGGGTTATTTAAGGTAATGCTAGTATAAAAAAGGAGCAAGTATGAAAACAATACTAATAACAACATTCACTTCAATAGCGCTGGCATTAATTGCAAATGGGGCTTTTGCTCAACAGCATAAAATTATTTATGCGGGCAGCTTACTTGCATCCGAGGATCAAAAAGTAAAAACAGAGCAAACGTTAGTCATAACAGATAATACAATAACAGCCATTAAAGACGGCTACCTCACAAAAGCAGAACTTAACCTATCTGATGCCGATATTATCAATCTTAAAAATCAATTTGTAATGCCTGGTCTTATTGATATGCATGTTCACGTTACGTTTGAGCGAGATGCTAAAGCAAACCCTCACCGCTGGGCAACAGAATATGATGCCGATTATGCTTTGCGCTCAATTAAATATTTGCAACGTACGCTCGATGCGGGTTTTACATCAGTGCGAGATTTAGGTAGCGATCATAAAGTTATATTTCCGCTAAAACGCGCTATCGAGAGAAATGATATTAACGGCCCTCGTATTTTTGCAGCGGGTAATACAATATCGCCTACCGGTGGACACGCAGATATGCACGGTTATCGAAAAGATATTACAGATGCGGTTACAGGTGGGATTGGTATTTGTAATGGCGCGGATGATTGTAGCCGTGCGGTACGCGAGGTAATAAAAAGTGGCGCTGATGTAATTAAAATTACTGCCACAGGCGGAGTATTGAGTAATACCGCCGCAGGGGTTAACCAACAACTTACAGATGCAGAGCTGATTGCAATTGTTGATACTGCTCACCACTTAGGGCGTAAAGTTACAGCGCATGCGCACGGTACACAAGGTATAAAAGCGGCCTTAAAAGCCGGTGTAGATTCTATTGAGCATGGCTCTTATTTAGATAAAGAGGCAATAAAGTTATTTAAAAAAACGGGAGCTTATTTAGTACCGACGCTTTTAGCGGGTGCAACGGTAAGCGAAGAGGTGCTTACAAATCCAAATATGCCACCGGCAATAGCCAACAAAGTGCGTGAAGTGACTCCAAAAATGCAGGCTTCGTTTAAACTTGCACTGAAAAACAAGGTTAATATAGCCTTTGGAACAGACTCAGGTGTGTCGCGTCATGGGCTTAATGCTAACGAATTTAGTTTAATGGTAAACAATGGTATGAGCGAAGCCCAAGCTATTAAGTCAGCAACCATACATGCAGCTAAACTACTAGGGCAAAGCGCACTCATTGGCGACTTGAGTGTTGGTAAGCAAGCAGATATTATCAGTGTTAATGGCTCACCGCTTAAAAATATCGACGTACTTAAAAACGTGCAATTTGTTATGAAAGCCGGGCAAGTTTATAAACAATAGGGAAGGTTATGAGCAGCAAAATAAAAGTGTCGTTGTTTAATCATTTGATTGACGCTGAGCGCCAGTTACTAGACCCAGAGATTCGCCAATCTGAGCGCGCATTAGATGCTTTACTCGATGATGAATTTATTGAAATTGCAGCCAACGGCACTACATTTAATAAATACCAAGTACTTACCCGCTTACCTACCGAGGTTGTGCCACAGTTTTATAATCAGCATTTTAAGGGCCGAATGCTGAGCGATGATGTAGTGCAACTTAGTTATCAAGCTGCTTATAGGCGCTCTGCTCGCAGTGAATTTAATTATTCATTGCGTATGTCGCTTTGGCGTCAAACTAACGAACAATGGAAAATGGTGTTTCATCAAGGAACGCCTTGTGCGCCGTTTTCAATTTCGATGGATGATGATTAAAAATCATATAACCGTTAAAATAACCTTATTAAACATTTGATTGGGCAATTACCTCTTGTTAATGCGTACGGACCCCACCATTAGTCGACTATTAATGCTGCGTAGCGGCGCAATTGCCGTGCAATTAATTGCTGTGCTTAGCGTTTATTTTTTACTAGAACATCAGATTGCATTACTGCCTTTGCTGATTGTTATTGCTGTTGAGGCTGTGTTTCAGCTTATTAGCCTGTTTGCCTATCGTAATGTAAGCCGCGCTAAACCTTTGGGTATGTTGATGCAGTTAACCGCTGATGTATTATTTTTAACGGTTTTGCTCTCACTAAGTGGCGGTGCAACTAATGCATTTGTATCGTTGTTATTACTCCCAATAATGATCGCTGCTGTTACGATGCGAGAAAAAGGATTAGCTTATATTGCGGTATTAGCCATTGCCGCATACAGTTTTTTACTGATAAAGATGCCCGATCACAGTATGCATCAAATGAATATGAGTGGTCACTTTATTGGCATGTGGGTCAATTTTGTTTTAAGTGCCAGTGTAATTGCACTTGTTATTGGCGCAATGAGCAGGGCACTTAAAGAGCGAGAGCGAATTATTGCAAACGTGCGTGAAAAACAATTGCGTAATGAACAGCTTGTTACCCTTGATGGGGCCGCTGCACAAATAACCCATCAACTAGCGACCCCAATTGCAAACTTACAGTTACTGTTTGAAGAGTTATTAGAAGATCAACCAAACAATCCTATTGTTAAGCACATGCAAGCGCCGCTTACTCAGTGCAGTACACAACTTAACGACTTTAGAAAACTCTCAGAGCAATTACGTCTTAAAAATTCGCAAGAGCATACCACCGTAAAGCAACTGCAAACACAAATTACAGACACACTTCTACTACAACACCCTGATCAGCACATTAAATGGATTACGCCACCTATTGCAGCAACATTATTGAGTGATGCGATGTTATTGCCCGCTATTTTAAATTTATTGCAAAATGCCGCGCTTGCTAATCAAAAACAAGGTCAAACCCAGTTAGAGCTGAGTTGGCAGCAAGATAACTTACATAGTGAATGCGTTTACTTGTTAATTCGTGATTTTGGCTGTGGCTTTTCGTCATCGCAATTAGCAGAGCTGGGCGGGCAACTTATGCCAAGCGATCAAGGAATGGGGCTTGCTGTGCTTTTATCAAACGTTACTTTTGAGCGTTTGAATGGCTCACTTACCTTGTTTAACCATGCAGATGGCGGCGCTGTCGCCAAAGTTAAACTCGCTATTGTAAACACTGAGAATAACGCCTTATGAAGTTACTTATAATTGAAGACGACATAAATTTAGCCAGCACACTGGCAAGGCGCTTAACTAAACAAGGCTTTATCTGCGAGGTGGCGCATAACCAAAGTGATGCGTTACTTACCGCGCGTAAACTATTGCCCGACTTTATTTTATTAGACATGAAACTAGGTGACGATAACGGACTTGTACTCATAAAGCCGCTGCGTAGTTTGCTCACTCAGGCTCATATTGTTTTACTAACTGGGTTTGCAAGTATAGCAACCGCAGTAGAGGCAATGCGTTTAGGCGCAAACGACTACCTTACTAAACCGGTTGATATGGCAACATTATTAAAAGCGCTTAACACCGAGCCTGTGGCATCGGCATCGAGTGTTATTGATGATGCGGTTATGTCGCCAGAGCGTTTAGAGTGGGAGCATATTCAACAAGTATTACACAGTAATAATGGCAATGTGTCGGTTACCGCAAGGCAACTTAATATGCACAGACGTACTTTGCAGCGCAAGTTACAAAAAAAGCCGGTGCAGCAGTAATTTAGTACTTAATTTAAGGAAAGTGTTATGAGCGATGATGCAGTGACAATAATGCAAAATCAAAAAATTATATTATTTGATGCGCAATGTAAGCTTTGCAGCGCGTGGTGTAACTTTATTATTGCTCACGATAAAAATACTATTTTTAGATTATGCAGCGTGCAATCTCCAAAAGGGGAACTGTTGTTAACACACTTTGGTTTTTCAACAATTGAATATGCCTCAATGGTTTACCTAGAAAACGGTAAAGCGTATACGCAAAGCCATGCTTTTTTTAACGTTGTTAAGCAGCTAGGTTACCCATACAAACTAGCAACTGTATTTAGTATTTTGCCAAATAGGTTTAATAATTGGTTATACGATAGGGTTGCTTTAAACCGCTATACCTTATTTGGAAAATATCAGTACTGCAGAATACCCAACCCAGAGGATGCCAAACATTATTTAACCTGAACGCAGGTAAAGAAATTTACTAATGTTTTGAATCATAGTGCTCCATTAGACAAATACTTTAAGCAGTGGAATAACCGCAATGATGCAATATAAGCTGCTTATGCATCGGTCAGCTGTTAGGGTTTTTTCAATACCTGACACCACCGATGGTATAACTAATGGATTAAATTCAGCTATAAAGAAGGTTGAAATAGCTACACTGTATTGTGAAGCCCTCCTTCTGGAATTAGGTGCTAATATGTTTAAAAAAAGCAAAGTTTTTTTGTCGTAATGTTTTTAGCTTAATTCGCTTGGAGTACTTATTTAGTAGCAATTGTTTCAGAAGGCCTGGCTACGAAAAGTTGGCCTGTGGTCGAGGGTACTGTTATTTTTAGTAATGCATTGCGTATACAACATAACCAGGAGCGCTATATTATAGAGGTCGAATACTCGTATTCAGTTGAGAAAAAGCTATTTGTTGGAAACCGAGTATCTAACTTTAACTCTATGCTTGATAGAACGGATCGAGATTTCTAACTTAAGAAATATGAAATGAGCGATAAAGTTAATGTTTATTATAACCTTAGGGAGCCTAGTAAAGCCTACCTAATAGTCGGTGTGGACTACGGTATTTATCTTTTGTTGTTTGCGCTTATAGCAATGGTAGTTTATTCAGCCGTGAATTTAAGAAGGTTATTTAAAAACTGATTTTAGAAAGGCTCATAGCAGAGGCAGAAAACTAATTGGGTTAGGTTTTTTCTTCTTGCCTTTGGTTGATTACTGCTAATCTTGAGGTATTAATTTATACAAATTGATAGGTTATAAAATGACTAGGCCTCTCAGGTTAGAGTGTACGGATGCGTTATAGGGCTATCCTCCCCGAAAATTAATAGAAGCCAAATGTATAATTTTTTCTTATTGTAAACATAGGAGGAAAATATGAAAAAATTTATATCTATGTCTAAATTGTTATTTTTAATAGTATCTGTTTTTTCTGTAAAAGCATTTCCTTTACAGGAAAATATTGAATGTAAAAAAGTATCATGGGGTCAACTGTTTAAGAATCAAAGTGAGCTGATTGGAACTAAAGTGTGCTTAGTTGGATATTATGGACACCTTGTTTTTTATGAAGATCATGCAGCTTTAGAGAATATGTCAAAGCAATACTTAGTATTCCCATTTTACGGTGATGTAACGGAGGGGTTTGTTAAGCGTTGTAGCGATAGAATGCTTTTAGTGGAGGGCGTTATTTCCAGCCATGAAAAAAGTAAAGCACCACGAATAAGGAAAGTAACTAGGTTAAGCCCATTCTCAGACCCTGAATATAGCTGCTTAGATCAAATATCAGGTTTCGTGAATTAAAGTGTACTATTAAGTGTTGCCAATTATTAGATTGGTTAGCTATAAGTAGATGCTAGGTTTAGGTGGCTGTGCTAAAATCGCCGCGTTTAATTTTAGCTAACGGTATAAAAGGCTTTTTTCATGGCAAACACAGCACATGCACTTCACATTTTGGTTAAGCACAAAGAAATTGCAGAAGATATTATTAAGCAATTGGGTAAAGGTGCAAAGTTTCAAACCTTAGCTAAAAAGTATTCATCATGCCCATCGGGTAAAAAAGGCGGGGATTTAGGTGAATTTGGACGCGGGCAAATGGTCCCACAGTTTGACAAAATTGCATTTAAAGGTGCAATTTTAGAACCCCACCTAGTTAAAACAAAATTCGGCTGGCATGTTATTAAAGTGCTTTATCGTACTTAGTTTACTTTTAAGTAAGAAGTAACCTTCGCTATATAGAAAAAGGCTGCAATGTGCAGCCTGTTTTAGTTAGTTATTATTTTGCTAAATTAAAATCTATAGTCATTTCTAAATTCTCATCAACTACCGCAATACCATTAACTACTTTAGGTGCGTAACGCCATTTAGAAAGAGAGCGAATCGCTGCTTTATCAAAAATTTTCACAGGCTCAGCTTTAATCACTTTAATATTAATGGGCTTACCAGATGTATTTACATCAAAAGACATTGTCACACTACCTTCAATTTTTTCACGGACACTTTTAATTGGATACTCCGGAGGACTGGGCATTATTAGCGTAGAGTGAGGGTTATCAGGTAGAGGTGTTGTCGAACATGCGGTTAAAAGAAACAGTGAAGTTAATGTTGTAATTATATATTTCATTATAAATCCCTTTATAGGTATTATTATCGATTTGTTAAATGTAGTTTCTATAATGACACCAAAAGAGATCTAAGGTAAATAACAACTTTGTATTATTTTTGAACTGATAAATATATAAGAAAGGCTGCAATGTGCAGCCTTTTTTAAGTATTAAACAACAATTTTACTCGTTAAGCGTCTTGCTTGGCTTCTTCTTCACTAATTTGTTTTAGTGCTTGAATGAATGAGTCGCTTGGTTGTCCGCCAGTGAGTGCATATTTATCGTTTATGATAAATGTAGGGACGGAAGTAATACCCATCTGTTTAAAGTTGTCTTGCTCTTGGCGTACGTCTTGTACGTATTTGTCTGAATGTAGAATACCGCGCGCAGTTTCTTTATCAAGACCCACTTTTTCAACAACGTCGAGCAGTGCTTCTTCTTGATTTAAGTATTTTAAATCTGTGAAGTGCGCTTCAAAAAAGGCGAGTTTTAACTCGGTTTGCTTACCTTCTTCACGTGCCCACATTAATAAACGATGCAAATCAAAGCTGTTGATCATGATGCGTTTGCCATCAAAATTAAAGGTAAACCCAGCACGTTGACCGGCTTCGAACATGTTTTTACGATTTTCGTCGCCTTGTTCTTCACTTAGGTTGTACTTTTGCATTAAATGTTCGTTTAAATCCTGACCTTCAATTGGCATATCTGGATTTAGTTCAAAAGGATGCCACGTAATATCTGCGCTCATTTCGTCTTTAAGTTGCTCTAGTGCAGTTTCTAGGTTTTTATAACCCACTACACACCAAGGGCACATTACGTCTGAAACGATATCAATTTTAAAGTTTTTCATATTTATCCTTTTGAGGATTGCTTATAACTAAGTATAAAAAAGGATATTGGGATTAATTTAGCTTTATCAATACCAAACTAAAAAGAGCAGCTATACAGCTGCTCTTTTAGAAGGTAATAATCTTTAGGCGTTAAGCCCAAATGGGTCGTCAATGCTATAACTTGGTTGTGTAAACCAATGAGGGCCGTTGTCGGTCATGTAAAAATGATCTTCTAAACGCACGCCAAATTCATCGGGTATAACTAACATTGGCTCGTTACTAAAGCACATGCCAGGGGCAAGTGGGGTTTTATCACCGCCAACTAAGTATGGCCATTCGTGAATGTCTAGCCCAATGCCGTGCCCCGTTCGATGCGGGCAACCCGGTGTTTGGTACTGCGGACCTAGCCCTTGCGCCGCTAAATAAGTACGTGCGCCCGCGTCTACGTCTTCGCAGGTAGCACCGATTTTAGCGGCATTAAACGCGGCCATTTGCGCTGCTTTTTCATGATCCCAAAACATCCGTTGGCGCATTGTAGGTTCGCCAAATACATAGGTACGGGTTATATCAGATAGGTAATCGTGTACTTTACAGCCGGTATCAATTAATACCATATCGCCTTTTTTAAGTACTTGGGCGTCTTTAACACCGTGCGGAAAAGACGTTGCAACACCAAATAAAACAATACAAAAATAGTTACCTGGCGCGCCTACTTTTTGATGTACTTGCTTAATAAAGGCTTCAACTTCGGTGGTGGTTACTCCCTCATAAAGCATGCTTGCTGTGGCTTGATGCACGGCTAAGGTCATATCCATCGCGCGCTGCATTAAGCTAAGCTCGTGAATTGATTTATGCATACGGCAATGCGCCGTTACAGGTTGTGCGTTTATGAGTGTTAAACCCGTTTGCGCTTTATTAATGCCGTCGAATATAAAAAATTGTGCGCTTTCATCAATGCCAATGGTTGCGTTTTCATTAATATTTAACTTTTTTAGTACTTCGACAAAAAGTGCATAAGGATTTTCGTGCTCTTGCCACCCATGAATAGGTCCCTCTATTACTTTAAACCCGTTTAGTGAACCAATTTCGAAATAAGGCGCAATGTATTGTACTTCACCAAGGGCCGGTAATATTGCGCCAACCATGCGCTCGCTCGCGTACCATTTCATACCTGTAAAGTAGGTTAGGTTGGTGCCAGCGTTTAAATAAATTGCATCTATGTTGTTTGCAAGCATATAAGCTTGCGCTTTGGCTATGCGCTCTAAATGTTCGTCAGCAGCAATAGGGGTTAGCGTTTGCGTCATATTACTTAGGCTTGCCAGCGCTTGCTCGCTTGATTGTGTACCTATGCCTATAGTGGTCATGTTTTTCTCCTTGGATTTTTAGCTAGTGTGATTAATACCAAGGTAAAATTCAATGTTATGCGATAAGAGGCTAATAGTTTATAGCCTCTTAAATGATCATATTATTTTTTAGCGTAAGGTAAACGCGTGAGTTTATTGCTTGTGTGGTAGCTATCAAGCCCGGTTACTGCCACTGTTTCTATTGCTTGTAAATCTAGGAAACCATCGCTTTGCAGCGCGGCTTTATCAACAAAAACATCCATAATTTCGCCAATAACGAGCTCAGTCCCATTGATGGCTAAATGTTGATTTTCTACAAATTTAACCGAGTACTTTAAGCGGCTTTCTTTTACAAAAGGGGCTGCAAAGTCGTTTAAGTATTCAGGTGTTAAGCCTGTAGCATCAAACTCAGACTCGTCTTTATCGTAACGGGCTGAAGTTTGATGAGCTTGTTTATAAATCGACTTATTCACTTGATTAATGGTGTAAGTGCCCGTTTGTAAAATATTTTCAAACGTATGACGCGGCACACTATGAGGGCGCATAATCATGGCGACCAAAGGTGGGTTAGCCCCAAGGTGAATAACCGAACTTACAATCGACAAGTTGGTATTGCCGAGTAAGTCTTGCGTGCCAATTAAATTAGCGCTTTTAAAACCCGAAAGAGAATTAATTAAATGTGTACGGGTATGTTTTTCAAGTGCGTCTATTTGCGCTTTAGTAAAATGCATTAAAAGTCCTTACCACGGTATTGTAGAGCCTTGCCAGTCTAAATAAGCAGGCTCACCGTTTAGTTTTAAATCAGGGTTATTGTTTGTTAATTCAAATAGTTGCTTGGCTACAAATTCAGGCGTAAATAATTTGCCTTCAGGTACATTTTTTTGAAAGGGCTTTGAAAGTGCTGTATCTGTAGTGCCAGGGTGAAACAGAATGAGTTTGGTATTTTTAGCACGACGAGCAAGCTCTATAGCAGCGGTTTTAAATAGCATGTTAAGCGCCGCTTTAGATGCGCGGTAAGTATACCAACCACCTAATTTATTGTCGTTTATGCTGCCTACGCGCGCACTTAATGCAGTAATAGTACACTGCGTTTTGTGGGTTAACAGTGGTAATACGCTCTGTAAGCAAAGTAGGGGAGTTAGGGTGTTTGAATTTAGAAGTTGGCTAAAATACTCAGCGTCTAAATCCTCCAGCTTTTTTTCAGGCATATGGGTTTCGTTGTGCAGTGTACCATTGAATATAATAACTTGTTGTATATCGGCATTTTGCTCTTTTAGGTAATTAGTAACGCGCGCTAAACTTTGTTTTGTGTAGTCAGTATGCAGGTGGACAACACTTGAGCCAGACTCAATACCTTTTGAACTAATACAAACGATCTGATGAGTAGGCGTGTTTATTTGTAGATGTTCCATGTATGCATTTGCTATGGCACTGCTTGCGCCGAATAAAACAATAGTTTTCATTTATCACCTTTTGCTTTTAGTCCACATTGGCCATTACTGCACTGAGTATTTGGCATTAAAAAGCGACTGATGGAGTGCCGATACTTAGCAAATAATAGGTATCCGCAGTCAGCGAAAAAGCGAATTATTGGCAAGCGAAAAATTTTCAACCAGCTGTGTTTACCCACTATTTTCCATGCTTCGTAAGTTACATCGAGCCCATAAATCATTTCACCTGATTGCTTTTGAGCTTGAAGGTAGTTCATTGCTTTGTCTTTATCAATATACGGGTAGCGCTCACTGAAGTCGCTCGCGTTAAGATCTTCAAGCGTAATTAAGTTTTTGTTATCAGCGTGTTTTAGTTGCTGCATTTCGGTGCTACAAAGAGGGCAGTTACCATCGTAAAAAATGATCATGTGAATTCTTTGTGATTATTTTATATATACTTTTTTACGACAAGACATTGCAAATGGATCTATTAAATATCTCTTCATGATGATATTAATAGTGTCCTACGAAAAAATGGAGACTGATAAATGAGTGAACAATACGCCGCCTTGCGAGGTAATGTAAATTTACTAGGGCAACTACTAGGACAAACAATCAAAGATGCCCAAGGTCAAGCGATTTTAGATAAAGTGGAAGAAATTCGTGCTTTATCAAAATCATCTCGCAGTGGTAACGAAGACGACAGACAAGCGCTAATAGATGTTTTACATGCGCTTAGTGATGAAGAGCTTTTACCGGTTGCCCGTTCATTTAATCATTTTTTAAACCTTGCTAATGTAGCAGAGCAATTTCATACCGTTTCGCGTTTTAATGACGTTGGCCTTGGTCAACAAAACCCTCTCACTCAAACATTAAAAACGTTAGCTACAAAAGCAGAACAAGGCCAGTTAGACAGTAATCATTTGGCCGAAACACTCTCAAAACTCCACATAAACTTAGTATTGACCGCTCACCCAACCGAGGTTACGCGCCGTACTATTATTAACAAACACGTTGAACTAAGTGATTGCTTAGCGTCATTAGAGCGAAAAGACAACTTAGTGCAAGAGCGGGACAATATTTTAAATCGTATTGAACAGCTGATTAGCCAAGCTTGGCATACCGACGATATTCGTCGCTCTCGCCCAACGCCAGTTGATGAAGCCAAATGGGGCTATGCAGTAATAGAAAATAGCCTCTGGCATGCGGTTCCGCGCTTTTTACGTGAATTTTCAGCCAATGTTAAAGACCAGTTGAGCTTAGAGTTGCCAATAGATTACAGCCCAATTGAGTTTACATCGTGGATGGGTGGAGACCGTGATGGTAATCCATTTGTAACATCGCAGGTAACAAAAGAAGTGCTTGATCATGGTCGTTGGATGGCACTTAACTTATACATTCAAGATTTAAAAACGTTGTGCGCTGAATTATCTATGTCAGATGCCAGTGATGAGCTTGTTGAGCTTGCAGGGCAAGAGTTTGAACCATATAGAGCGGTGATCAAAAAGCTTAAAAATCAGGTTGCAGAAACAGTGGCGCACTTAGGTGCTAAAATTAAAAATAAGCGCAGCGATTCACAAGATTTAATTACTAATATTAATCAGCTTAAGCACCCAGTTGAAGTGTGCTATCGCTCGTTATTAAAGTGTAATATGAAAGTAGTTGCGGATGGCTTATTACTTGATTTACTGCACCGTATAAATAGCTTTGGTTTGCGTTTAGCTAAACTTGATGTGCGCCAAGATTCGTCTCGCCACGGCGATGTGTTTTCAGAACTGACTCGTTATTTAGGTTTAGGCGACTATAACCAATGGCAAGAGCAAGACAAACAAGCATTTTTACTTGCAGAGCTTAACTCACGCAGACCGCTTATTCCAAAGCATTGGCAACCAAGCCCTGATGTACAAGAAGTACTTGATACCTTTGATGTAATTGCCAAGCAAGACGAAGCAACATTTGGTTTGTATATTATTTCAATGGCACGAACAGCGTCAGACATTTTAGCAGTACAACTGTTGCTAAAAGAAAGCGGCTGTAGCTTTGATTTACCAGTAGCACCGTTGTTTGAAACACTCGACGATTTAAACGCAGGCAGTGATGTAATTACCACATTGCTTGATAATGTTTGGTATCGCGGGCACATTAAAAACACCCAAAACGTAATGATTGGTTACTCTGATTCAGCTAAAGATGCTGGCATGATGGCAGCAGGTTGGGCGCAGTACGAAGCAATGGATAAGCTAGTACAGCTTGCTGATGCACGTGGTATTGAGCTTGTTTTATTCCACGGACGTGGTGGTACAGTAGGACGTGGTGGTGCACCCGCTGCACAAGCGCTGCATTCACAACCGCCTGGCTCATTAAAAGGTGGCTTGCGTGTAACCGAGCAAGGCGAGATGATTCGCTTTAAATTTGGTTTACCCGATGTAGCACTGCAAAGCTTAAATATTTACGCAGGCGCAGTTCTGCAAAGTAACTTATTACCGCCACCAGAGCCAAAACCGCAGTGGCGCGAAGTAATGAAGCTAATAAGTGAGGAGTCGTGTGAGCATTACCGTAATGTAGTTCGCCATGATGAAAACTTTGTACCTTACTTTAGAATGGCAACACCTGAGCTTGAGCTGTCTAAGTTGCCGCTTGGCTCGCGTCCTGCGAAACGTAACCCTAATGGCGGTGTTGAAAGCCTGCGTGCTATTCCATGGATTTTTGCGTGGAGCCAAAACCGTTTAATGCTTCCTGCATGGCTAGGTGCGTTAACAGGCTTAAAAGCTGCGCTTAATAAGTACGGCGCAGAAACCCTAAACGAAATGAGCTTACAGTGGCCGTTCTTTAGATCGCGCCTAGAAATGCTAGAAATGGTATTTAGTAAAGCCGATTGTTGGTTGAGTGAGCATTATGATAATGCGCTGGTGGAAGATATGTACAAACCACTGGGTGTAACACTTCGTAAAGAGCTTCAAGAAGCAATTAGCTTGGTGCAATCACTTAGCCCGCAAAAAAGCCTACTAGCCGAACAACCTTGGATTAAAGAGTCGATTAGTTTACGTAACCCGTACACCGATCCACTTAACTTACTACAGGTTGAGCTTTTACGCCGTGCTCGCTCAGAGGAAAAACGCAACGAAGGTGACATTGATAATGCATTAATGATCACGATGACAGGTATTGCAGCAGGTATGCGTAATACCGGCTAACATGTTATTTTGTTAGGTATACCAATTAATTATTTTGTTGGGCATACCAGTTAAAATTAAAGGGAGCACGCGATGTGCTCCCTTTTTTTGCGTTTAATAACCTAGGGCCTGTTTATCTTTCGAGGTTAAATTTGCAGCAGTGTATTTGGTATTTAGGCAAGGCAGAGCCTATGTAGTGTGGTTATTCCCCATAAATAGGCGATAACGCAGCATAAAGACCAAACACGCGCTGCCCGAAGGTTCGTCCTAGGGACGATTAACTCTTTGTTGCTCGGTTTTTACTTAGCCCACTAGGTTACAAACCTCGCGCCACGATTAAATCGTCCCTAGTTAGAACAAATTTTAATCCTGAAAGGTCAACAGGCCCTAGCAATTAGCGGCTTAACCTTTTAAACTACTTAGCCATTGAATAATTAAAAAATGTTATGGCTTCAGCAACTTTTACTGTACAGCAAGATACAGCACTTACAAATTCGCACATCACATTAAACGTAGCGCAAACAGCGTCATTACGTAGTCAATTAAAATCACAACGTGGCATATTAAATTCTAATAATATTAAGCAGTTATGCGCACAATTAAATGTGTCTGATGATGCATTATTACAAGGTTTAGTACCTTTAGCCTCTGAGTATGCCGTTGCGCCGATATCAGATTTTCATGTAGGCGCAATTGTTAAAGCACTTGATGAAAACGATGAGGTAAACTTTTACTTTGGTGCAAATGTAGAGTTTGATCATCAAGCATTGAGTTTAGTGGTTCATGCAGAGCAATCGGCTATAAATAACGCATGGTTAAACGGCGCTAAAAAAATAGTTAAAATAGCGATTAGCGATGCACCGTGTGGGTATTGTCGTCAGTTCATGAACGAACTCGCTGATGCGAAAGAGTTTGATATTTTATTGCCAGAGCAACACTTTAAATTGGCAGAATTACTGCCGCACTCGTTTGGGCCGACTGATTTAGGTAACGCGTTTAGCTTGTTTAATCCAGAGCCTCACCAGCAAGTATTTGCAAATGATCAACTAGATGAAAAACTAGCAAGTACAGCATTAAACGCATACGTACCCTATAGTAAAAACTTTAGTGCAGTAAAAATTAGTACATTTAAAAATGGTGATTTTTACGGAAGTTACGCAGAAAACGCAGCATACAGCCCAAGCTTGTCGCCACTACAAAGTGCACTTAGCCAATTATTTATCGCAGGGCTTAGCTTTAACGAAAGTACAGTAAAATCAATTACACTTTTAGAAACCGCAGGCCATGAAAACCAAGCGGGTGTAGCACGTGCTGTACTTGCAAGTTTTAAAAATCTACCGGCAATAGAAGTAATTAGCGCTCAGCTAAAATAACCTCTTAAAAACAATAAAGCACAGGCAGAGCTGTGCTTTATTAAAATGTGCCATTCTATCGAATTAAATAACTCACTAACTGCGTTAAAAATTATTCATATAAGACAACTATACTTCATAATTTTTGCCTTGTTACTGAGCCATTTTCTTATCGTTATAATAGCCCATTAATTAATAGAACTTATATTAATCAAGTAATACTTTAGCCGCTTCTAATACTACCGCTACAGATTTACGCTCAATTTCACCATGGTCAACATTTGGTATTTCTTGGCGAGTACGATTAACAAGTACGCCTGCTACACATGCAGCTTGTAAACCAAGGGCTGCACACATAGTGAATAATGTTGCTGATTCCATTTCGTAGTTCATTACGCCAAGTTTTTGCCACTCTTCGCAGCTACCTTGTAGTGATTTAGGAACGTAACCAGAATGCGTATCGTAACGCTCTTGTCCTGGATAAAATGTATCGCTTGATGCAGTAATACCAATATGAAAATCGATATTTAAGTTTTTACATGCTTGTACCATAGCTTGTGTTGCATAAAAGTCAGACACAGCAGGGTAGCTAAGAGGAGCAAAATGCTGGCTTGCACCGTCTAAACGTACAGACGCTTGGCTAATTAAAATTTCGCCTTCGTTGATATGTGGCTGAATCGCACCTGTTGTACCAATACGTAAAAATTTACGCACGCCAAGTTGTGCTAATTCTTCTACTGCAATCGACGTAGATGGACCACCAATACCCGTAGAACAAACAACCACCGAATGGCCGTTTAGTTGACCTAAGTAAACATGAAACTCACGAGTTTGAGCAAGGCAGGTTGGGTTGTCTAGGAATTGTGAAATGCGTGCAGCACGATCTGGATCGCCCGGTACAATCGCAAGTTTTGCACCTTTAAGATCGTCAATACATAGTCCTAAGTGAAATACCTTTTCCATAACTAAGCCTTTTAAAATAATTTGTTGTCAATCTGGCATCATTGCCATAAACGTTTATCAAGTACAGGACGATTGTCCGTTTTACCTTAACTCCTCCAATTAAGTCTTAATAATTTTAAGGATTAATTTGATTTATTCATCAACTATGAATATTCAATCAAGTGCTTATATACGTAGGCTTGTTGTGCTGTTGACATGTTCAAGCAGACATAATAAGTATCACACAAGCGCGTAACTGCAATTAAATAGTTTATGGTAAATGTTCATTAATATTAAATTAATTCAATAGTTTAAGTTTTTATTAAACACGTAAAAGCTAACGTGTTTATTTATATTAGGCACAGAGTTATTTAGCAAAGTGGAATTTATTTGAAGTTTAGGCACTTTTGGTGATTTTGCATAACTAATCAAAAGTAATTAGCTACGTACAGAATAAAAATCGAAGGAGTTTATTATGAGCACACAATTTGAAGCATTTAAAAACAAAGTTGAGCACTGTTTGTGCGCACCGGGTGATGGCGTATACACAGTAAATACTGCAAAAGAGCGCAAAGCCGCACTGCGTAATAAACTTTATGGACAAACTGAAAACGTTGATAATTTGTGGCGCGAGTCTTTAAATGAATTACCAAATTCTCCACATAAAGCCGTTATGTTAGGTATCAGCTCAGACTGTGGCGGTGGTATTTTACGCGGAGCAAACTGGGGGCCACTGTTTGTGCGCTCAGCTTTAATTGATCAGCAACCGCAGTGTCACTCGTTTGATTTAGGCGATGTACGTGTGATCCCACATTTACTTCATGATAAATACCTAAATGATGCAACCATTTCTAATTGCCAAAAAGCCCTATACGGTAATGAAGATAACGACTATTACGTAAGTCCGTTATCAATCACAGAGGATGTATGCGACAGCTTTTACGCAACATTTAAAGATAAAGGGATATTTGGTATTGGTGGCGATCACTCAATTAGTTACCCACTTACCAAAGCGTACTTAAAAGCAAAACGTGAGCAAGGTAAGCGTACCGCTATTATTCACTTTGACGCGCATACAGATTTACTTGTTGAGCGCCTAGGCATAGATTTATGTTTTGGCTCTTGGTGTACACATATTTTAGAGTTTTTACCAGCGCCACATCATTTAATACAATTTGGTATACGCTCAAGTGGCAAGCCTAAAGCACACTGGGAAAGTACCTTTGGCGTTAAGCAACATTGGGCACATGAAATCATTGAGCGCGGCGCAGCAGCGGTTGCTGCCGACGCTATTGCACAGTTAAAAGCTGATAACGTTGATGAAGTATACGTAAGCTTTGATATTGATGCGCTTGATGCAGAGTTTGCATCTGCCACAGGTACGCCAGAACATAATGGTTTAACACCACAGCATGCGCTTGATATTTTATCAGCCATTGCGGATGAGTTTCCGATTACGGGTGCGGATATGATGGAAATAGCGCCATTTACCGACAGCTCTTTAGTGGGCCAATCAAGCTCTGAAACGACACTTAGAGAAGGCGCTAAAATTTCAGCCTTTTTAATTAGTGCGATGAACAAGTAAGCTGTATGAGCTATAAATACTAGCACTATCAGCGTATAAGTGTGCATTACATGACTAAAAACTAGCAGTTCATAAAGCCTCAGCTATATTTATTAAATACTTATAATGAGTTAGTTGAGGCCTTGCTAAATGAAATTATTGATCTTTTTATTGTTCATTAGCTGTATTAAAGTTGATGCAACTGAAATCACAATAGTAACGGAAGTATTTCCGGACTTTCAGTATATTAATGAAGATAATAAACTCGTTGGCCGCTCTGTCGATAAAGTTCATAAAGCGCTAGAAGGTACAGGTATAAACTACACTATATTGGCGCATAGTTGGGCCATATCCTACAATGCAGCGCTACGCGATAAAAATACCTGTATATTTTCAATTGTTCGATTACCTAATAGAGAAAGTAAGTTTAACTGGGTGGGTGAACTGGAAAGCTTTGATTCTGCCATCTATGGTCTAAAGTCCAGAGGTATAAAGTTAAATACTCTCAATGATGCTAAAAAATATAAAATAGCAGTACTGCGTGATAACTTTAGTCATCACTATTTGCTTGAGAGGGGCTTTAGTGAGAACAAGCATTTATTACTCATCGATAGCCTAGATAAAATAGATAAACTCATAAGCACTCGTCACCATATACTTGATTTTGTTATCCTCAACAAAAAGCAATTTAACTACCGAGTTAAAACAGAGCCTAAGCTTGAGTTACTCGAACCATTACTTAATTTAAATACAACTCAGTCTCCGTTATTTTTTGCCTGTAATATAAATATGGATCCGGCTTTAGTTTCTCAATTAAAAGTCGCCTTTAATAAAATTTAAGCACTTTAAATTTGCTGTTTTACCTCTCAACCAATTGAAAATTAATAGCTTAAATATATTTCGTAAATATAAATTGCTGCGTTTAAAAAACCGATTATAATCCAGCTGCTTTTTGTTTAAAAAAGCGCTAACTTATTGGAGCGTTAAATGGGTGATTTAATCGGGATTAGCTTATTGATCTTGATCAGTGCGTTGTTTGCTATGTCAGAAATAGCAATTGCAGCGTCGCGTAAAATAAAACTGCGAGTAATGGCAGATGAAGGGAATATAAAGGCAGCAGCGGTACTAAAGCTACAAGAAAATCCAGGGGCTTTTTTTGCCATGATCCAAATAGCGCTCAATGCGATAGCGATATTGGGTGGTATTGTGGGTGAGCAGGCCTTATCGCCTTATGTTGAAAGTGTGTTGGTATTGTTTTATCAAGGTGCGCATTTAGAAAAAATTAGCTTTTTATTCTCGTTTTTTACTATTACATCCTTATTTATATTATTCGCCGATTTAATGCCAAAGCGTTTAGCGATGATCATGCCTGAAGCGGTCGCTGTTAGAGTGGTTACAATAATGCGCTGGGTTACCTTTGCATTAACCCCGCTGGTGATGTTTTTTAATGGGGTAACTAACTTTGTGCTGCGCTTATTTAAAGTGCCCGCTGAGCGAGAAGACAATGTGACAACAGAGGACATTGTTGCCATGATGGAAGCAGGTGCTGCATACGGTAGTTTGCAAAAGCAAGAGTATGAACTCATTGGCAATGTGTTTGATCTAGAAGCGCGATTTTTATCAAGCGTAATGACGCCACGCGACCAAATTGTATATTTTGATTTAAACGAATCTAGCCATGATATTGCGACTAAAATTATTGACCATCCTCATAACCACTTTTTAGTTGTGTCAGGAAATTTAGATAAGTTGCATGGCTCTGTTGAATCTAAAGATATTTTACGACAAGTACTAAAGGGCGAAGCTGCCAATATAAACGATGATCTCATTGATAAAGATGTTTTTTACTTACCCGAAACATTAAGCCTATCAGAAGCTTTAAATGCGTTTAAAAGCGCAGCAAAACCATTTGCTGTTGTCGTAAACGAATATGCGCTTTCGGTGGGTATTGTAACGGTAAAAGATTTAATGAAAGGGTTTATGGGTGATTTAATTACTCATCAAGGCGACGAATTAATCATAGAACGCGATAAAAATTCATGGCTTGTAGATGGCTTAACCCCAATTACCGATTTAGCAAAAGTACTTGATATAGAAGAATTTCCTGATCAGATGCACTATGAAACGGTCGCTGGCTTTTTAATTTACAATATGAAGCGAATACCTAAACGCGCGGAGCATTTAACTTTTTCAGGCTTTAAGTTTGAAGTTGTTGATGTAGAAGGAATTAGGGTAGAGCAGTTGTTAGTTTCAAGGGTTATTAACCCGCAGAGTGCTAATATCCTTTAAAATAAGGTGTGCGCTTTAGTTTTTATATAAATAGCCAAGCTGTATTTGCTTGGCTTTTTTGTGTCTGTTAAAAACTTCGTTTCTAAAATGAGATATTATTTCAATATGTTAAGTTGTTTTATTTTCATACAGTCTTGATTCTATTTTCATCTAATTAACATTAAATGCAACCTAAGACGTATATTGTACTGAGGAGTGTAAGTTTGTGTAAATTTCTTCTAATTAAGATTCATTATCAGCGCGTTTTAATTTAGAATGATCGTTCACTCTAAACTAAAAGGTATTTAACATGCAGCGTTCCCGCATCGCTTTATTTGTATTGTCAGCCCTCGTCGGTTCTGTTGCTTTAACTGGTTGCGATCAGGCTGCTGAGCAGTCACAAGCTTCAGCTCCTAAAGCTGTACCAGTGGGTGTACTTACATTAAAAAGCCAAGCGCTTACTCTCAAAAAAGAACTTCCTGGTCGTATCAGTGCATTTCAAATTGCTGAAATTCGCCCACAAGTAAGTGGTATTGTGCAATCTCGTTTATTTGTTGAAGGTAAAGAGGTTAAACAAGGCCAGGCTCTGTATCAAATAGACCCTGCGACATTTGAAGCAGACTTAGCAGCAAGTGAAGCAAGTGTTGCACGTGCTCAGGCGAGTATTTCAAGTAGTAAAGCTAAAGCATCTCGTTTTAGCGAGCTTTTAAAAATAAAAGCGGTAAGTCAGCAAGACTTTGATGAAGCAGATGCTGCATACAAACAAGCAAAAGCAGAATTATTAACGGCTAAAGCGCAGTTAAAATCGGCGCAAATTAACCTTGATTACAGCCATGTGTCGTCACCAATTAGTGGTCAAATTAGTAAATCAAGCGTAACTGTAGGTGCACTAGTTAGTGCTAACCAAAGTACTGCACTTGCTACAGTGACTCAGTTAGATCCAATTTATATCGATTTAACACAATCAAGTAATGAGCTTACCAAACTTAAAAAAGCAATATCATCAGGTGCTCTAAGTGTTGATTCGACTAGCCAAACTGACGTTGAACTTATTATGGAAGATGGCTCTGTTTATCCTCATAAAGGCACATTGCAGTTTTCTGAAGTGACAGTTGATCCAAGTACTGGCTCAGTAATACTACGTGCTAAATTTTCAAACCCAGAAAAATTATTACTGCCAGGCATGTATGCCCGAGCTTCTATTGTGGAAGGTGTTAAGGCGGGTGCTATTTTAGCTCCGCAACGTGGTGTTAGCCGTAATTCAAAAGGCGAACCAACAGCAATGGTTGTCAGCAAAGACAACACAGTAGAAAGCCGCGTATTAAAAGTAGATAGAACGATTGGTTCTGATTGGCTTGTTACTGATGGCTTACTGGATGGCGATAAGTTAATAGTTGAAGGTTTACAAAAAATCCGCCCTGGTGCACCAGTGAATCCATCTGAAATTCAATCGTCTGCTAAAGCCGATCAAGCGCAATAACGGAGAGTTTTAATGTCACGATTTTTTATCGATAGACCGATATTTGCTTGGGTACTCGCTATTGTAGTGATGCTTGCAGGTATTTTGGCGATTAGGAGTTTACCTATTTCGCAGTATCCTTCAATTGCACCACCTGCAGTGAGTATTACTGCAACGTACCCTGGTGCATCTGCACGTACACTTGAAGATACGGTAACGCAAGTTATTGAGCAAAAAATGAAAGGACTTGATGGCCTGCTTTATATGTCATCTACGTCTGAGTCGAGTGGTTCTGCTACGCTTACACTTTCGTTTAGCGCTGAAACAGACCCTGATATTGCACAAGTCCAAGTGCAAAATAAACTAGCGACAGCGACTCCACTATTACCAGAAGCCGTTCAAAGGCAAGGTGTTGTAGTGGCAAAGTCAGCGCGTAACTTTTTAATGGTTTATGCTTTTGTGTCTAAAGATGGCAGCATGACCAATATTGATATTGGCGATTATGTTTCATCAAACGTGCAAGATATTGTCTCACGTGTTGAAGGCGTAGGTGAAGTGCAGCTGTTTGGTTCTCAGTACGCGATGCGTATTTGGTTAGACCCTTCAAAGTTACAAAATTATAAGCTTACACCCGCTGATATTAGTGCATCAATTAGTGCGCAAAATGCACAAGTATCTGCTGGTCAACTTGGCGGTATGCCTGCCGTTGATGGTCAGCAACTTAATGCAACAGTAACGGCTCAAAGTCGATTACAAACGCCAGAGCAATTTGAACAAATATTGGTTAAAACCAATCCAGATGGCTCTTTTGTACGTCTAGAGGACGTTGCTAGAGTAGAGCTTGGCGGTGAAAGCTACCGCGTTGTTGCTCGTTACGATGGACAACCGGCATCAGGATTAGGTATTAAATTAGCCAGTGGTGCTAACGCACTTGATACTGCCGCTGGAGTTAAAAAAGCAATTGAAGAGCTAAAACCGTTTTTCCCTGAAGGGTTAGATGCTGTTATACCTTACGACACAACGCCGTTTGTATCGTTATCTATCGAAAAAGTTATTCACACCTTAATTGAAGCTGTTGTACTTGTTTTTGTAGTTATGTATTTGTTCCTACAAAACTTTAGGGCAACACTTATACCAACAATAGCAGTGCCAGTGGTTTTACTAGGTACGTTTGGTATTTTGTACACCTTTGGTTATTCAATAAATACGCTAACGATGTTTGCAATGGTACTTGCCATAGGCTTATTGGTAGATGACGCAATCGTTGTTGTAGAAAACGTTGAGCGCTTAATGACCGAGGAAAAACTCTCGGCACTTGAAGCTACGCGTAAATCGATGGATGAAATTAAAGGCGCGCTGGTAGGTATTGCCATGGTGCTTTCTGCGGTATTTATCCCAATGGCATTCTTTAGTGGCTCTACCGGTATTATTTATCGTCAGTTTTCTATAACACTGGTATCGGCGATGGGGTTATCTGTTTTAGTTGCTCTTATTTTAACGCCTGCATTGTGTGCAACGCTTTTAAAACCAAGCCATGTACATAACAATGAGACGTTATTTGGCCGATTTTTTACAGGCTTTAACCGTGGTTTTGATAAAACAAATTCAGGTGCACAAAGCTTTGTAGGCCGTATGCTTACGCACTCTAAACGCTACTTACTTATTTATGGTGTGATTGTGGGCGGTATGGTTTATGTATTCTCAAGCTTGCCAACGGCATTTTTACCTGACGAAGACCAAGGTATTTTGTTTAACCAAGTTTCACTGCCAGCAGGCTCTACAACACAGCAAACGCTTGAGGTTGTTAAAAAGGTAGAAAATCACTTTTTAAACGATCAATCTGAAGCTGTGAATGGTATTTTTACCGTTACTGGTTTTAGTTTTGCAGGCTCTGGCCAAAACTCAGCAATTGCCTTTGTTAACCTTAAACATTGGGATGAGCGTCAACGTGACGAGTTATCTGTTCAAGGTGTTGCAGGTAAAGCGATGGGCTACTTTTCAACGATAAAAGAAGCGTTTGTGTTTGCATTCCCGCCACCTGCAATTGTTGAACTGGGTACTGCTAATGGCTTCAATATTTTCTTACAAGACCGTGTAGGCCTTGGCCATGACGCACTTTTGGCGGCACGAAATCAGTTATTAGGTTTAGCAAGCCAAAGTCCAATTTTAGCGGGCGTACGTCCAAATGGACAAGAAGATATGCCAGAACTACAACTTGATACAGATTTGGCAAAAGCCGAAGCGCTTGGTGTGTCGCAAAACGATATTAACAGTACACTTTCGACAGCATGGGGTAGTAGTTATGTGAATGACTTTATTGACCGTGGTCGAGTTAAAAAAGTGTATATGCAAGGTGATGCACAATCGCGCATGGTGCCTGAGGATCTAAATAAGTGGTATGTGCGCAATGATAATGGCGATATGGTGCCGTTTTCAGCGTTCGCTAGTGCTTACTGGACGTATGGTTCGCCACGTTTAGAGCGTTACAATGGTTTTTCAGCAATGGAAATTCAAGGTAGCGCAGCGCCGGGTTACAGTACAGGCCAAGCAATGGATGAAATGGAACGCTTAGTAAAACAATTACCTAATGGTATTTCGTCTGAGTGGACCGGTATTTCATTCCAAGAGCGCTCAAGTAGTGGTCAAGCACCTTTACTATATGGCTTATCGCTATTGTTTGTATTTTTATGTTTAGCTGCACTTTATGAAAGTTGGTCGGTACCGTTTGCGGTAATGATGATTGTGCCACTGGGTATATTTGGTGCAATTATGGCAGCGCTAGGCGGTGGCTTATCTAACGATATTTACTTGCAGGTTGGCTTGTTGACCACCATTGGTTTGGCATCTAAAAATGCGATACTGATTGTAGAGTTTGCGATTCATAAAATGGATGATGGGCTTGGCTTAGTTGATGCGGCTATTGCAGCTGTACGCTTACGATTACGTCCAATACTCATGACTTCGATGGCCTTTATTTGTGGTGTTTTACCACTTGCTATTGCCTCAAGTGCAGGTTCTGGCGCACAAAATGCGTTAGGTATTTCGATTATTGGCGGCACACTCGCATCATCAATATTAGTTGTTGTATTTGTACCGTTGTTCTTTGTGTTAGTTCGCCGTGTATTCCCTGGTAAAACTAACGAGACAACAAAGGAGAGCGCAGAATGAGCATTAAAACATTCAGCCTAAGTGCAATTGCTTTATTGGTGCTAAGTGGTTGTCAATTAGCGCCAGAGCAAAAAGACCTTGCTCTACCAGTATCTGATGCTTATGCATCAGGTACTGAGCAAAGCGCTGCGCAGCAATTAAATTGGCAGCAGTTTTTTAATGATGAAAAACTACAAACCTTAATTACGCAAAGCCTTGAGCATAATAAAGATATGCAAATTGCAGTGCTTAATGTGCAGCGTGTTCGTGGTTTGTATCAAATCGAAGATTCTGCTTTGTATCCGTCACTTGATTTAAATGCTTCTGGTACGCGCCAGCGTTTACCGGCTGATTTGTCGGGTACTGGCGATGCAGCTATTAGCTCGCAGTACAGTGCAACAGTAGGTATTACCTCTTACGAGTTAGATATTTGGGGCAAAGTGCGCAACCAATCAGCGCAAGCACTCCAAAATTTATACTCTACAGAGCTTAGTCAATACAGTACGCAGGTGTCTTTAATTTCTGAGCTTGCAAATGCGTGGCTTAGCTACGCGACGGACTTACAACTGCTAGAGCTGGCAAAAGAAACGCTAACCTCTCAGCAAGAGTCATTATCGCTTACGCAAAAAAGCTTTGATTTGGGGGCTACGTCTTCAATTACCCTTGAGCAGCTTAAAAGCACAGTAGCTACAGCAAAAGTAGATATAGCAACATATAAGCGTTTGTTAAAGCGTGATAAAAGTGCCCTAGATTTATTAGTAGGGAAATCTGTTTCAGCCGATTTGCTGCCTAACAAAGACCTAACTAATTTGATCAGCATGCCAGAAGTGCCAGTTGGTTTACCGTCTGATCTGCTATCGCAACGCCCTGATATTAAAGCCGCTGAGCATTTAATGCTTGCTGCAAATGCCAATATTGGCATTGCACGTGCGGCGTTTTATCCAAGCATTAGCTTAACGGCCAATGCCGGCACTGCTTCAAGTGACTTAAGTGGCTTATTTGATTCAGGCTCAGGGACATGGAGTTTTGTGCCGACAATTAGCTTACCTATTTTTAATATGGGACGTAACCAAGCAAATCTTGATGTGGCAAAAGCCGATCAAGCAATTGCGGTGGCAACGTACCAGCAAAAAATTCAAAATGCGTTTCGCGAAGTTGCCGATGCACTTGCTGATAGAGAAGGTTACCAAGAGCAACTAAGTGCGCTTGATATGCTTATAAGTAGCCGACAAATCACGTTTGATTTATCAAAAATGCGTTACGAAAAAGGCGCAGATAGCTACTTGCAAGTACTTGATGCTCAGCGTACGTGGTACGGCGCGCAGCAACAGTTAATTTCGGGTCAGCAAGCGTATCTTGCAAGCCAAATTAATTTGTACAAAGCGCTTGGTGGCGGATGGAACGTAACCAGTGAAACAGCTCAGGAAGAGAAATAATATTTGCGGCTTTTAAAGCCGCATTACATATTTATATAGCGAGACTATTTATAGCTCTTGCTTTACTGAGTTTATGACTTGGTAGTGGAGTTGAACATGAAGCCTAAAGCAAAAAGGCAAACAGATCCCGCTATAGCGCAAGCTAGGCGCGAACAAATACTAACAGCGGCTGCAGAGTGTTTTCGCCGAAAAGGTTACCACGGTGCAGGCATGGCTGAAATATCTAAAACGGCAGGGATGAGTGCGGGCCATATTTATAATTACTTTGAAAGTAAAGAAGCAATTATAGAAAGCATTATTGAAAAAGACATGGAAGAAATGTTTTCTATCTTCCAACAGTTTGAAGATCACCCTGGTGATGTTTTAGCAGCTCTTTTAGATGGCTTAAACATTGGTGTTCAAAGGCACATGGACACAGGGGCATGTGTAGTTGACTTAGATATGATGGCTGAAGCAGGTCGAAATGTTAAAGTAGCTTCATTGCTACGTGATATGGATACTCAAGCACGCGGGCGCATGAGACAGCTTTTAACAAGCGAGCGAAGTGCGCTCAAAGACATTGATGAGCTTGAACTTGAAAGTCGAATTAATGTTATTTTTTCGATGATGGCAGGGTTATTACTTAGAAAGTTACTCTACCCTGAGCTAACCGAAAAAACAGTGTTAATAGCGCTTCGCCCTGCGATGAAAACATTACTGATGCCATTTGATAAAGCATAGTAAAGCGCAAAGTAGATAAACTAAAAAGTAAGCTAGCCAATATTTGGCTAGCTTTTTTATTTTAGTCTATTTAAAAGCGCTCGATTGACCACTGAAGTGCAATGATTGCGATAGCAACGGAGCCCATTGGCATTAACCACTTTTTATACCAAGTGTAGTGTCGTACATAAATGAGTATTGGTAAGGCTACTAGTAAGATACTAAGTTGGCCGATTTCGACGCCTAAATTAAACGCCAATATACTAAGCAGTTGATAGTCGCTCGACAAGCCAAGTTCGCCAAGTACGCTCGCAAATCCCATCCCATGTAGTAAACCAAAAGCAAAAGTAAGCCAACCTAAACGAAGTACCAACGGCCACACATTATTTAATGCTGCAAATAAAACCGATATAGCAATTCCAAGCTCTACCCAGCGGCTATTTGGTGAGACTAAGCTCATAGCTGTTGCGGTAAGCGTAATAGAGTGCGCAAGTGTAAACGCGGTTACTATCCATGCTGTGTGTTTAATAATTTGTTTTTTAGAGCTAATACCTTGCCATGCTTTATCGCTGCGTTTTAAAACACAGGTAAGTAACAGGGCGATTAAAAATAAAATATGATCAATACCAATCCAAATATGTAAAACACCCTGATACACGTATTGATTAAACGTACTTAAATAACTTGTTTGCTCAAAGCTGAACGTTTGTTGTGCCTCGTTGATATTAAATACACGAGATACACCGTTTATATTTACGATGGATTTATGATTGGCATCGGTATTAAAAAAAGCAGAATACGAAAGAGAGATTGTTTCACTATCATTGCAGCTAAACAGCAGCGGAATAACCAAATAAGGCTGGTTAAAATGGTTATCTAGCTGATAGATACCTTCACTTTTTAAAAGGCATGATTGCGCGTTTTGCGTGATATTTAAATTTTCTTCAATGAAGTTATTAATTGAGCTGCGTTTTGCTTTTATTTCTGCCCACGAAATTTGCCCGTTTTTATCTAAATCCAGAGGCACTGCGTGCTCTAAGTCGGCTATATTAATTTGCCAAGTACCCGTGTATTGGTTTTTGTTGGTGTCGTTATTGTTCTCGCTATTTAAGGTTATATAACTTGTACTTAGTTGATGGGCAAAGCTGTAAGTTGAAAAAATGCACAGCATTAAAGTGAGTATAAATAGATAAGGCGTTTTCATAGTGTATCTCGTTGCATCGCTTTTGCTTGAATAAGTAATTGCTCATCGGTGCTCATTTTAGCCTGCTGCCAATTAATATGAGCCCAGTAAAGTGCTTTTTCGCGATTTGGTTGTACATCAAGGTAATATTTAGCTAAGTCACTTGCATGAAAAGAATCTTTGCGAAGCTCTCGTAGTGTAACTCTTTGCGCCATTGTATTTTGCCATTTTTTATCGCGTTTATTTAGTTTTTTTTCTGCGATTGAAAGTCTTAGCAAAATAGCATCCTCTAAATTACTTTTATCAGGAAGCAGTACGCTTAATGTGTTTAATACTTGTTGTGGTTGATTTAGAGCAATTTGAATATCGGCCCATAAAACAATAAGGCTCACAGGGGCTTGAACTAAATCTACACTTTGTAAGTGAGACATAGCTTGTTTGTAGTTACTTAGACGGTAGCTCATTTCACTTAAAACATGGTTTGTAGCTAAACTAGTTTGGTTATTGTTTATAATTTTAACTAATGTTTGGTAGCTGTCTAAAACACTTTCATGCTGGCTTTGTACGTCTAGCACACAAGTGCTAGCAGTAATGGTGCTTACTTGACCAATCAAGGCAACACAGTGTTGTTTTGCTTTTGTAAATTCACCTTGGGTCATCAATATATTGGCCAGCAACAAATGGCTATTACTGTGCTTTGGTTCGGTAATCAAAACGTTGTTGGCAACGTTAATTGCTTCGTCAAAAAGGTGCTCTTTTTGTAAAACACGAGCATATAAGTAACCAATTTGAGACGTGGGTGTTTGGTTATATAACTGAGCTAAGCGGGTTTTAAGTAGCCCTTGTAAGCGCTCTGTTTGGCCTGCATATTGGCTATTATTTACTAAAGTATTTATTTCGTCAACAGAGAGAGAGGCACTAAGTGTTGAATTGCTTGAGGCAATAACTGCGTCATCTTTTGGAGTATAAGGAGCCGCACTCACCGCGAAAGAGGTTAAGCAAATAGCAATAATAGTGAGGGGTTTAAGTACTGATAAATGCATTATAAATATCCTTTGAAAAAAGCCATCCGTGGCCTGTCAGCTTAATGACTTGGTTAGTTACCGCTTGTAGAAATTAATCCATCAACATCGGTATCAGTGTTTGTAAACACCCGACCATTAACAGTTAACGGCTCTGCATTTGGCGCTTGATTAAATGCATCGGTTGCAAATTGAGCAAAGTCAACTTGCAGCGCCTCAATTGTAATACTTACTGTTGCAGTAACTTGCGAATTAACGCCATCACTTACACCAAACATAAAGCTATCTGAACCTGTTGCTTCTTTATTAGGTGTATAAGTAAAGTTACCATCACTGTCAACATTAACAGTACCGAGCATTGGCTCGCTTGTTAACGAGTAAGTAAGTGAGTCGCCATCATTATCGCTTGCGTTAAGCATATCGGTAATGCTTACTTCAGTTTGTGTTGTTAGCATTGCATCGCTTGCTGTAGGTGCGGTGTTTACAACCGGTGTAGGTTGTTTTTTATCGTCATCGCTACTACATGCACCCAATGTTAATGCACTGAGGAGAACACAAATATGGGTAGTTTTTAAATTACGCATCAGTTAACTCCTTATTTAGATCCTGCAATAGGTGTTGCAAGGTATGGGAATGTTGAGTCCATCATTGTTGCATCAATAGGTGCGCCATCAGTGAATGGAACTGTACCCGTATTAGCATCCTCTGGTGTACAAAGACCTAAGTCAGTGTCTTCGCCATTTACAGGAATAGGGTGACATAAGCGACCCATCACAACGCGCAGTGCAATATCAACTACATCATCACCCGGGCGACGACCATTTGGGAAACCAGCTAAGTCATTGCCAGCTACACCAAATGCAGATTGATCAGCTTGTGCTGTTGCTGCAATGGCTGTGTTTAAACGCAGCATTTCTGAAGGTGTGACCGTTGCTTGTTGATTAACGCCTGCAAAACCCGTTAAAAATGCAGTGATTAAATCAGTACGCGGGAAGTTAGTGGGTGCCAAAGTTTCTAAGTTTGCGCCAAGAGTGGTATTAACAGCATCTTTAAACAAAATATTTAATAACTCTGGTAGTGCTGGGTGAGATACATAATCTAAAAATTGTGCATCGTCTTTAGGGTGCGCAGTAGAAAATGTGTCTTTGTCTTTAATGCCAATTACAAGCTCATTTACAAGCGGGCTACCTAGGCGTGAAACCTGAGTTAATGCACCACCGTTTACCGCATTATTAGCAAATTTAGCATTGGGGTTTAATACACGTGCTTGAGGTAAGCTTGCTGTTGTCCACGAACCTATTACGCCGTTACCTTCACCGACAATACAGCTTTTAGGTATTTCGATAGCGATTGATGTTACGTTTTTATCTGCAAGGTCGTCATTATCAGCTGATTGCGTTATACCACCTGGAAAACCACCGCCGTCACCAGCACCAGGGGCGCTATCACCTTCTACAGGTACATAGTTAACTAAATCAAATGTTTTACCTAGGTTAACTACAAACGGGTCTTTACGCTGTCCTACAAAAACTTGTGCCATGCTCTCACAGTTAGGAATTGAAACCTGATAAACAAATTGATCTGCATAAGTTTGATAATCACTCATCGATCCAAATGTTTTATCACCTACATAATCAAGCGGTTTAGAAAATGAGCTTGAGTTTGATGCAGTGTTATTTAATACCGTTGTTTCGCCAGTACGCTGCGCGCCGCTAATCATGCTCATTGTGTATGATTCGCTAAAATTTGCAGCGCTGTCATCACCGGCAGATACACCGCCTACATTTTTAAGCGGTACAGACACGGTGCGTTGATTACCTTCAGGTCCAACTGTTAATTGCACACCTTGGTTATCATTAGGAAGCATGCTTTTAAAGTTAAACGCAAATGTAATATCTTCAACAGCATCGCCGTCGTTATCTATATGAATGCTGTAGGTAGCATCTGGGTCCATTGCAAAGTAATTAGGACCGCCGTATGCATCTTGCAGCGGGATATAGTTAGCAATTAATGTTACAAAATCATCACGACCTTGCTCGTAACTATTAAATACATAAAAATCGGTTGAATCTAAAGTCGGGAAACGGCTTATATTTGGCGCTTCTCTGTGGCTAGATGCTTCACTTGGTGCACTTACAAATGTACTACATATTACTACTGCGAGTATTGATGGAGTTAAAGCTTTCATGACTTTGTCCTTTAGTTTTGATTGAAGTCATAGCTAATAACGGGGCAGGATTTAAATTGGATGCAAAAAAGTTAAATTAATTTTATATTTTGTTAAAAACTTAAATTGAGGATTGGCTGCTTTATACAAGCAGCCAATATTAGTCGTAATAGTAAGGTTATAAAAGTACTAGCTCTGTGGTGTATAACACCTCGGTCGGTGATCCATTTGGCGAGCCACCAATAGGTTCTAAACTTACTGCTAGCAATGCAATATCACTTGCGTTGAAGCGGTTATCTTTTAATAATGTTTTACTTCCTTGCTTGGGAAGTAAACCTAATGAAATAGGCGCATCTTGCCCTTTTAAAATCATCCAAAGCTCATAATCTTTATTTGTTTGAGCAACCAATTGGCTACTGGCTTTGATAGAAAGCCCTTTATCGTTAACATCAATAAACCATAATGATTGCTTATCTTGATTTTGGACCAAGGCAATTTGTTGCGTTTGAACAACATTATTAGAAGGTTGAATAATTAAAAAGGCTAAAACAATACACGCGGCTGTTGCAACAAAAGACCATGTACGCCAAATAGATGGCTTAGTATGTATAACCGTTTTACTTGTTTGTGGCCTGTTTTCAATGCGCTGTAGAATATTTACCCATACATCGTCATGTGGCGTTTGCGGTGTAATAGCACTCGCTAAGTTATTTAGGTTTTGCTCCCACATACTTGTTGCTTCACGTGCTTGGTTCGAACTAAGCAAAAGACGCTGAAAGCGCTTACGTGCAAGTCCTCTAAGTGTGCCAAGAACATACTGCCCAGCAAGTGCGTCTAATAATTCGGGTTTATTATAATTCATAATGTTAAACACCTTTGTAGCTGCATGAGCCCACGCCTGATCCAGCTTTTAACTGTACCTAATGGCGTTTCGATATGATCCACTAACTCGCTATGGCTCAGCCCTTTGTAATAAGCTAAGTGAATAGCTTGTTTTTGTTGCGGCTCAAGTTGTTCGATACAATTAACCAGTTTTGTTTCTTCGTCGTAATTAACGTCGATGCTTTCATTCTCATATTCGTCATCGCCTAACGACTGCTCTTTTCGTACTTTGTGATAGCGCAGCGAGTCGAGACTTCTATACCTAACTATACTTATCATCCAGCTTATAACAGTGCCTTTTGAAGCATTATACTCAGATGCGTTATGCCAAATTTTTATAAAAGCATCTTGTAATGCTTCCTCGGCATGGGCTCTATTTGTGAGCATGTTTAAACTAATAGCAAAAAGTTTGCCGCTAGTTTGCTGGTACAAACTCGAGAAAGCATTTTTGTCACCTTGTGCTGTTGCGCACAAAAGAGGGAGTAAATCATCGTTATCCATAGGGGTCCTGTTTTTCTTATTATCATTGAGTAAACGGTTGAGGGCGTGATTTGGATGCAAAAAATTTTAATTGATTTTTAGGTTAGCTGCTTTATACGTTAGTACAAGCAATAACCGATCAGTATTTGAAATTTAGACGTGTAAGTATAATTTATTCACATGTTTGTAAAAAATGCACAAAGAGCAGATTGCACTTAAATTTATTTATTATTAATATTATATATCAATAGCTTATGGTTTTAATTTGAATTTAAAATGCCGTTTATATGGCGTGATATTTGCAAAAGAGTACATAAAGCCGTTTAAATTAAAATTAGAAAATCGGAATTATTTACACAAAGGAGAGACTATGTGGGCTGCAATTGGTTATTCACTTTTAGCATTACTACTTATTTTTATTGGTTGGGAAGTAAACTCTGTTTACTTTGCTATTGTTTTTTATTGGACTGCGCTGTCACTTTTATTAGTGAGTACCGCATATATTTTTAATACAGCAAAAATATTTAGAAAACGTGAAAATGGAGTGATCCCATTTTATATACGTTGGGCGTTTGTGCCATTTTTATTTGGTGTGCAAATTTATAATGCCTGGTCGCGTAAGCATGACAAAGTACCGCCCATACAACAAATAAACGAAAATCTATTTTTAGCTTGCCGATTATTTCCCTCAGACATAGACACATTAAAAGATAACGGAATTACGGCGATTTTGGATGTGACGTGCGAGTTTGACGGTCTAGAGTGGAGTTCAACGCAAGAGAACTTTAATTACTTAAATATTCCGGTGCTTGATCATAGTGTCCCTTCACATTCGCAGCTGAATCAGGCTATTAATTGGATACATCACCATATAAAAGAAAATCGTCGCGTAGTTGTACATTGCGCCTTAGGCCGTGGGCGGTCTGTTTTTGTAATGGCGGCTTATTTATTGAGCCAAAACAAAAATGCAGATGTACATGAAGTACTTGCGCAAATAAAAGAAACCCGCGAAACCGCAAACTTAAATAAGCATCAACTTCGTCATTTAGCTAAGCGTCATAAAAAAGGCGAGTTGCTGATTAAAAACAAAGCTGTTTTAATTGCAAACCCTGTTTCGGGTACGCGATTATGGCAAGAAAAAGAGCATTTAATTGTTGCGCGGTTATCCGCCTATTACGATTTAACAGTATTGACTACTTCACAATACGTTAACGGTATTGAGCTTGCTAAACAAGCAATAGCGCAAAATCCGGATATTATTATCGCATGCGGGGGAGATGGTACAGTGGCCGAAGTTGCAAGCGTACTTGTAAATACACAATGTAAGCTAGGAATCATCCCAATGGGGACTGCAAACGCACTTGCGCATGTATTAATGGGTATAAGCTCTAAGTTTATTCCAGTAGAACAAGCCTGTGACCTAATTATAGATGGTCAAACAAGCACAATAGATACGGCTTATTGTAATAATGAATTAGTACTTTTATTAGCGGGTATTGGTTTTGAGCAATCAATGATTGAAAAAGCAGATAGAGAGTCAAAAAATAAATCGGGACAACTTGCCTATTTAAATGGTTTTTTTGAAGCTTTTGGCGAGCAAAAATCACAGCTACTTAATGTAAAACTCGACGATAATGAGCCCAAAGAAATATGCACAAATAGCTTTATTGTGGCTAACGCTGCGCCTTTTACAACATTATTGGCTCAAGGTGGTGGGCAGCCAGATCATAGTGACGGGCTTCTTGATGTAAATTGGCTAACACCAAATGACGAAAACTCAACCACAGTATTGAGTATTGCAGAGCTGATGTTTAGCAGCTTAACGCAAACACATTTAGCTATAAACTCGCACCATACAAATGCTAAAAGAGTCGAGGTTACAGGCGATGGTGAGCTTAAATACGTACTTGATGGTGAAATTAAAACTGCTCACAAACTCGTTATTACTGTTGAGCCGGCCTCATTAAAAGTGATTTGCAAAGAACAATAAATCGCGCTTGTTACAATCAAAAAAGGAGCTAAATTAGCTCCTTTTTTACATCATTTTTTAATTGATGGCCAAACAAACCCTGTTGTATCCGGCGCTTGAGAAGGTGTTTCTCTCGGTGCACTTTTTGGTCTACGAATAGGTTTATTATTTATAGTGTGAATATAAAGTGCTTCCACTTTATCGCGAGCCCAAGGCGTTTTACGCAAAAACTTTAAACTCGATTTAATGCTGGGTTGATCAGTAAAACATTTAATTTTTACTTGTTCGCCAAGTGTTCTCCAGCCAAGTCGCTGTTCTAACTCAACAAGTATTTGTTCTAACGTGACCCCATGTAAAGGGTTTTTAGGTTGATTATTCATAGCCATACTACTTATTTAAACTGCGTGCATTGTAGCTCAAATCAGCTTTTAGCGCTAATTCACAGTGATTGTTTTAGGAGCTGTTGGGTAAATAGCATTACCTTGCTTATCTATTTTAAGCCAAATTAGTTGGCTGTTACTGTGCTGGGGTGTTTTAGCACCGCACAAAAGTGTAAATGAGTGAATTTGTATTAATGCGCCTTCGCTATAGCGTTTGTTGTCGTACCAACAGTTAGATTCTTCATTTACAAACTGGTTTGCATCAATAATTGAATGGGTTTTAAGAGTTGTTGCTTCACTAAGTATTGAATACGATAAGCTGCTAAAACAAAAGCATAGAATTAAAAAGTTACGCATTAGAGGCCTTTAAATAGGGTGGGTTAAAAATAATACATTAAGCTAAAAAACGTGCTAGTGTAAAGTACACAAAGTGATTTTAATTATAAACTTAGTTACACACAGAACAACTCAGATTCAAATAAAAAGGTGCACACAATGCAATTTAATCAAACAATGATCGAAGAATTCACACTATTAGCAAAATTTCCTCGCGACAGTAAAATGCAGGGTATTAAATTACACTCAGACGCAGAACCAAGCTTACTTAGTGCAGCGCAACGTTTATTTGAAAAAGGGATTATAGATAGCCCAGATGGCGGATATTTAACTGATCTGGGCTTAGATTTAATTGAGCATATTACGGTTATTCATAGTGCGCTACAAAGTTAGACTAAATTAGTTTAATTTGCATCGGGTTGATTTTGCGGTGCAGCATCATTAAATGCAGCTAATTTATTACAATGTTCGTAAATGGCTGCAATTTTTGGATAAACGTTCATATTTACGTTAAAACGAAGTGCATTAAATACTTGCGGCACTAAACAAATGTCAGCAAGTGTTGGTTGGTTACCAAAACAGTAGTCATCATTTTTGTTTAGCATCAGTTCTATTTTTTCAAAACCAACTTCTATCCAATGTCGATACCACTTATTTTTAGCCTCGTCATTAACACCTAATTCGCTTGATAAATACTTCAGCACGCGTAAATTATTAACAGGATGAATATCGCAGGCAATGGCAAAGCTTAAATTTCTTATTTGTGCTTTTTGCCACGCAGTCCCTGTAATTAATGGCGATTGCGGATAAGTTTCATCAAGCCATTCCAGTATTGCAAGCGATTGCGCTAAAACACCATTATCGGTTTCAAGTGCAGGTAGTAACCCTTGGGGATTAGTTGCTAAGTATTCCTCCCCAAGCTGCTCCGATTTTAAAAGGTTAACAATAGCAAGTTCATGATCGATTACTTTTAAGTTAAGCGCTATACGCACTCTATAAGCCGCTGATGAGCGAAAGTAGCTGTATAATTTCATAATTAATCCTCTGCACCTGTAAATTGTTTTTTTATAGTACGCCAGCAATCGGTGTAATTTGGTTGGCGTTCTTTACCTTCAAGGGCATATTTTGTCGGTGAAATTATATAGCGCGACTCAAACATAAAAGCCAATGTGTTTTCGTATTTTTGTGGTGTAAGCTCAGCGTTTGAGGCTTTTTCAAATACGTCGGCTTCAGGTCCATGTGGCGACATACAATTGTGTAAACTTGCGCCACCAGGTACAAAACCATGCTCTTTTGCATCATATACACCCTCAATCAAGCCCATAAATTCGCTCATAATATTGCGGTGGTAGTACGGCGGGCGGAATGTATTTTCGGCTACCATCCAACGAGGTGGAAATATCACAAAATCGACATTTGCCATACCCTCAGTAGCCGAAGGAGAGGTTAGCACAGTGAATATAGATGGGTCGGGGTGATCAAAGCTCACTGTATTCATTACATTAAAACGCGATAAGTCGTATTTATAGGGGGAGCTATTACCCGTCCATGCAACAACATCAAAAGGTGAGTGTTTTATTTCACAGCTGAATAAATTACCGTTAAATTTAGAAACAAGCTCAAAGTCACCTTCTTTATCTTCAAAGGCAGCAACGGGATATTGAAAGTCTCTGTCGTTGGCATAACCATTGGCACCAACAGGTCCTCGCTCTGCAAGCTCTAACGCATGGCCGTAATTTTCACAAATATAACCACGGGCTGTATCGTCGATTAAATCAACAGAGAACTTAATTCCTCTGGGAATTACAGCAATTTCACCTGTTTTAATGCTTAACTTACCGCACTCGGTGTGAATTAATAACTCACCTTGCTGAGGGACGAACAATATTTCGCCATCGGCATTACAAAAGTAACGCCCTTGCATTGACTGATTAGCGACATATATATGAATGCCAATACCCGATTGCCCATTGGCACTGCCATTAGCTGCCATAGTTACTAACCCATCAATAAAATCAGTAGGCTGTGAAGGCATATCAATAGGGTTCCAACGTAGCATTGTTGGTGGTGTTATGGCTTCAGTAATTGGGGCTGTTCTTATTAAGCCGTTATCAATTGCTTGATAATCACCTTGCACTACCGATGGACGAAGGCGGTAAAACCAAGTACGACGATTTGAAGCACGCGGAGCCGTAAATGCAGTCGAACTAAATTGTTCGGTGTATAAATTGTATTTAACCTTTTGTGGGCTAAATTGTCCTATTGGTAATGCACCAGGTAGCGCTTGTGTTTCAAATTCATTCCCAAAACCTGTCATATAACTTAATTGTGTTGCCATTACTGACTCCTGTGAGAGGGGGTTAGTTTAATATTCTTTTTATTTCAGTTAAGATACTCTCAAGTGAGACTAATATCAAATGTGCAACTATGCACCTGCGTAAATATTAATGAACACCAAAGTAAACCTTACAAAACTGGGATAACCAAAAATGAAAATTGATTTAGCAACGTTTTTACCTTATCAATTAACGAATGTAGCAACACGTGTAAGTAACGACTTTGCCGAGGTTTATCAAACTAAGTACGGTTTAAATATTCCCCAGTGGCGAATACTTGCTAATTTAGCGCAGTATGGCCGAAGCAACGCAAAGGATTTATGCACGCAAGCAAATATGGACAAGTCGACAGTGTCGCGCGCGGTAAAAGTTTTAATAGATAAAGGTTTAGTGAGAAGTGAGCTAAATGAGCAAGACAAACGCGCAGCATTACTTGTGCTGAGCCAAGCAGGGCAAAGCTTATATGAAAATATAACGCCCGATGCACTGAATTGGGAAAAACAATTACTGAGCACTTTAACCAACGAAGAATACGAAGTGCTAGTGAGTATTTTTGAAAAGTTAAATAACAAATTAAAGGCATAAAAAAGCCCACCAAAGTGGGCTTTTAAAAGATGTTTTAGATTACAGCTCTAAATTAGAAAGTGTAACGAACACCTACACGCATTTGCCATACAGATGCACTATTTTCCGTAGTTGTACCTACGTTATTAGAGTTAAAACCAGAGTAAACGTAGCGGCCATCATCATCAATAGATGTTGAAATTACACGGTTGCCTACAAAAGAACCTTTCTTAAGTACGCCCCAGTCATCGTTTAACAGGTTTGTAAGGTTATCAATTACGAAGAATGCTTCACCTTTGTGACCTTCCATAAACCCAGGAAGCTCTTGCGTTAACTTAAAGTTAAATTTAACAAACCAATCTGCATTTTGTGAGTTACGTCCAGCAATTTCACCGCGCTCTAGACCTTCTGAAGCGATGAAATCATTGAATTCATTGATTTCAGCAGCACTCATGTCGTAAACAACGTTAGGATCGTTCTCAAGTGGTACGTATAACAATTGACGAGAGCCAAAACCGTAGTTATTAGTATCACCAAACGTATTATCGCTATTGTTAAACACATAGCTGTAAGGTAAACCTTTATATGCTTCACCGAACAAGTTAAAGCGAGTAGCAAAACCATCTACAAACTCATGACTATAACCAAGAGTCATAGTAAAACGATGTGGAATTTCGTAATCAGATGATGCAACACCAGGGTTACCTGGATCTGTTAATGCTAAATTACTGTAATTAGAATCAGCAACCGAACTCGTCATTGGGTTCACATCATCAGAATCTGTATATGCGTAACCAAAGCTAAAGTTAACACCATTATCGTACTGTTTACTAATGCCTAATGAGATAACTGATGAATCACCGCTATCACCGCTCACATTTGTAAGTAAGTAGTCACGTGAGCGAGTATCACCCGGATTTAGAGTATCATCTTTACCTTCGTATAGAGGGCGCCCATCAAATGTCGTTTCACCAGAATTAACTAAACCAAGATCTACTAAGGTAGCCGCATCATTCTTTTTAGAATATAAGTAATCAAGTGAAATTACATACTCATTTTCAGTAGTGTAAGTAGCACCTAAAGAGTATTTCCACTCTGATGGTAATTCAAAATCAGAAGCTACAGCATTTACATTAGAATCACCTGATCCAATTTCTGTTCCAGCTATAGTATCAAATTGAGACTGTGGTACTTCGTAACCTGGAGCTCCACCGTTTACATTTGGTGTATTGAATAGATCTACACCACGAATTTGAGAGGTAATTTGCGTAATACCGTCATTCGAGTAAGAGTTAGACAACCAAACATTTGGGTTACCACCTGAGAATAAACCAGCACCTGCACGTACTTCAAGCTCATCTGTTGCATACCACTGAAAACCTACACGAGGTTGGATTAAATCAATACCATCAAATGTACTCTGGTTACTGAAGCCATAGCGAGCAGTATAGTTTTCATTAAGATTTGGTTTATCATCACTAGTATATTTATCGTAGCGAAGGCCAAATGTTAAGCTGGCATCAATATCGGTAAAGCTATATTCATCTTGGACGTATAAAGTGTGTTGAGCATATTCGAAACTTGCTGCAACATCATTTGGATCATTTGTAGTCGCTGCATTGTTGTAGTAAACACGTGCAGCTTGTCCGTTTTCAAAATCTTCTACAGAATCAAAACGCCATTCACCTTCAGTATGCTGTACAAATAAATTAAATACTTCAAGATTTTCATACTCATAACCTGCAGTTATTGTATGTTGATCTAGGTAATAAGTACCCGCAAATTTAGCAGTCGTTGTATCGTAGTTCAAATCGTTAGATTGACGTGAGTCATCTGGACCAATATAAATTGTGCCACCGTTTTCAGTACTGATTTGCATTTCACCAAAGCTACTTGCTGCATCCAAAGATTCAACGCGAGCATCTAGTTCAGATTTACCAATACGCACTTCAGTAGAGAAGTCATCTGACCAATCAGAATAAAGAGAAGCTACTATTGATGTAAACTCAGCACCTTGCTCATAAAAGTGGTTAGATAATGAAAGCTCATCATTGTCAGCATCTGATTGAGAGATTGTGAATGCATCGTTGTAGTTATAAATGATGTTAGCACGATGACTTTCGTTGATGTTCCAATCTAATTTAACAAGAATTTTTTCATCTTCAATCGGTGAACTTGATGGCATGCCACCAGCGTCATAGTTGTAAAGAGACTGTGAGGCAGTTTGAACTCGAGAAAGGTCATCAGCAGTAACACTACCACTTGTTAGGCCGCCGTAGTTAAACTGTTGAACACCTTCAAGTTTTTCATATGAAGTAAATAAAAATAGTTTGTCTTCGATTAATGGTAAGCCAACATTAAAGCCGTAGCGCTTTTCTGTATAATTACCTGCATCGTAATCTTCGCCTTCAATTGAATCACCTTGCATAGAGTCATTTGTGTAATCGAAGAATACACCGCCATGTAATTCATTACCGCCAGATTTCGTTACAGCATTGATGTTACACGATGTAAAACCACCGTATTGAACGTCAAATGGTGCAAGTTCAGCTGAAACTTGTTCAATTGAATCGAAAGAAAATGGAGCATTTATTGTCGGGTAACCATTTGAGCTTAAGCCGAAGTTATCGTTCATACGAACGCCGTCTAGCGTTAAGCTGTTGTAGCGAGGGTTACCACCACCACAGTTAATTGAACCACGGCTATCATCTATTGTGATACGCGGGTCGATACGAATAATATCTTTTAAATCACGGTTAATAGCAGGTTGGTTCTCAAGATCTGTAAGTGTAAATGTAGACGCCGGACCAGTACCACCAGACATTGCGCTGATTGGTGCGCCAGAAACTACAATTTGTTCCATGCTTGATTGTGACTCAAGAGAAACGTTTACTGGGTAGTCGTTACCAATATTAAGAATAATGTTATTGAATTCTTGGTCTGCATATACATCTGAATCAACAATTACTTTATAAGGACCGCCAACTCGCAGGCCTTTAGCTGTGAAATAACCAGCGTCATTTACTTCCGTTGTTTTTACTGATCCAGAAGGTACGTGTAAAATTGTTACTTTAGTGCCGGCTGCTGGGTTGCCGTTAGGCCCCATTACTTGACCTTTAATTGCAGAGGTCGTTTCGTTAGCCATTGCAGCGCCACTTACACCAACACATGCTGCAATAGCAAGTGAAAGAGCTGTTTTGCGTAATTGAGTTTTCATTTAATTTTCCCGTGTAGTTATTAATTAAATTTTTATATTTTTATTTTAAAATTTTGCAAAATAAACAGTTGAAGTTCATTTATTCAAAATCCGTTACTAGTGTACCTTATTTATTCGTTACAAATAAAATACAACTGCAATATATTTTTAATAAATAGTACTATTTTTGTCTATTTGAGTGTTTTTTCGAGCAATAACTCTATATCGGGGTATATATTACGTGGGCTTTATGACAAACATGTGAAATTGGGGTATGAAAAACAAAAAACCCATTACAATTTTGCAATGGGTTTTGTTAACAAATAACTTAATGTGTTATTACTTACCTATTAAGACTTAAAACTTGTAGCTAATACCAACTTTAGCCTGCCAAGCTGATGACGATGAACTGATTTGCGAGTAATTACGCACATCCGCACCACCAAAGCTGTTGTCTATTTTATATCTACCTTGGTCATCAAGACCACCAAAGTCATAAATAGTTTGGTTAGAGTAACCTAAGCGTTTTTCTACACCCCAATCGCTGTTTAGAAGGTTTGCGAAATTATCAATCATTAGATAAACCTCACCAGTGTGACCTTCAGCAAAGCCAGGTATTTCTTGCTTAATGCTAACATCCATTGTAGTAACCCAAGGTTGCGTTGCTGTATTTTTACCTAAGATCCCACCACGTTGAGATATACCAGCACGCTCTAATAACGGTTCTAACTCAGCCCAAGTCATTTTAGAATCAGCCCAATTTACATTCGGATCATCAGCACCTGTAGGGATATAAGGTAAGTAAGCACCATTAGTGAATAAAGAGCTAGTATCACCTAAGTCTTCATCTTTATACATATTCATTGTGTAACTAAATGGGCGACCTGAACGGCGTTCAAAATAAACATTGAACTTGGTTGCATATCCTTCAAAAAATTCAGTGTTATACGCTAAGTTAATTTTAAAGCTGTGCTCAACTTCGTAAAAGCCACGTGCTGCAATATCTTCATTACGATTTACTGTAATATTGTGCTTATAGTTACCTTCTGCCTGAGAAGCTGAACCTGCTGATGATTCTGTAACATCTTGGTGAGCATAGCTTGCCGATACAAACAGGCCATTGTCCCATTGTTTAGCAATACCCGTTGAAATAATAATTGAACGACCATCATCCGATGAATTAGTCATTTCTATGTCAACATTATCGCCACTGTAAATACTTTGATTGATAACACGTTCGCCGTCCGCTGCTAAGCCTACTGGGTTAATAGACGAATTATGCCATACCGCTTCATTCTCTTTTTTATGGTAAGCAATTTCTGCTTGCCATTTAAAGCCATCACCTAATAGTTCAGAATCAAACTCATATTCAAAACCTATTTGGGTGCGAATGCTTGAAGGCAATTTAAAATCAGGGTCGATATAAGCAACGCTACCAGCACCTTGCTCTAATGTATTTTTTATTTCATCAGGAACCTGAGTAATATCAGCTGTGTTATTTGCATAGTAATCATTAATTACATCGTTTTGTGCTGATACTAAAGTAATGCCATCACTTTGGAATGAATTGTTATACCAAACATTTGGAATGCCGCCTTGGAAACGACCAATACCACCATTAATAGTAAGCGCTTCTGTTACGTAGTACTTAAAGCCAACACGAGGAAGTATAATGTCCAGGCCATCAAGATTTTCTTGGTTAGTAAAGCCATACGTATTAGCAAAGTTTTCATTTAGAGTTGGTTTATCATCAGATGATAAGCGCTCATAACGAACACCTGCTGTAACTTCTAAATCATCACCTACATAAAAAGTATCTTCTATGTAAAGCGCTAGCTGGTTACGCCTTACATCATATGCTGTATCAGCTGAATCATTAGTGTAAGCATTTTGATAAGAGAAATCATAAGAACCAATTTCACGGTTTTCAAAATTTTCTAAGCTATCAAATTTCCACGTTCCAAGAGAGTTTTGAGCAAACAAGTTATATAAACGAAGTGACTCGTACTGAGCTCCAAAGTTTATTTCATGCTCATCCATTAAATACGTAGCGTCTAACGTAAAAGTTAGGTTTTGTGTTTCTGAACGGTTTGCATGGCGGTATTGATCTGTACCAAAGTTGTAAGAAGGACCATTTCGACCGTCTTCCTCAACAGTAATGCTTCCTAAGTTAGAGCGAGTTGCGCTATCAGAAGTAACATCTTTATACGACACACCAATTTCTGTTGAAAAGTTTTCGCTCCAATCAGAGTAAAGTTTAGATGAAAAGTTATTAAACTTAGTTACGTATGCATAAGTGCTTGAAACTAAGGCTATATTATCACCGCCAGTGCTAGAGTTACGCTCATCTTGGTCGTCTTGCCATTGATAAGTGAAATCTAAACGATGGTCATCACTTGCGTTCCAGCTTAATTTAACAAGCAAGTTTTTGTTTGTATCTTCTGGCGCACCGGCTAATGAATCAGTTAAGCCGTATTCATTATTTAAGATAGAAATGAAACGATTATAGTTAGCTTCAGAAGTATTAAATTCATTTGAAGCACCAGAACCGTCAAAGCCGTAATCTAGATCTAATTCACTTGACCATTCTGCATAGTTAACAAAATAAAACAGTTCATCTTCAATAATCGCTCCACCGACATTAAAACCAAATCTTTCTTCAGTTTTAATCGGCTCTACTTTATTTGTAGAGTAAGTTTTATGACCTAGCTCATCAAGATCGTCTTCTTGTACAATATTATCAACATCGCCAGCTATCTCAGGAGTAGATATTTCATAAAAGCCAGAGAATTTAAACTCATTCGTACCAGACTTTGTTACTGCGTTAATAGTACCGCCACCAAAGTTACCTTTAGAAGCTGAGAAAGGAGATACATCAACAGAAACTTGTTCAATAGCATCAAGTGCTACAGGAGGCTGAGAAGTAGGGTAGCCACCAAAGTTCAAGCCAAAGTCATCATTTTGACCAATACCGTCAACTGTTAAACCGTTGGTACGAGGGTTACTACCTGCAAACGTTAGCTCACCATTACCATTAATACTGGCAAGTGGGTTTAAGCGCGCAATATCTTTAATGTCGCGATTAAAGCTTGGCATATTTTCAATAGTGTCAGAGCCAAATGTACTGCTAGAGCCACCTGATTGTTGAACAATCTTATAACCAGACACTTCAATTTTTTCGATGTTTAGCGGAGCAAGCTGCGAGCTTAAACGGTAAGTTTCACTAAGGTTCAAGTATATATTTTCAACAGTGGTATCGTTAAACGTATCAGAATCAATGATAACCATGTAAGGACCACCTACACGTAAACCATTAGCGATAAACGTACCACTTTCGTTTGTAGTTAGTTCGCTAATAGTACCTGTTGGTTGGTGAATTACTTTGATTTTAACGTTTGCAGCACTGCCACCTGAAGGCGTTGTAATTTTACCACGCATTGCAGATGAAGTATCAGCAGCCATTGCGCTTGTAGAAACACCTAGAGCTAAAATTACCGCTCCAGTTAATTTCGAAAGGCGAAGCTTAGTCATAATGTTGATTTCCCGTGTGTAGGTTATATAAATTTAATACAGTTTATTTGTCAGTCGTCATTTTAAGTGCCGTTTCTAACTCTTTTGCAGAAGGGTCAAATAGGGCATTTAGTAATCCAGCTAATCGAATACCCGCTTGTTGTAAGCGCGTCTTTATAATTGGAGTATTGTTATATATGTAGCTATAACCAATTTCGTTGTTGGTATATTTATAAATTTTTGTGGCTAAATTATGAGATTCTTCAACCCATGTCATAGGTGAGCTTTGTAAATACTCAGCAATTAACTCGCTGTTATTTGTATCAATAAATTGTGCGTACTCAGTAAACGATAAATTCTCGTTCTCAACTAACTTTGTATCCCAAAGGCTGTGAAGATTTGTTTCTTCGTTAAAAAATGAAACCTTAATACGGTTGCCACCTCTATCTTCACTTCGACCAGCATGAAATGGTTGGTGACTGTCGCCCACCAAATGTACTAAAAAACGTAAACTGAACTGTTTAGCATCTAAGGTGCTATTTTTATCAGTGAGCGTTTGCATTGAATAGTGAATGCCTTCTAGGATATTACTTACAGATTCTTTGTTTTTAGTGTGATCGTGATTGAAGCTGAAAGATTTTCCTGGTGCTGCATTAATATAATGCCAACGAGATGATTGCTTTTGCCAAAACTCGCCAGGGGCAGAGCGCATTTCATCAGGCCACGTTGATATTTGTGCAAGTGATTCACCATCAAGGTAGGGTTGTATTGCCGCTTTAGTTGTTTCGCTTATATGAGATTCTGCAATCTTACCTACAATGCGGTGGCCATTTTGACCCCAAGCATGTGAGTCAGTGCTTGTAAATATTGCACTAATCAAAAGCGCAGAAGATATCGAGTACTTTATATTGCTATGCATTAGAACTTCCTTAATGAATATTTCATGGCGTTGCTATAGGCTAATGCGGTCAATTGTCCTTACTTTTGGTGTTGATAGGAAGGACTCATTAAAATTCATAGTTTCTTATTCACATTACTTTTAAATCAATAGTTTATGTTTAACAGGTAAAATTACTTGTTGTAATAAGTAAGCGAAATTGTTCAAATGCACTATATAGTCTATTTTTGAGTGGCATTGCTTTGAATTTTAAAAATATCGTGTTGCACAAAATGTTAATTGTTACATTTTTGTTTCTATTGTTGGTCGTTACGTGGGTTTGCGGTCAAGTTAGTGTATACAATGATGAATTACACTTTCCAGTTATGATCGAAACCTCAACAGAGTGTCAAACAACTGCAACAAGTAACAAAGGCCAATTAATTGTTTTTACGCAATCAAAAAAAATAGCTAAGTTATTAACACAAAAGTTATGCTCTGATAACGTGGTGACTAAGCAATATGGCTCTGTAAAAGGGTATTGGGGGTATAGAACGGCAGACAGCTTTGAGTTTGTGGGTAAAGGAATTGCTGACTTGATTTTGGCTAAAAACAATATTATGGCAGCCTTTAAAGCAGAGTCGACCTATAACTACCAGCCCGTTGTTGGCTTTTCTGACTACACGGCTTTTTTTATATCTTCTAAAGAAAAACCTAGAGTTACTAAACAATACTTTTTAGATAAGCGCATAGGTTTGCTTGATTATCCGACCAGCCGATCAGGGCATATTTTACCAAAGCAAACGTTTAAAGAGTTGGATATTAATTTAGCCAATTTGAAAATCACTTATGCTAGCTCTCATAACGAATTACGTGATTTACTCGCTAATGGAAAAGTAGATATTATTGCTTCGTTTTGGAAAGAGAGCGACGAAAAACGTTTTTCAAAAAACTATATTACGCCATTGAGTAATAATATTTCTGGAACAAGATGGTATTTAAAAATGCAGCAAAACAACACTGATTTATTATGCGCAGTGCAGGAAAATTTGCTTGATATGTCTAAAGATCAAAGTTTGCATTACTATCAAAACGTCCAGCCATTTTGGCGCTGTGGCGCCAGCTTAGTAGGCTTAAAAGAGGAGGCTGGTGATGAGTAAGTATAAGCAATTACTTGTTATTATAAGTTTGTTTTTTATTTTGTCGTCTGTCTTTTATATTTCTGTAACTCAAAAAAGCCAGCAAGTAGCTAAACAAAAAATTACGCAGATAGAAAGGCAAATAGCACTCGACTTACCCTTACTCGATTTATCGAATGAGCTGCTAAAGCATTCAGGTAATAAAGATGCAGTTAACAGCTACATTAAAACTTTAAACAGCTACATTAATTCGAACGAGCTCAAAGTTGTTGCTATTGCACCAAAAAGCGAAATGGTAACACCTGTAAACTCACACCAAATAATACGTAGTTTGAGCACTAATAATGGGCTCGTATTAGTTGTATTTAACGTCCAACAAACCCACTTTACATTGAGTCATTTTATTTACTATTTTATATTTTTAGTATTAAGTGTGTTGATTAGTTTTTGGGTGAAATTTGCGTTTATTAAACAGAGCAATAAGCAGTTTAATAATGCACAGCATCAATCAATTGCAGAGCCTACGCCGCTGATACTTATTGTTGACCTTAATGATAAAACATTATCAAGTAGTTGTAATACAGAACAAAAAATGTTTTTAGCCAATAAGCCATTGTGCTTTTATTTAGCACTTGTAGAGTATTGTACAAATAACGATGATGTAGCGCTTAGTCATAATAAAGATGTGCCAGAGGAGCTGCTAGAGCTTGCTAACAAGTATTTTTATAGGTTGGTCGAACTCGGCCATACAGTTAGAAAAAGGCCTAACTTTAATAATAGCCTAGAAAAAACCCTGAGCGAAGTACGTGCTGCATTAGATGAAGTACTCAGCGAGTATCCCGAAGAAAAAGAGTTATATTATCCACCTAAAGCATACGGGGAGGGTTCTCGCTCTCGTCTGCATAGTTATGGGCTGGCAAATATTAAAAAGGGCAGTATTGAAATAATAGGAAAGTAACAAGGTTACTTTCCTATTATTAGAGGCTATTTAGGAGTAAATTCAGCCGTTTTAAGAGGGCTGTTTTTTGATATAAAATCTTGAAGTGCTTGGGCATCTGTTTCGTCTGTACTAACAAAGCCTTTTTTATTTGTAAGCGCAGGATAGCCATCACCGCCTGATGCGTTATAGCTATTTAAGCTCATACGGTAAGTTTTATTTTTGTTCAAAGGTTGGCCGTTAATAACAACATTAACTAACTGATTATTTTTACGCTCAAACGATAGTTTATGGTATTGCAAATAAGCGCCAGCATCCGGTGGGAAGCTGGTTACTGTATTTAAATAGTCCCATAAATCACTGCCTTGCCAATCCATGTAAGTAATACGATTTTTAAAAGGATGTACTTTTAAAATATCTTTATAGCTCACTTCACCAGCCTCTATTGAGCTGCGAATACCACCACCACTTATTAGTCCAAAGTCTGCACCCACTACATCCATTTGAGCTTGAATAATTACGCGTGCAAGATTTGTTTGTTGGTAGCGAACTTTGTTTCTGTCACCTTCTAAGCGAGCATCTACTTCACCAATGGTACCTTCAATTTGTTTAGCGCCTTTAGCTTGGTATACCGCTAAATAAGATTCAAGTTTTGAGTCTGGTTTAATGTACTCGTTTGCTAATACTTCTTTAGTTGAGCCATCAGCTTGTACTTTATCTACATACAAATTAACTGGCATCAGTTTGTAGTCTAGTAACGTTAATTTTCCGTTTTCAAGCTTAAACTCAGCTTTACCAACATACTTACCCCATTCATGGGCTTGCATAATGTAAGTACCGTTTTGTTGGTCTGGTTTACAGGCAAGACCTGGTTTAAAGCTATCGTCATTTACATTTGTATCGCTCATACATACAGGTTCTTGAGAGTGGCCACCAATGATCATATCAAGGGTGTTTGCAGGAAGTGAGCGAGCGAGTGTTACATCACCGGGTGCGTTAATACCAAAGCTAGCATCAACATAATGACCCATATGAGTCAGGGCGATTGTAATGTCAGGGTTATACTTAGCTTTTATTTCTTTAGCTAGTTTTGCTGTAACGTCAACAGGGTCTTTAAACTCTAAGTGCCCAATATACTGAGGATTACCAATTTTAGCTGTGTCGGTTGTTGTTAAACCAATAACAGCAATAGTTAATCCATTCTTTTTGAATATTTTATAGCTATCAAACGCGTGTTCGCCTGACTCTTTTTCAAATATATTGGCTGATAGAAAAGGAAAGTTCACCCATTTTTGCTGTTGCTTCAATACATCAATAGGGTTGTCGAATTCGTGATTACCCAATGCCATTGCATCGTAACCAATCAGCGACATTCCTTTAAAGTCAGGCTCTGCTTTTTGTAAGTCTGACTCAGGAATACCTGTATTTATATCACCACCAGAGAGTAGTAATACTGCATGACCTTGCTTTTGAGCTTTATTGCGTAAAGAGTCAATTAACGTTTTGCGAGCGGCCATACCGTATTCGCCTTTTTCGTTTTGCCAAAAACGCCCGTGGTTATCATTAGTATGAAGAACAGTTAAATATTTAGTCGGGGTAGCGCTAAACACGGATTCAGGAGCAGGAGATGTGCATCCGAGTACACTAAAAATAACCGAAAATAAAATAATTATACGCATAAAATACCTATGGATTAAGGTCTACTTAATTTATCAGGCAGCTAGTTTAAACTAGTTCTATGCTAAAAAAACGTACTTATTTACATTTTATTTGGAAGGGGCTGTTAATTGGTTTGTGGCAGCACGTTCACGACGCTTCAACTCCGTATTCGCATACTCTCGCTTGTGGTGATTAGTACCTATCATCCAGGTTAAAAAGCTTGCTGGCAGTTTTGTATAGGGTTCGCCTTTGTGTAAACCAAAGTCGCAAATTGCATGTTTAGTGTGTGGCATTATAAGATCCTGTTGTTTTGTGTTTTTTAAAGGTAACAAAAAGTAGCCATACTCTTAAGATGATTTAATTTTAAATAATTAGATTTATATAGCTAAAAAGAATATAAATAATGGTATATGTAATTAATTTGTTATCAACACGGTCTAATTTGTATCAACTCGCACTTTAGAATCGATTTTGATCGCCTATGGCATTAATGTGTTAACGCATTAACAATTATCTAAAAATATAACAACAGGAATACAACATGAAAAAACTTTTACTTGGCTCAGTACTCGCCGCAGCAAGCTTTACAAGTGCTGCCACTATTGTCGAAATGAACACGAGCCAAGGTGTCATAGAAATTAACTTGTTTGATCAACAAACACCTAAAACAGTTGCAAATTTTTTAAGTTACGTTCAAGACGATTCATATAACGAAACAGTAATTCACCGCTCTGTTAGTAACTTTGTTATTCAAGGGGGAGGATTTACATTTTCTGACTCGCTAGATGCGATTACCACAAAGCCTGCTGTAGAAAATGAGCCTGTTTTTTCTAATGTTAAGGGCACCATTGCGATGGCTAAACTATCGGGTGATGCTAATAGCGCAACAAGCCAGTGGTTTTTTAATATTACAGACAATAGTGCAGCACTTGATACGCAAAACGGTGGCTTTACTGTGTTTGGACAAATTACTGCAGCAAGCCAATCAACGTTAGATAAAATTGCAGCATTAGTACACTGTGGTGAAACACCCGTTGTTGGTATTACTGCTGAACAATGTGCAAGCACTGATGTAACAATTAGCAGTGCTAATTTAGTGACTATTCAAAACGTGGCGGTAATGGATGATGATCCTAATTCAGCCGCAGGTCTTACTGTTACTGAAAATACGCTAATTGATTCTGACACATCAACAGATTCAGGTAGCAGTTCTGGCGGCGGATTAATTTGGCTTTTAGGTGCTTTTTTACTTGCGGTTCCTCGTTTAAAACGTGCTAAATAATTAAAATTAACGGTAATGTGGATGGCGTAAACCAGCCGCCCACATTATTATTAAACTTTGCTGTTTAAAGTAATACTCGCCAAACCATCGCAAGCCAAATTGAAAACACACAAGCACAACCTAGTAAAAACACTTTAAAACGTGCTCGTACGTTATTTTCACCTAAATGAATAACACTATGCACAATACGTGTTGCTACAAATAAACAGGCCAGTATAGCCACAAGTGTACTGGCGCTATTTAGCTGTAGTGCAAGTAAACACCCCGCGTAAAAAAGCACAGGTATTTCAAACTGATTTGAAAAGTTTCTATCTGCAACCCTAATAGTGTCGCCAGCCTTATCTAATTGCATTGTTTTAAAATCGCTTAAATCTAATTGTTTGTTTTTAGCTGCTGCAAAGCGCCTTTTACCCATAATGAGCATGACAACCAGTGAAAGCGTAACTTGTGCAAACATGGCAAGTATGATGATTTTTTCCATTGTTTTTCCTTATTATTATTTAGAATTTGCGTATTTTTTGATATTGAATGATTTTTAATCTCGCAAGGTTGGCCAGACTCCCAACTAATATCCGATTATGAAGACATTTTTCACAATGTGTTACACAAAATAGCGTTATTTTGTAGAAAGTTATTAATTGAAAATGTTAGTTTAGCTTAACTATATTGCTTTGAATTGGCGCACGCTATTTTGCGCAATACTTTTTAATGGAAAACAAAAATGAAAAAGATTATTGGTTTTAGTGCTATCGCACTTGCAGTTTTAAGTGGTTGTTCAAATACTGCTTCGGTTTCAGTGGCGCCTCAGGCCTCTTTACTATCAGATACGTTAGTCGTAAGTCCTAACGATAACCGCGAATATAAAACACTTAAGCTGGCAAACGACATTGAAGTTATTTTAGTGTCTGATCCGAGCGCGGAAAAATCGGCAGCGGCACTAAGTGTAGGTGTAGGTTTACTACACGACCCGATGTCGCAACAGGGTATGGCGCATTATTTAGAGCACATGCTGTTTTTAGGCACAGATCGCTACCCAGACACAAAAGGGTATTCTGATTTTATGACCAAAAATGGTGGCGCGCACAATGCTTACACGTGGCTCGATATTACTAATTACATGTTTAAAATTAATAACGACGCGTTTGATGAAGGGCTAGACCGTTTTGCTGACTTTTTCAAAGCGCCTAAGTTATACCCAGAATACACAGACAAAGAAAAAAATGCAGTAAATGCAGAGTGGTCAATGCGCCGCGAAATGGACTTTTTTGGACAATTTAAACTCGCGCGTAAAATGATGGGCGATCACCCAGCTAATCGCTTTTTAATTGGTAACCTAGAAACCCTTGGCGATAAAGAAAACAGTTCACTTCATAAAGAAACGGTTGATTTTTATAATAAATACTACTCTTCAAATATTATGAAAGTTGCGCTTATTTCTAATTTATCTATTGCTGAAATGGAGCAAAAAGCACAAAAATACTTTGCTGATATAAAAAATAAAAACATCGAAAAACCAACAGTAACTGCAAAACTTGATTTTGATAACGCTGGCGGAAAACGCGTGTTTTATGCACCAAATGAAGATGTAAAACAGCTACAACTTGATTTCACCATTGCTAATAATAATAGCGAATTTGCCCTTAAACCAAACCGATTTGTAGCGTATTTACTAAGTAATGAAATGCCGGGCAGCCCAGCGCAACTGCTTCGCGACAAAGGGTGGGTATCTCAGTTGTCAGCTTCAGCTGCACCAAATCAATATGGTAACTACGGGTCATTAAACGTAAACGCAGAGCTTACAGATGAAGGCATGAAAAATCGTGATGAAATAGTTGCGACTATTATGCAGTACATCGATTTAATTAAAAAAGAGGGCGTTGATAGCAAGTACTTCAACGAAATTCGTACTTCCCTTAATAACCAGTTTAAGTTTTTAGAAAAAGGTGATGAGTTTAATTATGTAAGTTCACTTACACAAAGCATGCAAGACTATCCGTTAAATCACGCTATTAATGCACCTTACTATTATGCAAAATTTGACGCTGATGCTGTAAATAAAGTACTTGAGCAGTTAAATGCCGATACTCTTCGTATTTGGTATGTATCGCAGCAAGAAGAGACAGACTCACAACTACACTTTTACGACGGTAAATATCGCATCAGTGACATTAGCGAACAAGAGATTGCAAGCTGGAAAAAACCAAGCGAATTTAAGTTAGCACTACCGACTGTAAACAATTTATTGCCTGAAAATTTTGCAATAAAAACTCAAGCATTTAAAGAGCAAAAACACCCTGAGCTTGCTTACGATAAAAATGGTGTAAAAGTATGGCGCCAAGCAAGTCAAAAATTTGCAGAGCAGCCAAAAGGGCTTGTTGAAGTTTATATAAATACTCAACCAGGTTTGAACGATATTAAAGCAGAAGTACTTTATTCTGTTTGGGCTGATTTATACAATATTCAACAAAGTCAGTTAAGTACCGAAGCAGCAATCGCTGGTATGAGTGTAAGCCTTGCGCCGAGTAATGGTCTCGTTTTATCTATGAGTGGTTTTACAGATAAACAAGATGTATTGCTTAAACAAGCTTTAACCGGATTAAAAGCCGATGAAACAGCACAAGCATTTAGCCAAGCAGTTGATCGCTTTAAACGTAATTTACTAAACCAACAAAAACAGTTTCCGTATGCACAAGCATTTGGCGAGTATTCAAAACTAACGCGTACAGGTGGTTTTGATACAGACGCGCTTATTAAAGCCGCTGACTCAGTGAGTGTTGCCGACTTAGCACAATTAAAAACAGCTACGTTTGCACAAAACGATTTACGCGTATTTAGTTACGGTAACTACAATCAGCAAGATATAGACGCGATTGCAGACGAATTAAGTGCAACGCTACCAAGCAACCATAAACGCAGTGAATTTGCGCGAAGCAAAGCATGGTTGCCACAACCGGGCGAAACGCTGGTACTGCAAAAAGATATTGATGTAGCCGATGTAGCGGTGGTTGATATGACCGTTCACCCTGTTGCGGGTTACAAACAAAAAGCAGAAGCGGCTGTATTACAAAGCCACTTTAGAACAGTTGCGTTTGATAAAATGCGTACTGAGGAGCAACTTGCATACGCAGTAGGTGCCTTAGCTCGCCCAATTGAAGATTACTCAGCAATTGGTTTGTATATTCAAACACCAGTTAAAGGACCAAAAGAAATACAAGCTCGTTTTGATAAGTTTAAAAAAGAATACGCAGTTGAACTTGATAACATGAGCGAAGAGACTTTTGAGCAGCTTAAAAATTCAACCCTAGTATCGCTTAAAGAGCAGCCTAAAAATTTAAGTGACGAAATGAGCCCACTTATAAACGATTGGTACCGTGAAAACTTTACCTTTGATTCTAAGCAAAAGCTGATTGATGAAGTTGAAAAAGTAACGCTTGCAGATATAAAAGACTACTACAAGCAAACAATGCTTAATCCTAATGCGGCACGTTTAAATGTGCAATTACGTGGTACTAAGTTTATAGAAAGTGACTTTGCCGATTTACCAAATCAAACTAAAATCACAACGCTTGATGCCTATTACAATGGTATTAAACTACAAAAATAAGCTTTATTTATATAGCTAAAAATAAACCCCAATGTATTGCTATATTGGGGTTTATTATTTATCTCACTATATTTACTAATAATACCAATTCGCTTAATTAAGTGATCTATTTTGAGGATGGAAAAACGTGTTGATAGCTAGGCAAAAAATTCGCTATTTAGTTGTTCTAAATGAAAATTTTTTAACGCAGGTAGCGACACGTTTAGCCCCGCAAAATGATTAAGTATTATTGCGGATTGGTATAATATTTAAGCCATTATTAAAAAGCCTATAACAGCTAATGCCGCAGCAATTAGCGTGTAAGGCAATTGTGTAACGGCATGGCTCATTAAATTACAACCAGAGCCTTGCGCTGCGAGCACCGTTGAATCTGAGTAAAAACACGCTTGGCTACCAAAAGAAGAAGCCGATAATAGCGCACCAATGACCAGTGGTATGTTTGCATCAACCGCATTTGCCAGTGGCATAACAATCGGAATTGATACAGCAAAAATACCCCAACTCGACCCTGTTGCAAACGCTAAAATAGCCATTGAAATAAATACCACGGCTGGTAAATATGCTGCGGTCATATAAGGGCTTAAGCTACCAATAACAAACTGAGGCAAACCAATTAAGTCGCATACGTCTTTGAATATAAACGCCGCTATAACAGTACCAATAGCGGGGATCATACTTTTAAAGCCATCAAGCATGCGCTCAATCATTTCACTTACGCTCATTAATTTTTGTAGCGCATAAAACGGGAGAGTGACCGCCATTGTTGCTAGTAAGCCTTTGTATACGTCTATTTCAAAGTAAACAGTAAATGCGATTAGTAAAATAATCGGCACTAAAAAGTTACGTAATTTACCTTTAGGATCAGCGTCTTCAAAGTTTTCTTCAGCTGCTTTTACTGCGTATTCATCTGCCGTTTGAACGTTGTTGTATTGAGCTGGATCGACTTGAGCTTGCTCAATTTGCGCCATTTGTTCTGCTTTTTTCATTGGACCAATCGCAGGAATAACACCCAACACAACAAGTAAAACAACAAGCACCGCAAACCACGCGTAAAACATGTACGGAATAGCTTGAATATAAACAGCAATACCTTTGCCTTCTTCAGCAATACCGTTATCTACCAATAAGCCACTAAAAAATACCGCCCAGGTAGATAAAGGGACAAGCACACAAATTGGTGCAGCAGTAGAGTCAACAACATAGGCAAGCATTTCGCGGCTAACTTTAAATTTATCGGTAATGCGTTTCATGGTCTCACCCACAGTAAGCGCATTTAAGTAGTCATCAATAAAAATAACCACACCTAAACAAAAGGTCATGAACAACGATGAACGCTTACCTTTGGTGTACTTAAGAGCTAACTTGCCAAAAGCTGATGCACCACCTGTACGCACTAATAGTGCGATAAGTGCGCCAAAACCACCACATACAAGTATTAGCCAGCCGATGGTTTCGTCTGTCATTACTTTTAGCGATGTACTCGCAAAGTTAGTAAGTACCTGTGCAGGATCGGCTATAACTAAACCAACTAAAGCACCAATAAGTAAAGATAAAATAGGGCGGCGTAATACAACAGCCAATACAACCACCACTAACGGTGGTAGTAAACTCAACGCAGAAGGTTCAAGCATTTAAGTATTCACAAAATTAAAAGCATGCATAAAAATTAAATTAATTTTCAAGCCGCTTATACAAAAACAAAGAAGATGATAAGTTTGTTGTTAAATCATTTTCCAAGTCACTGCTTTTGTACGCGTGGGAGGGGCACATAAACAGTTATGTTAAATAGCTGTTTAAATGAAACGCGTTGGCTTTGGCGCCAGACGGTGCAAGGAGTGCAAACCGCTATTGTTGTGCCTGTAAAAACATCGGCGCAAAAATAATCCGCTTTTTAATTTCAGTCAACAAAAATTTACATGTTTGATAAAATTTTATTAGAGGCGGTTTAATAGAGTGCTTTGTAGCGTTAATTCCTTGATGTAAAGAGATGCCATTCATCAACTTAAAAAATTATTGAAGAAGCAGCAAAAAGTAAGATTCGACGGTAATTGATGATAAAACCGCCGTAATTATATTTTCACTTAATGATTAAAGTCTTGCTTGTTCTATTTGTTTTGCAACATTTAGGTTTATATTTAGCCATGTTGCTTCAAGCGTTGAAACTAAACCGTCGTATCCATCATCATCGATAGGCACTAGGTTTGAAAAATTATGAATACTTATAAGACGTCGGCCTGTTTCAGGGTGTGTGTAATATAAACGCCAAAGCCCTGAAATATCAGCGTTACCTTCCATATCGCCATTAAAGTGGTGAATTTCGTATTCAAGCTCATAAAACGTTTGCTGATCGAGTTCAGTAATGACCGGTAAGCCCTTTATTACCATCCAATTTGGCATAGCATTAAAAAGAGTTTGCTGGGCTGTTGCAGTGAGCATTACATCCGGCGATTCGCCCCACAGGTTGTAATTTGCGGCATGAATTTGGTTGCTATCTATTTTCATAGCAATACCCAAATTATTTAAAGCGCCTCTAAGTACAACAGTTTGTATTCTTAATTGTGCGTCTGTGTCTGTCACATTTCGAGACGAGGCACCAATAGGCTGCTCAAACTGGTAATACTGTGTCGCAGTTTGTATTGATGAACTACAACCTGCCAATAGTAATAATAAACTTGCAGTTAAAAATAACGATTTCATTATTGCTTCCTTGGTTTTGGATCTGCTGGTAATGATTTATCAAAAATTAGCATATTAGGTTGCTCGTTTAATCCGCGAGTTAGAGGCTGTAGGCCCTCACTTAAACGTTTAAACTCTTTTAATGTTTGCTGTATTTGATGATGAAGTTCAGAACCTGCTTGGTAACTGGCCATGGTTTTATCAAATTGGCGCATAGTTACTTCAAACTGCTCCATACTTTTTGTCATCTTTTCGAAGTTACGATTAAAGTCGCCTGGTAAGTTTTGTGTATCTTTTTGGCTTAGCAGCTCTCGCATTTCATTAGCAAGCGCTCGGTAATCGGTAAATGTGGCTTGCATTTGTTCTAAGCTATCTTCAACTTTTAAGTTATTTACCTTATTAAGTACGTCAGAGACTTGGTCTGCTAATACGGTTATGCCGCTAGAAATACTCGGAAAAACATCATACTGCACAAGTTTACCTAGGTGCGCTTGCGGTGCATCTGGGTATATATCAAAATCAACGTACACTGCACCCGTTAATAAATTACCAGGCTTTAATGAAGCGCGCATACCACTTTCAATCCAGCCTTTTAAACTACCTTGCCAATACTCTTTAGCTGAGGCACTGTCGTGATACAAGCGTCCGTATTCTACTTTTATAAGCACCGGAACCGCCGTATTATGGTTTCTAAAGTGGGCAGGTTTACCGTCAATAATTACATTGGCAGGGGTTTCAACAACAGTACCTACACGCATACCTCTATATTCGACAGGAGCACCTGTGCGTAGTCCTCGAACTGATTGTTCAAATTCAATGAGGTAGTAATCAAAATCGTAAAAGCGCTCTTCTAGCGCCTCTTTATAGCTTTGGCTTAATGAAAAGCTATGTCCGTCTTGTGCTATTTCACCCGGGGCCTGTTGTTCAGGTAAGCCAACCGAAATGCCGCCTTTTAAAAGTTTACTTAAAGAGCCCGTATTAATATTGATGCCATCGGCAGATAGGTCAATTTCAATCCCTGCGTTCACCCAAAAAATAGAGTTCATGGTGATGAGATTTTGATAAGGTTCTTTAATAAATACGCCGTACTTCATTGCCTGGTTTTCCCAATCAAAAGTGGCGGTTTCTATTTGACCTATTTTGTAATTTTTGAAAAATATACCGGTACTCACATCAAGCACTTCAGCGTTGTAACTCATTAATTTGAAACGGCCACCTTTCACATCTTTACCAATGAGGGCGGGTTCGTCTTGTAATTTAAAACGCTCTTTTAGCTCTTTACTTTCACCGGGTGAAAACTCTAAATATACACCAGACAATAGCGTGCTCATTCCGCTAATACCCGTTTCATCAATGCGTGGTTTTACGACCCAAATTTTGGCATCATCAGTTAATAAGTTATTGTAGTTTTTGTCTATTTGCGCACGGGCAATAACGCTGTCTTGGGTGTCTGATAGTCGAACATGATCAATTTGACCTATTTTTACACTGCGCACTTTTATTTCAGTTTTACCTGCAATAATGCCCTCAGCTTGTGGCATTTCGATAAAAATTGTAGGGCCTTTATTAGCTTGGTATTGGTATAACATCCACATGCCCACTAACAGCGCAATTGCCGGAATGATCCAGATAGCGGAAATTTTCGGTTCTTTTGTTATTTCGGCAGTTTCGGTCATGCTTTGTTCTCTGATTTTTTGTTTTTAGGGGAATCCCACAACAAGCGTGGGTCAAAGGCATGGGCAGCCATCATTTGGCATATTACCATAACTGTAAAAAATACAATGCCTAATCCTGGTGTTACTGACATTAAATTACCCAGTTGAACTAAGGCAACTAAAATAGCAACCACGAATACGTCTATCATCGACCATTTTCCAATAAACTCAGTCAGTTGATAAATTCGGGTGTAACTTTTTGTATGTCTATTGGCAGGTCTCGTTACCATAAAGCATAAAAAGCTCAACACAAAAGCTTTAGCAAGTGGCACCACAACGCTGGCTAAAAATATAATAGCGGCAATAGGGTAGGAGCCACTTTTCCAAAGAGTAATAACACCACCAATTAAAGTTGAAGGCGATTCATCCCCAAGACTAGTGGTATGCATAATAGGCAACACATTAGCTGGAATATAACAAACAACAGAGGTAATTAGCCAAGCTGCTGCTTTTTGTACGCTATAAGGATTTCTGACGTGTGTTTTTGTATGGCAACGCTGACAAATATTACCGGTACATAGTTGATGGCACACATGGCAGGCTTTAATATTTTCATCTATTGCACGTTTAGCATGTTCTGCGCCTTCGAGTACTTTTACAGGCTTTATTTGAGCCCATAAGCGTGGGCGATTTAAGTGAACAAGCGCAGCTATGTATAAAATAACAAACCCCACATAAGCCCAAAAACTCGTGCCAAAGCTAATATCAGCCAGCGACATGATTTTAACCATACTAACAAGTACGCCAATTAAAAATATTTCCGACATAATCCACGGTTCTAACGCAAGGGTGAACTTTAGTAGTCGCCTTGCTATGCCCTCTGGTAATGTTTTTAAAAGCCCAAGATGCAAAGGAATTAAAATAAGAAGCAAACCCATAGGCAGAGCAATAATGCTCAAATCGATAAATAAGCCAAGCAGTTCACTATCGTAATTAAATAAAATCCGAGCCGCGTCGGGCAGAGTAATAGTTTGAGTAATACCACTACTGCTAAAAGAAATAAAAGGGTAAAACATACTGCTCAGCAGCATTAATAGTGCGCTAAAGCTTAGTGCAACTATACGACTATCGTGATTAACATCGGCTTCGCAAAGTTTATGGTGGCAATGTGGGCATATCGCCATTTGTTTTGCGATTATGCGAGGTATATCTATGATCAGATCGCAGCAGGGGCATACAGTTTGCAATTTAATACCAAGCAAGAAGAATATTTCTTCAATTTTGCTATATTTAATACATTAATACAACGCGTTCTGCCATCAAGCTGTTCGTTATATAAAGGAATCGTGTGAAATATTATTTTTACTACATATTAGTGTGGCTCTTTGTTTGCTCGCAAAATGCTGTGGCTATTAATAAAGAGCGAGAGGTAATGATCGCTGCCAGCGCATCAATTCCACCCTATGTTTTTGTAAAAACGGACTCGGGTATACACCTAAATTTAATAAAAGCCGCGTTAAAGGCCAATGGATTTACTAATATTAATGTGCAATATATGTCGAATAAACGGGCTGAGCATCAATTACATAATAAAGGAGTAGATATACTTTTAAATTATGCTGGAGGAATTAGTGCGGGTATTTATCCAAGTAAAACGGTACTTAGTTATGAAAATGTAGCTATTACACTCAAGCGAAATAAATATAACATTGATAAAATAGAAGACATGTTTAATAAAAACGTTCTTGCTTTTCAAAATGCAACGGCATATCTGCCTCCTATATTTAAAAGGAATGTTAAACACTTTAGCTCATATCAAGAGGTTATTAATCAAAAAGCGCAGGTAGATAAGCTGTTAAAAGGTTGGGTTGATGTAATTGTGTTAGATAAGCGTATTTTTTACTATTACTACAATCAACATAAATCCCCCGAAGCTGTACAAATTTACACATTATTTCCAAAAGCAGATCGACCTGCTTATTTTAATAACCTCGTTTTAGCTACTGAGTTTGATATTGGTTTGGCGCTCATCAAGCAAAATGGTACTTATAAAAGGATTGTTGATGAAGGCCAAACCCATTCATCAATCAAATAAAGCCACTGTTTGACGTGTAAGCGCTATTAGCTCACCCGACTGCGACCATATACAGCCATCCTCTAAACCGTAACCATCTTTTGAATGATGAGTGATTGCTTCAAAGCCAAGCCATTCTCCAGGTGTTAAGTTTGGCTCTTGCACAAATTCTAAATACCACGACATGCTACTTGCAGGAGCGGGTTGTTTAAACATTTGTAAAAGTGTTGGCGGCCATGCATCGGTCAATGCAATAACATGAGCCTCTGTAATTTGCTCTGGGGTGTGCTTAAAGCGCATCCAGCCACCTAAGTGAGAGGTTTCTGCACTACTAAATGGCATACCCCCTTGCTGTGGGCATAAATCAACATGCTGAAAAAATTCAGGCATCTGACCTTTTATAAAAGGTAATGTATGGCGCTCATCTACTGGCTTTAAACCCAAAGACTTCGAAACAGGCACATTAATACCCGACTCTCTACTTTTAGCAAAACACGCTTGTACAATTACGCACACTTGTTCATTTTGAATCGCTTTGGCGAGTACCTGTGTACTGCTTTTACCTTGGCGCAGTATTTCAATTGATAAAGAAAAAGGAGTATCGGCAAGTAATGGTCCTACAAAATTAGTACTGAGTGAAAGTAAGCGACGATCATCCGTTACCTTACCTCTGATTGCTTGATACAACAGTGCGGCTGAAAGCCCACCAAAAGCAGTTCTGCCTTGGCACCAGTTTTCTGGAAATTGCATTGTACTATTTAATTGTTCTGTATTTTCGGCTTGACCAATTTTTTCCGCTTGTTGAAGTAGTTGCTCAAAATGCATGAAGATGTCCTTTTGTAGTGCGATTTAATAAATTTATAACACAATCAAACTAGTCAGACCAGTAATTAAAAGCGTCCCTGGCGGTGTAAAAATCACCATTCCTTACAATTATTAGGGTTATTTTGTAAATAAATCACAAAAAATGAATTTTTTTTCATTTTTACAGTTGAAATAAGTTTGGAGCAACCCTATTTACTAGTCATCGAACGTTTAACGAATATTGAAGTTGGAGAGATTTCATGGGTAAAATTATTGGAATAGATTTAGGTACTACAAACTCTTGTGTTGCAGTACTTGATGGTGGCAAAGCACGTGTTATTGAAAACGCGGAAGGCGATCGCACAACCCCGTCTATTATTGCTTACACGCAAGACGGCGAAACATTAGTAGGTCAATCTGCTAAGCGTCAAGCGGTTACTAACCCGACAAACACATTATTTGCAATTAAGCGTTTAATTGGTCGTCGTTTTGAAGACGAAGAAGTACAACGCGATATCGGCATCATGCCGTTTAAAATTGTTAAAGCTGATAACGGCGATGCATGGGTAGAAGCGGGCGGCGAAAAACGCGCTGCACCACAAATTTCTGCTGAAGTACTGAAAAAAATGAAGAAAACAGCTGAAGACTTCTTAGGTGAAGAAGTAACTGAAGCCGTAATCACAGTACCTGCATACTTTAATGATTCACAACGTCAAGCTACGAAAGATGCTGGTCGTATTGCGGGTCTTGAAGTTAAACGTATTATCAATGAGCCAACTGCTGCGGCACTTGCTTACGGTATGGATAAAAACCGTGGCGAAAACGTGGTTGCAGTATATGACTTAGGTGGCGGTACTTTCGATTTATCAATCATTGAAATTGATGAAGTTGAAGGCGAGCACACATTTGAAGTACTAGCTACAAACGGCGACACTCACTTAGGTGGTGAAGATTTCGATAACCGTGTAATCAACTACCTAGTAGCTGAATTTAAGAAAGATCAAGGCTTAGACCTTAAAAATGATCCACTTGCAATGCAACGTGTTAAAGAAGCTGCTGAAAAAGCAAAAATTGAACTTTCATCTGCACAGTCTACAGAAGTAAATCTTCCGTATGTAACTGCCGATGCATCTGGTCCTAAGCACATGAATGTGAAACTAACACGTGCTAAGCTTGAGTCACTAGTTGAAGATTTAGTAACTAAAACAATTGAGCCACTTAAACGTGCACTTGCTGATGCTGATTTATCAGTAAGCGACATCAACGACATTATTCTTGTTGGTGGTCAAACACGTATGCCTTTAGTACAAAAAATCGTTGCAGAGTTCTTCGGTAAAGAGCCTCGTAAAGATGTTAACCCTGATGAAGCAGTAGCCGTAGGCGCAGCGATTCAAGGTGGTGTACTTGCTGGTGACGTTAAAGATGTACTATTACTAGATGTTTCTCCATTATCTCTAGGTATTGAGACAATGGGTTCAGTAATGACTGCATTGATTGAGAAAAACACGACGATTCCTACTAAGAAATCGCAAACGTTCTCAACAGCTGAAGATAATCAATCTGCTGTAACAATTCATGTACTTCAAGGTGAGCGTAAACGTTCAAGTGACAATAAGTCTCTAGGTCAATTTAACCTAGAAGGTATTCGTCCAGCACAACGTGGTACACCACAAATCGAAGTAACATTTGATGTTGATGCCGATGGTATCTTACATGTATCTGCAAAAGATAAAGATACAGGTAAAGAGCAAAAAATTACGATTCAGGCATCTTCAGGCTTAAGCGATGACGAAATTGAAGCGATGGTTCGTGATGCAGAAGCACATGCTGAAGACGATAAAAAGTTTGAAGAACTTGTAGCTGCTCGTAACCAAGCTGACGCTTTAGTTCACGGTACACGTAAGCAAATTGAAGAAGCTGGCGATGCATTACCAAACGAAGACAAAGAAGCAATTGAAGCTGCTGTTGTAGATTTAGAAGCTGCAATTAAGAGCGACAATAAAGAAGAGATTGAAGCTAAAACTCAAGCTCTTGCTGAAAAGTCTCAAAAACTAATGGAAATTGCTCAAGCGAAAGCACAGCAAGGTTCAGCAGACGCAGGCGAACAACAGTCAACTAAGCAAGACGACGACGTTGTTGATGCAGAGTTCGAAGAAGTGAAAGACGACAAGTAATTGTTGCTACCGCTTCTCGCTAGCCAAAAACACTTAACTCAGTTAGGTGTTTAGGTTAGGATGAACAATTGAGGCGCGCGAGCAATAGCTTGTCGCGCCTTTTGCATGTATTCAAGGTTTAAAAATTCAATGATAAATCGATGCGATTTATCGATTTATCCTGCAGCTTACGCTGTAAACAGAAAAGAGTAGTGTGATAGATATGTCAAAACGCGATTATTACGAAGTCCTCGGCGTAAGCAAAGATGCGAGTGAGCGAGACATAAAAAAAGCGTATAAACGCTTAGCGATGAAATATCATCCAGATCGTACCGCAGGCGATAAAGATCTCGAAATAAAATTTAAAGAAGTTAAAGAAGCGTACGAAATACTAACCGACGATCAAAAACGTCAAATGTATGACCAACATGGTCATGCAGCCTTTGAACAAGGTGGTGGCGGTGGTCACGGTGGTTTTGGTGGCGGACATGGCGACTTTGGTGATGTATTTGGTGACGTATTTGGCGATATTTTTGGTGGCGGCGGTGGTCGACGCCAATCTCGTCAACAACGTGGATCTGATTTACGTTACAACATGGACTTAAGTTTAGAAGAAGCTGTTCGTGGTAAAGAAGTTGAAATTAAAGTACCTACATGGGTTGGTTGTGAGCCATGTGATGGCAGTGGTGCTAAAGCGGGTTCTAAACCTAAAACATGTACTACATGTCATGGTGCTGGCCAAGTGCAAATGCGCCAAGGTTTCTTTGCTGTTCAGCAAACGTGTCCAACGTGTCAGGGACAAGGTCAAATTATTTCAGACCCTTGTAACAGTTGTCATGGACAAGGTCGCGTAGAAAAAACTAAAACGCTTTCAGTTAAAATTCCAGCTGGCGTTGATACAGGCGACCGTATCCGTTTAACGGGTGAAGGCGAAGCCGGAATGCATGGCGCGCCATCGGGCGACTTGTATGTGCAAGTATCGGTTCGTGAACATGAAATATTTGTACGTGAAGCGAATAATTTATATTGTGAAGTACCAATTAGCTTTACTACAGCAGGCCTAGGTGGCGAAATTCAGGTGCCAACACTTGATGGTCGTGCAAAACTTAAAATACCGTCTGAAACTCAAACGGGCAAAATGTTCCGTATGCGTGGCAAAGGTGTTAAGTCTGTACGCAGTGGTGCCCAAGGCGATCTAATTTGTAAAGTGGTAATCGAAACGCCAGTTAATCTTAACGAGCGTCAACGTGAACTACTTCAAGAGTTAGATGAAAGCATGGGCACAGATAGCTCTAAAAACCGTCCTAAAGAGCAAGGCTTTTTTGACGGTGTTAAAAAGTTTTTTGATGATTTAACTAAATAAATTTAAATTATTATGAACAAAAAAACGACGCTTTTAGCGTCGTTTTTTTTGCTTTAAACTTAATTTTTGTTACTGTGAATAAAAAAGATGAAACAGCATGACACCAGCAATAGATCTACTTAAAAAGCAAAAAAAAACCTTTGAAGTACTCAGTTATGAGCACGATAAGAATAATAGCCACTACGGGCTTGAAGCCGTTGAAAAGTTAAATTTAGACAGTGCACAAGTATTTAAAACCATAGTACTTGAAACACATGAAGGGCAACTGATTGTTGCTGTAACGCCTGTATCTCAACAAGTTAATTTAAAACAGTTAGCTAAATTATGTGGGGCTAAAAAAGTAATTCTGGCTGCCCCACAAAAAGTACAAGTTAGTACCGGTTATATTTTAGGAGGGGTGAGTCCGCTTGGACAAAAAAAACGTCTAGCTACGTTTATTCATAGCAGTGCTTCTCTCTTTGACACTATTTATGTGAGCGCCGGAAAAAGAGGCTTAGAAATAGCACTCTCGCCAACTGATTTAGCCTTATTGACCAATGCAAAATTTGGCGATTTATAAATTTTATTTTTATAATTACCTTCTATACAAAAAATTAATTTAAGTTAGGCCATTTGCTCAATCCCCTATTTATAACTACATTGGGAGTATCTTTATACCGTTAATATTTAATACCAAACGGTATTACACTTTTTGTATATGGCTGTTTGTATGAACCTTTTAGATGTAGATTATTTTGCGATACTAGTGGCTGCACTGTCTTCTTTTATGCTTGGCGGTATATGGTATTCAAAAGCTCTCTTTAAAAATGCCTGGCTAGAAAGTATTGGCTTAACTGATCTGGATTTACAATCGGCTAACCCTAAGTTGATATTTGGTGGCAGTTTTTTTTTAGTTTTTATAGCGGCTTTAATGCTATCTCTTTTTTTAGGTAAGGATGCAAGCGTAGGTGAAAGTATAGGAACCGGCTTTGTGATCGGCTTTTTTTGGATCAGTAGTTCATTTGGATTGAGTTATATATTTGAGCAACGCCCTCTAAAGCTTTTTTTAATTAACGGGGGGTACCATATTTTACAATTTTCGTTAATGGGGCTCATTTTAGGGATATGGCCGTAAGATTTAAATAATCAGCAAATCCAAATTTGATCCTTATCTACGAGTAGAGTAGTTTTATATAATCCCATTTATACAATTTGGTAAAGAAACTAATGAAAATATTAGTTGTTGATGATATGCCACTCATGCGACACGTATTAATTAATATGCTTAGAAAACTAGAGTATAGCAATATCGTTGAAGCAACTGATGGATTGCAAGCTTTGGTATTTCTGCGCAACCAGCATTTCGATTTGGTTATTACTGACCTTCATATGCCAAAAATGGATGGAGTTAGTTTACTTACTAACATTCGAAAAGATAAAGAACTCGCTGATATTCCCGTTTTAATGGTTACTTGTGAAGACAGTACAGATAAAGTTAAGCAAGTTATTGCAGCTAAAGTATCAGGATTTATAGTCAAACCTTTTAATATGAATGTATTGTCATCTCAGTTAAACCGCTTCTTTTTTAGAGATTAGGTTATATTCCTCATAACCAATAATTTATTATGAGCTAGCTTGAACGAACATACCGCACAAAAATTCTAAAACCCAGTTGTCACCTTTACCTATCTAAACTGATATCATAGTCAATAACTCTTCATATAATACAGCAGAACTTAATGGCGAAACCTAATAAAAAAGGCCCTACTAAAACGGTTGATATTTTTTGCTCTGCTTGTAAAGCCTCTTTATTTAAATATCGAAAAGGGGGGAAAGGAGCATTAGTTAAGTGCTTTAAAGAGCGTATTAGCCAAGACTTTACAACTGAGGCTTGTATTTGCCCTAACTGTAGCCGGCCATTTGCCCGAGAAGCGATTATTCGCGGTGCGCCTGCCTATAAAATAATTGGCGGCAAAGTAACCTTTAAATAAGGTATATGAAGTAATACTAAACCGCAATAATACTTAATTAAGCGAATAAGTATAAAGCCTTGTGCATGCGGACATATGGCCTTGTTAGAATTTACCATATTGATAGAATCGCCCGGTTTGCTGTTTCAATGAATGAAAAAATACCCTCCCCATGGATCGGGCCAGTTTATTGGGTTATTTAAAAATGGATAAAGGATAGTTTCGTGATAGCACTCTTATTTGACATCATAGGCATGACAGGTACTTTTTTAGTAGTTGGTTCATTTTTTTTACTGCAGCTAGGTAAAACATCTCCAGCTAGCTTAACGTATAATATGATGAATTTAACAGGGGCAATTTTACTGTTAATTAGCCTTTGTTATAACTTTAATTTAGCGAGCTTTGTAATCGAAATATTTTGGATTGCAGCGTCGTTAATTGGCTTATATAAATATGTTAAAAATAGATCAACATTAGCTACAAATTAATTGTTTTTTTAATTTAATGCTAAACAGATCGCTGTAAACATAGTTGTTTACGGCGATTTTTGTTTTTAAACACTTTAAAACTGTTGTTAACAAAAAGTTTATATCTCTGCTAGAGATTAGCCGTTACACTAGCGCCCTAAAATTTTCTTGGCTATTTTTTGCGAGTTCTTCATGTTTTCTTTTTCTAAAAAAATCATTACTGTTTGTGTGTTACTCGTACTTATATTAGTTGTTACGTTTTGGCTTGGTCGCTCTCATGATGTTGAGCAAGCAACCTACCAGGCTGAGCGCCAAGTTACGCAATTAAATAACTATATTGATACTGAGCTTGCTCGTTTTTCTGCTATTCCCCAGTTACTTACCTATAACTCGTTAATGATAGACTTTGTAGATGCGCAGCCACAGCACTATAACGCTATTAATAACTACCTTGCTGATATTCAACAAGCTAGCGGTGCCTCGGATATTTTTGTTCTAAATACTCAAGGCGAAGTTATTGCCAGTAGTAATTGGCAAGCAGATTATACTTTTTTAGGTAGCAACTTTGCGTTTAGACCTTATTTCAAACGTGCATTTGCAGGCGAAAAAGTAGCGTACTTTGCATTAGGCATGCGCTCTAAAGAGCGTGGTATTTACTTTTCACAAGCAGTATATCGCGACAATAAAGCCATTGGTGTTGTTGTGTTAAAAGTGAATGTAAGTAAATTTGAGGATGACAGAGAGCTTCTAAATACTTCAAAGGGTAGTCACTTTTTTTTGCAGCTTGCAGATGAGGTAATTGCAATGTCAGATATGCAAATGTGGCGATTAAACAGCTTCACTGAGCTTGATATAACGATGCGCAGAGATATTAAATCTCGTCGGGCTTATTTAGATCATCAGCCTTTGTATATAAAGCAGTTTCAATTTTCTAATGAAGGTATTAAACATTTAAAAATAGATAAAAAACTTTACGTAATGTCGCAAAGACCTTTACGATATTTTAATGCCACAATGAACGTACTCGTTGATATAACAAAAGTTAATTCAGCTCAACTGCCTCGCTTATTTTGGGTATTTATTATCTGTAGCTTAGTTATTATTATTAGTTATATTTTATTAACTCGGTTTGCGGGTTATAAAAAGCTGGTGTACTCCAGACATAGCCTTGAACTTGAAGTCCTTGAGCGCACTCAGGCTTTGGAAAAAGTACAAACGGCTTTAGTGCAGTCTGCAAAGCTTGCGACAATAGGACAGCTAAGTGCAGGAATTAACCACGAAATAAACCAGCCGCTCAGTGCTATTAATACTTATTTAGCTTCGGCAAAGCGTTTATTAGCTAAAGGAAATACTTCAGCACTTGGTGAAAGCTTAGTAGTGATTGAGGGATTAGTTAATCGAGTGCACCAAATTGTAGGTCAGTTAAAGCATTTTAGTAAACCTTCCAAAATGCAGCTCAGACCTTACCCTCTTGCAGGGCTTGTTAATAACGCATTAATGATTTCTAGCGCGCAGTTAAAGCAAGATAACGTACAAGTAGAGCCACCTCAATTTGATGAAACAGTCGTTGTGTGGGTCGATTCGCTTAAATTTGAACAAGTACTCGTTAATTTAATTACTAATGCTAGCCAAGCTATGAATGGCGCAATTATTCGTAACTTAAGTTTTCAGCTGGAGTGTTTTGAAGAGCGCGTAAAACTGTCGATTTTAGATACTGGCTCTGGTATTGAGCAACATGCATTTGGTAATTTATTTGAACCTTTTTATAGTACTAAATCAAGTAAAGGTTTAGGCCTTGGTTTATCTATATCAAAACAAATAATAGATTCGTTTAATGGTTGTTTGAGCGCGCACAATCGAGTTGAAGGCGGGGCTGAATTTATAATTAGCCTCTCTAACAGGCAGGAAAATAAAGATGATTGACAGCTCTCCATGTAATCACATAATAGTCATTGATGATGAAGCAATGATCAGAGACTCTTTAAAGCAATTGCTCACTCTCGAAGGATACACCGTTGATTGCTTTAATGACGCAAGTACCGCTCTTAGCAAACTCAATAGGCGCTTTGCTGGAGTTGTGCTGAGCGATATAAATATGCCGAACATGGATGGCTTAACGCTTTTAGAGCAAATAACGGCTTTTGATAGTGAGCTCCCTGTAATATTTTTAACTGGTTACGCTGATGTATCGATAGCAGTTAAAGCGATGCAATTAGGTGCGTATGATTTATTTGAAAAACCAGTTAACGAACATCTTCTTGATTGCATAGCACGAGCGTGCGACAAACGAAGCCTTGTTATGGAGAACCGCGCATTAAAAGTAGCTGTACAGAAAACCTCAGCCCCAGGTGTACGCATACTAGGTGACACACCTAAAATGCAACACATGATGCACTTATTAAACACAATTATAGATACCCCAACCGATGTAATGATTGAAGGTGAAACTGGCACAGGTAAAGAACTTGTAGCGCGGTATCTACATGATCAGAGTAATCGCTCTAGCTGTAATTTTGTTGCTATTAATTGTGGCGCAGTACCAGAGCAGTTAATAGAAAGCGAATTGTTTGGTGCAGCAAGTGGTGCATATACAGGGGCTACTCAAAGTCGAAAAGGTAAGTTTGAATATGCACAAGGTGGTACGGTCTTTTTAGATGAAATAGAAAGCACTCCAATGGCACTGCAAGTTAAGTTATTACGCGTATTAGAAGAGCGAAAAGTAACACCTGTAGGCGATAACAAAGCAATTGATTTAAACATCAGAATTGTTGCAGCTACAAAAGTAGACTTACTTGCGTTAGTTGAAAAGGGTGATTTTAGAGCTGATTTATATTACAGACTTAGTTTGGTTAACGTTAATATTCCGCCATTACGAGAGCGAAAAGCTGACATATTACTTTTGTTTAAACACTTTAGCTCTATTGCTGCAACTCGCTATCATAAGCCGCCGGCGGCAGTAAATTACGAAATACAACAGCGGTTAGTTGCCTATGACTGGCCGGGCAATGTGAGAGAGCTAAGAAATCAAGCAGAGCGAGCTGTATTACTTGGTGCCGAACTTGCCTTTGCTGAAGTTAAAACACAACAATTAGGTGGCTTATCTCCCGATTTAAGCTTATCTGAAAAAGTCTCTTTTTATGAGCAGTCACTTATTGAGTACGCGCTTGAGCAAAACCACGGCAGTATTAAAAACACCATGGAAACACTGCAAATTGCTCGAAAAACACTTTACGATAAAATGAGTAAATACAATCTTAATAGAGATATGTTTACTGACTAAATGTGTGGGTTTGGTGACAAGACCCACTTTCTTATGTGTGGTAATTCACACGCTTTTATTTAAATTAAACGACTTATTTTAGTAAGCTATTGAAATAGATTGCTTTTATACACTTGGCAGTAAAGTTGCCTTATTAGCGCTACAACAAGTAGATTCTAATAATTAGGGCACACGATGACAAAAACTACACACACCTGTATTTTATTTCTATCCTATGGTTGCTTAGCTACATTTTCACACACATCTTTTGCTGCAGAGTACGCTGTATACGGTAAAGCCGAAGTACAAATTGCCAGTACTGATACGGGCATAATGCGTTATGCCGAAGAGGGTACTCAAATTGAAGCGCCATACTCGCGTATTGGTATTAAGGGCGATCATAAACTTAACGAATATTTAAGTGCTGTTTTTAAATATGAGGTACAAGTTAAAGGTTTTGAAGAAGATGATACGCAAGAGCCTTTTACTGCACGTAATACTTACTTAGGTTTAAAAGGTGCTTTTGGTGAAGTTGTTGTAGGTCGTAACGACACTCGCTTTAAATACTCTGAAGGTAAACTCGATAACTTTAACGAAACTCAAGCCGATATGGCACAGGTTATTGCAGGTCAAGACCGCCTCGGTGACACAATAACTTACACCTCAAACTATTGGCATAATACGCAGTTTTCATTTACTTATGCGCCAAAAGATGACAATAAAGACGATAAAGCAGGCTTTGCTGCTACGCTTATTTATGGCGACCGTAATTTAAAAAGTACTTCATATTATGTGTCGTTCAGTCATGTAGATTCACTTAACAATGTAAAAGCAAGCCGCCTTGTTGGTGTTTATAAGTTCGAACAATTACAACTTGGTGCGTTATACCAACATTCAGAATCAGTAGATGGCACAAAGTCGGGCAATGGTTACGTATTAAGTGCCAGTTATACACTTGATAAGTGGGTGCCAAAAATTCAATTTGGTAAAGATGACTCAACTCTTCGTCAAGCATCTGAGGCAACGCAATGGAGCACAGGCCTTGATTATGTATTTGATAAGCAAACTACAGCTTATCTTTTATATACCGATCTTAATTTAGAAGAACAAGACGACAGCAGTGTTGCGCTTGGTCTTAAATACAAGTTTTAGAGGCTAGCCATGACAGATAATATATTGACGCAAGAACCAGATAAGAACAGACATTTTCAATGGCTTTTTTTAGTACTGGGCCCTTTAGTAATGCTATTAACATGTTTACTTGATCCGCCAACAGGAATGTCGGTTGCGGCATTTAAAACCGCAGGTATAGCGTTTTGGATGGCATCGTGGTGGGTAAGTGAAGTTGTACCAATTCCGGCAACTGCATTGCTACCACTGGTAATATCACCACTGGCTGACATAGCAGCAATAAAAAGTGTGGCTGCGCCATATGCACACCCGTTAATCTTTTTATTTTTAGGCGGATTTTTAATCTCTATCGCTATGGAGCGATGGGGGTTACATAAACGTATAGCGCTTAGCACCATGTTATATGCGGGTAAAAAACCAAGTTTACAAATTTTAGCTATGATGCTTGTTACTGCATTTTTATCTATGTGGATGTCTAATACTGCGACAGCCGTAATGATGTTGCCTATTGCACTTTCAATTACCAATTTGGTTAAGCAATCAGACCCAAGTAATGAAGGGTTTGGCAAAGCATTGCTACTATCAATTGCTTATGGTGCAAGCATTGGTGGTATTGCTACTTTAATTGGTACACCGCCTAATGCATTAATGGCTGCATACCTATCTGACAGTTACCAAATTGAAATAGGCTTTGCTCAGTGGATGATTGTAGGCGTACCACTGTCTTTAAGTATGCTTATTATTAGTTGGGTTTGGCTTACCAAATTTGCGTATAAAGTAGATGCTAATGTTAAAAACGATCAAAAAATTGATACCAAAGCGGTATTTTCTGAACAGTTAAAAAAGCTTGGAATAATGCAACGCGCAGAAAAAGGCGTATTGTTTGTATTTGTGCTTGCTGCACTTTGCTGGATATTTAGACCTTTATTGGGTGATATAACAGGTCTTAAAATTTCAGATACTACAATTGCAATTGCTGCTGCATTACTGCTGTTTGTAATGCCTGCTAATAAAGGCAGTGATGAGCGTATTCTTGATTGGCAAAACGCCTCACAAGTGCCTTGGGGCGTATTGCTATTGTTTGGGGGCGGACTTACGCTTGCATCTCAAATTAAATCGTCAGGTCTTGCCGAGTTTATTGCTCACATGATTGAAGGCGCAAGTGCGATTCCTCTTGTTATGAGCGTACTTGTTGTGGTTGCTTTAATTACATTTTTAACTGAAATTACAAGCAATACAGCAACCGCTGCAGGTTTCTTACCGTTATTAGGTCCTGTTGCTGAATCGATAACAGGTTCACCCCTTGTATGGGTTATTCCTGCTGCTATTGCGTGTAGTTGCGCATTTATGATGCCTGTAGCAACACCACCAAACGCTATTGTGTTTGGCTCAGGGCAAATTCAAATGCGCGACATGATAAGAGCCGGCTTTGTGCTAAATATTGTCGCCATTGTATTAATTACGCTAGTGACAATGACTATCGCAGCGCAAGTATTTGGCTTTTAAAGCTGTACTAAATTAGTTCCAACCAGTAGCTTTGTTTATATTTACAGTTTTAAACAAAGCTACTCTTTATACTTATTTATATTGCTCAAGAAGCTCTTTTTTAGATAATTAGTGTTATTGCTCGAAAAACAGAACAAGGTTATAGTCTGCGGTAACTTTAAAAATTGAGTAATCTATTTTGAGCACCGACACATCACAGGCAATGCCTTTAATTCCCCTATTTGATGAATTGCAAAAAAGCTTTCTCGAAACACCTTACTTGCCAATTGATAAACGTCTCGTTTTATTAAAAAAACTCCGTGTACGTATTGTTGAACTTGAGCAAGAGCTAGTGGATGCTGCTTCAAAAGACTTTGGTTACAGAACCGCTTTCGATACTCTACTTGGCGATATATTGCCTACGGTTCAAACACTCGCGCACATTATCAAAAAGCTACCAAAATGGGCAAAGCCAAGTAATCGCTCTGTAGGTTTAAGTTTGTGGCCTTCAAAAGTAAGTGTTAATTACCAACCTAAAGGTGTGGTTGGTATTATTGCACCGTGGAATTACCCGATTCAGTTAGCGTTAGTACCTGTGCTTACCGCCATAGCTGCCGGTAATAGAGTTATGCTCAAATTAAGCGAGTTTACACCTCACACAAACGCCGTTATCGAAAAAATATTTAAAGACGACATGCAAGCGCATTGCAAAATAATACAAGGCGGTAGCGACGTAGCCGCGCAGTTTTCATCACTACCATTTGCTCATTTATTATTTACGGGGTCATCGGCCGTTGGTAAATTAGTAATGGCTTCAGCGAGCCGTAATTTAACACCAGTAACGCTTGAACTCGGTGGTAAATCGCCAGTTATTATTACGCAAAATGCCGATATTAAAAAAGCGGCGCAAGCTTTACTGTTTGGAAAAATGGCCAACGCAGGGCAAATATGCGTTGCTCCCGACTACGTATTTGTACCCAAAGCGCTTGAGCATCAGCTGGTTCAGCAATTATGCGAGCTTTATAAAAAGCACTTTAAAGACGGTGTTGAAGGTAAAAACTTAACCTCTATTATTAGCGATGCACACTATAAACGTTTAGCAACCTACTTAGAGCAAGCACAAGAGCTTGGCGCAAACATTATTAAGCCACTTGAGCAAAACCAGCAAGATGAGCAAAAACATCGTATGGGGCTGCATTTAGTGACTCAAGTAACTGACGAAATGCAGCTAATGCAAGATGAGCTATTTGGCCCAATACTACCAATAATGAGTTATGACACGCTCGACAGCGCAATTGACTATATTAAAGCCCATCACCACCCGTTAGCGCTTTATATTTTAGGGCAAGATAAGCACGCTCAAGAATACATTATGAAGCAAACAATCAGTGGCACTGTGGCAATAAACGATACGTTAGTGCAAGTAACTGCTGACGATGCCCCTTTTGGTGGTGTAGGGCATTCAGGAATGGGGCATTATCATGGCATAGAAGGGTTTTTAACGTTTAGCCATGCTAAAAATACGTTAGTATCGGGCTCGTTTAATCCTCGTATTGTTATGCTGCTAAAACAAAGCAAACTTCTTATTAAGCTACTAAAGTGGCTTTACATAAAATAAGAGTGTGTTGATTTGGTAAAGTTGAATAGATTTTGAATCTGCTAAATCAAGATATATTAAAAAGGCTGAATTACGTTATGTAATTCAGCCTTTTTTAGATTAGTTTCAAACTAAGGTTAAGGTCTTAAACTCTTAATAGTCTTAAACTTTAAAATAAGCGACCTTCGCCAGCATAGGTACCCACTTGTATTTTTGCATAAATGGCATCGGCTTTTTCTTTAGCTTCTTCAATTTCTTTAGGCAGCATTTTACGCTCATCAAGTTTGCGGCTATGACTCGCTTGCATATTGCCGTTGTACTCAGCGATAGTATTCCAAATGTACGACTTTTCTAAATCTTTTGGCATACCTAGCCCTTCAAAATACATGAGGGCTAAATTGAATTGTGCTAAAGAGTAATTGTTTGCAGCTGCTTTTTCGTACCAGTTGCGTGCCGCTTCATAATCTCGCGTAACGCCCACGCCATTGGAATACATTACACCTAAATTAAACTGAGCCGCAGGCAGGTTTTTATTGGCTGCTTTTTCAAATAAGGTAACAGCCATTTGGTGATCAAGCTTTACGCCTTTACCTTCGTCGTATAAAACAGCTAACGCAAACATTGAATCCGGATGGTTCTTTTTAACGCCTTGTTGATAAAGCGCAGCTGCTTTGCGGTAATCGCGTGTTACACCGTATCCACCTTCGTATAATTTAGCTAGTTCGTAAATTCCTGGCGCAAAACCTTTATCGGCAAGGTATTGAAATTCTTTTAGGGCGACTGCAAATTCACCTTCGTTAGCTGCTCTTATGCCATCTTCTAATGTTGCATGAGCGAAAGGGCTGGCAAGTAAAACGCCAGCAAGAACGAGTGCTTTCAAATTAAACTGTGACATATTAATGTCTCCAATTAGTAATAGTTACGATAGGTTTTAGGGCCAGTATATCTTGCCGCGATTAAATAGCGCCTAAATAGAACAAGTTTTAATCCCGAAAGGTAAACAGACTTTAGTTAAATGCTAAATTATTAAATTTTTGCACTATTTGTGCATTTTAAACGTTTAATACTCAATGTATTTAAGTAGAGACTAAATCGGTTATTATAAATAGATGCAAAAAAGGGTGTCTACTGTTATGTTTTACGCCAGCTTTAGCGCAAACGCAAGGCGATACCTTATCAGATCGTGCGTATAAAATGTAAATAATAGCGCGGTGGACTTTTAAGGTAAGTAAACGAGTTTAAGAAGTGTAAGATACAGATTTTATAGAAAATTTAAAGAAATAAAAAAAGCCCGTTAGGGCTTTTTTGAGTCATATTAACCGTCACTAATATGAGCAATGTAGCAAGTAAATGTGATATTTGATGTTATTACTTGGGTCGAGTAAGTAATAACACGAAGCGGCACGCTCTTCTTTTAATGTGTCAGCATCCTTGCTGAATATTCTTCCGTAGGCACTGAGGTCGTTACACTGTGTTTGTGCGAACGATTATCAGTTAGATCTAAATGCAAGTCAACACTTAAATGATAATTATTATCAAATGAGTTTTGAGCTTTGCCACAATCTAAATAATAGAGAAGGTTATGCTTAATAATTTCAAAGCAAAAAAACTAAAACAGATATGCCTTGCTGTAAGTATGTTGTTTTTATGTAGTTGTTCGGCATCTTTTACTTACAATAATTTGAGTTGGCTTTCATCGTTTTGGGTTGACGATTATGTTGATTTAAATAAAAAGCAAAATACACAGCTAAAAAACATAATTACAACAACACAAAATTGGCACCGAACTACCCAGTTACCCGCCTACAGACAAGACATACAAAATATAAAAGTATTGTTTAACCAAACATTGGAGGCTAAACAATTAAAAACACAGGTTGTGCTTGCAAAACAACATTGGCAGAACCTACTTGGGTACGCAAAACTGCCTTTAGCTGAGCTTGGAGCAACCTTATCAAGTGAGCAAAGAGGTGAGCTTTTAGACAATATCCAAATAAAAATTAACGACGAACGCGAAGAGTTTAACGAACAAACCCCGCTTGAGCGAAAAAGTGAGCGTTTGGAAGAGCAATTTGAATACTACGAGCAGTGGATAGGCAAGCTTAATAAACAACAAAAAGCGCTGATTAAATCAACTAATGAACAACATCGAGACTCAGGAGCGCTGTGGTTAGAGTACAAGAAAAACCGTTTGAATGCAGCCAAACAGGTATTTAAAAATGCTGAAATTACAAAAAAAGAATTTATAAATCAGTTAAGTACAGTTATTGAAGAGCGCGAACTTTATATGAGCGACGCACTATTGAAAAGCAATGAAGCAAACTTAAATTTATATATAAATTTACTCTACGAATTAAACCTAACTCTAAATGATAAACAACGCCAAAGCGTTAATGATCAATTTGATGAGTTAATTGAGACCTTAAACGATATAATAGAAAACTAAATTGTGCGTGAATTATTAAGTTTTAAATTAGCTGTTTAGGCTGGTTTGTTTTTAAACGCAAAAAATGCTTTTTAAAGGGCAATATATGGTTACAGATTTGAAAAGTATCTTAAACACTTGGTATCTCAATAGGGATAACCAAGAATGGGTTTTAGCTACTTTGTACAAAATTGAAGGCTCTAGCTACAGAAAACTAGGGGCTATGATGCTTATTTCGAGCCTAGGCGAGCGCTTGGGGATGCTTTCGGGAGGCTGTTTAGAAGCTGACATACAGCGCCACGCTAAACAAGTAATGAGTACTTTAACCAGTAAAACCATTAGTTATGATGCCACCGATGAAGACGATTTAACATTTCAACTTGGCATTGGTTGTGGGGGTATAGTACATATTTTACTGCAGCCTATTCATAAGGCTAATGACTATTTACAGTTAGAGCTTGTATCTAAAGCACTTAATGAGAATAAACCAGGGCGATATCTTCAACAAGTAAGCCCCATTTTGCCAGCCGGTAGTGGTGTATTTACGCAAAATGATGAGTTGCATGGTTTATCAATGAACCGCAAAGCGCAGTTGGTAGAATTACAAGGCGCTACGTGCTTGCAAACCTCTATTTATCCACCGCCCCATCTATTAATAGTAGGTGGTGGCGCTGATGCAGTTCCGGTTTATACATTTGCCAAACAACTTGGTTGGAGTGTAACTGTATGGGATACACGTGCTGCCAATGCAAAAAGGCAATATTTTAAAAATGCTGATGCTATTTTGCGCTTCACACCGAGTGAGTTAAAAGAATATTGCATAACTAATAAAGTAGATGCTGCTATTTTAATGGCTCACAGCGTTGAACTTGACGCCAGTACGTTGGCTCAATTTAAAGATGTTCCTTTTAAATACATAGGGTTATTGGGTCCTAAGCACAGACGTGAACAAGTTTTAGAGCACGCAAATACGCGAGTATCACAAATTAAGGCTCCTGTTTTTGGGCCTGTCGGTTTAAATTTAGGCGGCGACTCGCCAGAGAGTATTGCACTATCGCTGATCAGTGAAATACATGCAGTGCTGTGTGACAAAAATGCCCAATCGCTAAGCCATTGGGGGCAAGAGGCGTGCTAATTGCAAAAGTTGTTTTAGCCGCAGGTCAATCATCTCGCTTTAACGGCTGTAAATTAACGGCTGATATCGGGTTTGGCAAAACAATGATTGAGCATGCAGTAAATACACTTCAAGCACTTGATGACACACCTGTATATGTAGTTACCGGGGCATGGCATAAAGAAGTATCACAAGCACTGGCAGGTTATAAAAACATAGAGCTCATTGAGAACAAGCAATGGAGCCAAGGTTTAGGTAATTCAATCGCGATAGCTTCTCAAACAGTGTTTAAAAATAAGTCCTTTGATGGGGTTTTATTTATGCTCGCGGATCAGGTTGAGCTAAAAGTAGCGCACTTAAGTGAGCTAATTACTGGTTTTACACGTAATCCATCGCGCTGGTGCGCGAACTATGGCGAGCGTTTAGGCGTACCCGCTATATTCCCAGCAGTTGATTTATCTCAGCTTGCAAGCTTAACTTCAGATAGAGGTGCACAGCAATTACTGCGCTCCAGCAGTGAGGTCGTCAATACAATTAGTTTACGTAGTGCGAGTTTAGACATAGATACTCAAAAGCAGCTAAGTAATTTTATAGCTAAAAATGAGTGAAAAAGTAGTAGTAGGGCAAAATAAGTTTTAGCTGCGCTAACGCTTTAGTGCAGTGGTTATGGTATTTAGCTGTTAATGTAGCTGATGCGGTAACTATATGTGTTATGGATTAGTAGTTACAACAATCTTAACTGTTATAACCTGCGTTTAAATTAAATAATTTAAACGCGGGTTATAAAGCTTAATCAAGGGGCAAGCTATGGTGACGTTTACAATTAATGGCAAGGTGGTTGAATCACACGCAAGTGAAGATACACCATTGTTATGGGTTATTCGTGATGAAATTGGATTAAAAGGTACGAAGTTTGGTTGCGGTATTGCAATGTGTGGTGCGTGTACGGTGCATTTAGATGGGCAAGCAACTCGCTCATGTGTTTTACCAATTGGCGCAATTGCAGGAAAAAACATTACCACAATTGAAGGGCTTAATAACGAACACCCACTTCAAAAAGCATGGGTTGAAGAGCAAGTACCACAGTGCGGTTACTGTCAATCGGGGCAAATAATGCAAGCTGCTACATTACTAGCAGCTAACCCAAGTCCTTCAGATGAAGAAATAGTAAGCCATATGAATGGTAACTATTGTCGCTGTATGGCTTATAAACGTATTAAAACTGCTATTCAACGCGCTGCAGATGAGTCACAAAGTGTAGTAAATATATTTGATCCAAATGCACAAGACGCTTAACTGGAGCCGATAATGAAAAAATTATTTCAAAAAAATAGCGAAACCGTTAATTTAAATCGTCGCTCATTTATGATTGGCACTGCTAGCGCAGGCTTAGTCATGGCGTTTGCCCCTGCGTTATTTTCGGGTTCGGTCAGTGCAAAAGAATCAATTGCGCAACAAGCTTTTTCACCCACTATTTGGTGGACTATGAGCACCGACGGCGCCGTAGAAGTAAGTATTGCAAAAGCTGAAATGGGTCAACATATTGGTACTGCTCTTGCGCGCATTGTGGCTGATGAGCTTGAATGTGATTGGGATAAAGTATCAATTACCTACGTAGATACCCATGAAAAATGGGGCTTTATGGTAACGGGTGGTTCGTGGTCTGTATTTCAAAGCTTCAAGCCATTATCTCAAGCCGGCGCTGCGGGTCGAATTGCATTAATAGAAGCCGGAGCTAAAATGCTCGGCGTGCCTGCAGACAAATGTCGTGCTGAAAAGGGCTATATTATTGCAGGCGAAAAATCGGTTAGTTATGCTGACATAGTTAAAAAAGGCGAGTTTAATCGTACATTTACCAGTGATGAAGTTGCAAACCTTCCACTAAAACCTGCTAATAAACGTCATTTAACTGGGCTTAAACAAGACTTTAAAGCGCTTGATATACCAGCCAAAACAAATGGTACAGCAGTATATGGGATAGATGTAGAAGTTGAAGGCATGCTGTACGCGCGACCAGTAATACCGCCAACCCGTTATGGCAGCACAGTAACAAACGTTGACGATAGTGCAGCAAAAGCTATTAAAGGTTACAAAGGCTATGAAATTTTAAATGACCCTAGTAACACAGTGCAAGGCTGGGTTGTTGTATTAGCTGATAGTTACCCAAGTGCCATTAAAGCAGTAGATGCTTTAAAGGTGAGTTACAAAAAGGGTGAGTCAGCAAATATATCTGAAGCTGATATTCAAAAAGAAGGTAAGCGATTATGCGAGCAACGCGACTCGGGTACTTTATTTGTTGATCAAGGCGATATAAAGAAAACCCAAGCAGACGCCAGTGAGTCGTTAGAATCAATGTATACCACAGCGACAGCAAGTCATTATCAGCTAGAGCCATTAAATGCGGTTGCAGAATTTAAAGACGGAAATTGGATTATTCATACTGGTAACCAATGGCAGTCACTTACGTTACCTGCGCTTGCTAAAGCACTCGAAATAGAACAAAACAAAGTAATTATTCGTCCTTATTATTTAGGTGGTGGTTTTGGTCGTCGATTATTTGGTGACTGGACTGTACCTGCAGCTCTAACCGCAAAAGCAGTAGGTAAACCAGTAAAACTGGTATTTACACGAGCAGACGATAGTTTATTCGATCAGTCTCGTTCTGCATCTGCTGCAAAAATGACGGCGTCGTTTGATAAAAACGGTACTTTTACTGGTTTAGAGCATGCATTTGCTGCAGGTTGGCCTACTAAAGCAATGGCACCTGGGTTTTTATCACCGGGTGTTGATGGTAAAGGTAAATTTGATGCATTTTCGGCATCGGGCGCCGATCATTGGTATAGCATGAGCAGTCATCGTGCACGCGCTATTAATAACGAAGTTGCACAAAGCACCTTTACTCCAGGTTGGTTACGTTCAGTAGGGCCAGGTTGGATTGCTTGGAGCCTTGAGTCGTTTATTGATGAAATTGCCCATAAGCAAGGCAAAGATCCAGTTCAATTTAGAATTGAAATGTTAGATGGTAAAGGCAAGCAAGCGGGTAAAGCACCTGAGAGCGTTGGTGGAGCACTGCGCTTACGTAATGTGCTTAAAACGGTGTCTGACAAAGTAGCTTCTGTTAAATTAGCTAAAGATGAGGGCATTGGTTTTTCTGTAAGCTCAGGGCAAGAACGTACTATGCCAGCATGGCTTGCAACCGCAGCGCATGTTCACGTTAACCGTGATAGTGGTAAAATAACGCTTAAAAAGCTTTATGTTGTTGTAGATGCGGGCTTAATAGTTCACCCAGATGGCGCATTGGCGCAAATTGAAGGGTCGTTACTATGGGGCAGCAGCCTTGCATTGCATGAATCAAATACGTATAAAGATGGACAGGTATCAGCGACTAACTTTAATACTTATTTACCGCTAAGAATGCAAGATGTGCCAGATATTGACATTGAATTTTTACAAAGTGATGAGTTTCCAGTTGGTTTAGGCGAACCTGGCGTTATAGGGGTTGCTCCTGCGATTGGTAATGCTGTATTTAATGCAGTAGGCGTGCGTTTACGTGACCTACCAATGAAGCCAAGCGAACTTAAAAAAGGCTTAGAAGCGTAAAACAAAAATAACTAAAGGGGTATGCTTTATGCTGCTCCTTTAAGTTATTAAATATATTTATGTAATTATTATTTATGTATCAATAAGTAGCGTTGTTTATACTAATTCGCTTAATTAAATGATTAAGTATTATTGCAAATTGGTATTAGGTTGTTATTACTTGTTGATATTAGTTAAGGTTTATTTATGCTAATCGACCCAACAGGGCGAGAGTTTAGTTACTTACGTTTGTCTATTACTGATGTATGTAATTTTAAGTGTGTTTATTGTTTACCAGATGGTTATCAGGGCGGTCATGACCGTGGTTTTCTCACAATTGATGAAATTAGCAACACGCTTAAAGCGTTTGCACACCATGGTATCGAAAAAGTAAGGATCACTGGCGGAGAGCCAACCCTTAGAAAAGATTTTATAGATGTTGTTCGCGCGGCAAAAGATGTCGCGGGCATAAAAAAAATTGCAATGACTACCAATGGTTTTTCTCTTCATAAGAATATTCATGACTGGGTAGATGCAGGCTTAAACGCCATTAATGTAAGCATTGATAGTTTAGATTCGCGCATGTTTAACACCATTACTGGGCATGACAAATTTACCTCAGTAATGAAAGGCATTGATACTGCGCTTGAAACGGGTATTGATTCGGTAAAAATAAACAGCGTGCTGATGAAGCAATACAACGCAAAAGAGTTTGATACATTTTTAAATTGGGTTAAACACCGTCCAGTTACCATCCGCTTTATAGAATTGATGCAAACAAACGACAACAAAGCCTTTTTTGATGCTAATCATGTTTCTGGGCAAGTTTTAAAAACTCAGTTATTACAAACGGGTTGGCAGCAAGTTGCGCGTAGTGCATCAGCAGGGCCTGCTCAAGAGTTTGCTCATCCTGATTATCAAGGCAGAATTGGTTTGATCATGCCTTACAGCAACGACTTTTGTAGTACCTGCAACCGATTAAGGGTTACAGCAAAAGGGAACCTGCACTTGTGTTTGTTTTCTGAAGAGGGTATTTCGCTAAGAGAATATATGAACGACAGTTCAAACAGCGAATTAATGGCATTGTTATCTCGTTATATTAAAACCAAAAAGCCAACTCACCTTTTACACCAAGGTAATACAGGTATTACTACTAATTTATCCATGTTAGGTGGCTAGTTGTTAAAGCCACTTAGTGATACTAAAGCATCAAACGTGTTTCTGAAATACACTACATTATCCCTAAAATGTAAATAACTGGTTGTATCTACATGGTTTTATATCAACAAAGCTTGTTAAATTGTATTTTCACGTTAAACTTACTTTTTATTTTTATTAAGTGATTAGAATGGATATCGCGGCTCTTAATAGCACTAAATCATTAAGAAAGGACGTCCTGAGAGGGATGTGTCTTTGTTTTGGTTTTTTATCGGTAGGATTTGCGGGATTTAATTTAACTGTAAATAACTTTCCATTGCTTGGCTATATCGAAATCTGTTTTTCTATTTATTGTATATTTACTTATATTTCACTTATACGCCGTCCACTACAGTTTTGGCAATCCCTAATAATGTGTGTACTTATAACGCTAATTGTTATTTTAGGTACATCCTTAGCATCGCCTCGTAATGGTGTGTTTGTATGGTCATTTGCATTACCTATTTTGTACTACCTGTTATTAGGTAAACAATATGGTGTAATTTTCTCTGCAAATTTATTAGTTATCCAAGTGTTTATTTTAGGGAGTAAGTCTACACTTGCCCCCTTTGAAACTTTTAACTTATCCCTTAATCTACTCTGTGCTTATTTTAGTATTTGGGCGATTTCTCATGTTTTTGAAGGAAGTCGTTCACACTTTTCAAGGCGACTTAAAAATTTAGCGTTACTTGACCCATTAACGGGTGCAGGTAATCGCCTTTCAATGAACCACTACTTTGAAGTAGAACTACAAGATAAGTCACAGTTATATTTGTTTTTACTCGATTTAGACTTTTTTAAGCAGATAAATGATGAGCATGGCCATGGTGTCGGTGACCAAGTACTTATCGAAGTGGCCACTTTACTAAGAGTTGTGCTTGGTAGAGGGTATGTATTTAGAGTAGGCGGAGAAGAGTTTGCTTTATTTAGCTCTTTTGAAAATGATGAGGCTGCACTTAGTACCGCTGAACAAATAAGAGCACGTTTTGAAAATACCACATTTGACATTGACGGCCTTGCAATCAATGTTACAACCAGTATTGGTGTGGCAAAATTTAAAAGTACTAATTCATTGGAAAGCTTTGTAAACCAAGCAGATAAACAGTTATACAAAGCAAAACAATTTGGCCGCAATAAAGTGTATTGTAAGTTTAAAAAAGAACATGACTATGAAACGGTAGTTGCTTAAGCAGGATTACTTAATACATTAGCTCAAAATTGGGGATCCCGTTTTCCCAAATCGGTTTATCTTTTCCTAAATGCTCGCGCACAGCATCAAAAAACAACCGGGTCCTCACTGGTAAATCTCGGTGCGGATATACGGCATACATCGCACTAAACTCCATCAGTTTTACATCGGTCAATAAAGGCACTAGCTTACCTTGTATTATTTCATCACCAATAATAAATGCAGGGGCAACAAAGTAAGTTGTTCCCGATAATGTTTTCATTAACAATGACTCGGCATCATTAGCACGAAACACACTTTTTATTTTTTGCTCGCAGCGTTCACCCTTACTATCGTAGTAATCTATGGTTTCTACTCGAATAGAATTACTGGCATAGCTTGCTGCTGGTAATTGCGCTAACTCTTCGATTGTTTTTGGCATACCGTAAGTTTCAATAAACTGCGGTGCAGCTAAAATTAATAATCGGTTACGCGCTATTTTACGTGCAATAAGTGATGAATCTTTAGGCTCACCTACACGAAAAGCCAAATCAAATCCTTCAGAGACTATATCAACTAATCTATCGTCTAAACGCAGTTCAACTTCTACTTGAGGAAAGCGTTTTTGAAAATCATTAAGTACAGGTTGTAAATAACGACGACCAATAAGTGTTGATGAAGTGATTTTTAATACGCCACGCGGTTCTAAATGGTAGTTTTCAGCCATGCGTACGGTTTCGCCGAGCAGCTCTCTAAGCTCAGCGGCTTTTTTGATCATTTCGGCACCCGCCGCTGTGAGCGAAAATGAACGCGTGGTTCGGTTAAGTAACCTAACGCCTAACTCATCCTCTAAACGGCTAATTTGTTTAGATATAACAGAGCGATCTATGTTGCGTATTTCTGCAGCTTTAGCAAAAGAGCCTTGCTCAACCACTTCAAGTAACATTAAAAGTCGACTTGTTGTATCCATTATTACACCTTAACTAATCTATTGATGCCATTTTGGCATTAATGAATTTAAAAATCTATGGTTTTTAAACACGGGTTTAATCCGTATTATGCGAGGCTAATCAACAATGGAGCGTCTTCATGAACAAACATCTAATTGCTGCTGCACTTACTGCGGCATCTTTAACACTAGCAGGTTGTGCTGATGAGAGCACAGCTCAATCAGCACCTGCACAGCAACTTCAACCAATTGATGTAGCACAGGTGCTTGTTAAGCCGGTACAAAGCTGGCACACATATACAACGCGTTTAGAGTCTCCACAAGAAGTTGCCTTAATGCCGCGTGTATCAGGAATCATCGATAGCATTGAATTTAAAGAAGGCGATGTGGTTAAAGAAGGCGATGTTTTATTTCAATTAGATGCTCGTCCATTTGCAGCGGTTGTTGCAAGCTTAAAAGCGCAAATCAACAGTGCAGAAGCTGCACTTGAACAAGCTAAAAGTGAAGACAAACGTGCGGTACGCTTATTAGACCGTAAGGCAATCTCAACTGAGCAAGCACAAGCGCGTACTTCAACACTACGCCAACGCGAAGCACAGCTTTCTGCACTTCAAGCACAACTTACCTCAGCAGAGCTTGATTTAGAGTTTACGTCAGTGGTATCACCAATTGATGGCATTATTTCTCGCGCAAATATTACTAAAGGTAATAACATACTTGCGGGTCAAAGCGTATTAACGTCAATTGTTTCAAACCAAGCTATGTACGCTTATTTTGATGTTGATGAACGCACCTGGAATAGCTCGTTTAACGATGTTACTGCTGCGAGCCACCAAACTGTTGTAATGCAAAAAGTCGGTCAAAGCGATTTTGCATACAAAGGCTACATTAACTTTATTGATAACCAAATTAATTCATCAACGGGCACATTACGTGTACGTGCAGTATTTAATGAAAACAGCAACCAATTACGCGCAGGCTCGTTTGCACGTATTAAGCTTGCAGCCAACTCTATTAGCGACGCGATTATTATCCCAGAGCGTGCAATTGGTACCGACTTAAAAAATCGTTTTGTATTAACGGTTGGCGAAAACAACGTACTTGAATACAAACTAATTACTATTGGTGAACGTTACGGTGCATTACGTGCGGTTACTTCAGGCCTTAGCGAAGGTGATGTAATTGCTGTAAATGGTCCTGCTCGCGTAGGCCCAGGTATGCCAATCTCTCCGCAAACAGTAACAATTGATACAAGTGGTGTGGCATTTACATTGTCAAATGACAACGCACAATTTGTGGCTAAGCAATAAGGTTTATTGATGAAATTCTCGCATTTCTTTATACAGCGCCCAATATTTGCGGCCATGCTGTCATTGGTTATTTTAATTGCTGGTGGTATATCACTATTCCAATTACCAGTAAGTGAATACCCAGAAGTAGTTCCTCCAACTGTTGTTGTTACCGCTAACTACCCGGGTGCTAACCCTACCGTTATTGCGCAAACAGTAGCAACACCGCTGGAGCAAGAAATTAACGGTACTGAAAACATGCTATATATGTTTTCGCAAGGTACCAGTGATGGCCGCATGACACTAACGGTAACCTTTGCGTTAGGTACCGATTTAGATCGTGCTCAAGTACAAGTACAAAACCGTGTAAACAGTGCACTTCCGCGTTTGCCAGAAGAAGTACAACGTTTAGGTGTTGTGGCTGAAAAGTCATCACCAGATTTAACCATGGTAGTGCATTTATACTCACCTGAAAAAACGCACGATACAGCTTACTTATCTAACTATGCTGATTTAAACATTAAAGATGAAATTGCGCGTTTACCGGGTGTAGGTGATATTCGCATGTTTGGTGCTGGCAAATACTCAATGCGAGTATGGCTAAACCCAGATGCACTTGCTGCACGCGAATTAACAGCAACAGATGTAGTAACAGCGCTTCGCTCGCAAAACCAGCAAGTTGCTGCAGGTAGCTTAGGTGCACAACCAATTTCAAACGACAGTCAATTTCAAATATTGTTAAACGTTAAAGGTCGTTTAAACAGTATTGAAGAATTTGAACAAGTTATTATTAAAGTAGGCGACGAAGGTCAGTTAACGCGTTTATCTGATATAGCCCGTGTTGATTTAGGCCAAGACACTTACGCACTGCGTGCTGAGCTTGATAACCAACCAGCACTTGCAATGCCAATATTCCAACGCCCAGGTTCTAACGCTATTGAGCTTTCCGATCAAGTACGCGAAACAATGGCGCGCTTATCTAAAGATTTTCCTACTGGTGTTGAATACGACATTGTGTACGACCCTACGGTATTTGTTCGCGGCTCAATTGACGCGGTAATTGCAACGTTGCTTGAAGCAATTGTGCTGGTAGTTATTGTTGTTATTGTATTTTTACAAACCTGGCGAGCATCAATTATTCCGCTAATTGCTGTGCCTATTTCGCTCATTGGTACGTTTGCAGTAATGCAGTGGTTAGGCGTATCAATTAATACCTTGTCGTTGTTTGGTTTAGTATTGGCCATAGGTATTGTTGTAGATGATGCGATTGTAGTTGTTGAAAACGTAGAGCGTAATATTGAAAAAGGCTTATCGCCGCTTGAAGCAACCCGCGTTGCAATGAGCGAAGTAACAGGCCCTATTATTGCCATTGCGCTAGTACTAAGTGCTGTATTTATTCCTACTGCGTTTATTACCGGTTTATCAGGTCAATTTTATAAGCAATTTGCACTTACAATTACAATTTCGACTATTATCTCAGCATTTAACTCATTAACGTTATCGCCTGCACTTGCTGCATTGTTATTAAAATCGCATGATGCAAAACCAGATGCGTTCACGCGTTTACTTAATAAATTGTTTGGTCGTTGGTTATTTAAACCATTTAACCGCGTATTTAATCGTGGTGCTAAAGGTTACGAAAAACTGGTACAAAAACTAATTCGTATGACCGTTGTTGTAATGGTGGCTTACATTGCACTTGTTGGTGGCACAATTAAGTTATTTGATACCGTACCAGGTGGCTTTATTCCACAGCAAGATAAACAGTATTTAGTGGCTATTGCGCAGTTACCTGACGCATCAAGCCTTGATCGTACTGAAGATGTACTTGCTCAAATGCAGCAAATTGCATTAGAAGTACCAGGCGTTGCACATACTGTTGCTTTTCCTGGCTTATCAGTGAACGGTTTTACGAATAGCCCTAACAGCGGCATTGTATTTACACCACTTGAGAGCTTTGATAAACGTACCGACCCAAGCCAATCAGCGATGGCGATAGCGGCGCAGTTGAATAAACGTTTTGCCGTCATTGATGAGGCATTTGTAGCGGTATTTCCACCGCCGCCAATTCAAGGGTTGGGCACAACAGGTGGTTTTAAACTGCAAATAGAAGACAGGGCTAATAAAGGGTTTGAAGCACTATTTAATAGTCTGCAGGCCGTAATTACTAAAGCGCAACAAGACCCTGCATTAATGGGCCTGTACTCAAGTTTCCGTATCCAAGTTCCACAAATGGATATTGATATTGACCGTGAGCAAGCGCTTATTCAAGGTATTCCACTTGATGAAGTATTTAATGCCCTGCAAATTTATTTAGGCTCTGTGTACGTAAATGACTTTAATATGTTTGGTCGTACGTACCAAGTAAATGCACAGGCTGATGCTGACTACCGCTTAGACCCTGATCAAATACTTAATTTAAAAGTACGTAACCGCTCAGGTAATATGGTGCCACTAGGCTCAGTATTAACAGTAACACCAACAATTGGTCCTGACCGTGTTATGCATTACAACGGTTATCCAAGTGCAGAGTTAAATGGTAGCCCAGCGCCAGGTTATAGTTCTGATCAAGCACAAGTTGCTATTGAAAAAGTACTCGCAGACACACTACCAACAGGTATTGAATATGAGTGGACTGAAGTAACGTACCAACAAGTACTTGCCGGTAACACCATGGTTTATGTATTCCCGTTAGTTGTATTACTTGTATTTATGGTACTTGCAGCGCAGTACGAGAGCTTACGTTTACCACTGGCAATTATACTAATTGTACCAATGACTATTTTCTCAGCCTTGTTAGGTGTGTGGTTTGTCGGCTCTGACAACAACATATTCACCCAAATAGCGTTAATAGTACTGGTCGCGTTGGCTTCTAAAAATGCAATATTGATGGTTGAGTTTGCAAAAGATAGACACGACTCAGGCTTATCGCACTTAGAGGCAATACTTGAGGCATGTCGTATGCGCTTGCGCCCAATATTAATGACCTCAATTGCATTTACAGCAGGTGTTGTACCTTTAGTACTTGCCACCGGTGCAGGCGCCGAAATGCGACACGCAATGGGTAACGCAGTATTCTCAGGCATGATAGGTGTAACCGTGTTTGGCCTATTGTTTACGCCGGTATTTTATATGTTAGTGACTAACAAAAAAGAGAAAGCGCAGGAGAATACTCATGACTAAATTAATGCAAAAAAGACTTAAAACAAGTCTGACCGCCAGTGCAGTATTAGTCGTTGCGTTTTTAGCCGGGTGTGCGAGTAAAATAGACACCATGAGCGAGCAAAAAGCCGTTAACGAATTTGTTGCCAAAGCTAATATTGCTAGTAACGTTAGCGTTGCTGATGAAACAAACTGGTGGAAAAAGCTTAATTCTGATCAACTAAATGAGCTTGTTACTGGTGCGCTTGCAAATAACTATAATTTGCAAACAAGCCAGCTAACACTTAAAAGTGCATTAGCGCGACTAGGAGAGCAAAAAGCCCAATACCTACCGCAAGGTGGCGTAAATGTTGGCGCAGCTCGAAGCGATGCACCAAGCGTGTTTGACCGCCAATCAAGTGCAAACGTTGCTCTTGATTGGCAGCTAGATTTATTTGGTCGCATAACAGCGTTGGTTGATGCTGCAAATGCATCAGCCATGAGCCAAGCAGAGCAAGTACGTTTATTACAAATTGAAGTAGTTTCGTCAGTCGTTAAAGGCTTTGTAAGTTATCAAGGCAATGTTGAAAAACAACACATTGTTACGCTTCAAATTGAAGCGCTTGAGCAAAGTATTGACGTTCTTCAAGCCCGTGTTGACGAAGGCGTCGCAAACGAGCTTGATTTAAACCGTACGATGGCGCAGCTTAGGCAGCAACAAGCATTAATGCCTGCTATTGAGTATGCAAAATACAGCGATTTATCTGCTCTTGCAGTACTAAGCGGTAAGTTAGCGCAAAATATTGCTATTGAAAACGAGCAAGGCGTGCTTGAACGTGACTTTAGCGTAGCACTAAAAAACGCTAATAATGCCATTGCCTTACGTCCAGATATTAGCCGTGCACTGTTTGACTTTAGCCAAGCAAATAGTTTAAGCGTTGCAGCTAGTAAAGCGTTATTACCCGATATTAGCTTATCTGCTTTTGCAGGGGTTGTGAGTATAGATAGCACAGGCTTAAAAAATACCGATCAACAGTGGCAAGTAGCGCCGCAGTTGCAATGGTCGTTATTAAGCTACCCAGCATTATTAGCACAGCGCGACGCGCAGCAGTTTTTAAGTGAAGCCGCTTACAGCGATTATCAACAAGTAGTATTAACTGCACTAAGTGAAAGTGAACTTTCACTGCAATTGTTGGTCAATCAAGCACAGCAAAAACGCTTTGCCGATGAGCGCTATGACTTTGCTAATAAAGCATTTTTACAAGCACAAGCAATGTACGAAGAAGGTCAAATTCCTTACCTTGAGTTGTTAGATGCGCGCCAGGATGTTTTAATAGCACAAGAAAATGCTGTTGAAACAACAATTTCTTCACTGCTTGCCAAAGTAAATGCTTACCAGTCATTTAATGGCCAATGGAGTTATGCGTTAAACGACACTAATAAGTAGAGTTATATTGATGCCAAATACTGAAAATTTACATGAATACATTATCCCGCAAACGATGCGCGCTATTGTACTGCCAGAACCAAATGAAGCAATTGACTTAGCGGATGCTGAGCTGCCTGTTCCTATTTGTGCAGATAACGAGCTGCTTGTAAAAGTAGAGTACGTTGGTTTAAATCCAGTTGATGGCCAATTTGCTAAAACAGGCTTTTGTAAATGGCAGTATCCACACATTTTAGGCTTAGATGCCGTAGGTGTTGTGGTTAAAGCTAATAAAGGTGTGTTTCCAAATGTTGGCCAGCGCGTTATGTGGCATGCCAACATTGGTGAGCAAGGTGCTTTGAGCGAATACACCAAGGTACCTAACTTTGCAGTGTCGGTTGTGCCAAGCGGTTTAAATCCGGCCATTGCAGCAACACTTCCATGCGCCGGTATGGCAGCACTTATAAGCTTAGATAAAATAGGCATTAGTGAAGGCGATACTATTTTTATTGAAGGCGGAGCCGGAGCGGTAGGGCAGTTTGCTATTCAATATGCAAAACAGCGCGGTGCAGATGTATTTACCACGGCATCAAAGCGTAACCATAAGTTGGTTAAGCAGCTAGGCGCTGATGTGGTTTTTGACTATAGCGATAAAAAGCTATGCGAAAAAATCCGCAGAGAACTTGGCCCACAAGGCTTTGATGCGGTTATTGATACGATTGGTGGTGAGTGTACTCAGCGTAATATTGAGTTAATGCGTTTTTGCGGACGTATTGCCTGCTTAAATCCGCTCCCTTGTTTTGATCAAGACTTAATGTATCACCGAGCGCCCAATATTAGTGTTGTATCGATTGGTGGTGCGTGGCTTGCTAATAGTTTATGTGCACAACAACGTTTGAGTTTTATGGGCAACTTGTTACTTGAAGGCGCTGTTAGTGGCGACATTAAACACCCAGAAATAACGCCCGTAGATTTTAGTGCTGAGTCAGTATCGCAAGCACTTAATAAACAACTTGCTGGTGGTTTTACCGGCAAGCAAGTTGTTAAAGTTGCTAAGTGAAGCGCTTATACAATTTGATTTAAATTTAGGTAGTTTTAGCTAGATTAACTGATAATGTAGCCTCTACAAATTGAATAAAAACGTAGCCTATTTGTGCTGCGTTTTTTTATGCCCATAAAAAAATAGATACAGCGCTAGGGTCTGTTGATCTTTCAAGGTTGAATTTGCAGCAGTCTGTTTGGTATTTAGGCAAGGCAGAGCCTATGTAGTGTGGTTATTCCCCATAAATGGGCGATAACGTAGCATTAATGGCAAACAGGCGCTGCCCAAAGGGTTCTTCCTAGGGGCTATTTACTCTTTGTTGCTCGGTTTTTACTTAGCCCACTAGGTTACAAACCTCGCGCCGCGATTAAATAGCCCCTAGTTTGAACAAATTTTAATCCGCAAAGATCAACAGACCCTAGAGATTTTGCTGTTTTATTCATCATTTTAGTTAAAATACTTTTTTTCAGCGTACAGCTGTAAGCCTTTGTGTTTCAACAGTTTACGTTCAGGTAAAGAAAATAAATTGAAAAAACTGTTAATTAATTGAATAGAGTAATTGATCTAAACGATTTTTTATGACGTAATGTAGGTATTATTTAGCTGGTCGGATGAGTTCAATCATGAGTTTACGTGCAAAACTAAAAAAAGTATTACCAAGTATTTCTATCACAGAACAAGAAGCGCTAGACGCGGGTGATGTATGGCTTGAAGGTTCTATCTATCAAGGTAAGCCAGATTTCAGCGCACTTCGCGACGTACCTGCTGCTACATTAAGCGCAGACGAGCAAGCATTCTTAGACGGTCCAGTAAAAGAACTACTGGGCATGATTGACGATTCAGTGATTCAAAACGGCATTCATTTACCAAATGACATCTTAGAATTTTTGAAAAAAGAGCGTTTTTTCTCGCTTATCATTCCTAAGTCGTTTGGTGGTTTAGAGTTTAGCCCTTATGCAAACTCTACTATTGTTGGCACAATTGCGACTAAAAGCTCAGCAGTTGCGGTAACCGTAATGGTTCCTAACTCGTTAGGTCCGGGTGAGTTATTACTTCACTTTGGTACGCAAGAACAACAAGCACATTACTTACCACGCCTAGCAAATGGTACAGACATTCCATGTTTTGCATTAACAAGCCCAGAAGCGGGTTCTGATGCAGGTGGCATTCCAGACATTGGTACAGTTACTAAAGGCATGTATAAAGGCGAAGAAGTACTTGGCCTTGAGATTACATGGGACAAGCGCTACATAACGCTTGCACCTATTGCTACCGTACTTGGTTTAGCTTTTAAAGTAATGGACCCTGATGGTTTATTAGGTGGTAAAGAAAGCTTAGGTATTACTTGTGCACTTATTCCTAAAGAGCACCCAGGTGTAGAGCTTGGTAATCGTCACGACCCAATGGGTATTCGTTTTTACAATGGTACTACACGTGGTAACAAAGTATTTGTACCAATGGACTTTGTTATTGGTGGACAGAAAAATATCGGCCGTGGTTGGCAAATGCTGGTTAGCTGTTTAGGTGCTGGCCGTGGTATTTCATTACCTGCGCTAGGTGTTAGTACAGCACAAGTTGCATTTAAATCAGCATCTGAATACGCAGCAGTGCGTGAACAGTTTGGTTTAGCCATTGGCCAGTTTGAAGGTATTCAAGAAAAACTAGCTGACATTGCAGGTAAAACATACCTACAAGAAGCAATGCGCGTACTTACAACTGAAGGCTTAGGCATGGGCTTAAAACCATCAGTAGTAACTGCAATCGCTAAATACCACATGACAGAGCTTGGTCGCGACGTGCTTGATTCAGCAATGGATATTCAAGCAGGTAAAGCGATTCAAAACGGTCCACAAAATACATTAGCAAGTGGTTATGTTGCTCAGCCGATTGCCATTACGGTAGAAGGCGCGAACATTCTTACACGTAACCTAATGATCTTTGGTCAAGGTGTTATGCGTTGTCACCCATATTTACAATCTATGGTTGAGTCAATTCACAGCGAAGACAAAGGCGCAGATAAAGAATTTAACGGTATTTTACGTAAAACAATTGGTTACAGCACAGCAAACAGCTTACGTGCTTTCCGCCTTGGTGTTTTACCATTTACAGCAAGTGCTAATTCTGAATTACCAGAAGTACGCGACTATGAAAAAGCAGTACATAAATTATCTGCAAAACTTGCAGTGTACGCAGACTTTTCGTTACTGGTACTTGGCGGTAAATTAAAGCAAGCAGAAATGCTATCGGCACGTTTAGGTGATGTAATGAGCTTCTTATATGCAGCTATGGCATCAATTAAATACTACGAGCAAAAAGTATCAAGTAGTGACCGTGAACAAGCAGCGCCGTATTTCCATTACGCGACTCGTTTTGCACTACAAAGCGCTGAAGAAGCATTGCATAAGTTTTTAGATAACTTCCCTGCAAGTGGTACACGTAAGTTTATTCGTTTCATTACAATGAACTACTCAACTAAAATGCCAAAAATTAGCGATGACTTAATCCGCGAATTAGCTAAGCAAGCTCAGCTAGATACCGCATTTAAAGCGCAAATTACGCATTTAGTTAAACCAGTTGAGGGCGATGGCCATCATATTAATGAGCAAGCTTACAAAGCTAAAATGGCATCACTTGGCGAGCTGGCTAAAGTTAAAAAAGCATTACGTGCTAAAGTAATTAAACCAGGTATACGCTTTAACATTACGCTTGATAACGCACTAGCGGCAAACGTAATCACACAAGCTGAACACGTTCAGTTAATTGATTACAACATCAAACGTGAAAAAGCGATTCGTGTAGATGAGTTCGATTTTGATATGAACCTACTAGACGATAACGCACAGCCGATTAATCCGCTTAAAAGCGTAGTTAATCAATAAAATTAAATTCAATAATGCAAAGCGCCCGCAGTATCGGCGCTTTTATTGTTGAAAAGTATTAGTGTGGAGCCCCGCTTGTGTAAAAACAAGCGGGGCTTTTTTATGTGTTTTTTAAAGTAGAAATAGATAGCGGTATTGGTTTGAAAGTGAATATGTATCTGTAGAGGATTAAAGAGGGACGTTTATAATCTTGAAAAAGGGCTAACAACCCCATTAGCACCTTGTTGTAGTACATGGGTATATATTTGCGTAGTACGCACATCACTGTGACCTAGCTGTGTTTGTACTGTACGAATATCAGCGCCGCTTTGCAGTAAGTGCGTAGCAAAAGAGTGGCGCAAAGTATGTGGGGTAACGTGTTTATTAATATGTGCATCAAAAGCGGCTTTTTTAACAGCGCGTTGTAATTGTTTTTCATCGATATGATGACGTCTTAATTGCTTACTCTCAGGATCAATGCTTAATTTATGTGATGAAAATAAATATTGCCAGCCCAGCTGTCTATTGTGGTTTGGATATTTTTTACGTAATAAATGAGGCATGTAAGCGCCGCTATACAAGGGGTTTTTCAAATCTAATTGCAGGTAACTATCAACTAATTGTATTTGAGAACGTAATTGCGGTGTGAGCTCTACTGCAAGCGTTACAACACGATTTTTGCCTCCTTTGCCATCCCAAATTCGAATGCAGTTATAGTCAAAGTCAATATCGTGTATCCGTAAACGCAGTACCTCCATTAAGCGCATACCGCTACCATAAAGTAATCCACAGGGTAAATAATGCTTTGCAGAGCACACTTTAAAAAAATTATTTATTTCTTGCTGCGTTAAAACTACCGGTAGTTTAGTTGCTCGTTTGCTCTTAATAAAACCTAATGATAATGAAAGTGGTTTTTTAATCACTTCTTTAAATAAAAAGCTCAATGCATTTAAGGCTTGCGCTTGAGTGTTAGGAGCAACATTTTGTTGGTTGACAAGGTGGTTTAAAAAAAGTTCGACCTCATTGTCTCCCATCGTTGTTGGGTGCCTCATAGAGTTAAATCGAATAAACGAAGCTATCCAGTATAAATACGCTTTAACGGTACTTTTAGCATAACGCTTTAGATACATTTGTTCGGCTATCATAGTTAAAAAAGGTGATTTCATGATATGAATCTCTAGCAAAAGTTAGCTGTATATATAGACAGTGCTTGTTGTTGTTTTGTCCAATATTACTGATCTCCACCATTTCGGTGCATTTTCGCACTGATTAAAAATAATTTTCAGTTAACTAATTGTTTACAGGTGTTTATTTGATGGTTAAGATAAATGCATTGTAATATATGGACATTTGTCGGTTTATAAAACGACAAATGTCGTAGACAAAGTTGTTACATTTCACAACCAAGTAGGCCGTCATCATATGGATATCAGAAGAGAAAACGCACTTAAGGCTTTAGCAGAAAGGTTTGCAACTTTTTCAAATGTTGTAACCATTCAAAACAAAGCTGGATTTAATGATATAAATAAAAGTGCAGAAAGGCTGTTTATAGATGTTTTAAATATTGCATACAACCTTCGCTTGAGAGATATGAATGCAATACAAGATAATTACCCTGCTATCGACTTGGGGGACTATAATGCTAAAACTTGCGTACAGGTCACATCTGAATCCTCGAACCAGAAATTCAGGAGTACTGTTGCAAAATTCAAAGAAAAGCAATTAGATCGAGACTTCACAGAATTAGTTTTTCTAATAATTTCAAATAAAGATCTATGTAGCTTAACTGATAATGATATTGATACTCGTGTCATTAATCTTAATAATTTATACAAAGCCATAAGCAATCTTCCTGACAGAGATGTTTTCTACATTGAAAGTTATTTAGCAGAGAATCTAGTTAGTCGCATCGAACAATCAGACAGTATTTTACCTTCCGGATTAATGACAACCTATGCAATGGTGCGCCCAAATGCGTTTATTTCATTTTTAGGTTTTGAAAGCGAACCTGAATATACAGACCAACTATTAAATGATCTGAAATCACTTTCACAAAAACTATCAAATCTAACTAAGCATCAAAGAGAATACTTATTTTATGTCGTTGGGCAAGGCCAGTTTGCTCGTAATCTTTATGGTCATTTAGACGAAAATAATATTGTCATGCCTACAAACCAAGCAGCTCAAGCATTCGGTGGCTATGGGTTTCAGATATTTGAAGTTTTAAAAGCTCAGGATCTATTATTTGTAAATGATGAATATGATCCACACGGAGATGATAGATACATTAGTGTTCTTGAGCCATATTTCAGGGGCGAGTTAGACGACGGAAATTTGTTTTGTGCACTAAAAAAATTCAGCAACGGTGATAATAATAAGCTCAGAAGAATAATCTTAGAGTGTGATTTCTCACAGCTTCAGTGATGAAATGTAACAAGTCAATTAAAAGGACTAAAAACAGCGGGCTATCTCGCTCCGCTCGTATTTTAGCCCACAAGTTTTAGCCTCTTATTGAGACGTTATGTTTCAATCATGGAAGGTGCAAATAAATATGTTTGGTTTTATATTTAAATATATATTCTTTAGTATTATTAACGTCGTTTTATTCCTTCTAGCAAGTTTTGCTTTAATGGCGTTGCTACCTGAAACTATCGTAAATGGAGATACATTCGAGTTGGTCTATGGAATAGTTTTTATTTCTTTTTTAGTTCTAACTGGCTTTGTAGTAAACCATCAAATCACCCCAAAAGTTGGCTTTATCGAAGGCTGGAAACTTGGGTTTCTAAGTATAAAAATGTATATTAAGCCCTGAGTAACTGAAACATAAAAAGAATTTCAAGCAGGACAAAATATAGTTGGCTTTTGTTCACTCCGTTCACCTATTTTAGCCAACTATATTTTGCCTCTTAAATGGGCGTTATACGCACAAAGGACATGTAGTTGAATAACGAAGCTGTTAAACCAAAATACTTAAATTACACTGAGATATTGGGTTTTAAAATTCCTTTAGTGTGGTGTTCGTTAGCTATGTTAATTGGCCTAATATTTCATGAAGTTGTAGAAGCAATTTTAGTACCGACGCTAACGTTATTGATGGTTTATATTTGTTATAAAATAACCAGTTTTTTCCTGAGCTTTCAGGAACACAGTGGGGAAAAAATAAACTAGACACCCATCCTAAATTTTGCATTTTTTAAAATTAAAGGCTAGCCTTTATTTAGTGCAAAAAACAAGCAGAGTGTCTTATGGCAATCGCAAGAAAGCGTCAAGTAAGTTTGGTTGATACAAAATACTACCACTGTATTTCACGTTGCGTGCGTCGTGCTTTTTTGTGTGGTGAAGACCGTTTTACAGGCAAGTCTTACGAGCATCGACGAGGCTGGGTTGAAGATAGGTTGCTCGTATTAGCAAAAATATTTTGCATTGATGTCTGTGCTTATGCTGTTATGAGTAACCACACGCACTTAGTGTTGTATGTTGATGATAAGAAAGCGAATAGGCTAAATGATAAAGCGATTATTATTCGCTGGCATAAACTCTGTAAAGGCACATTACTAACGCAAAAATATGTACAAGGTGAAAAGCTAAGTAAAGTTGAACTTATTTTTTTTAATCAAACAGTAAAGCAATACCGAGAGCGCCTATCAAGTATCAGCTGGTTTATGCGGCTATTAAATGAAGACATTGCTCGCAGAGCAAATAAAGAAGATAACTGCACTGGACGGTTCTGGGAGGGTAGATTCAAATCGCAAGCATTACTAGATGAAGCAGCCCTTGCGGCCTGCATGGCGTATGTCGATTTAAACCCCATCAGAGCAAAAATGGCAAATAGACCAGAAGAATCTGACCATACCAGCGTTCAAAAGCGACTAACATACGCTAAAGAGGGCAAGCAACCAAAACAACTCCTGCGCTTTGCAGGTATACCACGTCAAATAATGCCAAAAGGACTCCTGTTTGGGCTTAAATCGTACCTTGAACTTGTTGAATTAACAGGACGTTGTATACGAGAAGACAAGCGCGGGCATATTGATAATATGAACCTTCCTTTACTCGAAAGATTAAATATATCCCCTGAAAACTGGTTAAAACTCACCACACAATTTACGCGCGTATTTCATGGCGCAGTGGGCAGGCCAGCCTCACAAGAAGGTTATTGTGAAAACTTAAAGCGAAAGCGGCGAGCGAATATCAGTAACTGCGAAAAGCTACTGGCATAAAACGTAAACTACTCAGTAAAACTATTCAGTAATAAATCACAACTGCACCATGCAGTCATTTTCATGCGTGCAATTTAGATTAAGAGCGCTAGTGACTTATTTGATGGATGAAATGTAAATAACCTGTCGATAAAAGATATGTTATTAACCTACAAATTAAATTTAATGGCAACATTTTGTTTGTTCAATTAGAGTGGCTGTCTAGTTTATCGTTTTTAACTACACGGCCGGATGTAGGCAATACCCTTTATAAGTATAACACACTAGGTGAACTCATCTGGAGCCAAGGTGGCGTTGCTAATACACAATGTACCAGTACAGCGCCGAGTGGGAGTACTTTTTATACATATGAAAACTTAGGCAGTCTTAAACAAGTTAACTACCCAGATGCTTCAGGCGATGTTAGCTACGAGCGCGATAACAACGGGAACGTTAAAACCTTAACAGCTGGTAATGTAATTCATCGTTATGAGTACAACAACCAAAATCGCCTCGAAGAAGAGCAGCTATTTGTGGGTAATGAACTACCTCTAATGCTTAATTATAAATACAATGCTTTGCAACAGCGTGAACAGTTAGGTTACCCAGATGGAACTATTGTAAACTTCAAACCCAATGGCTTTGGTGAGCCAACAGAAGCACAGGTGTATAAAAGTGGAAATGTTGATTTAAGTTTTGCGAAAAGTGCAAGCCACTATGCTAATGGTACACTGAGTTCGTTTACGTATGGTAATGGTGTTAAGCATCAAACAACACTATATGCAGATAGCCTACTACCAAAACAACTTAAAGACACAGGCCCCGCTGGCAGTAATATACCTAGTACTGTTATGGCTTTAACATATGATTACGACAATAATGCAAATGTAACGTCGATTATTGATAGCCAAAACAGCGCCTATAGTTTAACTAATTTACAGTATGACGACCTTGACCGCTTAACCAGTACCACTGGGGCGGCAGGTATTGGGTCGAGTGAAATGCACTACGATGGGCTCGGTAACATTACGTACTATAAAAATAAGAATAAAACACTTAATTACACCTACGACTACGCTAAAAATCGGTTATCTAAAGTAACCGGCGTAAGCGGACGATATGGCTCAATAGGTTACGATACCCGAGGTAACATTACTAATAATGGCGCATACTCACTGAGCTTTAACCGCGCTAATCAGCTTACTTCAGCCAAAGGCAACAGCTATTTATACGATGCGCATAACCGCCGTGTAAAACAAACTGATGATAATGGCACTAGCTATTCAATGTACAGTCAAGATGGTACATTGCTGTACAGAGAAAAAGGCAACACCATAACCGGCAGCGGCACTGACTATATCTACTTAGGTAAAAAACTCATTGCTAAATATGGTGATGTAACACCACAAACAGTGAGTGAAAGTCGTCAGCATGCTCGTCCATTTGGTGAATCGATAGAAGCCCCCAAAGATGATGTAGGGTACACAGGGCATAAATTCGACACCGACTTAGGGTTGAGTTATATGCAGGCACGATACTATGATCCAGTCATAGGTCGTTTCTACTCGAATGATCCTGTTGATGCTGCAACATTTTTGTCAGGAGGCAATGTTCATGGGTTTAACAGGTACACTTATGCCAACAATAACCCATACAGATATATAGATCCTGATGGTAGAAGTTGCACAAGCGCTGACGGAAATACTACCTGTAAACCAGAAGATTCTAGATTTGAGTCGTTTTCATTCGATACACCTGAGGGGTGGACCGACTTTGAAGCAAGTGATAAATCGTTCCACGCATACACACAAGAGGAAGATGCAGGTTCGGGTGGCGCAGATTTTGGGAGTGCATTGACCAACGGATTAATTGCCTCCCCTACACCTGCTGAAGGTGCAGCAACGACAAGTGGGGCAACCATTGATGTCGACATAGCGGGACCTTTTGGCAAAGATGAAGTTACTTCTACTGTGAGAACAGATTCTAGTGGACAGTCCTTTATAACTAATGTTACACAAGAAAATCATACATTACACTCTGGCTTTGTTATTAGGCAAGTCAAGCCTAATGGAAGTGGCGGTTTTAAAATTGTTACGTATGGTGAAGGCAATGCTTTGAAACAATTAGCACCGGGTGCAACTGGTTTTGCAAATTCAGCGTGGAGCGCTAATTCCAAGGCTATTATCGAAAAGGCGAGAAAGTGACAATACTTAACTTATTTTCTAAATTGAATTGGTTACAAAAAACGTTCTTGATTTGCTTATTTTGCTTTTCTAACTTCTTGGTTGTTGTTAGAACAATTTGGTTATATGAGCCGTCATATGTTTGGTTTACCTATCAAATTTGGCATTTTGTTTTGTTCATTTTTACGGTGTGGCTTATAGAAAGTCGCTTTAACTATATAAAGATAATTATCGCTTCAATGTCATTTTTGATAGCTTTTATTCCTTACGGTACTTGGTATTACTCAATCGTACATTTTGATAGCTCACAGCTTAGTAGCCTCACTTCTAATTTGCATATTTTGTTGAGGATTTTGTATGAGTTTGGAATTTATTTTGCTTTTCAAGTACTGATTTTTTGGGGAACTCATAACGTGCTCAAAAGGCCCGTAAATAGGGATCAAACCTAAAAAAATTGAATCCAAAGCCTCGCCCTCTGAAGTGACCCATTGGGTTCTTACTGATGGGGCAAGCAAGGCTCAATTTCGACGTTGACCGCATTGAATCCAACCACATCGCCTCGCACTCGCGGGGCTTTTTGTTATTTTCAAACCTATCAGCAAGGGGCTTTATTTTTGGCAACAAATAAACTAGACACCCATCCTAAATTTTGCATTTTTTAAAATTAAAGGCTAGCCTTTATTTAGTGCAAAAAACAAGCAGAGTGTCTTATGGCAATCGCAAGAAAGCGTCAAGTAAGTTTGGTTGATACAAAATACTACCACTGTATTTCACGTTGCGTGCGTCGTGCTTTTTTGTGTGGTGAAGACCGCTGTACAGGCAAGTCTTACGAGCATCGACGAGGCTGGGTTGAAGATAGGTTGCTCGTATTAGCAAAAATATTTTGTATTGATGTATGTGCTTATGCCGTAATGAGTAATCATACCCATTTAGTACTGTATGTTGATGATAAAAAAGCGAATAGGCTAAATGATAAAGCGATTATTATCCGTTGGCATAAACTCTGTAAAGGGACCGTACTTACGCAAAAATACATACAGGGTGAAAAGCTAAGTAAAGTTGAACTTATCTTTTTTAATCAAACAGTAAAGCAATACCGAGAGCGCCTATCAAGTATCAGTTGGTTTATGCGGCTATTAAATGAAGACATTGCTCGCAGAGCAAATAAAGAAGATAACTGCACAGGACGGTTCTGGGAGGGTAGATTCAAATCGCAAGCATTACTAGATGAAGCAGCCCTTGCGGCCTGTATGGCGTATGTCGATTTAAACCCCATTAGAGCTAAAATGGCTAACACTCCAGAGGATTCAGGCCATACCAGCATCAAACAGCGACTAACATATGCAAAAGAAGGGAAGCAACCAAGACAACTACTGCGCTTTGCAGGCATGCCACGTCAGATAATGCCAAAAGGACTCCCGTTTGAGCTTAAATCGTACCTTGAACTTGTTGAATTAACAGGACGTTGTATACGAGAAGATAAGCGAGGGTATATTGAGAGTACACACTTGCCTTTACTAGAAAGAGTGAATATATCTCCAGAAAACTGGTTAAAGCTTACAATCCAATTTACGCGCGTATTTCATGGCGCAGTGGGCAGGCCAGCCTCACAAGAAGGTTATTGTGAAAACTTAAAGCGAAAGCGGCGAGCGAATATCAGTAACTGCGAAAAGCTACTGGCATAAAGCTTCAACTATTCATTAATAAATCATAACTGCATCATGCAGGCATTTTCATGCGTGTAATTTAGATTAAGAGCGCTAGTGACTTATTTGATGTATGAAATGAAAGCAACCCGGCGATAAAAGATAAATTCCTAACCTAAAAATTAAATTTAATAGTAACGTTTTGTTTGTTCGATTAGAGTGGCTGTCAAGTTTAGTTTGTAACTGCGAAAAGCTACTGGCATAAAGCTTCAACTATTCATTAATAAATCATAACTGCATCATGCAGGCATTTTCATGCGTGTAATTTAGATTAAGAGCGCTAGTGACTTATTTGATGTATGAAATGAAAGCAACCCGGCGATAAAAGATAAATTCCTAACCTAAAAATTAAATTTAATAGTAACGTTTTGTTTGTTCGATTAGAGTGGCTGTCAAGTTTAGTTTGTAACTGCGAAAAGCTACTGGCATAAAGCTTCAACTATTCATTAATAAATCATAACTGCATCATGCAGGCATTTTCATGCGTGTAATTTAGATTAAGAGCGCTAGTGACTTATTTGATGTATGAAATGAAAGCAACCCGGCGATAAAAGATAAATTCCTAACCTAAAAATTAAATTTAATAGTAACGTTTTGTTTGTTCGATTAGAGTGGCTGTCAAGTTTAGTTTGTAACTGCGAAAAGCTACTGGCATAAAGCTTCAACTATTCATTAATAAATCATAACTGCATCATGCAGGCATTTTCATGCGTGTAATTTAGATTAAGAGCGCTAGTGACTTATTTGATGTATGAAATGAAAGCAACCCGGCGATAAAAGATAAATTCCTAACCTAAAAATTAAATTTAATAGTAACGTTTTGTTTGTTCGATTAGAGTGGCTGTCAAGTTTAGTTTGCTATTTTTAGCTTGTTATTTGGGCGTTATGTTCTTTATGTGATTTATACTGCAACATTCTAACAGGACGGAATTTTGGACAATATTTATTACTTAGTATTAGGGTTAGTAGCTTTTTTTTCGATTCTATTCTTATTGCCAACTGAAGCAAAAAATATAAAAAAGCGGTTTAAGCGAGAAGTAACAGCGTTAACAGGAAGCATTGATGCAAGAATAGTTAGAATTCAAGGTAAAGCGGTTTTAATAGAAGAATTAACTACTCCGATTTTTTTAAAGGAAGCTGCAGTAGTCGAAACCAAGTTTTACGAGATGTCAGAATATGCGAAACGTAATACTGGATTTAGTAGTAACAAGGGGGATTGGTCGTTAAAAAATTCGAAAAGCCAAAAAGTAAATTTCTTGTTGCAATGTGGAGGCGAATTCGCACTTATCGATGTCGAACATTGCAAATGGCTACTTACGAAAAATATCGAAACGGTAAACAACTATGGCGATATTGAAGAGCTCTTTTTTAATGGTAAATATAAATATATAGATCTTGCCCCTAGAGTTTTAAAGTTTATTTCGACGTTGGGCTTGAATGCTAAATATTACAAACACAGCCTAGATGAAATCATTAAGTTAGACGAATATGCAATTGAAAATGGTAACCATATTTCAGCCATTGGCAATTGCACATTACGCGATGTAAAGCATTACCCTGAGCTACTTAAATATTTACCAGAATACATAGACAAATTATATATAATCACTGGCACTGAAACAGAACCAGTATACTTAACCGATGACTTTGGTATTTTATTTGGCTAGAGTCCTGTTGTTTAAAGAACATAACAAACGCCTTAACTCCGACAATGTAATGTTGTCATGGTTTTGGCAAAAAACGCAAAAAACGCAAAAAACGCAAAAAACGCAAAAAGCCACGCCAACACATTGCGTGTTAGGCGGGCGTTATGTGCTCAAGGAATGTGATGTATCACCAATACTTTGAAGACTGGGAAGTGAAATCTGATTTCAAAAAGGAATTTGTATCTCTTTGGGCTGATTGGTTGGGCGAGAAAGATTCACACAAACTGGACGAAGTTACTGAGAATGAATGGCAAAGGTTTAATCAGCTCTTAGTTCTACTCAGTCAGGATTATATTCTTCAGGAAGCGGTTTGTGCTAAAGAGGAATTAGTAACTATTAACAATATTAGTACTGCACTTTCAAGCTACAAAGAGTCTATGAACAAGGACGCTTCGGAATTCTCAAAAATTGTAATTCCAGACCTCGATTGTGTAATTACAGAAGAGTGGGATTATACCTACATAGTTTGGTATAAAGATGCACAGGCAATAATCAAATTAGCACCTTACATAAAAGCGGCAAACCTATGTCATTTTGCGTAAGCACACATAACAAACAAATCATGGCCGACGCGCAAACAGCGCGCGCCGCATATTCGAAGCGTTATCCTTCAAGGAGGTTGTAATGAAATATGATGATGCCTCGTGGCACTATGGCGGCGATTTCCCAAAAGATTTGGCGAGTGAGAAAGGTGCAACACACATGGCGATGTTTGTATCATGGTGTTTATTAAATAATTTGGCAGGCTCAATTCATACTGAAGAGTTTCCAGAGGCTTTGGGTGCACTAAAAACCAGAGAGTTATCTCCGACAAATTGGTTTATTCAAAATTGCGACGAAAAATTCACTGACGAAGACCTTGATGTTATTGGAAACAAGTTTGCTGCTTATTACTATGAATCCGAAGACGGTCTTTTTTACGAAGATTATGAATCAGCCGCTGGCGAGGGTGCAAAAACTTTGTATCACATAGAGGACAGTTGGATTACCTTCGATAAATTAGCACCTGTTTTAAGTAAGCGCTTTGATGAATGGTCGGCAATTGAAGGGTAACAAAACGATGAAGACGGATATCTGGGAAAAGCGCCCAGCTACCGCTTATCGTAGGTGTTATACATCCTAGGAAAAGTGTTTTGCTAATTCGAGCAATTAACAGTCAAAAAAGACTAAAGCCTTACTTTTACTCGCAGTCTGCGAAAGTTGGCGGTGTTTGTTGCTTATTTGGGTTTGCAGTTGCATACCCTTTATTTTTCGTCATTGCTTCAAGCTTTGGTGTCGAGTCAGATATACCAATCCGCAGCTACGATGGTCATACAGTATTAGTAGTGTTCACATTATGCTTCTCAATCCTATGTTTATCGCTATACACGTTTTATGCTTTATTTTCCTTCATTTACTATGGCATTAAATGCAAAAAAGGATATATAGACAGACAAGAACTTATTAATATCGTATTCAAAGGTATCTACCCAAAGCGTTGGCAACGTGGGCTTTAGTTCGGATGTATAACAAACCACTCAAGGCTCTCGCTTCGCTCGCTGGGACGCTAACACATGGGCTGCGTCACTTCGTTCCATTTTAGACTGTTATTTGAGCGTTAAGTGGCTCGGAGGCCGAGAGTATTGTTTACATATCTTAGAAGTCTTTTCTCGAATGATTTACTGTAGTGGCATAGTGATTTTGGCCACTATTTACATACAAACTTGTATAAAACCAAGTGGGGCTTTTTTATGCCTTAGTTTTATTAAAAACGTCCACTAATGTTAAACTACAAAAAACTTAATTACTTAATATAGCTATGGCATTTTATATTCCTTTATTACAACCTCACTTTAAGCACATTGAAATTGGCGATACGCTTACATCACTTTGGAGTGGATGTGGCAGTATTGTGCAGTGCCAGCTTGATGATAAGCCATGCGTTATTAAAGCTATTAAAATACCCAGTTATATACACCATCCTAAAATTAAACAAAGCGAATTTGCGCTTGAAAGAAAGCAGTATTCGTATAGTGTTGAATACACATTTTATAAGCTTTATAGCCAACATTTACCAGTACATGCGCAAAGTATTGAATGTATAGGTGCAATTAATAAAGACGATGAATACGCGCTGGTGTTTAAAAACTTTACCAAACATGGGTTTACTCAAGCAGGGCCACAACATGTTAAAGCTATATTAAGGTGGCTTGCACACTTTCATGCGTTTAACTTAAGTAAACCCGCTGATGGGTTATGGCAGCAAGGCAACTACTGGCATTTAAGCACGCGCCCAGATGAGTTTAATAAACTAAAAAATAACCTTGATAAAAAGTCCGATATTAAAAATGCTGCACATAAAATAGATGAGCAACTACAAAGTTGTGCGTATAAAACGCTGATTCATGGCGATGCAAAACTTGCTAACTTTGCAGCGAATGAGCGCGATGAAATACTCGGTTATGATTTTCAGTATATAGGTGCAGGCTCTGGGATAATTGATGTAATGTATTTTATGACCAGTTGCTTAAGTGATGCACAATTACACGAGTGCGCTGATGAGTATCTTGCGTATTATTTTGATAATTTAAAGACTGCTATTACTACTTATCATCCTACAGCACCAGCAGGTAAAATAGCTGACAATTGGCTCGCTTTATGGCCTGCTGCATGGGCTGACTTTTATCGATTTTTAGCTGGCTGGAGCCCCAAGCACCAAAAAATAAATAGTTATATGCAACAGCAAGTAAACAGCTGGTTAGCGAGTAACATTTAATAAACAGGTTTTGCTAATCTCTTGCATAAATATCAAGCAAAACAATGCATTTTGGCACGATGTATGAAAATCTCTTTAAAACTACAGGTCAAATGACCTTTTTTAATATAAAATACTGCAAATTCTTGTATCAGTAGGTTTATATCATGGCAATTCACGTTATTTCTCACCCTCTTGTTCAACATAAACTAGGCCTAATGCGAGCGCATGGTATTAGTACTAAAAGCTTTCGTGAATTATGTTCTGAAGTTGGAACCTTATTAACTTACGAAGCAACTAAAAACCTACAGTTAGAAGATAACGAAATTACAGGCTGGGATGGCAATAAATTAAAAGTAGAGCATATTAAAGGTAAAAAAATTACCGTAGTGCCTATTTTGCGTGCTGGTCTTGGCATGATGGATGGTGTTATGCAGTTATTACCAGCCGCTAAAGTGAGTGTTGTTGGTCTTGAACGTAACGAAGAAACACTAGAGCCAGTACCATATTTTGAAAAGCTAGTAGGTAATATTGATGAGCGCTTAAGCTTAGTTATTGACCCTATGCTTGCAACGGGTGGCTCAATGATTGCCACAATCGATATGCTTAAAAAAGCAGGCTGTAAAGAAATCAAAGTAATTGTACTAGTTGCAGCACCAGAAGGTGTTGAAAGAACACTTACAGCACATCCAGATGTAGAAATATTTACAGCCTCAGTAGATAGCCACTTGAACGAAAAGGGCTATATTATCCCTGGTTTAGGCGATGCGGGCGACAAAATATTCGGTACTGTTTAGGAGTCTTAAGTGCAAAATAATGACACCTTTTCAATAAAAACTATTTTAACGGGCGCGCAAATGCTGTTTGTAGCATTTGGTGCATTGGTATTAGTGCCGCTTTTAACGGGCTTGGATCCTAATGTTGCGCTTTTTACCGCAGGCCTTGGTACTTTGCTGTTTCAGGTAGTGACTAAAGGCCAGGTGCCTATATTTTTAGCTTCATCGTTTGCCTTTATTGCTCCTATTATTGCCGCTGTGCAAATGTGGGGCGTACCGGCCACTATGGGCGGCTTAATGGTTGCAGGTTTTGCTTATATGCTTTTAAGCTTATTAGTAAAATTTAAAGGCGTTGCAACGCTTCATAAAATTTTACCGCCTGTTGTTGTAGGCCCAGTAATTATGGTTATTGGCCTTGCGCTTGCACCTGTTGCCGTAAATATGGCGATGGGTAAAAGTGGCGATGGCAGTATTCAAATTATTGATTACACTAGCGCTATTTATATTTCGTTGTTCTCGTTAGTGGTAACGCTTATTTTTGCAGTATGGGGAAAAGGCGTATTTAAGCTTATACCAATATTAGCAGGGGTTGTAGCGGGTTATTGTTTATCGCTTGGTATGGGCGTTGTGCAATTTGACGCAGTGACTAACGCACAGTGGTTTGCTGTACCAAACTTCACTTGGCCTGAGTTTAAATGGCAGGCTATTTTGTTTATGGTACCTGTAGCAATAGCACCTGCAATTGAACATATTGGCGATATGATGGCTATTAGCCAAGTAACCAATAAAGACTTTTTGAAAAAGCCAGGGCTTCACCGCACTTTATTTGGTGATGGCCTTGCGACTTCTGCAGCATCGTTATTTGGTGGTCCGCCTAACACTACATACTCAGAAGTTACGGGCGCTGTCATGCTTACCAAAAACTTCAATCCTAAAGTAATGATGTGGACAGCCGTTATTGCCATTATTTTAGCGTTTGTAGCTAAAATGGGATCTGGTTTGCAAACTATTCCTGTGCCAGTAATGGGCGGCATTATGATTCTACTTTTTGGCTCTATTGCTGTAGTGGGTTTAAATACATTAGTTAAGTCGGGCGATGATTTAACTGCGCCGCGTAACTTAAGTATTGTTGCACTTATTTTGGTGTGCGGTATTGGTGGTATGCATATTGGTGGCAGCCAATTTAGTTTAGAGGGCGTAAGCCTCTGCGCTATTTTAGGAATAGTACTTAACTTAGTGTTACCAAAAGCAGAACCTGAAAAAGTTTAATTTTGTACATTAGGTAAATAGATTGCACCATAATAGCGCATTTTGAATGCGCTATTTTTTTAACCTATTAATAAATATATAAAAATAATAATGGTCTAGTACCTGCATTTAACTCCCAGACGCATTGTATGCAAAGGAGTAACTATGTCAGAGGCCAATATTGTGGATATAACCCCGTTTTTAGCAAAACACCAACTGCCTTTAAAGTATCAATATTTGAGTGAGCAATATTTTGTTCCACTCGCGCATGACATCCTCGAATCTAAAAAAACAAATACTCCTATTTTTGTTGCCATAAATGGATGCCAAGGCTCAGGAAAAACAACACTCGCTGATTTTTTAGTTACCTGGTTTTCTAAAAACACCCCGTTTAATAGTGTTGCATTGTCGATTGATGACTTTTATTTAGCAAAACAAGCACGTACTGAGCTTGCCAAAGATGTACATCCTCTTTTTACTACTCGCGGAGTACCAGGTACTCACGACGTAGCGTTAATGAATAGCACAATAACTAACTTACTTGCAGGTGAGGTAAACATACCGCTTCCGCGTTTTAATAAACATGAAGACGACTGCGTGCCAGCAAGTGATTGGCTAACAAACAAAAAGCCCGTTGATATTATTATTTTAGAAGGGTGGTGCGTAGGTAGTGAGCCACAACCGCTGTTTTCATTGAGTGAGCCGCTTAACGAGTTAGAGCAACAATTTGATAAAGAAGGTGTTTGGCGCCGCTGTATAAACAGCTGTTTAGCAAACGAATATAAAGCCGTTTTTAACCTAATTGATTATACCGTTATGCTAAAAGCACCGAGTTTTAGTGATGTTTTTACATGGCGACAAGAGCAAGAACAAAAGCTAATAGCCAAAAAAGGTGAAGGCTCAGGCACCATGACTAACGAGCAATTGGTGTATTTTATTTCTCATTTTGAGCGTATTACGCGTGAGAACTTAAACACACTGAGCGCTAAAGCAAACGCTTTAATTGAGCTTGATAGCAACCGCGATATTAGCGGTATGCATCTAACAAGTGATGACACTCTCCAGCCAATTATTTTTACAGATTTGGATGGCACATTACTCGATCACGCTGATTATAATACAAATAATATCAGTGAGTTATTACAGCAGCTGCAAAATGCGCATATTCCGGTGGTGTTTAATACCAGTAAAACTTTTTGCGAAGTCATTGAGCTTAAAAATGATTTAAATATTCAACAGCCTTTTATTGTAGAGAACGGCGCAGCAGTATTTATTCCAGAAGACTATTTTGAATTAAAGCCTATTGGTTGTAAAAAAGTAGGCGCTTACTGGTGTTATGCGATGGCAAAGCCATTATCGAGTTTATTACAGGATTTAAATACCTTAAATGCCGATTACAAAGCGCATTACAAATTGTTTAGCGACTTATCGAGTGAGCAAATATCAGAGCTTACCGGGCTAGACGATGCGCAAGCAAGACGTGCACAAACACGCGATTATTCAGACCCTCTTTATTGGTATGGCAACGACGAATTACTCACCGCCTTTGTAAATGATGTAGAAGCACTCGGTTACGATATAAAAATTGGTGGGCGCTTCATTCATATTGCTAAAAATACCGATAAAAGCGCTGCACAGCAGTGGTTAGTTAAACAGTTTACCCATCATTTCAGAAAGCCTCTCACGGTCATTGCACTTGGTGATAGCGATAACGATAAGCAAATGTTAGAGCATGCAAATATCGCCATTATTATCGCCAATCCGGCGAGTAAAAAGCCGGTTAAATTGTCGCACAATAAAGCACGATACTCTCAATCGCCAGCACCGCTGGGCTGGATTGAAGAAATAACATCGTTGCCGTGCATTAGCAGTATTTTAAGTATTTCTGAGGAGCAAACATCTCATGGCTGATTTTTATCAAAATGGCATTATTACAACATTACATAATATTGCCGACAGACCAATAGAAGATCTAGAAAAAGAGCTACTTACTTTTAGCAAGCAGCGCCCAATGGGATTAATACTTCCTTCGTTATTTAGTGAACTCGAAGGCCCTGCACTGCAAAATATAGTTAGTGAGTTGCGCGAAGTACCGTATTTATCGCAAATTACCATAGGTTTAGATAGAGCCGACGAAGCACAGTACCGCCATGCACTTGGTTTTTTTAAAGAGCTAAACCAAAACCATAAAGTATTATGGAACGACGGCCCACGCTTACAAGCACTTGATAAAGAATTACAAGAGCTAGGCGTTGCACCGCGTGAGTTGGGTAAAGGCCGTAACGTGTGGTACTGCATGGGCTATAAATTAGCAACAGCGGAAGTGGAATCTATCGCGCTGCATGATTGCGATATTTTAACCTACGACAGAAGCTTACTTGCTCGCTTAATTTACCCCGTTGCGCATCCGCGTTTTAACTATGAATTTTGTAAAGGATTTTACCCGCGTACTGCTAATGGCAAAATTAATGGCCGTGTATCGCGCTTATTAGTAACGCCACTGCTTCGCTCGTTTAAAACAATTTTAGGCAATACCGACTACCTTGAATATATGGACTCATTTAGATACCCACTTGCAGGTGAGTTTTCGTTTAGACGCGATGTTTTAAACGATATTCGCATACCAAGTGATTGGGGCCTTGAAATAGGCGTACTGAGTGAAATGTATCGTAACTATTCACATAACCGCTTGTGCCAAGTAGATATTGCAGATAATTACGATCATAAGCACCAAGAACTTTCACTTGATGACCAAAGCGCAGGTTTGTCTAAAATGTCGATTGATATTACTAAGGCATTGTTTAGAAAGCTGGCAACACAAGGTGTTACTTTTACCAGCGAAACAATTCGTTCATTAAAAGCGACTTACTACCGTATCGGGCTAGATTTTATTGAAACCTATCACAACGATGCGCTTATGAACGGGTTAACGCTTGATGTACACCAAGAAGAAAAAGCAGTAGAAATGTTTGCACAAAATATTATGGAAGCAGGGCAACACTTTTTAGAAAACCCAATGGAAGCGCCATTTGTGCCAAGTTGGAACCGTGTTGTATCAGCAATGCCAGACGTACTTGAGCGCTTAAAAGAAGCCGTAGAGCTAGATAACGAAGAATATAGTTAACCTGCGCGCAGGTTAACTAGCCTATAAGTCTAAACAATAAATATTAGGGGCGCATGTGAGCACAGTTAGCGAATTATTTTTACAACGAGTAGAGCAACATCTTCATATTATTTATGAGGGTGTTGAGCTGCCTTTATCGGTTACTGAGCTTGCTCAGCAACTCATTAAAATTATATTAGGTAGCAATGCACTGCGCGACCCGACACCCCATACAAACCGATGGGATGAACAAGATATAGTATTGATTGCTTATGGCGATTCTATTATTAAACACGATGATAGTGAATTTGCCGTATCGAGCCCAATGGAGGCACCGCTTAAAACACTACACCGGTTTATAAAAGAGCAATGTGATATGCAGTTAAATACGCTGCATATATTGCCATTTTACCCGTATAGCTCAGATGAAGGCTTTGCCGTAATGAACTACGTGCAAGTGAATGAGTCGTTAGGTGATTGGGGAGATATTCAAAACATCGCTAAAGACGTAAAGTTAATGGCAGATTTAGTTATTAACCATTGCTCAAGCAGAAGCGTATGGTTTGAGAACTTTTTAAACGATTTACACCCTGGTAAAGACTACTTTAAAACGGCCAGCTTAACGGATGATTTAAGCCAAGTTGTACGCCCGCGAACCTCATCGTTATTAAATACTGTAACAACGCCAAGCGGTGAAAAGCACGTATGGTGTACGTTTAGTCACGATCAGGTTGATTTTGACTTTGGCAATCCTGATGTACTTAAAGAGTTTGTGGGAATAATTAGGCATTATTTAGACAATGGCGTACGTTTATTTAGACTCGATGCGGTTGCATTTTTGTGGAAACAGCTTAATACAAGTTGTATTAACTTGCCGCAAACACATGAAGCCGTAAGGCTAATGCGAACACTTATTGAGCACGCAGAGCCCAGCGTAGTTATAATTACCGAAACCAATATTCCAAACCAAGAAAACCTGTCTTATTTTGGTAATGCCAACGAAGCGCACAGTATTTATAACTTTGCCTTACCGCCATTGTTGCTACACACATTACTTAGCGGAGATAGTACAGCAATTAAACATTGGATGATGAGTATGCCGCCTGCGCAAAATGGTACTGCATACTTTAACTTTATAGCCTCGCACGATGGAGTAGGGCTCAGACCAATTGAAGGTTTACTACAACCTAGCGAAGTGGCGTCACTAGTAAGTACAACCATGCAGTTTGGTGGTCGTGTATCTATGCGTACAAGTAACGATGGCACACATACACCGTACGAGCTAAATATTGCTTTATTTGATGCACTTCAAGGGACGCACAATGGCCCCGATAAGTTTGGCCTTGAGCGATTTATGTGTGCTCACGCAATTATGTTTGCGCTTGAAGGTATCCCAGGGCTTTATATTCATAGTTTGTTGGGTACAACTAACGATTACGACCGATTTGAAAATTCACAGCATAACCGCGCTATAAATCGTCATCGTTGGCAAGAGTCAAAGCTACTGGCTGCAATTGGTGAAAAGTATAGTCATCATCATAAAGTGTTTAACGGCATAAAAAGTTTATTGGCAGTACGCAAAAAGCAGAGTGCCTTTCACCCCAATGCTACACAGTTTACGCTGCATTTAGCAGGTGGTTTATTTGGCTTTTGGAGGCAAAGTATAGACAGACGCCAAAGTATATTTTGTGTTTATAACATTAGCGATAAACCACAAACACTCACATTGGCCGACTTAAACTTAATTAACACCCAAAAGTGGTTTGATTTGGTGGCAGATAAAACGATTGAAGAAAGCCAATTAACAATAGAGCTAGAACCATACCAAAGCGTGTGGCTGAGTAATATTAAATAAGGCGCAATAATACCAATCCTCAAAATTGATCACTTAATTAAGAGGATTGATATAAAAAGGCTCGCAGTGCGAGCCTTTAATTTAATCAATAACGTTGTTACTAATTATAAGCTGTAGCTTAAGTTAATGTAGCCAAAGCGGCCAATGTTATCGTAACTTGCGCTACCCGCGCTTGTACCACGTGAACCGTACGGAAGTTTACGGTTAAATACGTTATCAACACCTACTTTAACGCCTAAACCGCTATCGAAGTTATAACCAACAGTCATATCGGTAATAAAGTATTTACCGTAAGACATTTGATTACTTGGATTTGGGTTGTTTTCAAGTTCAACATTTGTGTATAAATCGACTTTACTTAAAAAGCGTGTTTCAACTGTTGAGAAAAAGTTGTCCATAACATAACTTACAGATAAGTTAGTTTGCCACTTAGCTTCACCTGTAGTACCTGCGTATTCAATGTAGTTACTAGGATCGTCTTGGAACGGGTAATCTTTACGTTCAATTAAGTAAGTACCAATTAAGCGTGTTTTAAAGCTACCTTCAAACGCGTCAAAATCGTAACCTAGTTCAAAATCTATCCCTGATGCTTTTTGGCCAGCAACATTTAATACAGAGTTTTGAATTAAAGTAATTTCACCATTAGCATTACGTGTAATTAAGTCACAGTACTGATTGTTTATACCTGTTGCGCTATCTACACAGCGATCAAGAATGTCTTGAGCGTTAATTGTGTCAATTGCATCTTCAAGTTCAATTTCCCAGTAATCAATAGTAAGTAGCGCGTTTTCTAAAAACTCTGGTTGGTAAACAATGCCTACAGTTGTACTTGTTGACTCTTCGCCTTTTACATCGCGGTTACCACTGCTTAAACCATCTAATGACGCTGAATCGTAATCTGAGTTAAAGTCACTCGCTACGCCTAATGCGGCACAGTTTGCAGTACGTGTTGCACCGTTTGATAAGTCACCTAAGTTTTCAGCGCGACACGGGTCGTCTACATTGTAGAAAGTTTGGCTTGCTGCACCAAATACTTCACTAATGTTTGGGGCACGAAGTGCTGCAGATTGAGTTACACGTACACGTAGCTCATCATTTACAGTCCAATCAAGGCCAAGTTTCCAGCTAGTTGCTTCGCCAATCGTACTGTAGTCAGCATGACGTACTGCAGTATCAAACACTAAATCTTGAATAAGCGGTAAATCAGTTAAAATTGGCATCGTCGCTTCAAAGAATACTTCGCGAACATTAAACGAGCCCTTATCTTCGCCCAGTGCGTTAAAGAAAGTACCTTCAGCGTTATCTGGCTCTTTTGTTTCGCTTTCTTCTTTACGGTACTCAGCACCAAATGCAACACCTACATAGCCCGCTGGTAATTCAAAAATAGCGCCATTAGCAAGTGAGCCAGAAATAACTGTTTGCTTAATAGTTGATGTGCCAACAGATACTGTATTAATGTAATCAATGGCTTGTTGAGATGGCGAACCAAACCCCATAATATTTACAGGAACACAGCCATCAGCTTGGGCTGCAGCACTACGACATACTACGTTACCATTTGTATCTTCAACTGCATCAAGTGCATTAAAGTAGTTGGCTACAATCATGTTAGCGCCGTTTTCACGCTCTAGATCAGTTTGGCCATAAACAACTGATGTATCTAATTCCCAATCTTCAAATACAGTACCTTTTAAGCCGGTAACAAAGCGCGTTGTTTCACGCGTATTGTTTTCAATGCGGCGGCCTAGGTCGGTCATCATGCGGTTAACCATGATCGAATCAACACCTTGTTCTTCCATACGCGCTTTGATGGCTGGGTCTAGGTAAGGGTTGTCGATTTTGATGCTGTTTTCATCGTCAAAGAAGAAAAACGCAGGTTGACCTATGCTTTCACCTTGGCTGTTTACGTATTTTGCATCAAAGTAAATGTTTAAGTCGTCGGTAACATCGTAGTTAACTTTAAAGTTTACGTTGTAGCGCTCAAACTCAGGTTGAATCTCTTCAAATTGACCAAGATTAAACGAATCACAGTTTGCACACGACAAGCCATCTACATTATCACCTATGTATAAGTCGCGAGCGCTGCTGTCGGCGTTAAAGCTATTAGTATATCCATCTTCAAGTGCATAAACACCGGCGTTATTAATAGCGTAATAACCAGCATTAGGTGTTAAGATTTTATCAGGGAAAGCTGCGCTATCTTTGTTTGCATCTGTTTGGGCTTGATTACGTAAACTACTAAACGAAGTGCTAGTCCAAGGGTGATCAAGCGCGTTTAATGAATCCTGGCCTGAGTACTCAATAGCAAAAGCTGCATTACCACGATCGTTATCAAAGTTAGAGCCGTATGAGAACGTCACTTTTTCGTTGTTGTAGCTGCTTAAATCGGCAAAACCACGTGTAACGCTAAAGTCCATACCTTCAATGTTGTCTTTTAATATAAAGTTAACAACACCTGTTACCGCATCAGCACCGTATACAGCAGATGCACCACCAGTAATTATCTCTACACGTTCAACCCATACACTTGGAATAGTGTTGGTATCTACAGATTGAGAACCTGCAGAGCTTGATACATGACGCTTGCCATTTACAAGTACCAAAGTACGATCTGTACCCATGTTACGTAAATCAAGAATATTTAAACCCGCAGTACCAATAAAACGGCCTGAGTTAGCCATAGAATATGTATTGCCAAGTGCTGGTAAATTATTTAGCGCTTCACCAATGTTTACTGCGCCAGTGTTCATTAGCTGCTCGCCACTGATAACTGTAACAGGTGCAGGCGCAATAGCACCTTCACGTAAAATACGTGAACCCGTTACTTCAACACGTTCAATTTTTGTTGCTTGCTCATCTTGTGCAAGCACAGAATTACTTGCTGTTGCAGCAGCAGTAATTAATGCACATTTAATGCTAGTAGAAAGTAAATTATGACGTTTCATTTGATTCCCAGAGAACATTTTATAGTAATTAAATACAATGTAGTTTTATCCAAATGCAGTTTGTATTTGGATAAAGCCCTATAACTTTTTTTATGAGGGCGGCGATTATTGCATGCTGATTATTTTATTAAAAGCAGCTAACTCACTGTAAAATAAGCAACTTGAAATAACCTGAAGAACTTTTATTGTGTTTTTTGGTATTAATTACAAAGGCCCTTTAAATGATTTACTGAGGTGTTTTTACATTTAGTTTTTCTTATATATTTTAGTTATTAACATTGGTTTTTATTTGTTAAATTTTCAGTTGTTTTTTAAGTCAATTTTTTGCGGTTTATAATTATTCACATATAAATTTTTATTTATATGAAGTTGCCAGCGAGTGTTATATGTACTTATTTGTAAAGGTTATGTGTGTTATTACTCTTTTAAAGTGATTTTTATTAGGTGTTTTTTATTCAAAAAAATCGTTATTTGAATATTTTTCACTATTGCGGCTTTAAAATGATTAATTTGTAAACCCCCTTTACAGCTCAAAGTGCTCATAACAGCTCGTAAAGTTACTTTGCTACGTAAACTTGATACAATTTAGGTGTTTTTAATTAATAGGTTTGACCATGAAGTATTTAGTTATTATTTTTACCTTTGCGTTTAGTTCAATGTCTTTTGCGCAGCAAGAAGTCGATCTTGAAGTAAATATGAAAAACACTGGCCTTGCATATAAACAAGCGGTGCAGGCAACTCAACTTAGTGAATTTAATACTGCGATTGATGAATTTATAAAGCTGGTTAAAGTGAGTAAAACAGGTAAGTTTTACAAAAAACCTGAGCAGTCATTGCAGGGCCTTGATAAAGTGATTGCGCAAGCTGAACTTGCAAAAAAAGCAGCAAACGAGCAGGGGCTAAGTGCGGCAAAAGAACCACTGAAAAATATAGATGATTTACGTAAAAAATATCATGAGTTACACGAGCCTCCAGGGTTCTTTGAATTACTGTTCGGTTCATAAACCTAGACTATATGTATCTTTAGTAGCTACTTTTAAGCTAATTGCGTTAAAGATATCTGCAGCAATAAATATAAGGAAACACAATGGAAATTTCAGTTTCAATGTTAGAAGGCCAAAAGCAAAGCGCTAAATTTGGCGACCTAGAAGTAATAAGCGATCAAAGCGTAAACGCTGGTGGCAATGCAGAGTATCCAGAACCGTTTGATTATTTTTTAGTAAGTATGGTTTTATGTGCAGGTTTTTATGCGCGTAAGTTTTGCGAGCAGCGTGATATTTCAACGCAAGGTATGACGCTTACTCAAAATAACGAAAATGTAGATGACAACGGTAAAAAGCTATTTTCAATTGAGATTAACTTACCAGAAGGCTTCCCTGATAAATATAAAAAGGCGCTTATTGCAGCCGTTAATACCTGTACGGTAAAAAAAGTAATTCAGGCAGTGCCAGAGTTTTCAGTCGTGGTAAAATAGTCCCCCCTAAATTAGGTAGCTTAAGCAAGCTACCTAATTATATGTTGAGCATCCCCGTTTAACTTATTTCTTTTTCATTCCTTGTACTGCTTTAAAGCGTGGGTTGTTTTTACAAATTACAAATACGCGGCCTTTGCGTTTTACAATTTGACACCCCGGACGTTGCTTAGCACTTTTAAGAGAGCTTAATACTTTCATACCTTTTCCTTTTTAACAGTCGATAAACTTTTAAAACGACGATTAAACTGCGCAACGCGGCCATCTGTAGCGGTTGTTTTTTGCTTGCCTGTATAAAATGGGTGCGAGTCACTTGATACATCAATAGGTACGTATGGATATGTATTACCCTCTATTTCTACTGTGCGGCTCGTTTTTATGGTTGAGCCAATAATAAAGTAAGAATCGGCAGCGGTATCGTGAAAAGCAACCACGTGGTAATCAGGATGAATATTTGGTTTCATAATACGCCTCAATAAATGATATGTGATAGTATATCATTTTAATTTAACGTATTTATTCTCCCATTGCAAATTATTTAAATGTTCCTCAAAAAGGCCGTAATTGCTGGCTATTTGCGCAAACAAATCAAAAAATAAGCACTTGAATCAAAAATGCTGGCTATTGGCGTTTAGGCTGTTATAACTATATTTAAGAGTTAAAACGTTAACAAATACGGTTATAAAGTTATTACAGAGGTTATGTATGAGTGACGCAACACAACAACAAGAACAAATTGATCAAGGGGTGATGGAAACCCTAAGAGAGCGCGACCACAGTACCTTGGCGCAACAAGTAAATCCTTTAACCTGCAACCACAATGATATTGTAGAGTTACTAGCAAGGTATATGGCACTAAGCGAGCAAGAAGATGATGAGCTGTTTGATGATTGGTTTGATAACCTAACTAAAGAGCAACATACTGTTTTAAAAGTATTTGAAGTTTACCGTGGACAATATGAGCACCAAAATTAAAGTGTTTATTTTTGTAAGTATGCCAAATCCAGTGGTTATTTAAATAAAACTAAATAGCCACTACTACTTTTTCATTAAAGAGTAGCTATGTTGTATCAACCACTACTCCCACCTGTTTAAATCATAATTTTTTGCGGATTGAATCTTATCTTTATTTAGGCACGACTTACTGATATTTATAAATATTTATTTATTGCTATTTTTAGGTAATGTTCTAGTTTGAATAGGCAGACTGTTTATAGTTTAAATAAGTTTATCGGATTATATACTCGAAAATATTCGCTCCAGTTTCGTAATTTATAAAACATTTAAAATTAATAGAGCTTTAATGATTAAACCTGAGATTCCAAATAACGAAGCTGAGCGATTACACGCGCTTAGAGCATTAAAAATTCTAGATACGTCTCATGAAGAGCGATTTGATCGTGTTACTCGTATTGCCAAGCGTATGTTTAATGTTTCTATTTCATTGGTTACTTTGATTGACGAAGACCGCCAGTGGTTTAAATCAAGACAGGGGCTCGATGCGCCTGAGCTTCCTCGCGAAACCTCATTTTGTGGCCACACCATAAATCAAGACGAGTTATTAATAATCCCAGATACAGCTCAAGACGAAAGGTTTTTTGATAACCCCTTTGTTACAGGCGATCCTAAAGTACGCTTTTATGCAGGCTTTCCTTTAAAATTAAGGGAAGGAGTCATTATAGGCACTTTGTGCCTTGCCGATAATAAACCTAGACAACTCAATGATGAAGAAAAACAATTACTAAGAGATTTAGGCACGTTAGTCGAGCGAGAAATTCAATCAATTCAACTAGCCACAATTGATGAGTTAACAAGAATCTCTAATCGACGTGGCTTTTTAAACCTTGCCGAACATACGCTAAATGTATGTAGGCGAAACAAAGTATCAATGTCGTTTATTTTGTTTGATCTCAATAAGTTTAAACAAATTAATGATATTTATGGACACCACGAAGGCGATTTTGTATTAAATAAATTTGCACAAATTATGCTTAGTTCATTTCGTGATTGTGAAGTCATAGGTCGACTTGGCGGAGATGAATTTGTTGCGATGTTAAGCGACTCAGACGAGACAAAAGCAGAGTTTGTTTTACAAAGGTTTGCGGATGCAATAGCGCATGCTAATAATACCTTAAACAAGCCATACAAAATTGATTACAGTGTAGGGGTAACACACTTTAAACACGATACAGGTAAATCGGTTGAGGATATGATTCAAGATGCTGATGTTGCAATGTATCAGCAAAAAAAGCAGCAATCACTTTAGTGAGCTATTTAGTTTAATTGCTGCTTGAACTTCACTTATCTTACTCAAGTTAGTACAAATCTTATAATATGCCGTTATTCGCTATTGCAGTCATTTTTTGCAGCGGGTGATGCTAAAGACACATTTGGTTGCCAAATCCTGTTCCATATTTTATGAAGATTGTTTAAGTTTGGTCTTTGACTTATTTTTTCAAAGTTACCAATGCTCACTTCTGAATCATTTTTTTGACCCACTACAAAATTAAACACATAGTTGCACTCCATGCCCATACGTAAATCAGAAAGTACAATATTGCTTTGCTGTTGGCGCACCGAATAAAACCCTTTAGTAAACCACTGCAAGCGTTTTATAGCCCATTCATCGCTAATATTATTTAACAGTGAAGGCGTTGTTTGATAAGCCGTTAATGTAACATCGTTGGGCGCGTCAAATACTGATGCATAACCTTCGTAGTATTGTCCGTCAGACATCACAACAATACGCCACAGCAAAGTGGTTAGCGGAGCAGGCGTACTAACATACGCATTTACTGGTATTTGCCTGTTGTTGAGAGCCGTTTTTACTTTGTCATCAATATTTACTTTTAAAATTAAAGCGCAAAATAAATATAGACTACTTAAAACTAAGGCCACTGCATTTATACGATAAGCCGTTGCTGCTTTTATTTTGGGTATTAGCGTACATATTACGCCAATTGATAAAGGAAGCGTGTAAGCGGGGTCAATAATAAACACACTAGAAACCGCAAAGGGGTACTCAGTAAAAGGCCAGAGTAGTTGTGTACCGTATACCGTTAGGCTGTCTAATAGGGCATGTGTAGATAAACTTAAAAATACTAGCCAAAACCAGCGCACTTTATAAATTTGCATTCCCGCGTGTACTTTTAATATTAGCCATACAATGAGCGGGCTAATTAATAAATGTATTAATAACGAATGGCTAAAGCCACGGTGATAAGTAAATGCTTCTACAGATCCGCCATATGGCAAAAATACATCTAAATCAGGGAGCGTGCCTAAAATTGCTCCCCATAAAACGGCTTTTCGACCTATTTTATTGCCTAACACCGCATAACCTACAGCACTGCCTAATGCTACCTGCGTTAAAGAATCCATTTTAATTAATACCTTTAATTACTACTTTTGTTATTTATACTTTTTGATTATTAAAAAGCGTCAAAAAATCATTTGAAATATTTAATAAGCATATTAATACCCAGAATTTATAAACTAAGCCTAGGCTTTATAAAATCTAAAAACGCTGTAATGCGAGACGATATCGCACTGTTTTTATAATACACGGCTTGTATAATTTCTCGGTTATTAGGTGAGCTAATTGCAGTGGGTAACACTTCAACTAATTTACCTGTTTTTAGGTCATTGCCAATCATAAAGTGAGAAAGTAGCGCAATGCCTTGGTTTGCAATGCACAGCTGGCGCACTGTTTCACCGCTGCTTGCGCTAAGCGAAAACGTAAATAAAGCGGGCTTTACTAACGGCCAAGTGTTTAATTTAGGGGAGTCACTAAAACCAATTAACTTATGGTTTTGTAAGTCATCTATTTGTGTAATTGCTGCGTTGTTTTTTATATATTCTGGGCTGGCTACAATACGTAGCTGGCTGCTGCCAAGTTTACGAGCATGTAAGTTTGAGTCTTTTAAATCACCAATGCGTATGGCTAAATCGGTTTTATGTTCAAGTAAATCAATAATGCTGTCGTGTGAGGTTATATCAAGCGTTATGTGAGGGTATTGCTTAGCAAATTCTCCAATTAAAGGCGTAAGTTGGTGCAATACAAAAGGGCTTGCCGCATCTATTCGCAGCTTGCCACTTGGCGCTTGTTTTAAAAGCTTTATGGCTTCTTCACCGGTATAAAGCGTATTTAATCCTTCGCGCGCATATTTTATAAAAGTATGGCCCTCTTCGGTAAGTTCTAATCGGCGTGTTGTTCTGTTTAGTAAAGTGCATTGCAGTGTATTTTCAAGGCGTGATACAGCTCGCGACACTTTAGCCACTTGTTGATCGAGCAAATTAGCTGCCCCCGAAAAGCTTCCGCAATCTACTACCGTTATAAACGTTTCTAAATCTTCAGTTTTTGAATGAACCGCCATAATATACCAACACCATCTTTGCATTATTAACAAAAGTATTTTGTCACTAATGCTATTTTTTGCAAATGATATTTTAGCCAAACTACATTCTTCAAATATTAATGAGGATATAACTATGCCATTGGCTTTGTGGGCGCTTACCTTAAGCGCATTTGCAATAGGAACAACTGAGTTTGTAATAGTGGGATTAGTACCCACCATTGCAAACGACTTAGGCGTAAGCCTACCTTCAGCGGGTTTGCTTGTAAGTTTATATGCGGTTGGCGTTGCTATTGGTGCACCGGTGCTAACAGCTTTAACGGGTCGTTGGAATCGTAAAGTGGTCTTAATAAGCTTAATGGGCTTGTTTGTATTGGGTAACTTACTCGCTTGGCAAGCGCCAAGTTACGAAACATTAATACTTGCGCGCATTTTAACGGGGCTTGCCCATGGTGTGTTTTTTTCAATCGGATCGATGATTGCCACAAGTCTAGTAAGCAAAGACAAAGAAGCCAGTGCAATTGCAATTATGTTTACCGGGCTTACTGTAGCACTAGTAACTGGTGTGCCACTAGGTACATGGATTGGACAACACTTTGGTTGGCGTGCAACGTTTTTAGTTGTGTCGGTATTAGGTTTAATTGCATTAATCGGCAGCTCTATTTTAGTGCCAAAAAATTTAAAACAATCAATACCAGCGACGTTTAAAGAGCAACTACAAGTAATCGTAAAACCGCGTTTATTATTCGTATATTTAATGACGATATTGGGCTACGGCGGCACGTTTACAGCGTTTACTTATTTAGCACCTATTTTAGAGCAACAAACAGGTTTTGCGCCTTCGGCTATTGTTTTAATAATGCTTGTTTACGGTGTATCGGTAGCGATAGGTAATATTTGGGGTGGAAAGTTGGCCGACAAACGCGGTCCAATTAGCGCACTGAGCATTATATTCAGCGCTTTGAGTATTATTTTACTGATATTTACCTTTACGATGGAATCAAAAATTGCCGCTGTACTTACTATTTTAGTATGGGGCGCATTTGCTTTTGGCAATGTGCCAGGCCTGCAACTTTATGTTGTAAAGCAAGCGCAAAAGCACACGCCAAATGCGGTAGATGTTGCATCAGGTTTGAACATAGCCGCATTTAATATTGGTATTGCACTTGGGTCAATTATTGGCGGTAGCGTAGTAGAGAATATGACCCTGCAAGATACAGCATGGATAGGCGCCGTTATCTCTGTTTTAGCACTCGGTGTTACACGCTACAGCGGTATGCTTGATAAACGTGAAATTCAGCAAGCATAAAGCCTTAGCAGGGTCTGTTGACCTTTTAGGATTAAATTTGTTCAATCTAGGGAGGATTTAATCACGGAGCGAGGTTTGTAACCTAGTGGGCTAAGTAAAAATCGAGGGACAAAGAGTAAATCCACCCTAGGAAGAACCTACAGGCAGCGCGTATTTGGCATTTATGCTGCGTTATCGCCTATTAATGTGGAACAACCACACTGCATAGGCTCTGCCTTGCCTAAATACCAAATACACTGCTGCAAATGTAATCTCTAAAGATTAACAGACCCTAACCTTGAAACTAAAATTAATGACCTCATACCTGTTGTGAGGTCATAGATTTTTAAGTGACAGTCGTAATAAGAAGTAAAAGGTGTATTTCGTAAAACTTTTAAAAGTTTGTATTTCAAACCGATTATTTTATAAGGATAAACCATGACAAAACGTGTAATAGAAATGCCAGAACTCGGTATGGGAACATTCCGCTTAGAGGGCGACACTGCCTATAACTCAGTAAAAATGGCGCTCGAAGTTGGGTTTCGCCATATTGATACCGCACAAATTTATGGCAACGAAGAGCAAGTAGGCCAAGCTATAAAAGATAGTAATATTCCGCGCAGTGAAATATTCTTAACCACCAAAGTGTGGAATAACAAATTAAATAAAAGCGACTTTATCCCAAGCGTTAAAAAGTCACTTGAAAAGCTACAAGTTGATTCGGTCGACTTACTACTAATTCATTGGCCATCGCCTGCTAACGACGAGCCAATGAGTGAATACCTCACTGAATTACTAAAAGCGAAGCAGCTTGGTTTAACTAAGCACATTGGTGTATCAAACTTCACCATTGCAAACTTAAATGAAGCAATGCAAACGCTTGACTCGCGTGAAATATTTACCAATCAGGTTGAGGTGCACCCATATTTAACTAATACTAAATTACGCGCATTTTGTGCTCAGCACGACATTCATGTAACAGCATACATGCCATTTGTAGTAGGCAAAGTACTTAAAGATCAAACCATTATCGATATTGCTAAAAAGCACGATGCAAGTCCAGCACAAGTTGTTTTAGCATGGGTTAACGCCAGCGGTATGACGACAATTCCATCATCAACTAAGCGTAAAAACTTAGAAGATAACTTTAACGACCACGTTAAATTAGATGATGAAGACATAGCCCGCATTGATGGCCTAGATTGTGGCGACCGCCAAGCAACACCAGAATTTGCGCCGCAGTGGGATCAGTAAACTTACCTCAAACGCAAAGTTAAACTAAATATTTTAAGGTGTAGATTATCTACACCTTAACTTTTAAGAAGGAATACACATGTTAACGGTTATAGCTGCACTGTCGTGCAAAAATATTGATGCAGATGTGATGCTTACAGCACTTGAAAACTTACAAAAGTCATCGCGCCAAGAAGTAGGGTGCTTACGTTATGAACTATCGGTAAAAAGTGATGATGAACATACCGACTACGTTGTTAGCGAACAGTGGGCGTCTGACGAGCACTTTGAAGCGCATAAAAACGAGCCACACTTTAAAGCATTTGGTACGCAAGTTACTGGGCTTTTAACCAATAGTAGTATTGATGTATATAAATCAATTGGTTAAATTCTTTTTATAGTGCCTATTATGGTACGTATTAAAATACTTAGCTAAATTACATATCATAAAGTAAATACTCAAATAGGTGCTGTTAACCTACATCACCTTTCATTCTTACAGCCCAACCTGCCTAAATACTCAACTTCGCCAATATCAATGAAACCTATTAGGACTCTTTTTTGTTAATTCGCATTCGTAGTGCGTCGAAATCAAAAGAGGTTCATAACTTTATTAAAAGTCGTTTTGATATCACAACCCACTCTAATAAATAGCCTATTTAATTTGTTGTTTACATTAAAATTCTCTGGTGTAAATATAGGAAGATGTAATTTAAGGCATTAAGCATATATGTTCGACTTGAATAGTTTGAAAGGAAAAGTTCTTATAGCTGTTTCATTAAGTCATATTCACGAAAAAGTTCACCTAGCATGGCAAGATAAGAGTAATGAAGGTTTTTTGATTTGCTATGAAATAACCTTAGAATTTGAAGATGGCAAAACTTATTTAATTAAACCGTGTGAAGTTGACGCTATTGGTTATTACCCAAGTTTAGGCTTGAGTATAGAACCTGTAGAAAGAATTGAATTATTGTACCCTTTTAATATTTCAAAACTGCCGAGCCGAATATGCGACATTGTTGAAAGTGATCATTTAGGTGAAGGCGTAGTAAATCAATTTACACTAACTTTTGATAATGAAAAAAATTTTGTTATCAGACATGTTTATCCACCTATGACGATGGGAATTAGAGTAGGGTAAATCTTAGGTAGTAATTTAACTATAAGCCTGGTAGTTGTTAATAGGCTCCTTACTTCTGCATATTTTAACTAACCACTTTCTATTATAAGACGTAAGGTATACGTGACATGTTTGATGAATTCAGATATATCTTGTCAAAAATTGAAGTTAGAGAACACGTTGAATGGGGTGCATCAATTGAATTAATTGATTACGATCACAAGGATTATATTGAAGACGTATTGTGTGAAAAGTTCGGTCTTGAATATGCATTCAGTTCTAATAAAGATATTACGGGAGGATATGTTCTATACTTCTGTAAAAGTGCAACTTCTGATCAAGTCAAAAATGCAGTTGCAAAGATAAATAACTACCATGAATTACAAAGCAGAGAATTCAAGGTAGCACCGTATAAGTAATTAAGGCGAGAAGGGAGGCTAGCCGCTGGCAATTTTCGTCCTTCAGTACTTACCTATTTTACAGCTGAGTTAATTAAACTAATAATGGAGACATGGGTATGGAAATTAATAAATCAAATCAATCTATTCTTATTTTTGTAATCCCTTTATTAACTGCGTATTTCGGATCAAAAGTTATATTTCACTTATTTACTTTTGAGTATCTTGTGTTTACAGATACTTTTGACATTCTAAAGCTACTCATTGATATTAGTGTATTTGGAGTGTTGTTCTATATTAGTTCGCTGGGCGTTGGTTATGTCATCAGAGCTAAAACATAAGTTTTTAATCATTAGCTGGTAAATTGCTAGCTAAAAAATCACAGCCAATAAAGCCTTAACAGCTTTAAACTGTATAATTTATATGGAGATAATAATGAAAAAAATAATCGCAATAATAGCGTTGTTAGGCTTTGTTTCATTTGCACAAGCTAATGATAGTTTTGTAGTAAATGCCAAATTTTATGATAATAAAAACTTAATTGGCTCACCTGTTTTAGTAGTCAATTCAAACGAAGAGGCGTCAGTTTCAGTTGATAATTCGTATAGTTTTGCTCTTACAGTAACGCCAATTGATGATTTTACTGTTAGTTTAGCAACTGACCTAAAACTAGGTGGAAAACATATGGCTCCCTCTTTAGTTGTTGAACTAGGCAAAGAAGCAAGTATTAATCTTGATGGTAAAGAGCTTTCAGTTTTAGTAAGCAAATCAAACAGCTAATAAGTTAAAAACTAGGAATATAATTAATGAGAAACTCAAGAAATGAGATAGTAAAATATGGAGTCTCTTTTGGTACGGCCCTAGCAATTGCTATTTCATGGAGTGCTAATGAGTCTGTGTTATGGGCAATTTTGCACGGTTTTTTGTCTTGGTTTTATGTTATTTGGCATGTAATCACGCGATAAGTGTTTTCGCGTGTGCACTGATTGATTATGTAGACCGCGGTCAATGTTAATAGTCGAGTAATTACCATTTAAAACGATTAAGTTAAAAATATAAAAGGAATAATTAATAATGAAAGGTGCGGGTGGAAGCTCTGGTGGTATTGGGCATTTTTTTATAGGTTTAATTATGATGTGCGGTGGCTTTTATATGCTGCTAAACGCAATTTCGGTGACCTCTAATTTTGGACTAAGTTCTCGCATTTATAGTGTTAATGCTTTAGGTGGCTTTGGCGTTACAGGCGGCATGGTTATGATCCCGTTTATTTTTGGTGTGGGTCTGATTTTTTATAATTCTAAAAATATTTTAGGCTGGGTGCTATCTCTAGGTTCGTTAACCGCACTCATATTTGGTGTTATATCGAGTGTGCGATTTAGTATGCGAACTATGACGTCGTTTGATTTGATTGTTATTATAATTTTAGCGTTTGGCGGCTTAGGGTTGTTTTTACGTTCGCTTAAATCTATTGATACTTAAATAATTACCACGCTTTGTTTTAAATACAATTTTAATTATAGGCATTTAACATGATGTTCTAATGCCTAAGCTAATACATTAATAATATAACCCTTCCTATTTACTGCTTAACCAGTAACGTATTTTAAAGAGATTTATGTGAACAACTCAATACAGCTAAAACTAATTGCTACTCACTTATTAGCACAAAGAGATGAAAACCCAGCACGTTCAAACTTTCCTAAAGAGTTAGTACTAGACTCGACTGACGATGCAATAGAAGTACAAAAGTTGATGATTTACTTAAATGATCAAACTGTATATGGCTGGAAGTGTATGCTGCCTTTAGATAATGGCTCAATTATATTAGCGCCTCTTTTACATGCACCTATAAAACAAGCTGAAAATTGCCCACTGTATACAACAAACAACAAAGCGCTTGTTGAACCAGAAATTGCATTTATTTTGCAAAGCGATTTACCAAGTAATAAGACCTATACAAATGAAGACGTGGATACTGCATTTGCCAGCGCCCACTTGGCACTTGAGCTTATCCAAAAAAGGTTTGATGAAGACACTCCAAGCACGCACATTGAAAAGCTGGCCGATGGTTTATCTAATCAAGGCGTGTATTTAGGCCCACAAATAGATAAAGCCAAAGCGTATAACGCAAGTACTGTAAATATTAACGTTAAGCAAACTGAGTTGGAGTTAAACCTGGCGGGTGTGCATCCTGCAGAGCTTGCGCAGCTTCCACTTTATTGGGCGGTTAATTACTTATCAGCAAAGGGAATTAATTTAAAAGCAGGGCAAGTGTTTATAACTGGTTCTTACTGTGGTGTTGTTGAGCTTAATACCAATGAGCAAACATGTATTACATATGAAGATTTAAATACATTTAATGTGACATTTTTATCCCATTAAGCGTAATACACATTTTAACGGTCATAATAAAACAACCCACTAATTAGCGGGTTGTTTTTTATTTGGCTAAATTTTAATTATTGATTTTAGAGAGTAATGCAGGATTTATTACGAGATTTCGTACGCCGTGAGCATGATCTTCATTAAAGGTGTTACTTTCACACCATTTGCCAACACTGTTTATATCAACCTTTGCTACTTTTGGTTTAACTGACCATGTTACTTGAAAAGGAGAGCCTGTCTCGTTGTAACTAGGACCAGTAGTTGAACCGCTATAAACAACCGGTTTACCCGTATTTGTAGGTGTAGCAATAGCTTGATAGTAACCATTAACAGATGACACGGTGCTTATTTGAGCAAAATCAAGTGCGTTAGCATCGTTTACTAATACATATACTTGGGCTTCAACACGTAGTTGCGGATTTTTAATCGAATCACTTAAACAGCTACCCAAGGTAGGGCCTGGTTTTACAATTGCTGACGTATGAACGTTATGAACCTCAATGGTATCGCCAACTAAAAGCGCGCCGTGATCGCTCGGACAAATTTCAATTTTTGCTGGTTTACTTTCACTTTTAGTTAAAGAGCCTGAATATAAGTAGCCACTTTTAAAGCCTTTTCCATTACCATTTCCGGCATATTTACTAAACTCGCCACCGGCATGTTCAGCATTTTTATGAAAGTGTATATTACATAAGTTCATATTTGATGAAGTTGGAGCATGAGAGAAAACTACGGTGTTTTTGCCTTTATAATTATCAATATTGCGTGGAGATTGTGGGCCAAAGCCTTTATTCTCAGTATTTTTAGCAAGTGCTGCACGCTGCATTTTTATTATGTCGTCATTTGCTATTTCGTGGTTAACTTTAGCTAGCGTATTAAAAGACAGGATAGTGATTACAGCAGAAATTACACTTATTTTTGTTTTGATTGTCATTGAGTCAGTGCCTTTAAATCATGTTTTACGTAACAATTAAGTTAACAGTTCTTGTTTTTCGTAAAATAATCCTAAAATGATAAATAATCAAACTAATGCAAAACTATTTTATAGATAAATCGTATTTTAAAATAAGTGCATCTATATAGCGGGTGCGTAATGTGTGTTGTTTTTCATGATCGGCGCCATGCCCTAATGCTTTGTTTAAAAGCTTCATGGCGGGGTGCAGTAGCGCTCTTTCTTCTTGGCTTAAGCTCGCTTTACTGCGCAGTTCTGTAATGTCGTCAACTAATAGCCTGCCAATATCTACCGAGACTATTTCGTCTATTAATCCATTTTGAGTAAGCACGCCGTACTTACTGCATAAAAACTGTTGCCAAATTTGCTGCAAGTGCTCGTCTATTTCGCAGCCAAATAGCTCTTCGCTAAACGTAAATCCTTGCTGAGCGAGCTTAGTTAGGCTTGCAGTATATTGCTGTGCAAAATAATTAAAAGCATGGCTTGATGATTCTATTTTTTGTTTTAAAAGACCTTGACCCCAATTAACACAGCCGCGCGGGTAATAGTCGTCATACTCTTCGCATTCATACAAACCTGAATATGAGCTGCAGCTAAGTTGACTTTTAATACAGTAACTTGGTTTTGGGAAAACACTTCGCTCTTGCCAAGCTAAAAGTGTATCTGCATCTATATTTAATGCTTGGCACAGTTCATCGGTGTTATAAAAATGAGTTGCTAAGTAGTCAGATAAACGCATAAAGCCTCTGGTATCGTTAAAAATAAAATACTGTTCATATATACAGTTATTCATTTTGTATTACCAAACTTAATAACACAAGAAATTTTATAATTAAATGTAGGCTTACACCTCCAAAAGTACCGGCAATTATGTTACAAATAGCGCAAGTTTTATAAATAATGATTTTTTATGCGCACCCTAGACCAAATTAAACAAGCAAGCCTTATTACAGCTATTAAAACGCCATACTTAGCAAACGGTGAAATAGACCTAGCAAAGTACGATGAACTCGTAGAAATACAAATTGCAGCAGGCGTTGACGGCATTGTAGTTGGTGGCACAACAGGCGAAGGCCAGTTAATGAACTGGGAAGAGCATTTAATGCTTATAGCGCACAGTGCAAACAAGTATGGTGACAAACTGGTTATTGTCGGTAATACCGGTAGTAACAACACCCGTGAAGCGATTAAAGCAACTAAATATGGCTTTGCCAGCGGTATGGATGCAGCACTGCAAATTAATCCATATTACGGACGTACGTCTATTGCGGGTGTTAAAGAGCACTTTAAGCGCGTACTTGATATTGGACCTGCCTTTATTTACAACGTAGCAGGGCGAACAGGTCAAGACCTAACACCTGATATTATTGAGCCACTCGCTAAACATGAATATTTTATTGGTGTAAAAGAGTGTGGCGGTAATGAACGTATTGCCCATTATGAACAACAAGGTATTGCATGTTGGTCGGGTAACGATGACGAAAGTCACGATGCGCGCCACACACATAAAGCGCACGGTGTTATTTCGGTTACTTCTAACTTAATACCTGGGTTATTCCGTCAGTTAATGGATACTAAAAATGATGAGTTAAATACATCATTACAACCATTAATGAACTGGTTGTTCTGTGAACCAAACCCCATTGCTATTAATACCGCGTTGATGATGACAGGTGCAGTAAACCCTGTATTTAGATTACCGTATTTACCGCTTAGTGATGAGCAGCAAGCTCAAGGCGAAGTGTTAATTAATGAGTTAAATAACAACGATGTTGTTGGCGGCACAGCTAAGTGTATAAAGCAGGACGATATAGCCCTTCTTTCTTAGCAATATGAGCAAGCACTGAACAAAGTGTTAGTTCAGTGCTTTTTGTTAATGATTATTTACTTCTATTGCTAAAATCGGTAAAATTCCTTCCCTTATATCTTATAAAATATGCAGAGCTGTGAAATTTGTTGTTGAAGAACTCGCTATATGGATAAAGCCCGAACAGCGACAAATAAAAGAGAGTAATTGGTTTGATTCCTCCGTATTAAATCTTAGTTGGGTGCCTGCTATGCAGCGACGCCGAATGACTTCCTTTATTAAAATGGCACTCTTTAGTGCTCATCAAGTAAGCACTCAAGGTAACTATGTTAATTTACCGAGTGTTTTTTCTTCTCGCCACGGTGATTTTCACAAAACGTCTAACTTACTTATTGATGTAGTAAATGATCAGCCACTGTCGCCCACTGGTTTTGGGTTAAGTGTGCATAATGCCGCATCGGGACTTTTTGGGATAATACAGGGTAATACAAGTGCTACAAATGCTATAGCTGCAGGAGCCGAAAGCTTTATTTATGCACTCGTAGATGGCTTTGTAAGACTTGCTGATAACGATCAGCAACACATGTTAATAGTTCATACCGACGAGACTCTCCCCGATATTTACGCTCAGTACGCCGATGAACAGCAAATAGCACACTCTATTGGTTTAATAATAAGAGCGCCGCAAAAAGGCGAACCCCATTTTAGTTTAAACAAAGTATTTAATACGGGCATGGAAAAAAGCGACTTACCAATGAGTATTCAATGCGCTAAAGCTTTGTATGAGCGAAGCAATATATTACTTGTTCATAACACGCTTGAGCACGATTGGCAGCTTACATACCATGCTTAAAAATGTACAAAGGTTATGTGGGTTGATTTGGCGGATTATTGCTACTGCATTTTGCTTTTCAGTTTTTGGGGTTGGTGGTTTAGTATTAGCCTTTATTGTTTTTCCTGCTCAGCGCCTATTTCAAAGTGACTCAGTTAAACAAAAGATTAAGGCTCGAAAAACAGTACATTACAGCTTCAAATGGTTTGTTAGTTTAATGCATGTAACGGGCGTTATTCGATTTCATGTCAACGATAAAGCAAAAATTGAAGGCTTAAAAGGGCAACTGATATTAGCAAACCATCCTTCTTTAATTGATGTTGTTGTTTTAATTTCGGTAGTAAAAAATGCAGATTGCGTAGTAAAGGCGCATTTATTTAAAAATCCTTTTATGCGCGGCGTTATTAAAAGCACCGGCTATATAAGTAATGACGATCCGCAGGAGCTATTACGAGAATGCGAGCGCAGTTTGCAAAAGGGTAATAACTTAATTGTATTTCCTGAAGGGACACGGACAGAGCCTCACAAAACATTAAAGTTTAAACGAGGCGCTGCAAATATTGCAATTAGATGTCATGCGCCCATTACTACTTTTTTAATTAAAATGAAGCCAAACACTTTAACCAAAGGCACACCTTGGTATAAGGTCGCGCCATATCAGGCGCATTTTACAATGGGGCTTGCGAGCCAGCAGTTTAATTGTGCAACGTACGACAGCGATATGCCTGCGATGCAATCACGCCAATTGACTAAAGATTTACAACATTATTTTACACAAGAGCTAAAAAATATATGAGCGAATTAAAAGAACAAATAAAACAACTGATTATCTCAAGCCTTGACCTTGAAGACATGACCACTGCTGACATACAAGATGATGACGCTTTATTTGTAGATGGCCTAGGACTAGACAGCATAGATGCATTAGAGCTTGGTCTTGCGATAAAGAAGCAATTTGATGTAAAAATAGATGCAAACTCTGATCAAACTAAAGCGCACTTTGCCTCAGTTAATTCTTTAGCAAAATTTATTGAACAAGCACGTTCTTAATATATAAAAGTAGGAAGAAAGATGAAAACCGCTGCTGAAATTTATGATGTATTACACGGCATTTTAGAAAACGAATTTGAAATAGACCCAGAAGATATTAGCTTAGAGGCTAACCTGTACCAAGATCTTGATTTAGACAGTATTGATGCAGTTGACTTAGTTGTGAAATTAAGAGAAATCACAGGTAAAAAAATTGAGCCTGATGCCTTTAAGCTTGTGCGCACAGTGCAAGACATAGTCACCGAAATAGAAAAGTTAGTTAACTAATACTATGTTAAAAGTAGTTTTAACAACGTTAATTATGATTTGCTTGGCTTGCTACCCTATTATTGTGTACGTAGGCCTTACGCGTTTTAATAGTCTGATTATTACAGTATTACTGCTATTTTTACTCGGGCTTAGACTTTGGTTAAGCAGAGCCTTGTTTGATAAAATGCCGTGGTTAAAGCCCGCTACATTTTTAGCAGCCATTACTATTTTGATTTCCAAGGTAATGGATAGCGATTTAGGGCTGCGTTTGTATCCCGTAATCATTAATTTAGTTATGTTAGTTGTGTTTGCGTATTCTTTGTATAAAGGGCCTTCTATTATTGAAACCTTTGCGCGCATTACTGAGCCCTCACTTGATGAAAACGGTGTAATTTATACAAAAAAAGTAACGCTAGTGTGGTGTGTTTTTTTTGTATTAAACGGTGGCATTGCCCTGTACACCAGTATTTTTAGTAGCCTAGAAACCTGGGCTTTTTATAATGGTTTTATTGCTTACTTAGCTATGGGCACATTGTTTGCTATAGAGTGGCTAGTCAGACAAAAAGTAAAAAGGAACGCCGGTGTTTAATGCTTTTCAAAGTAATGCGATAAGAACATGTTTTAATCATACTGATAATGATATTTCGGAGCGTCAGTTTGTTAGTGATATAAACGAAGTTTTAGCAAAGCTATCAACGTTAAATGCTAAATCATCGGTTGTTTTATACACCACAGACACCTACAAATTTGCCGTGTACTTATTTGCTTTGGCACTACACGGAAACACAGTGATTTTGCCGCCTAATGGGCAACCTGCAACGTTAAACTCCTTGCTTAAACAAACACCTTTTTTTATTGGTGAGTCTGAATTAGTAGCCGATTTAGAGGCTGATTTTTTAGATATAGGCTCCTTAGTCAATCAACCTCACTTTGTATCTATTGAAACAATTAAATGGCCTCAAGAAGGCACAATTGTTTTTTACACGTCGGGCTCGTCGGGTAAAGCAAAGCCAATTGTAAAAACGTGGCAGGTAATAAATAAAGAATTAAGTACATTAATTAATAGCTACGCACTGATTGATAATCCTATTTTTATAGCGAGTGTTTCGCATCAGCATATATACGGCTTATTGTTTAGATTATTGTGGCCATTACGTGCAGGAAAGGTTGTTAATACAGAACTATTGCATTACCCAGAACATATAGCTACAAAGCTCAAGTTATTTAAAAAAGTAGTGTTTGTTTCAAGCCCAGCGCAGTTAAAACGGTTATGTATTGATAATGTTTTAGTGGATGATAAGTCTCATTTACAATGGATTTTCTCATCAGGTGGACCGCTATTAAACGAAGATGCTGTATCGTTGTTTACGCAATTAAATAAACCAGTTACACAAGTTTTTGGTAGTACCGAAACCGGTGGTATTGCATATCGACAAGTTACTTCACTTGAAAAGGTTAGCCTTTGGCAGCCATTTTCGGGTATTAAAGTACGGGCTTTGGACGATCAGCGTTTAATTTTAAACTCACCGCTCGTTCGCGACAAAAATTACCCTTTAGATGATAGAGGCGAAGTACTTAAAAATGGTCAATTTAGATTATTAGGCCGATTCGATCGAATTATAAAATTAGAAGAAAAGCGATTAAGTTTAGATGAGCTAGAACAACATTTGTGTACTAGTGAGTGGGTAAGTGAAGCTAAAGTAATCGCCTTGCCTGGTGAGCGATTAATTGTAGGCGCTATTGTTGTGCTTACGCATAAAGGGCAGATGTTTTTTAATGGTGACGGTAAGTTAGCTACAAATAATTTATTAAAAGCGCATGCATTAGCGCGCTTTGAGCGAATTTGTATCCCTAAAAAGTGGCGTTTTGTAGAGCAATTACCATACAACTCACAGGCAAAGTTAAATTTAAAAGCATTGGAGAGTCTTTTTGCAAAAGTTGACTAAAACACAGCCTGATTTACTGTCTTGTGAAAAAGCAGAGCAAAAGTATAAATTAAGCTTATTAGTTCCTCATGATTTAGATTATTTCAAAGGACATTTTACGGATGGCCCAATACTCGCAGGTGTTGTGCAATTAGACTGGGCTGTGGCTGCAATTTGTAAATATTATAATGTTCAGCAATCTGTTAAAAATGTTGAAGTATTAAAGTTTCAGGTAGTGATTACCCCAGGTATAACAATCGAATTATTGCTTGAGCAAAAGGCAGAGAATAAATATACCTTTTCGTATAATTCAAACAAAGGACAGCATGCATCTGGCCGTGTTGTTTTTGATAGCCTAATAAATGAATAATTTTTGTATTGTTATCCCAAATTATAATCACATTACGGTTATTGATGATGTACTGAGCCAATTATCGTCATTTAATCTTCCTATTATTATGGTTGATGACGCAAGCAACGCCGAAGCTAAAAATGTGTTCAGTAAGCTCGATGCAAAACACGCGCAGTTGAGTGTAGTTGCCCACGACGATAATCAAGGCAAAGGCGGCGCGGTACAAACAGGCTTAAAGCAGGCACATAAGCTAGGTTTTTCGCATGCGATACAGGTTGATGCTGATGGTCAGCATGACTTATCTGATATTAAAAAACTAATAGCGCTTTCAAACGCTCAGCCTAAAGCGCTTATAAGCTGTTGCCCAATATATGACGATTCAGTGCCTAAACACCGTTATTTAGCACGTTATTTAACGCATGTTTGGGTATGGATTGAAACGTTAAGTTTTACAATTGTAGATTCGATGTGTGGCTTTAGAGTGTATCCGCTTGAGCAAAGTACAAAGCTAATTGATGAGGTGTCGCTTGGAAAACGCATGGATTTTGACCCCGAAATTTTAGTGCGTTTATATTGGCGCAATGTGCCTTTTGTATTTTTACCTAGCCAAGTAATTTACCCCGAAAATGGGCTTTCTCATTTTCAACCATTACACGATAACGTGCGTATTTCGTGGTTACACACCCGCTTGTTTTTTGGAATGTTGATTCGCTCTCCTGTGTTAATTTGGCATAAATTAAAGAGGCGTTATGGCCGCTAAACACTGGTCTAAAATGCAAGAACGCGGTAATTTCTTAGGTATTCAAATACTGTTATTTGCTCATAAATTACTGGGTAGAAAAGGGCTGTGGATTGTTTTGTTTCCTGTGGTTTTTTATCTTTTTTTAACAGGAAAAGTAGCGCGTGTAGCATCTAAAGTGTTTTTAGAGCAAGTTAATGTTTACCAAGGCTGCAAACAACCTGTTACGTTTAAAATGCAATTAACGCACTTTTGCAGTTTTGCAGATAGCGCATTAGATAAAATTGATGCTTGGCTTGGGCGAATAACTCAACGTGATATTAAATACACTAATGAGCATTTATTTGCTGAGCTAGATGAGCAAAATCAAGGGGCTATTTTTATAGGTTCCCACTTGGGTAATTTAGAGGTGTGCAGGGCACTTAGCCAGCACCGCAGCAGTAAAAAAATAAATGTACTGGTGTTTACCCATCACGCTGTTGAATTTAATAAAATGCTTAAAAAGATTAACCCAGATGTGTCGGTTAATTTAATACAAGTGACTGATATGGGGCCTGACTTAGCTATTTTACTAAAAGAAAAAGTAGAGCAGGGAGAAATAATCGTTATTGTTGGTGACAGAACAAGCACAACAACGGCTTCTCGGTCGGTACAGGTACCGTTTTTAGGCAAAAATGCCCCATTTTCACAGGGGCCTTTTATATTAGCCGCGCTGCTTGATTGCCCTGTTTACTTTTTGTTTTGTTTAAAAGATAAAAAAAGCAAAAAGTATCAAGTGATATTTGAACATTACAGCCAATCATTAAAAATGCCTCGACGAGAGCGACAGCAGGCGCTAACACTTATTATTACTGACTATGCACAGCGTTTGAGTTATTACGCAGCTTTATATCCTTATCAGTGGTTTAATTTTTACGATTTTTGGAAAAGTGATCAGCAGGTAGTACGCGATCAATCAATGGAGAACAAGTGTGACTGAACAAAATATACAGCTTTTTGGCAATCAGCGATTATCAATTGAAGATATTGTTCGAGTTGCCTTTAATGAAACACAAGTGCAATTAAATAGCTGTGAAACTTTTAGCGTTAAAATTAATAGCGCTTTGCGTTTTTTAGACACACTTTTAAAAGAAGATGGCGTGATTTACGGCGTTACTACTGGTTACGGTGATTCTGTAACGGTGGCTGTACCCCTTGATTTAGTTAATGAATTACCTCTGCATTTAACTCGCTTTCACGGTTGTGGACTCGGGGATGTATTTAATAAAGTTCAAGGGCGTGCAATTTTAGCGACCCGCTTAACATCACTTTCACAGGGCTACTCTGGTATTAGCTGGGAAATGCTGCACCTACTTAAAGATTACTTAAATAACGATATAGTGCCTGTGATCCCGCAAGAAGGGTCAGTAGGTGCCAGTGGCGATTTAACACCGTTATCTTACGTTGCAGGTGCGATGGTTGGCGAGCGTGATGTGTTTTACAAAGACCAAGTACGTAACAGTGCAGAAGTTATGAAAGAAGTTGGCTTAGAACCACTAACACTAAGGCCAAAAGAAGGTCTTGCCGTTATGAATGGCACAGCGGTAATGACTGCATTAGCGTGTTTAGCGTTTGATAGGGCTAATTACTTAGCTAAACTGGCGAGCCGTATTACTGCATTATCAAGCTTAGCGCTTAAAGGAAATAGCCATCATTTTGATGAGATATTATTTTCAGTTAAGCCACATCCTGGGCAGCAGCAAATTGCACGTTGGATAAGAGACGATTTAAACCATCACGATCACCCTCGTAATGCAGACAGACTTCAAGATAGGTATTCAATCCGTTGTGCACCCCATGTTATTGGTGTTCTGCAAGACAGTCTGCCGTTTTTTAGGCACATGATAGAAAACGAGCTTAACTCAGCAAACGATAACCCAATAATTGACGGCCAAGGTGAGCATGTATTACACGGCGGGCATTTTTACGGAGGCCACATTGCAATGGCAATGGATAGCATGAAAACAGCCGTTGCAAACCTTGCTGATTTAGCAGACAGACAAATCGCTTCTTTGGTTGATACTAAGTACAACAATGGGCTACCTTCAAACTTGTCTGATAGTGCACCAGAGCGCCGTTATATTAATCATGGTTTTAAAGCGGTTCAAATTGGCTGTAGTGCTTACACTGCTGAAGCATTAAAGCTAACCATGCCGGCCAGCGTTTTTTCTCGCTCTACGGAGTGTCATAATCAAGATAAAGTGAGTATGGGGACTATTGCGTCTCGCGATTGTTTACGTATTTTACAGCTAACAGAACAAGTGTTAGCAAGTACGTTATTAGCCAGTATTCAAGGTGTTAGATTGCGTATAAAACAAGGCGATCTTGAGTTTTCGACTTTAACGCAAGATATGCAAAACATGTATACCGATATAACTGATTACTTTGAAAACCTCACTGAGGATAGACCAATGGAAGCCGTGCTAAGGCAAACAATAGGGTATATTCAAACTAAACGTTGGGCGTTGTATGAATAGTAAAGGTGCATTATTAACGCATGTGGTAGAAATCGAAATTCCATTTCATGACTGCGACCCAATGAATGTTGTATGGCATGGTAATTACCCACGTTATTTAGAAGTAGCGCGCTGCGAGTTACTGCGTTTATTTGATTATGATTACCCGCAAATGCATGAATCGGGCTACGCGTGGCCAATTGTTGATATGCAAATAAAGTATGTCGCCTCAGCAGTATTTACTCAAAAAATTAAAGTAGCGGCTTATTTAAAAGAATACGAGAATAGACTACGGATTGATTACGTAATCACTGACTCGCTAACTAATAAGCGCCTTACTAAAGCCTCAACCACGCAAGTTGCGGTTGAGGTTAGCTCCAAAGAAATGCAATTTGAATCACCCGCTATTTTATTTAATAAGTTAAAAGCGGTTTTGAATTAAATTTTTATTTTATAGGCGATTAAATGAATTTTTTAAAATGTTTTACATTGAGCATAGCTATTAGCTTTTTACTGTTTTGCACTGTAGTAAATGCAGCAGCTATTAAAGGTGAGTTTAAGCAATATAAGCAATTTAATGGATTTGCTAAGCCTTTTATTTCGTCGGGTGTTTTTTCGTTAATTGATGAAAAGCTCATTTGGCAAGTGAAAATGCCTGTTGAGAGTATGCTCATAATAGAAAACGGCAAAGTGCTTGCACAAAATGCCAATGGTGAGTTAATACCACAACCTGGTAGCGAGCAATTTGTAGGATTACTGAGTGACTTACTTAGCGTAAATATGAGTGCGCTGGAAACACGTTTTGACATTGCTAAAATGCAAGACAGTTGCACACAGTTAACACCAAAAGAAGCTATGTTACAGCAATTATTTAGTGATTTTATTTTATGTGAAACTGCTAAGCAAGTGAGCAGTATTACACTAAATGAGCACTCAGGAAATAACACAAAAATTGAGTTTACTTATTCCAAATAAAATTATGTTTTTAAATAATGCAGTGGTTAATTAAGGGAATAGTGCAGTGACAAAACGAATTACCGTTATTGTAGGGTGGTTTAGCAGTTTAATTTTACTTTTTGCTGCAGCTTTTTGGCTGTCTAAACCAACGTTTAGCGCCGATATGTTTAGTTTATTGCCAAAATCGCATTCCCAAATTGCACATGCGGAAGATGTTTTTTTTCAGCAAAATGCTAACCGTATTATGTTCTCGTTTGCAGGAAGTAATAAAAATAAAGCATTTGATGATTTCCAAAAATGGCTTGACGATAATGCAATTAAAAGCACATTTAACTTTCCGTCCGTTAACGATTTAGCGCAAACATTCTCACCTTTCAAACATGCGTTATTAAGTGATACTTACAAGCAAACATTAAGCAAAAAAACAACGTTTGAATATTATTACCTTGAGCAATTAAATCAGTTAGGCAACCCATTTGTAAGTGCTACCTTAAGCAAAGATACAAGTTTGAGCTTAGCGGCATTTATAGAAGATAACTTAAAACAAAGCCAATTGTTTACGCTTGAACAAGGTCGTTTAACTCGACGTTTGAATGGCGTTGAATACCGTGTCATTTTGGCAAACTTAGCGCCCGAAAATTTAGGGGTTAATAAATCAATTGATTTAGCTGGCGCGATAATTAAACAGATCAATATACTTAATAAAACCTACCCTGATTTAAGCATTACTTACTCTGGTGTGCTATTTCATACGGCTGAAAATGCTAAACAAGCTAAATACGAGATGAGCCTGTTTGGTGGCATTAGCTTATTAGCTCTTATTGCTATGGTATTTTGGGTATTTAGGCGTTTAAACAGTATTTTATTAGCAAGCTTTACCGTACTGAGCGCACTTATTGGTGGCGCTATCGCTATGGTGTTGCTGTTTAATACTATTCATTTATTAACGCTTGTTTTTGCAGTTACCTTGATTGGTATTGCCATTGATTATGCATTCCATGGTATGACTGACTTAGCCAAAAAAGAGCATGAAAAAGGCTACAGCAAAGGGACTCAATCTGCGCTTTTACTCTCTCTTATTACGACTACGTTGGGTTATTGCTGCTTACTAGGTGCACCACTAACGTTATTATCTCAAGTTGGTGTGTTTGTTATTGCGGGTTTAGTGAGTGCTTGGCTATTTACAGTTTTAGTTTTGCCATTGTGGCAATCTACACTCAGGTTATCGCCTTCGAGTTTATTTATGAGTCAAAAGCTCATTAAGGTTTTTTTATACTGCAATAGTTTAAAAAAACCAATACTCATTACGTTATTAGTCCTTATAAGTGCGTTATTTTTAATAAAACCTATTAGCTTTAATGATGATGTAAAGCTATTAAATGCAAGCTCCGAACATTTAATGCTAAACGAAAAAAAGCATTTGTTATTACTTGGGCAATGGGACACCCAAATTGTTTTTATGTTTGCAGATAGCGACGAAGCGCTATTACAAAAGCAAGAACAGTTTTTAAAACGCTTAACCCAACTAAACCCTAATTTTAAACATAATAGCATTAGCCATTGGTTGCCTAGTTTACAAAAGCAGAGCGATAACCAAGCCTTGTTTGAACAGGCTAAAAACAAAGGGACTTTGGATATTGCAGAGCGCGTTACAGGGCAAGCGTTAACAAGTACAAAGGCACCGTTATTGACTTATGAAACACTCGCCACGAGTACATTTAAACCATTACTGCTTTCTCAAATGGTTGTTGAGTCAGAACAATCGATAACGTGGGTGTCTATTTCGGGTATTTCATCTGATCAACTAATTAATGAGGTTGAAAAAAACAATGGAATTTACCTTTATAATAAACCTAAACAAATTACTGCTTTATTAAGTGATTACCGTGAATATTTACTATTAAGCCTAGTGCTTGCGGGTTTTATTAGTTGGCTGCTTTTTAGTTGGCGATTTACGATTAAGATAGCGCTGCTGCAGGTGACCATTTTATCTGTTGTGGTGTTGAGCATGCTTTGGGTATGTAATGCGATTCAAGGTAGCTTGTCGTTATTTAATTTGCTCGGTGCGTTACTTGTTATTGCCTTAGCAATTGATTACCTCGTTTTTTATCAAATAAATAAGTTAGAGCCCAAAAATGTGTTGGCGATTAGCTTATCGGCTGCGTCATCAATGTGGGTATTTGGCATGTTGAGTGCATCTGATACACCCGCTATTTTTAGCTTTGGACTGAGTGTAATGGTAGGGATTTTAGCTATTTACTTTTTATCACCGCTGAGTGTTTTAAAGCCTCAAAAGGAACAATAATTTGAATAACCTTGAGCAGTACGATGTTGTTGTTATTGGCGCTGGGCCTTCTGGTGCATTGGCTAGTAGTCTTTTAGTTCAAAAAGGATGGCGGGTACTGGTACTTGAACAGCAGGCGTTTCCACGTTTTTCAATTGGTGAAAGCTTACTGCCGCAATGTATGGCGTACTTAGAAGACGCGGGCTTAATCGATACACTACATAACAATGCAGCGGCTTTAGGTTTTCAGTTTAAAGATGGCGCTGCTTTTCATCGGGCAGGGCAAAATACAACTATAAATTTCACTGAAAAATTTACTAAAGGCCCAGGCACTACGTATCAAGTGAAAAGAGCCGACTTTGACAAATTATTAGCAGACAAAGCACAAGGACAAGGCGTAGAAATCAGATATAAGCACACGGTGGTTGACTACTGTGATGAGCCAAATGGTGCATCATTAGTGGTACACAATGAGCAGCAGCAAGCTTATCGCGTTAATGCCCGATTTGTATTGGACGCAAGTGGCTTTGGGCGTGTATTACCAAAATTGTTAGATTTAGAGCTTCCTTCTAACTTTCCTGTTCGAAGCGCTTATTTTAGTCACTTTAAAGACAATATTAGTGATACAAGCTTCGATCGAAATAAAATTTTGATTACCGTACACCCTCAATATTCAGACGTGTGGTATTGGCTTATTCCCTTTAGTGATGGTACTGCGAGTATTGGGGTTGTGGCGCAGTCAGAGCGTTTTAATGATGATGAATCTAGCGATTTACTAAATCAATTTATAGAGCAAGACCCTTATTTAAAAACACTGTTAGCACAGCGTGAGTTATTAACTCCAGCAAAAAATATAAAAGGCTACTCGGCAAATGTGAGTAAGTTATATGGTAAGCACTTTGCTTTATTGGGTAATGCGGGGGAATTTTTAGACCCGGTATTTTCATCAGGTGTAACAATTGCACTCAAATCTGCAAATTTAGTTGCCCCACTTGTTGATCGCTATTTAAAAAACGAAGTCGTCGATTTTGACGCTCACTACGCACAGCCATTACAAGCTGGAGTCGATTGTTTTAGAACATTTGTAACAGGGTGGTACGATACGCGTTTTCAGGATGTGATATTTTACTCTGAACAAAATACTCAGGTGCGAGAAATGATTAGTGCTATTTTAGCGGGCTACGCATGGGATACAAATAACCCATTTGTTGCACAAAGTGAACGCCGTTTAAATGTGTTGGCTCAGTTATGTCAAAATTAATTAAGTATGCGGTGTGTAGTGTATTTATATTTGCTGTATTGAGCGCATGTACGAGCTTTACAGCATCTAAAAATAGAGTGTATCTATCACCTAATATTCAATTAAATATTAATAGCGTGCCAGCACAAATGTTTGATAAGTCTTGGCAGCATGTTTTGTATATTACGAATCAGCAAAACACACACACTGTATTTGCCCAATTAGCTATAAATGACAAAGGTGCAATTAAGTTATTGTTAATGACAGTGCAAGGCTTTCCGATTATGGAGCTTGAAAAACCTTTAAATGGCCCAGTAAAAACACGAAATATGCTGGCGGTAGAAGGGATAGACCCTCATTATATTTTAGCGGATATTGCATTAGTACATTGGCCAGTAGCATTTTTACAAAAGCAGTTAGAGGGTGCTTTAATAGAGCAGGTTGGCTCTAATCGGGAAGTATTTAACGATGAGGGTACATTTATCACCATTGACTATAGTGATGAGTCGACAACGTTGAACAATATTTTACATCAGTATCAAATAACATTTAAAAAGGTAGAACAGTGACATATTGGCTGAATGATTTAGGCATTGTGAGTGCGATGGGCATAGGCCAAGATGCAACCACAACAAGCTTAAATAAATATAACCCTGCAACTCCTTTATTAACTTTAAATAAAAGTTTAAGTGCTGAGCAAACCCCGCTGTATGTCGGGCAAGTTCAGTCTATTGCTTTATCAAATAATAAACGTATCAATACATTTATTGATCTAGCTTTAGAGCAGATTAAGCCAACCTTAGATAAACTTTCGCATATTGATAAGTCGCGTATCGCAATTGTAATGGGTACTAGTACATCAGGTATTCATGATGGCGAAAGAGCACGTAAAAGCTATGAAAGTACAAAACTCTGGCCTGATGACTTTAGTTACAGTGATCAAGAGTTAGCAACACCCGCTCATTACATTGCACATAAAATAGGGGCTCTAGGGCCTTGTTACAGTATTTCTACTGCGTGCACGTCGAGTAGCAAAGCGTTAATTAGCGCTCGAGCTTTGCTAAATGCTGATTTAGCCGATGTGGTAATTTGTGGTGGTGCGGATAGTTTGTGCCAATTAACAATTAATGGCTTTGACTCGCTCGCTTCTTTAAGCTCGGGTTTATGCCAGCCTTTTTCTAGCACCAGAGACGGCATTAATATTGGTGAAGGGGCCGCTTTATTTGTAATGACTAAAAATACGCCAATAACAAATAACGGCGTTATGTTACTAGGCAGTGGCGAAAGCTCAGATGCGCACCATATGTCAGCCCCCGATCCTAATGGGATGGGCGCCCAAGCCTCAATGGAAAAAGCACTAAAAAGCGCAAAGTTATCCTGTGGTGATATTGATTATATTAACGCTCACGGTACGGCTACTGTAAAAAATGACGAAATGGAAGCACTTGCAATTAATCGCGTGTTTGGCAACAATACCCCGCTTAGCTCAAGTAAGCATTTAACAGGGCATACTCTTGGTGCTGCAGGTGCCATTGAAGCCGGTATATGTTGGTTATTATTAAAAGACAGCGGCCAACATATGCTGCCGTATAATGCGATTAAAGAAGGCAGTGATTTGGCTGATATAAAAATAATAAAACAAGCGTTTAAGCCCGCTCTTAAATACTGCTTATCTAATTCATTTGCGTTTGGCGGTAATAATGCCAGCTTAATATTGGGAGTTAACGTTGACTAATTACCCTATAGAGCAAGTAGTCCCGCATGATGCGCCTATGATTTTAATAGATAGCCTTTTAACACACAGCGAAGATGAAGCTCAATGCGGCGTTACTATCACTGAGCAAAGCCCTTTTTTTAGTCCTGCAATTAACGGCGTACCTAGCTATATTGGTGTTGAGTACATGGCGCAGTCTATTGCCGCTTACGCTGGTGCGTTAGCGAATGATGAAAATAAACCTGTAAAAATTGGTTTTTTAATTGGCACGCGAAAGTATCAAACTTATCAACCGTGTTTTAAAAACGGCAGTAAGCTGACTATTGAAGTGAAAAAGCTATATCAAGAAGAGTCAGGTTTAAGTGTATTTGAATGCCAAATACTCGTGTGTGAAACTCTACTTTGCCAAGCAAAAATTAATGTATTTCAGCCTGAAAACCCGTTGGAATTTATAAGAGAAAATCAATGACAAAAAGAATTTTAGTTACGGGTTCAAGCCGTGGTATTGGTAAAGCTATTGCGTTAAAACTTGCTGAGCAAGGGTTTGATATTGCAGTACATTGCAGAGCGGGTGTTGAGCAAGCTCAAGCAACATGCGATGAAATTAATGCATTAGGTAGAGCCACCAGTTTATTACAATTTGATGTATGTGACAGAGAGCAGGCCAAAGCACAAATAATAGAAGATATAGCTCAGCATGGCGCTTATTATGGCGTGGTGTGTAATGCAGGTATTACTAACGATATGGCATTTCCTGCTATGCAAGGGGAAGACTGGGATTGTGTAATACGTACAGGCCTTGATGGGTTTTATAATGTAGTACACCCAACTGTAATGCCTATGGTACAAAGCCGTAAAGGTGGGCGAATAATTACAATGTCATCGGTGTCAGGTATTGCAGGTAACCGAGGACAAGTAAATTATAGTGCAGCAAAAGCCGGTATTATTGGGGCCACTAAAGCACTTGCATTAGAATTGGCAAAACGCAAAATCACAGTTAATTGTGTGGCACCTGGTTTAATAGAAACCGCGATGACTGATGAATTACCTATTGATGAAATGATGAAAATGATACCCCTTAAACGCATGGGGAGCGTTAAAGAAGTTGCGGGAACAGTCGCTTTTTTAATGTCTGATGATGCAGCTTACATAACACGCCAAGTGATTTCGGTTAATGGTGGCATGGTTTGATTAAACGCGTTGTTGTAACAGGGATGTCGGTGGTCACTGCATTGGGCGATGATTGGTCTGAATTCAAACAAGCCTTAATTAAAGGCGAAAATGCGGTTGTTACTATGCCAGAGTGGGATATAGCTGACGACCTCAATACTCGTTTAGCCGCGCCAGTTAAACACTTTGAGCGACCAAGTCATTATAAACGAAAACAAATCCGTTCAATGGGGCGAGTGTCACTTATGTCAACTCGTGCTACTGAATGCGCACTTGAACAAGCCAAACTACTCGAGCACGAAAGTCTAACAGATGGCTCTACGGGCATAGCGTATGGCTCATCTACGGGCTCTACTGAGCCATTACTCGCCTTTGCAAATATGATGGAAACGGGGTCGATGTCAGGTGTAACAGCCACGAGTTACATTAAAATGATGGCGCATACTGCCCCTGTAAATGTTGGTGTGTTTTTTGGTTTAAAAGGGCGTGTTATAACAACAAGCTCTGCTTGTACATCGGGATCTCAAGGAATAGGCTTCGCCTATGAAGCGATTAAGTTTGGCCGACAAAAAATAATGGTGGCTGGTGGAGCTGAAGAGTTATGTATTACTGAAGCCGCCGTATTTGATACGCTTTATGCAACATCTACAAAAAATGAAACACCAAAACAAACACCAAGACCTTTTGATAAAAATCGCGATGGCTTAGTGATAGGCGAAGGCGCGGGTACACTTATTTTAGAAGAATACGAACATGCAAAAGCGCGCGGAGCAACAATATTAGCTGAGGTGGTTGGTTTTGGTTGTAATTCTGATGGACAGCACGTTACTCAACCAACATCAAAAACAATGCAACTAGCGATAGAAATGGCACTGCAAGATGCCAATTTAGAACCAGAAAAAATTGGTTACGTTAATGCTCATGGTACATCAACAGATAAAGGTGATATTGCCGAGTCTCACGCAACGTTTAAAGCATTGGGCAGCAAACCTATTAGCTCGTTAAAAAGTTATTTGGGGCATACATTAGGTGCTTGTGGTGCAATAGAAGCATGGGCAAGCATTAATATGATGGCAGATAACTGGTTTGCACCAACAATTAATTTAGATAACGTTGATGACGAATGTGCTCAGCTTGATTACATAAGGCATCAAGGGCGTGAGATTAATACCGATTACGTGATGAGTAATAACTTTGCGTTTGGTGGTATTAACACCTCTTTAATATTTAAACGCTATAAAGTAGATTAAACACGTTAAAAGATAAGTTATGACTAACTGTTAGCTCGTTTTTACTGTATAATTTGCGACCCTTGATAATGTGGCCGTAGGTTATACAGCATGAATTTTAAATCTTTTAGTTTCGCTCCTGAAATCATCCAGGCGTTGGACGAACTTAACTATCACACCCTTACGCCCATTCAGCGCGCAGCAATTCCTGCTGTTCGTAAAGGTAAAGACGTTTTAGCCAGTGCACAAACTGGTACCGGCAAAACTGCCGCGTTTGCTTTACCTATCATCCAAAAATTGGTTGAGTCTGAACTCAGCACAACTAATGCACCTCATGCATTAGTACTTGCTCCAACGCGTGAACTTGCAGAACAAATTGCAAATAATTTTAGAGATTTTGCAAAGCATACATCACTTAAAGTCGTAAGTTTATTTGGTGGTGTTAGCACTGCCGGCCAAGCAAATGCTTTAAAAGAAGGTGTAGATATTGTTGTTGCAACGCCAGGTCGTTTATTTGATCATATTCGTTTAGGTAACTTAAGCCTTGCAAGTGTTAAGCACCTTGTTCTTGATGAAGCTGACCGTATGCTTGATATGGGCTTTATTGAAGATATGCAAAACGTTATTAAAAGCTGTGCAGAAGAGCGCCAGATTTTACTTTTCTCTGCTACATTCCCTGCAGCAATTAAACAATTTGCATCTAAAGTATTGAAACAAGCTGAAATAGTGCGTGTTGATCAAACTAACAGTACAGCAAGCACCGTTGAGCATGTTGTTTACCCAGTTGAAGAACGTCGTAAGCAAGAGCTACTTTCTGAATTGATTGGTAAGAAAAACTGGCAACAAGTGCTTGTCTTCGTAAACATGAAAGAAACAGCTGATGAGCTTGTTAAAGAGCTTAACCTTGATGGTATTCCGGCAGGCGTTTGCCACGGTGATAAATCTCAAGGTAACCGTCGTCGTGCTTTACGTGAATTTAAAGAAGGCAAGGTACGCGTATTAGTGGCTACAGAAGTCGCTGCTCGTGGTATTGATATTGATGGCTTACCTCGTGTAATTAATATTGATTTACCTTGGCTTGCAGAAGATTACGTTCACCGTATTGGCCGTACAGGTCGTGCTGGTCGCCAAGGTCAAGCAATCTCATTTGTTAGCCGTGAAGAAGAAAACACTTTGTTTGAAATTGAAACGCTAATCGGCCAAAAAATCAAACGTGTATATTTAGAAGGTTATGAAGTAAGTAACCGTGAAGTACTAATTGATAAAATTGGTAAAAAACCAGCGCATTTACGCCGTACACGTTCTAACAAGTTATCAGGACAAGCAACCGGTGAAGCGAGAGCAGTAAATCGCTCACGTATTTCAAGCGTTCGTAAAAGCTTAAAAGGCGAAAAACTGTCACTTAAAAAGTCATAGTTAACGCCGTTTAGTTTAAAAAAACCTGAGTTTACTCAGGTTTTTTTGTGCCTCGTGATAACACCTCATCAATAATATTTGCGTATAAATAAGCCGCTAGCTCGTCCTCTTTATTTGCTATTATGGACAAACCAACCGGTAAACCACTTACTTTTCCGACCGGTAGGGTTATGTGCGTTGTGCCAGCAATAGCAGATAACGAACTGCTACTGCCATTAAAATTATCACCATTAACTAAGTCAGTTTTCCAGGCGGGGGATACTGTAGGCGCTATAACAATATCAAGCTTGTTGTTTTTATATACATTAACAATGGCTGTCGTTGCTAAAGTGCGATAGCGTTCTTTAGTCTCCTGGTATTTTTGTTTGTTAGTTAAATCAATAGCCTGCGATTGAACTAGGATGTCTTGCTCAAAGTGGGGCATTTCTGTTTTTTTATTTTGAATATTAAAATTAATAAGTGCTTTTAGGCTTTTAACAGCCACTTGTGTTGGAGTGCTTGCGAGGTAGTGATTAATTTCGGCTTTAAAGTCGTAGAGTAAAATATAGTATTCATCAACAAATAGCGTATCTAAGTTATCAGTAATATCTACATTAATAACAGTATGCCCAGCCTGTTTTAATACTTGTAACTGCTTGGCATAAAGGCGCTGCGTTTCAACTGTAAATTTGTCGCTAGGCAGTGCACCAATAATAAGTGACGATTTTGGTTTTGTATTACCTGTTTTTAATTCAAACCCTGTAGTTGTCGCATCAAGGGAGTCTTCACCTTGCAAAACTGATAAAACCAGCAGCGCATCTTTAAGTGAATGCGCCATCGGCCCTACAGAATCTTGGCTACTTGAAAGAGGCACAACGCCTGAGCGTGATACTTGGCCCATACTCGGTTTTATTGCATACACTCCATTTACTGAGGCAGGGCACGTAATTGAACCGTCTGTTTCAGTCCCTAATGCTATAGGCGCAAAATTAAGTGCTACCGCAACAGCAGAACCTGCGCTAGAACCACATGGGTTACGTGTTACATCGTGCGCATTATGTGTTTGTCCGCCTACGGCACTCCAGCCTGAAGATGAATAGGATGAACGAAAATTTGCCCATTCACTTAAATTAGCTTTACCTAAAATTATAGCGCCTGCATTACGTAGCTGTTTAACAACAAAAGCATCATTATTAGTAACGTTATTTTTAAGTGCTAAAGAGCCAGCAGTTGTAGGAAGTGCACCTTTAGTTTCTATATTATCCTTAAGAAGTACAGGTATGCCGTGTAACGGACCTGCCCACGTGCCTTTGACGGCAAGTTCATCTAACGTTTTAGCTTGAACAATCGCTGTAGGCTCTAAACTAATAACCGCATTATAGTGTGGATTAAGTTTATTAATTCGGTCTATATAATTTTGGGTGAGTTGCTGTGCATTAATAGAATTATTTTTATATGCACTGTGAATTTCATCGATGGTTTTTAGCTCTTGTGCTTTAGCGTTAAAAATTGCTAATACACTAAGCAACGAAAAGGTAAATGTTTTGATCATTGTTGAGGTGCTTGAGGTGTTATTATTTTCTATACATTTAGCACAAAAAAGCCTCACAAAGTGAGGCTTTTCGATAAACGGCTTAAAAAAGAGGTTTAAGCGTTTTCTAACATAGACAGTGCGACCGCTTCAGCCGCTTTAATACCATCAATACCCGCTGATAAAATACCGCCCGCGTAGCCTGCGCCTTCACCTGCAGGGTAAAGCCCTTTGGTGTTAATACTTTGGAATGTTTTATCACGCTTAATACTAATAGGCGACGAAGTACGTGTTTCAACGCCGGTTAGTAAACCGTCGTTAGTTGAAAAGCCACGAATTTGTTTATTAAACGCTGGTATCGCTTCGCGAAGGGCATCAATAGCAAATTGTGGTAGCACTTTACTCAAGTCAGTTAACTTAATACCGGGTGTGTAAGAGGGTTGTACTTCACCTAAGTTTTCTGATGATTTACCTTTCAAAAAGTCGCCAATTAACTGGGCTGGTGCATCGTAGTTGCTACCACCAAGCTCATACGCTTGCTCTTCAAGTTTACGTTGTAAGTCTATTCCAGCAAGTGGATTACCTGGGAAATCTTGCTCTGGAGAAATACCTACCACAATAGCGCTGTTAGCGTTGCGCTCACTTCGTGAATATTGGCTCATACCGTTGGTAACAACGCGGCCCTTTTCAGAGGTTGCAGCGACTACTGTGCCACCTGGGCACATACAAAAGCTGTAAACTGTGCGGCCATTGTCGCAATGATGAACAAGTTTATAATCGGCAGAGCCTAAAATTGGGTTTCCTGCATTTGTGCCAAAACGACATTCATCGATCATTGATTGTTTATGTTCGATTCTAAAACCGACTGAGAATGGCTTTGCTTCAACATAAATCCCTTTTTTGTGGATCATATCAAACGTGTCACGTGCGCTGTGACCAACGGCTAATACAACATGGCGAGTGTTTAGTTGCTCGCCATTTGAAAGCGTTAAACCTGTTACTTGCCCGTCGTCTAAATGAATATCGTCAACACGTGTGCTAAAGCGAATTTCGCCGCCTAGTTCTATTATACGAGCGCGCATTTTTTCAATCATGGTGACAAGTTTAAACGTACCAATGTGTGGCTTACTTACGTATAAAATTTCATCGGGTGCGCCTGCTTCTACAAATTCAGTAATGACTTTACGACCGTAATGTTTTGGATCCTTTACTTGGCTGTATAACTTACCGTCTGAGAATGTACCTGCGCCACCTTCACCAAATTGTACATTTGATTCGGTATTAAGTGTGCGTTTACGCCAAAAGCCAAACGTGTCTTTTGTACGTTCACGTACCTCTTTACCGCGCTCTAATATAATGGGATTAAAGCCCATTTGAGCAAGTAATAAGCCTGCAAATAAACCACAAGGGCCAAAACCAATCACAACAGGGCGCTCTGTTATATTTTCGCTGGCTTGGGCTACAAATTTATAGTTTGTGTCTGGCGCTACTTTTACATGTTGGTCTTTTTCAAATGCCGCGAGTAGCTCGGCTTCGTTATCAACTTCTATATCGAGTGTATAAATCAGTAAAATAGCTGATTTTTTACGTGCATCATAACCACGCTTAAACACATTAAAACTGTGCAATTGTTCTGGTTGGATTTTTAGTTTATTTACAATTGCTTGACCAATTGCATCTTCGTCATGATCAAGTGGCAGCTTTATTTCGGTTAAACGTATCATTTATATCTCTTTTAGGTGTCATAGCGGGGTATTATTACCGCTCACAATAAGGGGATGCAGGGCACAACGGGTGTGCAAACATAAGGCGCGTATTTTACGTTAAAATAGGGTGATATGGCACTTATTTATTGTATTTTTGGAGTGGATGGGTATGATCCACAACTGTTGTTTAAAATCTTAGGTATTAAAATAGTATGGCGTTTGTAGTCACCGAAAATTGTATAAAATGTAAGTACACCGATTGCGTATCAGTGTGCCCAGCAGATGCATTTTTTGAAGGCCCTAATTTTTTAGCAATTAGCCCGATTGATTGTATCGATTGTGGTTTATGTGTCCCTGAGTGTTCAGCTGATGCTATATACCAAGAAGATGAATTACCAGAATCTCAAAAAGAGTTTACTGAATTGAATGCTGAACTTGCACTGGTCTGGCCGCGCATTACAGAGGTTAAACCTGCACCAGAGGACGCTGATGTATGGAATGGCATAGACGATAAACTTAAACTACTCGAAACATAATACGTAACAATTAGTTACTCCTTTATCATTAAATAGTTAATTTTTTATTTCAAAGTATTAACAAATGTACCTGGATAAATTACAATCCCCAGCTTAAGTTACTCCCTATGAGTAATTACAGTCTAAATGGATGTTTATGCAGTACTTTATAACTATAATAAAAAAATTTACCTTCCTATTTTTAAGTTTCGTTTTATTACTCTCAAGCCTTGATGTAGCGGCTAGTAAACAGCAAGTATCCTTATCTCGTATTGATTCAAATATCACTATTGATGGTGTTATGGATGAAGCGCACTGGCAAAATGCGACACGTATACCTCTACTCTACCAAGATGAGCCTAACGAAAAAGGCACACCTCCTGTAAAAACTGATGCCTTTATTTACGAAGATGGCACAAACTTATATGTTGCCTTTATTGCAGAGGATCCAAACCCTGAACAAATTCGTGCATCACTTCGTGACCGCGATACGCTATGGGAAGACGACGTAGTCATTCTTGTTATTGATACATTTAATGATGAACGCAGTGGTTATGAATTTCATGTAAATCCCCTTGGTGCACAAGGCGATATAAGAATGACCGATACCGATGGATGGAGCTCAGATACCTCATGGAATGCTATTTGGGATAGCGCGGGACAAATTAACGAGAAAGGTTACGTTGTTGAAATGCGTATTCCTTTTAAGGCACTGCGCTTTCCTGAAAATAAAAAAGAGCTAACGTGGGGTTTTTCAGTAATGAGAAACTACCAACGTGATGTTTTATATCAGCTATCAAATATGGGATTTGATAGAAATATAAAATGTAGCCTTTGTCAGTTTGATAAGTTAGTGGGTTTTAGCGATATTGAATCGAGTAAAAATATTCAATTAACACCTACATTGACAGCACTTCGTAACGATAATAAATCTGAATTACCGGGTAACTGGGATAATGGCGATATAGATACCGAAGTGGGCTTAGATTTGCGCTGGGGTTTAACCAAGGACGCTGTTTTAAATGCGACTATCAACCCAGATTTTTCGCAAGTAGAAACAGACTCTTTAGAGCTCGATGTAAATACAACCTTTTCTATTTATTATGCTGAAAAACGTCCTTTCTTTTTAGATGGGGCTTCTTACTTTAAAAGCAGCTTATTTGAGCTTTTATATACACGTACAATTGCAGAGCCTACTTTAGGTGCAAAATTAACGGGTAAAACGGGTGATCATAGTTATGCGTTAATGCTCGCTGATGACGACAATAGTAATATTTTACTGCCAACGAATCAGGGCTCTGGCTTTGCAAGCTTAAACGAAAAAACGAATGCTGCCGCAGGGCGTTATCAATATGACCTAGGTCAGCAGGGTACTATTGGCCTTTCAAGCACGCACAGAGAAAGTGATGACTATCACAACACTGTATTATCAGTGGATGGTAGCTACTGGTTTAATCAATCGGATACTCTTTTGTATCAAGTATCATCTGCTGATACACGTAACTCTGAATTTTTAATTCAAAATTATAACTTATCTGAAACTCAGTCAGATGAAGCATATGCCCTGGAACTTACCCGCGATAAACGTGATTACAAATTATTTGCATCTTATGAAAATATTGGGCAGGACTACCGAACTGATTTAGGTTATCAAGCTAAAGTCGATTATGAAAAAGTAGGCTTTGGTGGCGGACAAACATGGTACAGAGATGAATCTGATTTACTTACCTCATGGTCATACGAAGCTGACTGGGATAAAACGTGGGCGCAAAACGGCGACTTACTTGAAGAAGAATACGAAGGCTTTTTAAGCTTTAAAGGCCAAAAACAATCTATTTTTGAAATTGGTTTAGTGCATCGCTATGAAAACTATAACGACAATTTTTATAATCAAAATATTGGTTTTATTTATACGGGCTTTAAACCCACTAAAGATTTAAAGCTTTCGTTATATATTGAATACGCTAGCCGCATTGATTATGCAAATGAGCAATTAGGCGACGCGTTTGACACTCAAACCCAAGTGGTGTGGGACATTAACGACCATTGGCAGCTCGATGTAAAACATAACTACAGTCAATTAGATAACCCGCAAGGGGATCGCGTATTTACTGCTAACTTGGTCGACTTTAGGCTTCATTATAAATTTAGCATGCGTTCAATTCTTAAATTAATTTTACAATTTGAGGACATTGATAGAGACGAAAACGCCTACTTTTACCAAGTTAGTCAAATCAATAAAGACTATGGCAGCCAGCTTGTTTACTCATATAAAATTAATGCGCAAACACTGTTTTATTTAGGATATTCAGATAGAGGTTACCAAGACGATTCTCTTAAAAATATTGAGCGAGATCAACGTACATTTTTTACAAAAGTTAGCTATGCATGGCAGCTTTAAATATTAAAATAATAATTGTATCTGCGATAATTGTTACTTTCCTAGGTTTTTTAACAAGGCATGATGTTGAGGAATAATTTTAGGAAATATTGTATTAAAGCATCGGGAATGTCAGAAAGGATTATCAGAGACAGATACTAAAGGCTGTAATGGTGTGGCCTAGATTGACGCGGAAGGAAAAACAAAAGAGAGCTTATCGATGGTATGTATTAAATTTTAAACAATTAGAACCTTTTTGTTTATTTTTGTTAATGCCACCTATACTATATATCAAATATAATTAGTTAATCCGTTATTGTTACAATTTTTTTTATTCTAATGGCTTAGGATTATATCAATGCTTGCGTAGTACTAAATGCAAGCGATATAATCCGTTTTTGGTAATAGGTTTGATAGGAGAAGCAAAGTAGATGGATTTTTTTTATGAGTAAACTTAAGCCGCTCGGTTTTATTTTCCTAATCATAATTCTATTTTGTTTTTGCATAAACATAGAGTTAACGAATCAGATTAATCGTATAAATTTATTTAGTACCAGTATTGATATACGAAATTTCGAAATAACGAATACCACTCTTGATATGGCTCCTTGGTATAATCCGATCTTAAATGGCCACTATATAATTGAGCAGCCCACTGCTGACTTTTTGCTTATTAAAACCACTGACACCCAGTTTGTAGCTGCTGATTCAAGTAAGTTAATTATAATGACACTTGCATCACCTATTAATTTTTTACTTTTATGTATCTTAATATTTGGTTCTGGCCTGTACTTACGCAGAGAGCGTAGAAAGCGTCATTATAAAAATCAAATAGCGGAGCTTAATCTTCAAGCCAATAGCTTACTCACTGCATTTAATTTGCAAGTAAAATCGGCAGAGAACCCTTTGGGTGTAAGCAGCTTAAGCCAATCAATAAATAGTTTAAATACGCATGTGGCTAATTATGTAAAACAAACTCAAACCAGTATATGCCAAGATAAACTGACGTTATTAATTGACCGTCATGCATATATTGAACATATCGACAGACAAATTAATCATGCTAATCAAGAAGATCTCAAGTGTGCGCTCCTGTTTATAGACCTTGATGGCTTTAAACAAGTAAACGACTCGTTTGGTCACAGTTTTGGTGATGAAATATTAGTTCAAGTTGCTAGCCGACTTGCGAATGTATTACGCCACCATAAATTAAGTAACATAAATAGTGCTAACCAATTAGAGCAAAACTTATCAAGGTTAGGAGGGGATGAGTTCTCCATTTTTATAGAATTACTTGATGATAGCGACAGAGTCGTTGAAATTGCTAAGCATGTGCTAAGTGAGCTTGAAAAAGACTTTGTGCTTGGCAATAAAATAGTAAAAATTAGTGCCAGTATTGGTATTGCGGCTTACCCAGAAAGTGCATCAACGCCTCAAGCGCTTTTACAATTAGCCGATGTAGCTATGTATAGAGCTAAAAGTGATGGTAAGGGAATATTTAAAGTTTACTCGCCAGAAATGGGTAACAAAATGCGCCGTTACCATTATTTACTTGAAGAGTTGCGTTTAGCAGTCGCGTGTAAAGATTTTTACTTATCTTTCCAGCCAATTGTGCATGTTGAAGATTGTATGATTGATTATTTCGAAGCACTTACCCGATGGGACCACCCAGTTGAGGGCATGATCCCCCCTTCAGAATTTATTCCAATAGCAGAGGAGTCTAATTTAATATTAGAACTTGGCGATTGGATTATGCTTGAATCATGTAGGCAAATGGCTGCATGGCACAATGCAGGTATGCGTAAAGTAAAAATATCAGTAAATGTTTCGGGCATTCAATTAAAGCACCGTGACATTTATGATTGGATAATGAAGAAGCTCAAAAAAACCGGTTTACCCGCTACGTCTTTAATGCTTGAAATTACAGAATCAACATTCATTAAAGCCAGTCCAAGAATTATTAAAGAGCTAAGTAGGCTAAGAGAAGAGGGTATCACTATTGCTATTGATGACTTTGGTACAGGTTTTAGTTCTTTAAGTACATTAGCGGATTTACCAATAGATGTTATTAAAATTGATCGCTCGTTTATAGCTCAAGCTAATAAAAGCCAAAAATATAATGATATATTAAATACAATTAGTGAGCTTGGACAAAAGCTTGGCCTTAAAATTGTAGCTGAAGGCGTTGAAGAAATAGGGCAGTTTGAACTTGTTAAAAAAATGGGTGTGAGTTCTGTTCAGGGTTATTTAGTAAGTCGACCTGAGTCATCAGCTAATGTAGGTAATAAAGTATTACGCAATAACACCAGTAACCTTTCAGCATCGGGTACAAGTGCTTGGGATATTGTTAGTTAGTTAGTTAGTTAGTTAGTTAGTTAGTTAGTTAGTTAGTTAGTTAGTTAGTTAGTTAGTTAGTTAGTTAGTTAGTTAGTTAGTTAGTTAGTTAGTTAGTTAGTTAGTTAGTTAGTTAGTTAGTTAGTTAGTTAGTTAGTTAGTTAGTTAGTTAGTTAGTTAGTTAGTTAGTTAGTTAGTTAGTTAGTTAGTTAGTTAGTTAGTTAGTTAGTTAGTTAGTTAGTTAGTTAGTTAGTTAGTTAGTTAGTTAGTTAGTTAGTTAGTTAGTTAGTTAGTTAGTTAGTTAGTTAGTTAGTTAGTTAGTTAGTTAGTTAGTTAGTTAGTTAGTTAGTTAGTTAGTTAGTTAGTTAGTTAGTTAGTTAGTTAGTTAGTTAGTTAGTTAGTTAGTTAGTTAGTTAGTTAGTTAGTTAGTTAGTTAGTTAGTTAGTTAGTTAGTTAGTTAGTTAGTTAGTTAGTTAGTTAGTTAGTTAGTTAGTTAGTTAGTTAGTTAGTTAGTTAGTTAGTTAGTTAGTTAGTTAGTTAGTTAGTTAGTTAGTTAGTTAGTTAGTTAGTTAGTTAGTTAGTTAGTTAGTTAGTTAGTTAGTTAGTTAGTTAGTTAGTTAGTTAGTTAGTTAGTTAGTTAGTTAGTTAGTTAGTTAGTTAGTTAGTTAGTTAGTTAGTTAGTTAGTTAGTTAGTTAGTTAGTTAGTTAGTTAGTTAGTTAGTTAGTTAGTTAGTTAGTTAGTTAGTTAGTTAGTTAGTTAGTTAGTTAGTTAGTTTACAAATAAAAATGCCACTCTAAGTAGAGTGGCATTTTTTGTTTAATCAGTAATTATTGTATTAAAGATCAAATGTGCGTGAAACAGCAAGTACAATACGCTCATCAGCATAATCGTAATCTAAGCTTGTGTTTTCAGCAGCCACTTCAATACCAAAACCTTCGTAGCTTGTTTGGTATGCTAGACGGTAGTGATAATACGATTTGTCTCCCTTAGCTTGATCCCATTCAAACTTATCACCATCAAGTGAGTTTGAAATATCAAAGCTTGCACGTAGTGCATGATTAGGAGCTAGCTCATAAGTGTGAGCGATCATCGAAATAACGTGGCCTGTATCGTAACCAAAGTAGTCCCAGCTGTACCAAAAGTTAAGCTCAGTCTGGCCGTATTCACTTGCATAACCAAACTTAGTGTAAGCTTCAGCGTAGTTACCATCGCTGTTATTACCTTGATAAGTGTAATAAGCAATACCGTAGTCAACGCTAAATTGCTCATCAAGTTGTACATATTTACCTACGTAAGCATCAAGTTCAAAATCAGTGTCGTCACCAAAATCTACATTTGAAGCCCATACACCGGCGTAAACACCGCTATCAAAGGCATAGTCTAAGCTGCCTTGAATTGCAGGATCGCTATCTGTTTGTGTTACACCATTAAAAGTGTAGTCAGATGCTGCAGTGATTGTTGTTGACCAATCAGCAGCTGCGGTTGTTGATAAAACTGCAAATGGTAGTGCTACTACAAGTTGTTTTAGTTTGTTATTCATTATTAATCCCTAGTGTACTGTGTCTATTTTTGTGTAATCAATTTCGTTTGCTTTTGGTGAGCTGTCTATGTTTGTAACTGTTTTAAACTTGCTGTATCCGATAAAACCAGCACAGATAAAGAACAATCCAATAACCAATGCGCCTACCCACTGAATTTGTAAAAATTCTAATTTAAACAATAGTGTAAGTAACGATAAAGCGACAACATTTCCGATCATGTATTTCATTTTGCCAAAACGCTTTACGGTAAAGTTTAGGTTATCTGTATATAAACGCACTAACGAATCGAGTGAGTTAATTACAAATACAATACCTACAAATACCATTGCAAAGTTTTTAATGCCTTGAGTTGGAATACCCGCTTCATGGTAGTGATAAAGTACGCTAAACCAAATCGCAATAGGAATAGAAGGGAAAATCAACATAGCACCTAATACTTGGTATGTTTTAAGTCCACCAACAAAGCGTGATGTAAATTGACCAATCATTATGCTCCACGCAAACCACCAGAATAAGTAGAACTCATGGTAATCATTAAGCGGTAAAACAAATTCATTAATGTTCGCAAAGTAAGTACCAATAGAGCCTAAGTTATCTGTAAATGCTGACATTTGACTATCACCAATCACAAATGCGCCAGCCCACATAAAGGCGATTAAAGCTAAAAATAACCAGGTAGTAGAAATACTTAAAATACGTACATATTTAATATCAGTACTTGAGTACACAGCAAAACAGATAGCCGCAAACACAATCAAGTAAAACTCAGAAACTATACTTGTTCCATCACCTAGTTCGGGTAAATACCACGGTAGGTTTGTAAGCAGCAAATAAGCGGTAAATGCACATGTACCAATAATTACAACGTTATTGATAAATTTAACCCAAGGAATTTCGAAAAATTTCACTTTAGGTTCTATTACACAGAAATAAAAGCACGTAAGAAAGTAAAATCCCCAGATCAAAAATCCCCAGTAGCCAAACTCAATAGCCAGTGGATTTGCAAACGCGTATTCTGGGCTTGCTTTTATGTCTGCATAACCTGCAAACTCAGTTAAAGGAAACATGATAAGGCCAACATCCAGGCCAGAAGTAAATAGTATTGCTATAAACGTAAAGGTTCGAACTGGTGTTACACCTACTACGCGAACATTACCCCATTTAATTAAAATAGTGATAATGGCAAGTAAGGTAAAAATGATCCCTGCATTAAGCCAAATAGTCATTGTTACCCTCCAGTAATGAATAAAAATAATTCATAAGCACTCCGTATTTTATTGTTTTATTCTCGCATTAACACAACGTAACCTATTTACATCGTGTGCCACTGCAAGGCACGCATTGGTTTAGCCCGACGAGACTAAACCTAAGCATGTGGCTAAAGTTAGATCTCCGTACTACGTTGTGTTTCTTGCCAGTTTTTTGTTATGGCAACATTCACATCCGATTTCTGTAATGGGTCTTTACCTAAAATTATGTCAGCTGCTTTTTCGGCAACCATAATAGTAGGCGCATTCAAGTTTCCGTTAGGAACAGTTGGGAATATAGATGAGTCAACAACACGTAGTCCTTCAATACCATGTACTTGCGTATTTGAGTTAACAACGGCCATATCATCTTCACCCATTTTGCATGAGCAAGAAGGGTGGTAGGCACTTTCTACGGCTTGGCGTACAAAGGCATCTATTTCTTCATCTGTTTGAATATGTTTACCAGGTTGAATTTCTTCATCGCGGTATTCATCAAAGGCACTTTGTTCGATTATGTCGCGTGTTAAGCGAACGCACGCTCTAAAACCTTCAATATCGTCTTGGTGTTCAAGGTAATTAAATAAAATGGTTGGTGGTTGCTCAGGATTCGCAGAAGCAATAGTGACACTACCGCGACTTTTTGGTTTGTTATGACCAACATGTACCTGAAAACCATGACCTGCAAATGCACTTCTACCATCGTAACGCATAGCCGCTGGTAAAAAGTGATACTGAATATCTGGCCATTCAACACCTGGTTTTGAGCGAATAAACGCACACGATTCAAAATGATTCGTTGCACCTAAACCTGAACGCGTTAATAACCAGCGCGCGCCAATCAATCCTTTTGAAACAATGCCTAGTTTGCCGTTAAGCGTGATAGGTTGCTTACACTTGTATTGAAAGTAAAACTCAAGATGATCTTGTAAGTTTTGACCAACACCTGGTAGATGATGCTGTACTTCAACGCCTGCTTTTTCAAGCACTTGAGTATCACCAATACCAGAGAGTTGTAAAATATGTGGAGAGCCAATTGGCCCTGCACTTAGTACAACGTCTTTTGCAGCATGTGCAGTTTTAACGTCGCCATTTACTTTGTATTCAATGCCAGTGGCTTTTTTGCCATCTAAAATCACGCGTTGTGCTAGTGCACCGGTAATAATTGTTAAATTACTACGCGATTTAACAGGGTCTAAGTACTCACGAGAAGCAGAGCTGCGCACGCCGTCTTTTACGGTCATGTGCATTGGGCCAAAACCCTCTTGCTGCGACGCATTATAATCATCTGTAGAAGCATAACCGGCTTGTACACCTGCTTTGATAAAGGTGCGGTAAAGCGGGTTTTTCATTTCGTTGCCGTTATTAACGCCAAGCGGGCCTTTGCCACCACGGTAAGTATTTTCACCAAGGTAAAAGCTTTCTGCTTTTTGAAAATACGGTAAACACGATTGGTAATCCCAGCCGTTTGCACCGTGTTGCTGCCATTCGTCAAAATCTTTTGCGTGGCCACGTACATATACCATGCCATTAATAGATGATGAGCCGCCTAATACTTTGCCTCGAGGACAATGCATTTCACGGTTATCTAAATGAGGCTCAGGCTGCGTATGAAACTGCCATGCGTATTTGTCACTATTCATAGGAATAGATAACGCGGTTGGCATTTTTATAAAAATACTTTTATCGCTACCGCCAGTTTCAAGTAGTAACACGCGGTTACTTGAATCTTCAGATAAACGGTTTGCTAAAACACAACCGGCCGAACCCGCGCCAACAATAATATAGTCGTAATGATTACTCATAGTAGGGCGCCTTAAAATGGGCTTTCTATGTCGGCCATACCAACATAAATAGACTTAGTTTGCGTGTATTGATCAAGCGTTTGTATACCATTTTCACGGCCAATACCCGATTGCTTATAACCGCCAACTGGCATTTCAGCAGGTGAGTTACCGTATGCATTAATCCAACAAATACCGGCTTGTAACTTATGAATAACGCGGTGCGCACGTTTAATATCGCTAGTAAATACGCCTGCGGCTAAGCCTAGGTGAGTCCCGTTAGCGCGTGCAATAACATCGTCTTCGTCGTCAAAAACAAGCACGCTCATTACAGGGCCAAATATTTCTTCTTTAACGATAGTCATATCGTCATTACAATCAATAAACACAGTCGGTGCTACAAAATAGCCATTAGGTGCAGATTTAGGTGAAAGCGTTGTACCACCGGTTAATAGCGTTGCACCTTCTTCGATGCCTTTATTAACGTAGCTCATTACTAGTTCTTGGTGCTTTTTAGAAATAAGTGCGCCAAAGTTAGTATTTAAATCTTGTGGGTCGCCAGCAATAATGTTTTTCTCAGTGCGCGCTTTAAGCTCATCAATAAACTGCTGATATACATTTTTATGAACGTAAATACGTGTACAGTTAGTACAAATTTCGCCTTGCGTATAAAAGTTACCTAACATAGCAGCGCTAACCGCTTGCTCAATGTTGGCATCATCAAATACTAATAGTGGAGATTTACCACCAAGTTCCATCGTGACATCTTTTAAAGTACCGGCAGCACTTGCTACTACTTTTTTACCTGTGCCTACTTCACCCGTAAATGATACTTTATCAATATCGCTATGCTGCGTTAGCCACTGGCCTACATCGCCCGCGCCTTGAACAACATTAAACACACCTGCAGGTACGCCAGCTTCAACAAAGACTTCTGCAAGTTTAAGTGCGCCAAGTGGTGTTTCTTCAGATGGTTTGAATATAAATGCATTACCAGCTGCAAGGGCAGGGCCCGACTTCCAACACGCAATTTGTAGTGGGTAGTTCCATGCACCAATACCCGCACAAATACCTAATGGCTCTTTACGTGTGTAGTAAAAGTCATCACCAACCATTTGTTGTTGGCCTACTTGTGCTGGCGCAAGGCCTGCAAAGTATTCAATTACATCAGCGCCGGTTTCAATATCAACACAATTTGCTTCTTGCATTGGTTTACCGGTGTCAAGTACTTCTACAAGTGCCAGCTCATCGTTGCGCTCGCGTAAAATAGCCACTGCTTTTAATAAAATGCGGCTACGTTCAATGGGTGTCATTGCTGACCACTGAGCAAAACCTTGCTTTGCACTGGCAATGGCTGCGTTTTGAATAAATTCGTCGGCAATTTCTACTGCGTAAATAACCTCGCCCGTTGCTGGGTTTGTTACATCAAATGTTTTGCCGTTCTGGTTTGCAAGAAAATGGCCGTTAATAAAATTTTGATAGACAGGTGTAGTCACGCTAGGCTCCATATTGCTTGATAAGTGAAAGTACGTAGCTTTTTGCTAACTTTTCACTGTGTTTAAACTGATTATTGTCTGATTTACTCAGTACTGCTCTTAACCATAGGCCATCGATCATTGCGGCGCTAAGTTCTGCAGCTTGCTTTGCTTGCTCAATAGGCATTAATTGCTTAAAAGAAAATGCTAAATTACTTTGCAAGCGTTTACTGTTTACGTTTTGTAGTCTGTGTAATTCTTCATCATGCATCGATTGCGCCCAAAAACTTAACCACGTTCGGGTTGTATCATTACGCTGTTGTACAAGCGCAAAGTTGGCTTCGATAATAATCATTAAACGTTCAATGGCATTCGTTTGGTTATTTACTTTACTTATCAAGCCTTGTTTTAAGCTTGTTAGTAAGTATCTAACAGTGGCTTCAATTAACCCCTGCTTACCACCAAAATAATGACTAATAATGCCTGACGATAAACCGGCATTTTTACTAATGCTGTTTATAGTTGTGCCTTGTAGTCCATTAGTTGCAACTGACTCTATAGTCGCGTCAATTAGCTGCTGACGTCTGACAGGTTCCATTCCGACTTTAGGCATGATTTTTATTAATTGAACGTTCAATAAACATAAGCTTAAGGTAATAGCTCTAACAATTCAAGGCTGAAGTAAATATCTAGATGCCAAAATGTAGATTAATCATTAATAAAAGCGCAACTAATGCGATAAAGAAGATAAGGTTTTATTTTGTTTTATTTTATTTAAAACAAAGGCTTGTGAATTTTATTTTGAAATTAAATAATAGTAATGATTTGTTTACAGCAATAAATGAATAAAATGATCAATAATCATTAGTGCAGTAATAATTAGAGTACTAATAGTATTAATTTAATACAAAAGCGCACTAAACCTGCAATTGCTTAGTGCTCTAATAAATTTATATAGAGAGTAAACTTTGTGGTTTTATCGTTTTAAAGCGCTTGGTTTTGAAAGGTCAGGCATTATTAATAACGCCTTTAAAAAGTAGGGGGTAACGTCTTAGTCTATTGCCAATATAGTCATCAGCTAAAATTTGCTGGCAAATAAAGTCTATATCTTTGCTTGCTTCAAAAACCCAATCAAAGCGCTCTATAGCCAGTAAAAAACCACGCTTTAAATGAGTTTGAGCACGGTACTGTTCTAAATTTTCTTGAATAATTGAGACTTTGCTTGGATCAGCTCTAAGCTCTTCTACTACTTGGTTTATAAAAGTAGTATTGAGCTTACTGGTAGGGCGGTGTCTGCGTTTTCGTGGGTGCATTAGCTCTCGTTTGCAATGTTATATAATTTTTTCAAAAAGTCGTCTTTATGCTTTTCATGTTCGTAGTCAAGGTGGTAAGTATTATGAAAACCAAAGCGCAGTTCAACGCCGCTACCTTGTAGGTATACTGTGTAGCCATCTACGTCTGAATAAGCAGTAACACCTTGATAATGCTTGCCTTCATCAGTCATTTCACCTTTTTGAATTATACGTTCATATACGGCTAAAATCTGTTTATTGTCGATTTCGTTTTTCATGTTTTATGCCCTTCGTTTAGTAACTCATACGATACAGATATGAGGGTCGATCATCTTAAAAACAATAGCTAAAAAAGTGTGATATTGCTTTGTAATTTCGCTTTTTTAAATTATGCTCAAAGCTCATTTATTGTTGAGCTTAGAGCATGATAGACAAGGCGTTACTACTAAAAACTCGTGAGTTATCGGATCAATTAATTGCATTGCAAACTCCAATTAGGATACTCGATGCTATTAATTGGGATAAACAAACTAAAGAGGAGTTTTTTAGACAGAAATGTCAAAAAAACCCACTCATCGATCGTGCATATTATCAACAGCGCGACCTTGGTTTTGTACCTAGCGAGCTGCGCCAAGCATTTTCTACTTTGCACCGTAACATTATTAACCAATTGGGACAGTTAAATCCGATTGCTCAATATATGGGAAAAATGTGCACCGAGTATAAAACGGTATTAAGTATGCTTGAGTATCGTGGAACGCCAGAGTTTCATGACTTATCAGTGGAGTTATTTGGACACCCTAAAGATTTATTCCATGCTGGTGAGCCCTCACTTTCTGAGCTAGCTAATATGCTAGATAAACCGCTGCAAAATTTACTTATAGCCGACATACTGCCTGACGACCCTAAAAATATTGATGCTGTTGATGCTGTGCGTATTTTGTCTGAGCAAGTAAATGCCAGTATGGCAGGCATAAACGTAGAGGTAATGCTTAGCGATGGTATTGTCAGTGATGCAGCCGCAGGTGCTAATAATATAAAGCTTAATCAAGATGTTAAGTTTTCTCAGCGTGAACTTGATATTTTAGAAGTTCACGAAGGGTGGATACACGTAGGTACCACTCAAAATGGTTTAGCACAGCCGTATTTAACATGTTTGAGTAAAGGCACGCCTAGCTCTACTATTACCCAAGAAGGCCTAGCGGTATTAACCGAAATTATTACTTTAAAATCGACTCCGAGACGTTTATCTAAATTAGTGAATCGTATTCAAGCGGTTACAAAGGTAATAGATGGCGCTGAGTTTGTAGACATTTACCGTGACTATGTCGCGCAAGGTTTATCAAAAGATGACAGTTATACACTCGCGCAGCGTGTATTTAGAGGCAGTACGCCAACAGGTCTGCCTTTTACAAAAGACATTGCCTACATTAAAGGCTTTGTACTGGTATATAACTTAATTCGCGTAGCAATACAGCTAGGTCGAATCGATAGGCTTCCTTTATTACTCGTAGGTAAAATATCGATAGATGATTTTAGGTTAATATCGCAGCTTCATGATTTAGGTGTAATAGAGAGCCCACAATTTGTGCCACCACACTTTAAAGACTTACGTGGTTTGGCAACGTGGTTGAGCTTTGGCCGCTTTATTGGCGACTTATCGTTTGAAAAGTTAGAAAACGATTATAAACCGTTATTTTTATAATTAATCAACATAACTACCGACATAAAAAAAGCCCATAACGGGCTTTTAAAATAAAGTACTTTAGGTTTTATTATCGAGCGTTGGTGCTTTCAAATATTTTGTCAGCTGAGGCTGCAACAAAACCTGTATAAAGCTCGCCGTCTGCTTTAGGGTAACGAATAGCAAACTCATAAAAACAGCTAGGAATGCTCATATCACCGTCACTAAAGGTAACAGAGTATTCATCAGCAAGTGTTGACGATTGCTCTAGTAACACCTCTGGTGAGCCTTTGACCTCGCCGCCTGACGTGTTAAGCGAAAAGCCAGCGTCTTTCAGGGCTTGGTTAACATCATGAATGTTATCAAACTTAGCAAGCGTATTAATGTTTACGGTAAAGTGATTGGCACGGTAACCCCACGCCGACATCCACGCTGCATACTCGCTTTCAGCTAGCAGCTGCTTATAAGTATCGGTGCTTACTTGCCAATGCGTGCCTGAATACAAAAAGTTATCAGCTGTTACTGCACTTTCATCAATTTTGTCAACCATGTCGGTTACGATGGCTTGTAACTCAGGCGAGCATTTTTCAACTAATAGCTCAGAAATAAACACTTTTGGCTGGTTAGGATCGCTATGCTCGTAGTGCTTTGCATAGAGTTTTTTAGCTTCAAAATGGTACTCACCACATTCTTTGTAACCAATAGCTAAAAAGTGAGCAGCGAGCTTTTCAAGACCCACTTTTTCAATATTAAATGTACGCAGCGCAATATGATCGTTAATGATGTCATCTTTTTGCGTTGACCCTAAAAGGTCATGAATTTTGTCTGCCGATGGAGTTACGTTTAAGTAATTTTTCCAAAGGTTATTAAATAATGTATTTACATCAGTATGCATGTTAAGTCCTTAAATTTAAAATTTGGTTTTATTACTTATTCAATTATTAAGCCCGGCGCTAGGGTTTGCGGTAAGCTCACTTTGTCTGACTCAACAGATGCTACAGGGTATGCGCAATAATCGGCGGCATAATAGGCACTGGCTCTGTGATTACCACTGGCGCCAATACCGCCAAATGGAGCTGCACTAGAGGCACCCGTAATAGGGCGGTTCCAGTTAACAATCCCTGCACGAATGCGCTTTAAAAAGTGAGTGTAATCATCTTCACTGTCGCTAAGTAAACCTGCAGATAAACCAAAGCTTGTGTTATTGGCTTCAATGATTGCGCTGTCAAAGTCGTTGTAACGATACACTTTAATAAGCGGACCAAAATGCTCTTCATCTGGCATGTCGGTAATGTTTGTTACATCAATAATGCCTGGACTTACAAAACCTGTGCCTGATTTTAATTGCTTAAGTTCAACAAGGATTTGCGCGCCTTTTGAGACTAATTCACTTTGCGCAGCGACCATACCCAGTGCTGCTTTTTCGCTTATCATTGCACCCATAAAAGGCTGCTCTGTAGCAAAGCTGTCGTCTACAACTATATTTTTAGTCGCGCTTATTAGCTTTTCTAATATAGCATCGCCATTGAGCGATTTTTCAATAAATAAGCGGCGTGCACACGTACAGCGCTGACCTGAGGTAATAAAACCTGATTGAATAATATCGTGCACACCAGCGCTTACATCACTCACGTCCTTTACAATAAGAGGATTATTACCACCCATTTCAAGTGCTAAAATTTTGCCAGGGTGTCCTGCAAATTGCTTATGTAGTAAGTGACCTGTGTTTGAGCTACCGGTAAAAAACAATCCATCTATGTCTTTGTGAGAGGCAAGTGCTTTACCTGTTTCAATTTCACCTTGCACAAGGTTAATAACACCTGCTGGTAAGCCCGCTTTTAGCCAAAGTGAGAGCGTAAATTCTGCAACGTGCGGGGTCAGTTCTGATGGCTTAAATACCACGGTGTTGCCTGCTAAAATTGCAGGAACAATATGCCCGTTTGGTAAATGCCCCGGAAAGTTATACGGGCCAAAAATAGCCACAACGCCATGCGGTTTGTGTCTAATAAACGCTTTTGCACCTGGCATTGGGTTTTCGGTTGTACCGGTACGCTCATGGTATGCTTTTACAGATATAGCTACTTTGCCTGTCATTGCGCCTACTTCTGTGCGGGTTTCCCATAATGGTTTACCTGTTTCGCGTGCAATTATGGTCGCAAATTCTTCACTGTGTTCTTTTAATTGAGCTGCGAAGTTTTCAAGAATGGCTATACGCTCTTCAAGTGGTTTGTCTGCCCATTGTAATTGCGCAGCTCTGGCTGCTTTTATAGCTGAATTTACTTGCTGGGCGTTTGCGCCATTACCTTGCCATACCACATCGCCATTACTTGGATTGATTGACTCAAATGCTGGACCTTGCCCTGCATGCCACTGGTTATTAATTAGGTGTGTATTCATAAATAATTTACAGGCGGAAAAATCGCGCTGCATCTCCTTGACTTAAATTAAGTGCTTTAGCCACATCTTGGCTAATGACGAGAGTATGTTTTGCATGATTGTAATGTGCGTCTTTGGTAAATGTTGCTCTAAAGCCACTTACGCCTTGATTACATACAGCCAGCGTATCAGAGCTATTTTGTGATATGTGATCAAGCTCACCAATAGTAATAGGGCAAACTTGAGAGTCGCGAATGCTGCGAATATTACCAAGCTTTGCTTCAACCGTTGGGCCTGCGTCAAATAAGTCAACGTAGCCTCTGTGCTCAAAACCTTCTTTTTCTAATAATTTTAGCGCAGGTTTTGTTTTTTCATGCACATGCCCAATAACTGCTTGGGCTTTCTTGCTAAGCAAGTTCACATAAATAGGGTATTTAGGCATTAACTCGCTAATAAATACCTTATCGCCTAAGCCAACTAAGTGATCCGCTTCTGGAAATTCAATACTAAAAAAGTGCTCTTGCAGCCATTGCCAAAAAGGAGAATGGCCGTCTTCGTCGCTAACACCGCGCATTTCTGCGATAACAGTATCGGCAAAACGCTCGCTATGCTGAGCCATAAACAAAAAGCGTGAACGTGATAAAAATCGACCTGTTAAACCTTTACGGCTATTTTCGCGCAAAAATAATGTGCATATTTCAGAGCAACCTGTGTAGTCGTTACACATGCTCAAAATATCAACGGTGTTATATACATTTAAAGTAGGCGAGTGGTGTACTGTTTTACCTAAATGATAATGATATAAAGGCACCGATAAACCTACTGCGGCTTCTATAGCGGTTGTGCCAATAACGTCACCTGTTTCACTGTCCTCTAAAACAAATAAATAGCTTTCATCAAGTGGCTGGTTAATGTTTTTGGCAAAGCTTTTTTCAGCACGTTCAATTTTTTCTTTAAGCTGTGCATCGTCCACAGGTAAAGAGGTAAACCCATGACCGGATTCAATCGCTATTTGTTTAAGCGCGTCAAAATCATTGGCAGTAATAGGACGTAATACTTGCATTTATTGCTTGCTCCAATAGCACGCCTGTAGGCGTGCTAATTTAAACTATATTAACCGTTTACTACATCGCTAACGGCTTTTTCAAAGCGCGCTAAGCCTTCTTTAATATCTTCGAACGGAATAACTAAAGACGGTGTAAAGCGAATTACATTCATGCCAGCTACAAGGTTCATTAAACCATTATTAGCACTTGCTACTAAAAAGTCGCGTGCACGTCCTTCAAATTTGTCATTTAGTACTGCGCCAATTAATAAGCCTTTACCACGTACTTCGCTAAATACGTTGTATTTTTCGTTAATTGCGTTTAATCCGTCACGGAATAATTGCTCGCGCTCTTTAACACCGTTTAGTACGTCTGGTGTATTTACTGTATCAAATGCCGCTTCAGCAACAGCACAAGCAAGTGCGTTTCCGCCATAAGTAGAACCGTGAGTACCAATTTTTAAATGCTCAGCAATTGGTGTACGAGTGATCATAGCGCCAATTGGAAAACCACCACCCAATGCTTTTGCCGTTGTTAAAATGTCAGGAACAACGCCTAAACCTTCATAAGCGTATAAATCGCCTGTGCGACCAACACCCGTTTGTACTTCATCAAAAATAAGTAACGCGTTATGTTTAGTACAAAGTTCACGTACTTTTTTAGCAAATTCATCTGTTGGTGAAATAATACCGCCTTCACCTTGTAATGGTTCCATCATAACAGCACATGTTTTATCGCTGATCAGCGCTTCAAATGCTGCTATATCGTTAAAATCACAATGTACTATGTCAGCAGGTTTAGGACCAAAGCCGTCAGAATATGCAGCTTGCCCGCCCACAGTTACTGTAAAGAATGTGCGACCATGGAAACCTTTATTAAATGCAATTATTTGCGTTTTTTCAGCGCCATATACGTCCAATGCATAACGACGCGCTAACTTAAGCGCTGCTTCATTGGCTTCTGCGCCTGAGTTTGCAAAGTAAACTTTATCAGCGAATGTTGCTTCAACCATTTTTTGAGCTAAACGAAGTGCTGGCTCATTGGTCATAACATTCGATAAATGCCAAATTTTTTCGCCTTGCTCTTTTAATGCTTTAACTAATGCAGGATGACAGTGACCCAAACAGTTAACGGCAATACCACCAGCAAAATCGATAAACTCGTTATCATTTTGATCCCAAACGCGTGAACCTTCACCACGAACTGGAATGATTGCCGATGGATTATAGTTTGGTACCATTACGTCGTTAAATAAGTCTCTTGTTACTTGCATTTTTACACCTAAATTTAATGGGCTTAGATAAAAGATTAGTTGCTAACTCAAAGAAGAATATAGCCTTTATTCTTCAGCAAACACGTTATTATTTCTTGTAGAGGTCATTATCGAAGGTTAGCTATTAAAATTGCAGTGCTATTTTGTGAAAAATGATTAAAATAAAAGACAAAATAACGAAGAAAATAACCATTATGATAACTCCACAAGATGAAAAGCTACTTTCTGTACTAAAAACAAACGCTAGGGCGAGTATTTCTGATCTTGCTCGAATGCTTGACTTATCTCGTTCAACGGTACAAAGCCGTATGCTCAAACTAGAAGAAACGGGTGTAATTAAAGGCTATAGCGTTGATTATGGAGATGACTACCTCAGTAAAATGGTATCAGCTCATGTGTCTATAAAAGTAAGACAAAAACTAACAACTAAAACAAATATTGAGCTTAAGCAAATTGATGCAATTTCGCAGCTCTATGCCATAAGTGGTGAGTTTGATTTAATTGCTGTAGTACAGGCTCAAAATTTAGAGCAGCTTAGCCATTTACTTGACGATATAGGAAATCTGGATGGAGTAGAGCGCACAACATCTTCTGTTATTTTAGAAACTAAATTTAAGCGCTAGAGTCAGTGAGTTTTTGTTTTAGTCGTTAAGTGAACACTCGGTATACTTTAGGTAAGTAATAGAAAGGCTAGGGTTTGTTGATCTTTCAAGGTTGAATTTTCAGTAGCCTGTTTAGTATTCAGGCAAGGCAGAGCCTATGCAGTGTGGTTACTCCCCATAGGGTTCTTCCTAGGCGCTATTTACTCTTGGTTGCCTACATAGATGTAAGCTATTAGAACAACGCAGGAGCAGTTATCGAGCCCACTAGGTTACAAATCTCGCGCCGCGATTAAATAGCGCCTAGTTTGAACGAATTTTAATCCTCAAAGGTCAACAGACCCTAGATATAAATGCATTAATTTAAATATTTAAGTGTACTTTTTATAAGCTAATAGCAGTAGAGCATAGATTTAAATATTGAAGCCATTGATAAGATACAAAATTTTGTAAGGAGAATTTATGCTTTTTTAATATGCATGACTATACTCATTTTAATTTGTACAATATTTAGTAATGGATTATGCCTGCATATTTTTTTACCCTCTTATTGGGTTTAACTGAGCCTCTTCAGTTTGGAACAAACTTACCCACCACTGCACCTGATAATGCAGTCAACCAAGTTGAGTGTATTTTATTTGAAATGGGAGCCCCTTTTCAGCTACAAACCTTGCCATGGTTACGCGCACGTCGAGAAGTAAAGTTAGACCGCTTAGACGGTTATTTCACAACTCATTTAATGCCTGAAATGAAGGCCTATGGGCGCATATCATCCCCCATCTTTTTAGAAAGCTGGTACTGGTTTACTCATCCAGAGAGCATTAATAAACCAAAAAATAAAATGCGTTATGGTGCAGTAAGAGGGAGTTATCAGGCTAATTGGTTTAAAACTCAGAATATTATTGCTGAGGTAGAAGTAAATTCATTAGAAGAAATAGTAAATGTTATGCACCATAAGCGGATTGATAGAATTCTACTTGATTTAGACGATTTTGAATTAGCAGCCTCAAAGCTAGGCATTAATGAAGATGAGTATCAAAGAGAATTTTTTAGGTATGTACCTTTGGGATTATTTGCTTCGCATTCACTTATTAAACGCTTCCCTAAATTTATGCAGCAGTTTGATGAAAATATAAATACTTGCGCGCAGGCACCATTTTCACTATCAAAAAGTGAAGAAAAGCAAATACTTGATAGATTGTCAAGTAGTGCTAAAACCTTACTAAACTTACCTAGTTTAGTAGAACAAGTTCAAATAAGTAATGAGTCTCCCTTAAGTGAATCTGAAATTAAAAGACTAGACCAGCTATGGATAAAAGAAAGTAAACAAGTAAAGCACCCTGATGGATTAGCTATGCTTAATTTACCGTTATCTAAAGTATTTAAAAAATGGCAATCTCAATTCAAAGGTGTTGTTACTGAGCTAATATTGACTGATAACCAAGGAAAAAACATCGCTATTAGTAAGCTAACCAGTGACTACTGGCAAGGAGATGAAAATAAGTTTACTAAAACATTTAAACAGTCAAAAGATTTTAACTTTGATAGCGTCACATATGATGCATCAACACATCATTTTCAAGTTCAGCTAAGTTTTCCTGTTTTAGATGATAATAATAGTCATATTGGAGTGTTGATTTTAGGTGTTGATGTAGAAAAAGCACTTCATTCGTCAAATGAAAAGAGTAATTAACTCATTACCTTTCACATAAGTTAGCTAAGCTTTAATGCTTTAGCTTAGCTAACTAGATGCTATGGAAGTGTTTTTTCTGAAATAGGTTTTTTTCTTATAACTTCTTTTTTGGCTTTATCAAGCTTTATAAAATAAGCATTACCGCCTATGCCTTTAAACTCTTCATCTGTAAATACAATCGTGTTGTCATCAAAAAAGGTGACTGCTTCTTTTTGAGTAACAATCCCTAAATCTATTTTTGATACATCACCAGAGAAAAACTTATCACCTTCAAAGTTTTCAAATAACCAAAGACTTGTTGAATCAAGTAAGACTAATTTTTTACGATCGGGGCTGAGCGCCGCAGAGGTTATCCAGCATAGTTTTTCAAGCGTGGTACACGTTTTAAAAGAGTCAATTAGCTCAGCATCAAAATTTGCTGCATGATCGCCCACTTTATACACTTTAGTAATACCATCGAAAGGTTCTGTGCGGTTTTTAGTAAATAAATATAAATGACGACCTAGTGCTACAAATGCTTCTAAATCAAAATTTCGGTCGTTGGGTTTTATTGGACTGCCATCCATTTCAGGGTAGGTAAACTTAATTATTTCGGCTTGGGTTGTGTTTGTTTTTATATCTATAGGGTTTTCTATTTTATAAATAGTGAGCCATCTACGATCATTTTTGTTATTACCAAAATCCCCTAAAAAAAAGTGCCCAAATTTGTTTTGGGTCATGTCTTCCCAATCAATGTTTTTAGCGTTTTCAACCAAAATTTCTTTGGCAATAGAACCATCTTTGTTAAGGCGGTAAAGCTTGGGTTCGTTGCCTCCGTCGTTAATAGCCCATAGACGTTTTTGTTTATCAAATTCAATACCTGAGATTTCTTTTAATTTAGGATCAACTGAGATTTCTTTTTTACTATAAAGGGTATAGATTGAAGAACCAACAAGTGTGGCTATTATTAAAAAGATGATGGCTATAGTTATTAAAATGCTTTTTTTCAACATGAAAATTATGATATTTCAGAGTATTAAGATGCTGTGTATTATCGCTGATGAAAGTACAGAACAAAAGAATTTTATAAATTTAGGCAATACTTTTGGATTATTTAACTTTAAATTCGATTAAATAAATAATATGTGATGTACGCTTAGTTGGTTCAAATATTGCTCTGTACTACTGAGCTTTTTAAAAAAGATTGTTTATATACTAACCGCACTTTTTAAGTGCAGAAAAAATGAATTGTTGCACTGTAATAATGCGTAAATAAAGTTTTGGTTAACTTACAACGTGTTTAATGATTTTGAATGGAATCCACATCGCCTTTTTGTTTAGTTGTATGGCCTGTGGCAAAGATTAAGTACCCTTTTTGGTTTAGTTGGAGCCTGCTATGTTGAATAAACGTTTTTTTAAAACAAAAGATGAAGCTGAAGTAACCTTTGAATTTTCTCATCCAGAGGCAGAAGAAGTTTGCTTATTAGGCGAATTTAATGATTGGCAACCTGTGTCAATGAAGCTTAATAAAAAACAAGGTGTGTTTAAATTTAAGCAACGCTTACCTATCGATCAACAATTTCACTTTCGTTATTTAATAAATGGAGACATTTGGGATAACGACCACCAAGCTGATGGTTATATTGGCAATACATTTGGCACAGAAAACAGCATAGTAAATACTCAACGCATTAATTAAGGCGATTCAATGGATGCTCTTTCGCAGTTGTTTTACCTGCATGGTATTGGCTTTGAATTCACTAAGTATACAGGTGAACAGGTGTTTTTTAGCGAAGACACGCGTAAACGTGCTTTGCAATGTTGCGGTGTTGATACAAATAACGAAGCCGAAATAACTCAACTAACTTATGATTTAGATGCATCGCTTTGGCTGGATTTAGTACCCAGTGTGAGTTTGGTTGACCAAAAAAAATGCGCTTTAAAGCTTCGTATAGACGAACGTCAGCAGTATTTAGCCGCCAACATTAATGTCCCTTCTCTTGGGATGAATATAGCGGTTGAGAACCTTTATAATTTGGCAGTTACAGGTGAATATTACTTACATGGCGTTCGCTATATTGAGCTGGCACTACCCATAGATAATATGCCAATTGGCTATCATGACGCCAATGTTCAGGTAGGTGAGCAACACGCTATTACACAAATTTGGTGCGTGCCTGAGCAAGTCTATCAAGTTGAAGACACAAAGCGCACAGGGTTATCTATTCAGCTTTACACATTAAAAAATAAAGCGCATTTAGGTATTGGCGATTTTGACGATTTACTAACGCTTACAAAATTATGTAGCTCGCAAAATATGGATTACATATTACTTAATCCACTGCATTTGTTATTTGCTGATATGCCAGAGCGTGCAAGCCCTTATAGCCCTAGTAGTCGGGCTTTATTAAACCCTCTTTATATTTCTATAGTATTAAGCGAAGACGCACAAAATAACGCAGTTCTACATGACCTCATGCAACGAGACGATGTAATTACACTTATAAAAAGTAATGATCAATTTATAGATTATGAAAATGTAAGCCATATAAAGTATGCGTTATTTGAAGCGCTTTATAATCAGTTTGAATTAACGGCAAGTGATGAGCGTCGCCAAGCGTTTACTGATTTTTGTAATACTCATTCAACTACGTTAAATACCCTCGAATCAGATAACTTAACATTTGATTATTACCTGCAGTGGCAAGCGCATACGCAATTGGCACTGTGTCAACAAAGTTGTGCAGAGCGAGGTATGGCTATTGGCTTAATAAATGATTTAGCTGTTGGTTGTGCGGGTGATGGGGCCGAGTTTAAAAATCAAAAGCCACTGTTTAGCCAAGGTGCAAGTGTAGGTGCTCCACCAGATCCATGGGCCGAAGCTGGCCAAAACTGGGGGCTTCCAGCACTAAATCCTCAAAGTCTTAGTAATAATCACTACCAATTCTATCGCTCGCTCATTCGCGCAAACATGCAAAATGTAGGTGGACTTAGAATTGACCACGTAATGGCTATTAGGCGCCTATGGTGGTGCTTTGAAAGCAATGGTGAACAAGATGGCTGTTATGTTTACTACCCGTTTGAGCACTTACTCGCCATTTTAAAAATTGAATCACATATTAATCAGAGTATTGTTATTGGAGAAGATTTAGGCGTTGTGCCGCCAGAGGTAAGGCAGGCTTTGGCATCTAGCGGTATTTTTTCTAACAGCTTATTTTATTTTGAAAAACAACACAGTGGTGAGTTTTTATCGACAGATGAGCTAGCAACACAGTGTTTGTTAATGATAGCCAATCATGATGTACCGCCTTTTACAGGTTGGTGGCAGCATGCTGATTTAAATATTAAGCAACGATACAAGCTTATTACTTGCAATGAATACGAGCAATTAAAGCAACAACGAATAGAAGAGAAACATAGGATACTACGATTTATTAATCGCCATACCAATACAACCGAGCTTCTATTACATAGTAATTCAGTCGAAGTATATAACGCACTAGCATTATGTTTGGCGGGTTCTCAATCGCGTTTATTTGCAATACAAATAGATGATTTAGATGAGCAGAAGTATCCGGTTAATATCCCCGGGACAGACAAAGAATATCCTAATTGGCGACGTGTATTAACGCATACCAGTGAAGAAATTTTTACCAAAAATGCCTCACTTTTAGCTGCTATCGATTCAATAAGGAAAGGTTAAATGAGCAGTACAACTAATGAAAATAGTTACGATGCACAGGTGCATGCATTAAATACAGGACGATTTAAAGACCCATTTAGCTTTTTAGGGGCACATAAAACGGATGCTGAGGTTGAAATTCGTTTTTACTTACCTTGTGCAATAAGTGTGAGTGTTACATTAAATAATAAAAGTATTAAGGCGCAGCGCTACCAACAAAGTGACTTATTTATAGTCAAAGTTGATGCGCTGCCCACTGCGCCTTATCAATGCATTGCTCAGTACACAAATAGCAGCACTACCTTTTATGATGAATACAGCTTTGAAAGCACACTTGATGCAGAGGCAATGTATTTATTTAACGAAGGCAGCCTTGAACATGCGTACTCTCATTTTGGTGCACATTTTAGCACTCAACAAAATGTAGAGGGTGTGCGCTTTTGTGTATGGGCGCCTAATGCTGCAAGTGTCTCTATTATTGGTGAGTTTAATTTTTGGCAAGCTAATCGCCACTTTATGCGTTTTCATCCTGCAAGTGGTGTATGGGAGCTATTCGTACCAGGCCTTAAAGCCGACATGTGCTACAAATTTGCAATTACCGCTCAAAGTGGAGAAGTACTCGAAAAAGCCGACCCCTATGCATTTAAAATGCAACAAGCCCCGGGTACTGCAAGTGTACTGCAGTATAAACCAGAACCTATAACGCTCGGCGCTCAGGCACTTCAAAACCGACAAAAGCGTAATCATATTGATGCGCCAATTAGTATTTATGAAGTGCATTTAGGCTCATGGCAACGCGCTGAAAACAACCGCTATTTAAGTTACACAGAGCTTGCTGACAAACTGGTTAGCTACGCCCTTGAAATGAATTTTACCCACCTTCAACTTATGCCAATAAGTGAATACCCGTTTGATGGTTCGTGGGGGTATCAGCCTGTTGGTTTATTTGCACCTACCAGCCGTTTTGGCGATTACAACAGCTTTAAATACTTTGTAGAGCAATGCCACAAAGCTAATTTAGGTATTTTACTTGATTGGGTGCCTGGGCATTTTCCCAGCGATCCGCATGGCTTACATCGATTCGATGGCACTCATTTATACGAGCATGCCGATAAGCGCCAAGGTTTTCATCCTGATTGGAATACCTACATTTATAACTACGACCGCCCTGAAGTTAAAAGCTTTTTGATTTCAAATGCTATGTATTGGTTACATCAATTTGGTTTAGATGGTCTGCGTGTAGATGCCGTAGCCTCTATGTTGTATTTAGATTACAGCCGAAAAGAAGGCGAGTGGATTGCTAATTGTTATGGCGGGCGCGAAAACTTAGGTGCAATTGAGTGCCTAAAGCAAGTCAATATGCGCAGCTATAAAAACAACCCAGGCATTATGATGGTGGCTGAGGAGTCAACAGCGTGGCCGGGTGTAACCCAAAGTGTTGAGCACAACGGCTTAGGCTTTGGCTATAAGTGGAATATGGGTTGGATGAACGATAGTTTGCATTACATGCAGCACGACCCTTTATACCGTCAGCATCATCATCACGAAATGACTTTTTCGATGGTATACGCGTTTAGCGAAAACTATATATTGCCATTAAGCCACGATGAAGTAGTACACGGTAAAGGATCGTTAATTGAAAAAATGCCAGGCGATGATTGGCAGAAATTTGCTAATTTACGCGCTTACTACGCATTTATGTGGGCACACCCGGGTAAAAAACTCTTGTTTATGGGTGGTGAAATTGCTCAGAGAAAAGAGTGGGGGCACGATCATTCTATCGATTGGCATTTACTTGAGCACCAAAGTCATAACGGTATAAAGCAAACCGTAAAAGCGCTAAATACCGTTTATAAAAACCAACCCGCGTTGTATGAGTTAGATTCGAGTGCGGCTGGCTTTACCTGGATAGATAACAATAATAATCAGCAGAGTATTTTAAGTTTTGTCCGCTATGCTAAAAACGCAAAAGACTTTGTGGTTGTTATTGCTAATTTTACCCCCGCGTCATATGAAAACTATATTATTGGCGTACCGAGTAAAGGGCGTTACAAGGTTATCTTAAATACAGACAATACTCAGTTTTTTGGCTCTGGCGTTGAGGTAATTAAAGATTCATCGCAGATAGTTCACGCTACAAATGAATCAAATCATGGCTTTAAACACAGTATTTCAATTGCCATTGGTGGCTTAACAACTATTTACTTACAAAAGGTTGATGATGAGTAACCGATTTGATGTAGCCCCCGGTAATGTAGAACCGCTAGGCTCTAGTGTTATCAATAATGGAGTTAACTTCTCGCTTTATGCGCCAGGTGCAAGCCAAGCTTATGTGTGTTTGTTTGATAAAAGTGGCCATTCAGAAATCCTAAAAATGGCGATGAATATTAACGAAGGTGGCATTTGGAGTATTCATATTTCGCCATTAAACGCCGGCGCACTTTATGGTTTTAGAGTCGAGGGTGAATATAACCCTAAAAATGGCCAACTGTTTAACGAAAATAAGCTACTTATAGACCCATACGCAAAAGACTTATTTGGTGAGTTCACATGGAGCGAACGCCATTATGGGCAAATGCCAATTGGTACTAAAAGCACCGTAAATAATGCGATCGATATACCTAAATCAAAAGTAGCTGCTCCTACATTGTACGCGCATAAAAAGCCAAACCACCTTTGGTCAAACACGGTTATTTACGAGTGCCATGTTAAGGGAACAACGTGTCGTCATCCTAAAATACCTAAATCTCTACAAGGAAAGTTTTTAGGGTTAAGCCACCCAAGCTTTATTGAGCATTTACAAAGCTTTGGCATTACAGCAGTTGAGCTTTTACCTGTTCATTCTTTTATTAGTGAGCAATTTTTAACAGGAAAAGGGCTGCAAAACTATTGGGGTTATAACACGCTTAACTTTTTTACCCCCCATAAAGACTATTTGGTAAACGACGATATAAACGAGTTTAAGCAAATGGTGCGCGAGCTTCATGCAGCCGACATAGAAGTTATTTTAGACGTTGTTTATAACCATACAGCAGAGGCAGGGGCCGATGGCCCAATATTATCGCTAAGAGGCTTTGATAACTTAGCGTATTACCGCACAGTAGAGGGTCAGCCTAATGTATATATAAACGATACCGGCTGTGGAAATACCATAAATATTGATCACCCTAAAACGCTGCAACTTGTACTTGATAGCCTTCGTTATTGGGTTGAGGTAATGGGAGTTGATGGATTTAGGTTTGATTTAGCGACCATTTTAGGGCGCTCAAAAGCAGGCTTTAGCTCTGCACATACTTTTTTACAAGCAGTAGCCCAAGACCCTGTGCTTAATAAGGTTAAGCTAATAAGTGAACCTTGGGATATAGGCCCTGGTGGCTATCAGCTTGGGGCATTTCCGCCGCCATGGCGAGAATGGAACGATCAATACCGCGATGTAATTAGACGTTTTTGGCAAAGTGAAACGGGCATAATTGCCAACGTTGCAAAACGTTTGCATGGATCGTTTGATATTTTTGAGCACAGCCAACGTGGACCACTTAATAGCATTAACTTTATAACGAGTCATGATGGTTTCACGCTTGCCGATTTAGTGAGTTATGAAGAAAAGCATAACGAAGCCAATGGTGAGCAAAACAGAGATGGGCACAGTGCAAATCACTCGTTCAACTGTGGAGTAGAAGGCTTTACCAGTGACTCAAAAATAAACGTACTGCGTTTGCAACAACAAAAGAACTTTTTGCTTACTTTGATATTCTCAAAAGGTGTTCCCATGATTGCCGCTGGCAGCGAAATGGCGCACTCTCAAGGGGGTAATAACAATGCTTATTGCCAAAATAATCGCACTAGCTGGCTTGCCTGGAAAGATTCTCAGCTTAATCATTCGTTAACACGATTTATTGACGATGCTTTAAAAATTAGACGCGCGCACAGTGCGTTCAAACACAGTGTATTTTTAGATGATATAGACGAGCGTTTTACCGTTAAGTGGTTTACTGAACAAGGTAAAACCATGACTGACGCGCATTGGCATGAAGATACCAGGCAGTTTTTAATGTATAGCTTACTTGATAAGCAAAACAATCATGCATTACTGATGGTATTTAATGCCAGTAAAAAAACAGTTTTTTGCCAAATGCCGCCTTCGCCTATTAATGCGCCGTGGCAAATGGTTTTATCAAGTGTAAATAATGCATCTGTGAGTAGTAATGAAGATGCGATGGTTGAAATTTCAGCACAAAGTAGTTGGGTTTTTAGTGCTAATTTAGAGGATGTAAGTCATGGCTAAGCAAAGTGAACAAGTGTGTGTAGTAAAGGGCTGGCAAGAAGGTCCTGTTATAGATGAAAGTACGCTTAAAGATGACTTAACACGGCATTTTTATTATACCCTAGGTCGCGATAAGGTCGGTGAATCAAGACTGTATTTATACCATGCTTTAGCGCTGACTATTCGCGACAGACTTGTTGCCCGCTGCAGAGAAACTAATCAACAAATTAAGCAAGAGAAACGCCGCAAAACGGCTTACCTTTCTCTTGAATTTTTAATGGGACGTGCGCTAGGTAATGCAATACTAAACCTAGATTTAGACGACCAAGTTGCTGCTGCATTACAAGAATACTGCACAACAGTAGAAACGCTTGAAGATGCCGAGCACGACGCAGGCTTAGGTAACGGTGGTTTAGGCCGCCTAGCTGCTTGTTTTTTAGATAGTTGTGCAAGTCTAGCGTTACCTGTCATTGGTTATGGCCTTCGTTACGAATACGGCATGTTTAACCAATCCATTAAAGATGGTAACCAAATTGAGCAACCAGATAACTGGCTGCGCGAAGGCCACCCATGGGAGCTAAGCGCGCCAGAGCATGCAAAACGTGTGAAATTTGGCGGCTACGTGCAAACTTACACGGATAAATTTGGCCGAGAGCATCGTCAATGGATGAGTTCACAAGATGTATTAGCTGTACCTTACGATGTCCCAGTCCCAGGTTATAAAAACAATATTGTAAATACGCTACGCTTATGGAAATCAGAAGCGACAGATGAATTTAATTTGACCGAATTTAATGCAGGCAGTTACTCAGAAGCCGTCGCTCAAAAAAACCTAGCTGAACAAATTACCATGGTGCTATATCCAAACGACAGCAGCGAAAATGGTAAAGAGCTTAGATTGCGCCAACAATACTTTTTATCATCTGCGAGTATTCAAGACGTAGTTGATCAGTGGGTTTCCCAACATGGCGAGAGCTTTAGTGACTTTGCTGATTTTCATGTTTTTCAGTTAAACGACACGCACCCAAGTATTGCTGTTGCAGAGCTAATGCGTATTTTAATTGATGATTACGAATTAGATTGGAACGATGCTTGGCAAATCACAACTAAAACCATGGCCTATACAAATCATACGCTACTTCCTGAAGCGCTTGAAAAGTGGTCTGTTTCGTTGTTTTCAAAATTATTACCACGCATTTTAGAAATAGTTTACGAGATAAACGCACGCTTTTTAGCACAAGTTGCACAGCAATGGCCGGGTGATGTTAATAAACAGCGTGCATTGTCGTTGATTGAAGAGGGCGATGAGCCGCAAATTCGTATGGCTTACTTAGCCATTGTAGGTAGTTACTCGGTAAATGGCGTAGCAGCACTGCATACCGAACTGTTAAAAGCGGGTTTATTTAAAGAGTTTTACGCACTGTGGCCAGATAAGTTTAATAACAAAACAAATGGTGTTACACCAAGACGTTGGCTTGCACATTGTAATCCCGTTTTAAGTAAATTAATCAGCGAAAAAATTGGTCATGACTGGGTTAAAAACTTTTCAACAATTAGCGATCTACGTCGTTTTTACGATGACAAAGCATTTCATGGGCAATGGCAAAATGCTAAACGCGAAAACAAACAGCGTTTAGTTGATTTAGTTAAAGCGCGCTGCGATGTTGATTTTGACGTATCGATGATGTTTGACGTACAAGTAAAACGTATCCACGAATACAAACGTCAGCTATTAAACATACTTCATGTGATTCATTTATATGACCGTATTCGCCGTGGTGATACCCAAGGGCTTGTTCCTCGCTGTGTTTTATTAGGTGGTAAAGCTGCACCGGGTTATTACATGGCTAAAAAAATTATTAAGCTTATTAATAACGTGGCAGAAGTTATAAATAAAGATCCGTTAGCAGCCCCGTATTTACGCGTCGCCTTTTTACCTAATTACAACGTAACCGCTATGGAAGTTATTTGTCCTGCAACCGATTTGTCAGAGCAAGTATCTACCGCAGGCAAAGAAGCGTCGGGTACTGGCAACATGAAGTTTATGATGAATGGTGCATTGACGATCGGCACGCTGGATGGTGCAAACATTGAAATTAGAGACGCCGTTGGTGCAGACAACTTCTTTTTGTTTGGGGCACAAGCTCATCAAATTGATGATATTAAGTCACGTTACAATCCTGAGCATTTAATCGCGCAAAATAGCGATTTAAATAATGTAATGCAACTACTCGAAAGCGGCCATTTTAACTTGTTTGAACCATGCTTATTTGACGATATTACAAATGCAATTAAGAGCCCACACGATCCATGGCTTGTTGCACACGATTTTGAAAGTTATGTAGCAGCTCAAAAAGAAGTTGATAAAGCTTACGCAGATCAAACCTACTGGACACAAATGAGTATTTTAAATACGGCAGCCAGTGGTATGTTTTCAAGTGATAGAACCATAAGCCAATACAGTGAAGATATTTGGCATTTAGAACCCCTCAATATTAGTGAAACAGACTTAACGACAACTAAAAGCCATGCCACTAACAGCCTAGACTAAATGGAGAGAGTATTATGCCTAATTATGCAAATCGCTACATAAGTAGCCTAACCAGAGAAACTTACGCGTTAATACTGGCAGGTGGTCGCGGTTCTCGCCTGCATGAGTTAACCGATTGGCGAGCAAAGCCAGCAGTTTACTTTGGTGGTAAGCATCGAATTATCGATTTTCCACTATCAAACTGCATTAACTCGGGTGTGAGACGTGTTGGTATTGCTACACAATATAAATCGCATTCACTAATTCGTCACGTAAATCGCGCGTGGGGCCACTTTAAAAAAGAGCTTGGTGAGTCGGTTGAAATACTACCTGCATCTCAGCGCCAAGGTGATGATTGGTACTGTGGAACCGCAGATGCTGTTTTTCAAAACATAGATATTATTCGCCACGAGCTTCCTAAATATGTGATGATTTTGTCTGGAGATCATGTGTATCGCATGGACTATGGCGCTTTATTAGCTGAACATGTGCAAAAGGGCGCAGATATGACAGTGTGTTGTATTGAAGTGCCCGTAGAGGAAGCCGCAGATACGTTTGGTGTAATGACCGTTGATGAAGAAAACAGAGTGTGTCGTTTTGATGAAAAACCAGCAATGCCGAGCTCCGTACCCGGCAAGCCAGGTACATGTTTAGCATCAATGGGTAATTACATTTTTAATACTGAATTTTTGTTTGAGCAACTTAAAAAAGATTCTGAGAATGAAGGCTCTGGCCGAGATTTTGGTCACGATATTATTCCAGCAATTATAGAAAAGCATAATGTATTTGCTTTCCCATTTAGAGATCCAAACCAAGAAGGGCAGCCTTATTGGCGCGATGTAGGTACGCTAGATTCGTTCTGGGAGGCTAATATGGAATTGGTAATGCCAGAACCACAACTTGATTTATACGACCCAACGTGGCCAATATGGACATATCAAGAGCAACTACCACCTGCTAAGTTTATTTTTGATGACGAAGATAGGCGCGGTATGGCATTAGACTCAACTGTGTCGGGTGGGTGTATTATTTCGGGCTCTGCGGTTAGAAAGTCACTCTTGTTTTCTAATGTCCACGTTCGCTCATTTTGTACCATTGAGCAGTCGGTAATTTTACCCGGTGCGGTTATAAATCGAGGTTGTAAAATTAAGCGTGCGATTATAGATAGGAGCTGTGAAATACCGGCAGGTCTCGAAATCGGTTTTGACAAAAAAACAGATGAAGAAAACGGCTTTAGAGTATCTAAGAAAGGCATCGTTCTTGTTACTCGTGATATGCTCACTGAGCTTGCAAAAAAGTTAGAGCGCCAAGCGCGTGAGAATAAAAAGCTAGCGTAAAACACGTTAAATATTAAGCACGACAACAAAGCTTGCTCATTTATGAGCAAGCCCACACAGGTTAAAGGAAGTAGTAAATTAATGCATGTATTAATGGTTGCAGCAGAAAATGACGCGTTACCAGGCGCAAAAGTAGGCGGTGTGGCAGATGTAGTACGCGATGCCCCAAGGGCACTCGCAAAACAAGGTATAACGGTTGACGTTGTTATTCCTGACTACGGGTTTGAGCCGCTTGAGCGTATTTATATAGGTGAAGTAACCGTCGCATTTAATGCTCAACCCCATGTATTAACCATTTTTAAAGTACAACAAGCCCAAAATAATGTAAGCCAAATTGTTATTAGCCACCCGCTATTTAGTGAATCAGGCAGTGTATATTGTAACGATGCACCGGGGAGGCCTTTTGCTACCGACGCGACAAAATTTGCTTTATTTAATGCAGCTGTCTGCGAAGCATTATTACAAGGTGTATTAAAGCGCCCTACAGCGCTACATTTGCATGATTGGCACAGCGCCTGCGTTGCAGTTTTACTTAAGTTTGAGCCACGTTATAGCTCACTTAATACCTTACCCATTGCCTACACAGTGCATAATATTGCACTGCAAGGTATAAGACCTTTTAAACACGACGACTCAAGCTTAGAGGCATGGTTTCCGTCACTTAGTTATAATGGCCAGCAACTATGCGACCCGCGTTACCCTCATTGCTTTAATCCTATGCGCAGTGCAATAAATCTTTGCGATAAAATACATGTTGTATCACCAACCTACAGCCAAGAGGTTCTTGAACCTAGTAATTACGAGCATGGTTTTTTTGGTGGCGAAGGGCTTGAGCAAGATCTGCAAAATGCAGCAAGCCAAGGTAAGCTTGTCGGTATTTTAAATGGCTGCGAATATCCAAGCAATGCACTTGAAGGAGCAACTCTCGCTGATTTTTATAGCCAAGCAGAGAACACTTTATTTACTTGGATGGCAAATAGCGAGCAGTTACAAAGCGGCTACTATATTGCCCACCAACGACTACAGCAATTTAAAGCAACGATTAATAATGGCCCATTAGTCACAAGCGTTGGCCGACTTACAGAGCAAAAAGTGTTGTTATTGTGCCAGCAGGTTAATGGAGTATTAGCTATTGATAAAGTGTGCCAAGTTATTAATGAATATAACGGCAGACTCATTGTTTTAGGTTCGGGTGACAAAGAACTCGAAAGCATATTTACCAAAGCAATGGCGCGTAATTCTAATCTTTTATTTTTGAAGGGTTATGGTCAAGGTGTTGGCGATTTAATGTATCAGCTAGGTGACTTATTTTTAATGCCAAGCTCGTTTGAACCTTGTGGGATTAGCCAAATGCTAGCAATGCGTGCCGGGCAACCCTGTTTAGTACACAGTGTTGGCGGATTAAAAGATACAGTTAAACATCATGAAAATGGTTTTAGCTTTAATGGCGACACGTTAGCAACACAAACGAGTAATTTAATTAGCTGTTTAGACGAAACTCTCTTAATTAAAAAGCAGAATCCTAAAAAGTGGCATAAAATTAAGCACAGCGCAGAGCAAATGCGTTTTTCGTGGCCGCAAGTGGCAGCTGATTATATAACAACCTTATACCGGTAAATCGTTACTGTACTTTAAAGTTTAGTGACAATTGTGCCTGCTTAGGGTTTAATTACTTAGTATTATATAAAAACTAAGAAGTAGGTAATGTGTCTGTATTTGTTGCAAGGCAAGCAATATTCAATCGAAGTAAAAAAGTAGTAGCCTATGAGCTACTTTTTCGTGATAGTCCTAAAAATTATTTTCCAGACATTGCCGAAGGCCAAGCAACAGCAAGGCTTATTATGGAAAATCAATTAAATTTAGGTACACGTCATATTACATCAGGCAAAAAGGCACTTATTAATATAGGGCCTGAATCATTAAAACTCGATTTATGTGCTTTCCTACCATGCCAAGACGTTGTGATTGAGTTACTCGAAACCATAGAACCCACCGACGATAACTATGAACTGTGCCGAGGTTTATTTCATAGTAACTACAAACTCGCACTCGATGACTTTGTATATAAACCACAGTGGGATCGTTTTTTAAAGCTTGTGAAGCTCATTAAATTTGATATTGCGATTACACCTCTTAGCGAAATACAGCCCATAATTAATAAGTTACAAGCGCATAAACAAATAAAAATACTAGCCGAAAAAATAGAAACACAAGAAGACTATAAGCTCGCCTTTGATATGGGGTTTGATTATTTTCAAGGCTATTTTTTTGCAAAACCTACCATGATCAAACAAAATGACATTGATTATAATTATGGTTTAGTCGTCGCTATTTACGCCGAAATAATGAAAAACAGTCCAGATATAAAAGCTATATCTGGACTGTTTGAGCTTGATGCTGCACTTGCGTATAAATTACTGCGTTTAATTAACAGCGGTGTTTTTCCTATACAAAGCCAAATATCGTCATTAAAGCAAGCGCTTGTGTATTTAGGCCATGAACGCCTTAAAAAGTTTGTGAGCCTTATTGTTACTGCTCATACAGCGGGTAAAAAGCCTGCAGAGCTAATGCAAGTGTGTGTTGTACGTGCTCGTTTTTGTGAGTTGTTAGCAAAAAAGGTTAATAAAAGCCAGTCAGGCGAAGCATTTTTAACTGGGTTATTTTCACTGCTAGATGCAATCCTTGATCAACCAATGAGCTTGCTTGTTGAAAAGCTACCTTTCCCTGATGAAATAAAAACGGCATTATTAGGGGATAAAAACACACTTTATTATATTTTAAACGTTGTTAAAGCATACGAAACAGGAAGCTGGTGGGCACTTGAACAAGCTGTACTTTTGCTAAATATAGACAGTGCTATACTTCCTCCACTTTACCAGCAGTCAGTCGATTGGGCTGACAGTTATAAGAATAATATTTAACGGATAATAGCTTTAATGCGCAATTATAATATGGACTTTATTCGCGGCGTTGCCGTACTTGGCCTAGTTTACATGAATGCTTACGCCTTCGGCCTTTTTGAATACGGGTATACCTCCTTAACTAATCCTCCTGTTAGCGACTCAATTATTCACACCTTTAGCAGTTTGTTTGTAGACGGGCGTTTTAGAACACTGTTTAGTTTGCTTTTTGGTGCTGGGCTTTACATTCAGTGGCAACGTTACAAATCTGAATTGCAGTTAAAAAGCAGGCTCTATTGGTTAATCCTCTTTGGTTTAGCGCATGGTTTTTTACTTTGGGCAGGTGATATTTTATTTGTTTACGGTGTATCTGGCTGGTTTGTTATTAAATATTTAGAGAGTGATAGCACTGTTCTTTTAAAAAGAGGACTTGAGTTTATTTTGTTATCGGGTGTGGTTACCTTACTTGTTATATCTAGCGTACCCGATGAAATAATTTACCGCGATACAGCACAGTTTATAGATTTATATAACCCACACTATATTGATTACTTTATTAGTAACCTCGCCATGAACACATTGATGCTTGTTATGGTGCCAATAATGACAATGTGGATGTGCGTGGGCCTTATGCTCATTGGCATTTATTTATATAAACAAGGCGTTTTTAGTAAAGGCTTAACGACTCAGCAATTAATAGTTTGCGGTGCAATGACCCTTGTTTTTTGTGGAATCAGGCTTTATGCATCACAGCTTAATGGCAGCTTAGGATATGGGGTGCAAGAATTTGTAAATATGTTTGCGGCCCTAGGTATGGCTACGCTGTATATTCATTTAATTGTTAAATTTTGCAATAACAGCGCACACGTCGGCACGCTTATTCAACAAGCAGGGCGCTTAGCATTTACTTTATATATTAGCCAAACACTCATACAACTGTTGTTATATAAAGTGCTATTTACACACTGGGTGCTCAGTTTTGATCGTATTGACTATTGGTTAGTTGCAACGGCATTAGTTGCGCTGCAGCTCATATTTACCTTTTTATACAGCCGCTATTTTAATCAAGGTCCGCTTGAATGTGTATGGCGTAAATTAACTAAAGTAAAAATTAGTGCTTAAACGCCTATAAATAGTAAATTAGGGGCGAAAAAATAGTGTGGGTGGTTTACACTACTCGCCTTAAAAATTACTACGCTATAAGTGCCATGACCGAATTAAAACGTTTAAATAAATTTATTAGTGAAACAGGATTTTGTTCACGCCGCGAAGCCGATAAATATATTGAGCAAGGTCGTGTCAGCGTTAATGGCTACTCACCAGAAATGGGCGTAAAAGTAGCCGCTACCGATGTTGTATTAATTGATGGTAAGCCTCTTAAAGCCACGCCAAAGCGCGTTTACATTGCCTACAATAAACCCGTTGGCATAACGTGTACTACCGAAAGTAAAATTCAAAGTAATATTATTCGCGCGGTAAATTATCCTACGCGTATATTCCCAATAGGGCGCTTAGATAGACCGTCTGAAGGGCTTATATTTTTAACTAACGAAGGCGATATCGTTAATAAAATTTTACGTGCGGGCAATAATCACGAAAAAGAATACGTTGTTACGGTAGATAAACCGCTTAATCGTCAGTTTGTTACAAAAATGGCGAATGGTGTGCCTATTTTAGATACCGTTACTAAAGAATGTAAAGTAACGCAAAGTGGCCCCAAAGAATTTAAAATAGTACTTACTCAAGGTTTAAACCGTCAAATACGCCGCATGTGTGAATACTTAGGCTACGAAGTTGTAACCTTAAAACGTACGCGCATAATGAACGTAACACTTAAAGGTTTAAAAGTAGGGCAATGGCGTCACTTGTCAGATATTGAAATGGCGCAAATAAACGATTCGATTTCTGATTCTGGCAAAACCCAAGAGCACTCGCTTGATACTAATAAGCAATCAGAAAATAATGCACCTTTAGCACCTAAAAAACGTGATTTTCAGGGCGAAAACCCACGACGCTTTAATAATGGTGATCGAAATAATGAGCGTAGTACTGAGCGAAATACAAATCGTAACTCTGAGCGCAGCAACGCTAACACAGAGCGCAAAAATGAGCGCAGTAATACTCCTTACCAAAAGCGTTCTACAACGTATGTGGGTAAGCCAAAAAGCATTAAAGAGAACAAGTCGTCTAATGCTAAATCAGACTCAAAACCAAGCTCGGACCGTATTCTCAGTCTAAAAAAATAATGTGCAGCTAAGTGGTATTCTACTACCACTGTATTTCTTGTACTATATTACCAAGTGGGCTTTTAACGCCCACTAAGTTTACGTTGTTATTTTGCAAACTCACCAATCTACCTTTATCTAAATACCATCTAAAAGTGTGCTTTTTATAGCTTTTTAAATCCAGTACAGTCAGTTTTGCGCAACTGTATTCATAATCAGTTGGGCAAGTACCTACTTCGAGTAACTGATATTCTTGATGCCATATATTATCGCCGTATTTATTAGCCAGTAACTTTACTGAAATACATACTGACGTCCACAACCATAAGTAAATTAAAATAGGTAAACCGATTGGTATAAATACTGAACGGAATTTCCCGTGCTCAACAATATAATCTTTAACCGTATGTTTAAATTCAAAGTTATTATTGTATTTTTTATATAGGTGCTTAAATAAAGCAACCGATAACACGATCGTCATTATTGGAAATAACGTAAATGTTAAGGTGTTATATATACCATTGGGAATAAAAGCGGGATCAGCTTGTTCATCCCATGCAAGTAAAACCAGTGGAGGAGCCGTTGCTAAAAGTAGCAGAGCGCTGTTGAATAGTTGTTTAAAGGTCACAGGTATTCACTTATAAAATGCTGCTTGTATAAAGCCCAAATTAGCGCTTAATGTTTAGCTATTGAATGCTAAAGCCAATATAAAACAAGAGTATACCTAAATAAATTGTAATCGCCGATAATGCGTTTTTAGAGCGCAGGCGCTTAACAAGGTCGCGTGTGCCATCAACCATACCGGAAATAACCAGTAGTATGCCCCCTGTAAAACGGTAGTTGTTTAAGTTCACGTTACCACTATCGTCAGTTATAAAGCGTAAATAACCAAAAAGTATAAAAAGACTGCCTGCTATTAGTACTGCAATTTTAAAGTTTTCCAAGGCTTTTCCATAATATTGAGTTAGATACTAAAACGCCACTAAGTTGAGTCATTATAATTTTACTATATTTCGAATTTAAATTTTGCCTAAATCCATTAAATGGCCTCATTATGTCGCTATATTAGGCGTATATACGCTAAAGCCTGATTTATATTGTGCATTAGCAAGTACACCTTAGTTATATTTTGGGTAAGCTGTTAAGATGCGCCGTCTTAATAATGTAGAAAGGTTATAGAAGTAACATGTCAAAATTTTTCTTTATGGGTAAGCCCGACATAATGGGTAAAAATAACAGTAATGGATTTGCGCCAAATCGTACTGCAAAGGTAGGCACAGAGTTGCACCCGTTAACGCTAATTGTAAACTCAGCTGAACGACAATCAGAAATAGAAGCAATACTAGAAGAGCATTCGCTGTTTGCTTCAATTGAAGTTAAAGCAGACGTACCAGAAGATATTCGCGTACTAGACTTTGCGCTTAGCAAGTCAACACCACAAGTATTTGATAAAGTACCAGAGCGTAACGCACCTTGTGTATGTGGTAGCGGCAAAAAATATAAGAAGTGTTGCGGTTAGTTTCTTAACAACTAAATATGTAGCCTTTCTTTTTTCATCGGTATTAAATAAAAATGCCACTGACCTTGAGCCAGTGGCATTTTTAATGTTAACCGTTTATATGTTTAACTACTTACGTGGCTCGTAATCAATTCTAAATATAACCGTGTACAGTACTGGCACTACAATTAGAGTCAAAATTGTAGCAAAGCCTAGACCAAACATAATCGTTACCGCCATTGACTGAAAAAATACGTCAAATAGCAGCGGGATCATACCCAAAATAGTCGTTATAGCTGCCATTGCAACCGGTCGTACACGGCTCACACCAGAGTCAAACACGGCTTCATAGGGCGATTTACCTTCCCTTAATTCAAGATTTATTTGATCAACTAATACAATACCGTTTTTAATTAGCATACCGCTTAAGCTTAACAAACCAAGTAGCCCCATAAAGCTAAACGGTGCATTCATCGCTAACAAGCCCGCGCTTACACCAATAATAGCCAACGGCACAGTTGCCCAAATAACAAGTGGCTGTTTAAGTGAGTTAAAAAGTAATACCGTGACTGCAAACATCGCTAAATAACCCAGCGGTAATGAGCCAAATATTGCTTTTTGCGCTTTGCTTGATGACTCAAATTCGCCGCCCCATTCTAGTTGGTAACCACGCGGTAGTTCCATGTTCTCTATCGGACCGCGAATACGGGCAAATAGTTTTGCAGGTGTTTCATCCCCTAATACATTATTATCGGCCATTACTGTAATAGTACGTTTGCGATCGCGGCGCATTATTAGGCTGTCTTCCCACTGCACATCAAATTCGTCTACAACTTGAGTCACTGGTACAAATACACCCAATACTGGGCTGTATATTTGAAGGTCGTGTACGCTTTCTACGTTTAAGCGCTCGTTAGCAGGAGATCGAGCAATAATGGGTAGTAACTGTGTACCATCGCGATATACGCCCACTTGTTTACCCGATAAGCTCGTTAGTAATACATTGTCTAAGTCTGATTTACTAATACCTAATCGACGTGCTTTTTGCTCGTTAAATTGTGGGCGAATCATTTTGGTACGTGCGCGCCAGTCATCACGAATATTGTAGGCGCCATCGTCGTTACCAATAAGCTCTTTAGCCTTAGCAGCTAGTTGTCTTAAAATAACAGGATCAGGGCCTGAAAAACGTGCTTCTATTTTTGCATCAGTAGAGGGGCCAATTTCCATCGGTTTAATTTTAAGCTGTGCAGAGAGTGCATGATTGCTTGAGTAATCACGCACTGTTTGCATTACAGTTGCTACGGCTTCTCTGTCGGCAACACGAATAATTAATTGCCCATACGCGGGATATGATTTTTCTGGCGCGTAGGTAAGCATAAAGCGCGGTGCACCTTGGCCTGTTGTACTTGTTACTTCTTCAACAAGGTCTTCTTTTTGTAAAAACTCTTCGAGCTTTTTAACGCCCTCTAGGGTTGAGCGAATATCAGAGCCTTGCTCTTGCCAGTAATCTACATAAAACATAGGTGTATTAGAGGCAGGAAAAAACGACTGTTTTACTGAGCCAAAACCAACAACCGCAGTACACAGTAAAACAACCATTAATATAAGCGTGGTTTTTCTAAAGTGCAGCGCTAAATCTAAAATCGCTTTGTAACCGTTAAAGATAAAACCTTTATATGGGTCTTCATCTTCTTGGCCTTCTTCGTTTTTAAATTCGTTTTCTTTAAACATTAAATTGGCAAAAAATGGCGTTAGCGTAATGGCTGTTATCCAGCTTAATAAAAGCGAAATAAACAACACCCAAAACAAGCTACCGGCAAATTCACCACTGGCATCAGAGCTTAAACCAATTGGCGCAAAGGCAGTTACGGCAATTACTGTTGCACCTAATAAGGGCCATTTTGTTTGCTCAACAATATTAACAGCCGCTTTGAGTTTTGTTTGGCCACGTTTAAGGTTTATCAATATGCCTTCGGTGACGACTATTGCGTTATCAACCAGCATCCCTAGAGCAATAATAAGTGCCCCAAGCGATATACGTTGCAAGTCGATAGCAAACAACTTCATAAATATAAACGTACCCAGTACAGTAAGCAGTAAAATACCACCAATTAAAATGCCGCTTTTTAAACCCATAAATAACAGCAGTACAACAATAACAATCGCAATGGCTTCAAGTAAGCTGATAATAAAACCATCAACCGATTTTTGAACCTCTTGTGGTTGGTTGTATACAGAATTTATATGAATACCATGAGGGCGTTGATATTCAAGTGATGCTAAATGCTCGTCTATGTTTTTACCCACATCAACCACGTTAACACCCGACATAAACGACACGCCAATAAGTAAAGCTTGCTGAGAGTTATAACGAATAATGTTATTTGGTACTTCTGCGTACTCTCTGTAAACCTTTGCTACATCGCCTAAGTAAATAAGCTCATTGGCACCTGATTTTGAAATTAATAAGGTTTCGAGCTCTTTTACATCTTTAAATTCGCCAGTAGGATGCAAGCGAATTGATTCATCGCCCACGCGAATTTTACCCGCGTTAGATACCGTATTTTGCGATTGCAATAACTGGAATATATGGCTTGGCGCAATACCTAATTGAGCGAGTTTACGCGTAGAAACTTCAACCATTACTTGCGCTTGTTGTTGGCCCGCAACGGTTACTTTACTAACACCTTTAACCAATACCAGTTCGCGCTTTAAAAAATCGACGTAATCTTTAAGCTCATCATACGAATAACCATCGCCGGTTACCGAATACATAACACCGTAAACATCGGCAAAGTCGTCCAAAATAGTGCTTGGGTAAACACCACTAGGTAATGACGGAGAAAGGTCGTTAATTTTACGACGCATTTCATCCCAAATTTGGCGAAGCTGCTCTTTACGATAATTGCTTTTCATTTCTACTGAAATTTGTGATTTACCGTTAGATGAAATAGACGTAACGTAATCGACATAAGGCAATTGCTGAATCGCGTTTTCAATCGGAAAAGTAACTTCTTCTTCAACTTGTTGCGGCGACGCGCCAGGGTACATAGTAATAACCATGGCTTTTTTAAGCGTAAACTCAGGGTCTTCTAATTGCCCTAAATCAAAGTACGACACACTACCGCCAATTAATAGCAGCAGCGTAAACATCCAACTGATTACTTTTTTCTCTATGGAGAGTTGTGCAAAGCTCATAATTATAAGCCTCGCTCTTTATTCCATGCTCTTACTTTCATGCCTTCTTTTAGTGAATGCACACCGGCTGAAACCACAATTTGGCCTTCTTCAATACCACTTAATACTTCAATGCCATCGCGGTGCAACTGGCCAACCTTTACAGCTTGTTTATGCACTTGGCTAGTTTTTGAATCAAAAAGCCATACGTAGGCGTTATCTTCAATTGATTCTTGCGGCTCAGAAAACACCGACTCGATAGGTAAAATTGTATAAGCAACTTGCGAGCGCGTTACTTTACTTAAATCAATAAGCACGCTACCCGTCATACCGGCTAGTAAATTAAAGTCCTCAGGTACTGGTAGCGAAAACACAACTTTATAAGTAAGTGTTGCAGGATCTGCTTGGGTATCCCACTCTTTAATATCAAGTATGTATTCTTTGTCGTCAAAGCCATCAAACTTTACAGTAGGGTGGTAATCGGTGCCTTTTTGAAAGCGAGCGACTATTTTTTCAGGAACCTGAATTTCTACGTCCATTAAATCGCGTGTTTCTAAGCGTAATATATTTTGTTTGGCTTGAATGTTTTCAAAGTTTTTAACAAACACCTTAGCGACAGTGCCTGAAAATGGTGCGCGTAGTTCACTGTATTCAAGGTTCGTTTGTGCAATTCTAAATGCAGATTCAGCAATTTGCATATTAGCAGTGGCTTGATCTAATTCTGACTGGCTGGTGATTTTTTTCTCAAACAATTGCTCAATACGACCAAGTTGTGATTTTGCCAATTCAAAGCGCGCTTTACGTTCGTCAAACTGTAATTGAAAATCTTCTGGATCCAGTTTTGCTAATAAATCACCTTTTTCAACGTGTTCACCAGCAAGCACAGGAAACTTAACAAGTTCGCCGTTTACCCTAAAAGCAAGGTACGAGCCTTGGTTTGCAACAACTTCAGCAGGAAAACTACGAATGTTAATTTGCGTATCATGACCTATGTTGAATAATTTAACAGGGCGAATAGGCTCTTCTTTAACTTGCTGTTCTGGCTCAGAACAGGCTATTAAGCTAAGTAAGGTCGTTGTTAATAAACATAGACGAAAGAGTTTCATGTCTTCTCCGTTGCAATGATGGCAAAATAATTAAGTGCAGCATACGCTGCAAACATATAAAATAAAAATCATTAAATTTTAGAAACTCAATAAGTTTTATTTATGATGTTGCAGAGCGGTATATGAAGCTGAATCAATTAATAATTTTAGATGCCATAGTGCAAAGCGCAAGCCTAAGCGGAGCAGCACTAAAGCTACATAAAACGCAGCCAGCGCTTACACTCGCCATTAAAAACTTAGAAGCCAAAATAGGATTTGAGTTACTAGACAGAAGTAAGTACCGATTACAGCTTACTGAAAAAGGACGTGTTTTTCACCGCGAAGCGCAGCAACTACTGCATGCCAACGACGAGCTAGCACAGCTCGCTAAAGAATTGGCATTAGGTAATGAACCCCAATTTAGAGTTTGTTACGAGCAACTTTGTCATATGCAGAGTTATAACGAGATCATAAGTAATACTTTTAGGTTGTTTACCAGCACAGAGTTTAGCTTAACCAGCGGGAAGCGCTTTATTTCATTAGAGCAAGTAAACAGTGGGCAAGCCGAATTAGGCATTGGCCCGTGGTTTGATTTATTTCATGCGACAGGCGATTTAGAAAGCGTACCCATAGGCAGGCTCGATATTGGTATTGTGAGCGCTAAAGGCGTACTCCCTCAAAAACTTACCTATAGCGAACTGCAAACGTATCCGTGTTTAGCCATGTTTGAAAGTGACTTGAGTATCGACAGCGACAGGCTATCGTACTCAAAAGGCTCCGCCATGATGAAAATTGATGATGTATCGACCCTAAAATCGTTTTTACTCTCAGGCGCAGGTTGGGCAATGATGAGCCTAGAGCACTGCGACCCTGAAATAAAAGCAGGCTTACTTCAAGAAATACACATAACTGACCGAGAGCATAAATTTAGCGCGCAAATTAGAGCCTTTAGGCAGCATGCAATGCACCACGGCCCTGTAGCGCGTACTATTTGGGAGCAATTTAAAGTACTTAGTGAGGCGTATTTAAATGAACGCTGATATTGATAAAGAAACACTTATTTATACTGTTATCGCAGGCATACCAATAGGCAAAGTAGCAAGTTACGGGCAAGTTGCCGCTCTTGCGGGTTATCCTCAAAATTCACGGCTGGTAGGGCGCTTATTAAAAGTGATGCCAAACGACTCAGTTATACCTTGGCACAGGGTAGTGAATAGCCAAGGTAAAATATCATTCCCTGCAGGTAGCGAAAAATACCAAGAACAACGTGAAAAGTTATTATCAGAAGGCGTACTGTTTAAAAGCGACAAAGTAAATATGCGTGAGTGTCGGTGGGAGTGATATGACTATTATGGGCAGGTAAGTGCCATGAGCAGACATTGAATATTCTTAATGTGTGAAGTCAAGATTTGTCCGCATTTTTTAATTTGCCTTGTTAACTGGCTTTACATTGCTGTAATTTATTTAGGTGGGTTTTTACCGTACCTATGCCTGTGCTTGTAAAATAAATAAAAATGAACGATGAACATAAATATAAAATAAAGTACACCGAACAGTAACCCTTTATTTAAACCTTCCGCCCAACCAATCATGCTTCCAGAGAATAAAGCAACACCAAAGTGAGTAAGTAATATTTGAAAATGTATTTTCAAAAATGCTGACAAATTATTACTCCCTACTAAAAATATGCTCAATATTAAAGAGCCAATTAACAGTTATATCAGAGGACACTTTGCCTATTTTAGCGTGAGAACGTCCTTATTTTATGAGTTTCTATTAATAGCAAAAAGCATAAGTTATTGCTAGCTATATATATTATGCTTGGGGTGGGTTATTTAGTCATGTAGTAAAGGGGAAAGTATCCTTTTAGTATTACTTAGCTGATGGGAAATCTTCTGAATTGCCAGTTATCGCTCGACACCGACTATTAGCTGAGTGCCAAAAGCTAACCTTCAAGGCGTGAATCGATACTCTGTTGGGTGGTGCCTTCTGCTTAACCAACCTACATTTTGACGTAGGTCGGATAAGTGGCGAAGCCACGCCATCCGACACAGTAAAATACCTTGCCAATTATTATCAATATTTTATGTTGTCGGCTGGCTGGAGAGTGCCATGAGCAGACATTGACGATTCTTAATGTGTGAAGTCAAGATTTGACCCCATTCGCTCTTTTAGTTTTAACAAATTCCCTAAAATATTACTCTTACTAAGTTTTCTATTATCTTTGTTAAAGCTAAATGTAACAATATGCGGGTGTCGCAAAAGTGTCAAAAGAAGTCATTCATGATTAACTCGTTTCTGCCCCGAAGCTTGTTTTAGATGTCTTTAGCTTACTTAAAGTAATCCGATGTATCTATCACCACAATTTGTTCTATTTGATTTAAATTATTGCAGCTTCCGGTTAGAATATAAGCTCTTAAAATTATCAGGTTTTATTATGAATGCGGGTGAGATTGGCGCAGCAGCAGGGCGAATTTTTAATTATAAAGCACCTCTAAACTGGATTATCCGAAGTCAAGAAGATCAGGATGATCATGGTATTGATTGTGAGATAGAGTTAAAAGATTCGAATGGCAAAGCTCTTGGCCAAGAGAGCGTTTTTAAGATTCAGCTGAAAGGTCAAGAGAACTGTTCATTTATTGAGGGTAGACATAAGCTGTCTTTCTCAGTTTCTCGCGTCCGTCTTCAGTATTATCTCAAGTTCAATATTCCAGTAATATTGGTAGTTGTTGAAGTGTCTAACGAAGATATTTATTGGGCTTCTATTACTGATAATCAAGAGATCTTGGAGAAAGTACAAGATTCATCGACTGATACTTTGACTGTCCATTTACCTGTTGAGAATAAGCTAGAGAGAAACGATTCCGCAGCATTCGATAAATTGTTGGTAGCTGTTAAAAAATGTTGGGACTTTCTGTCTTTACGAGATCTTAAGCTTGCGGTTAACAACTGTAAAACCCTGCAACCAGAAGCCTTGAATACATGTATCGATCAAGTTGGTGATGCTTTGTTTAAGGCTTATCATCTCAAGCTAGACCAACTCTTACTAGCTGGCTCATTTAATGACCTTTATCAGCAAGCCAGTGACATTATTCAATCGCGCATTGTGCCAGCTAAAGATAGGTTCTTGGCTACACTTTACTTCGATTACGCTTTTAAGGTAGCTCCTTATAAACAAGTAAAAAATGAAAAGATTGAAGAACAACTTAAGTTATGTGAACTCTTAGTTGTCTTTGCAAGAGAGCAAAAGGAGTCAGCTTACCGTCTTACTGCTATAGCTAAGGTAAGAAGTTCTCTGTTCAATTTTAAAGTTGAACAACTACATGCGCACCATCATTCAAATGAGAACTTTAAATCCGATAGCTTTGAATACTTGTGTATGAACCGAGAAGTACACCAGCAATACCATGATGCTTGTGCTCAGTTGCAGAAGATAATAAACATGTGCCACAGGCTCGTTAGCATCAGTCAGTTTAATATCTTGGCAGATTTGATGTGTGATGTTGCTTTATCTATAGGTATGTTTAAAACCATTCATAATGCACGTGGGTCAAATGAAGCTATCGCATTCCTAGATGAGTGGGTTGAAAAGATGCTTCATACAGTATTGATGTACTCTTCAGTTGTTAGTGAGAGGAGAAAAATTGAGCTGTTGTATCTTATGGTCAATTCACAATCTGAGCTTAAAACTATTGTTAAGTTTGACGTTAGATATTTAATTCTTGAGCATTGTCCGAGTGCTAAAGAGTTATTAGACGCACTTGATAATGTAATAGCTAATAAGGATAAACCATTTTTTGAAGCCAGCATTGAAGAGCAAAAGCAATTCTTTGCTGATATGGCTAAAAACCTTGGTATGGACCCAGATGATCCTGCTTCGAGAGAAGGTAGGTTCGTCGCAATAGGTTTAGCCAACTATGACCCTACAAATGTTATTGGTCATTGTGAGCATATGTTTGTTGATTACCGACCTAGAGGGAGATAGCCCAGCAATTAGGAATGCACTCTCTGAGTATGCCATTCATGACTTGCTTAAAGCATAAGCACACAGCTGGAACTGGGAACTTGTTAATTAAAGCATTCGATAAATCTGATGGGCCAGAGTTTGCGTTAGGATTTAAACAAAGACATTGTGATAAGTGCTCTGATTGTTCACCAAGAGCGGATAATTGGGTTTGGAATTTGAAATGGCAGCAAGAAGAACGTACAAAGCATGTCGAGTGGCTTGATAAGATAGACTTTTAATCTGGTTATGCAAGTCACCTAGAAGGTAGTGTTTAGCAAATCAAAGAATAGAGGTGCCGTAGCGCACCTCTATGTAGGCAATTAAGCATCTTCTTGTCTGAAGAATCCAGATGGAACTCCTTTACCATTCCATTCGTGGAACTCAATTTTTTTCAAGCTCTGGTTTTCCATCGATAGTACGTGCTTTCGCACCATACAAGTGACTAGTATCTATCCTACGAGACGAACAGACCAAATAAATTCGAATTTAGTTATCATAACGGCAAATTAACAATTTCACCTATCCTAAATTTTGGTGTGGTTGTCTTGCTTAATTGTTGTTTAATTTGTTTGCGTATTCCTTATTGTCCCCAAATTAATAATTTTCATTTCAGGTCTATATCACGTTAATTTCTATAAAATTGTAATATTTCCCCTGTACCTTATTTACTTTATTTCTATTTGGCTGCTGTGAAGCTAAGTTGCCATAAAATTATAATTAAATAATAGGTAAATACCCTAATGAAGGCTTTAAGCAAAACCGCTTTAATAGTTGTTATTTCCAATGCTCTTTTTGCATGTGGTTCTGATAATTTAGATTCAACAGAAAATTCTGATCAAGTTGAAAATGAAAGTACGGTAAGTACTACTGTAAGTACTACGGTGACGCAAGGAGCTAATAAACTTGCAGAAAATAATAGTGATAATGTTTGGCGCTTTGCGGTTATACCCGATACTCAAGGTCGAGATGATGATGATTATAAACAAACAATTACACATACCTACGATGGTTTAACGTTATCTGTCGATATTGGTTATGACGTTAATAATGATGACATTTTTGATGGTGAAGGTTGGAAGATTGACGTATCTGACCCTTATAATGCTATTTTTGTTGATGAAAATGGAGATCCGCTTGTTGCTGGCGGCGTGCCGGTCGAAATTGCAAGTAGCGAACGTTCAGATACGCCTTATGATTTTAAACACCTTCCCGCTTTATTAGTTGACCCTATTGTTTCTAAGATAAAAGAAGAGGGAGTTTCAGTTGTACTCGCAGTAGGTGATATGACCGATGTACGCACAGAAAATGAATATGTTGAATGGATGAATAAGGTTGGCACGCCTTTAACTGAAGCCGGAATGACTGTTTTACCTGTGCGTGGTAATCACGAAATTGTAGATGGTTATGATTGGCTAAGTTGGTTTACTACTTCTGTGGATACGACAGACAATCGCTCTGTAAATAATATGGATAATGGTATTGATGCATATACCGATGCGGATTCACAGGAATTCGATCAAGGGTACAATTTGTATCAACAATACCCAGGAAAACTGTTAAGCAAAGGGCTAGAAAGCGGCGAAATAGTGGGTTACGAAGGTATTGAAGATCTTATGTACTATACAGTTCAAAACAATACACTATTTATTGCTATAGACTTTTATGCCAGTGATTTAGTGTCTGTTAACTATGAAGGTACTTGGCTTCTTATTTACGATTGGTTAAAAAATGTTTTAGAAACAAAAGGGACTACCGTTGATCATATTGTAATGTTTGGTCACGAAGCTTTATCAACTAAAAAGCGTCCGTCTGTTTATAATTATGATGAATATTTTGACTATATTAGTTCGTTAAAAAGCGATGGAACAAGTGGAGATGAGGATGAAACTGAGCCAGGCATATTAGGGCTTGATACTGGTCAATTAGGTTATTTACAGCTGCAAGATGAGTCTTCACCTGGCTTAATGGATAACGTCCTTAATTTATTGAGTGAATATAAAGTTAACTATATTGCTGGCCACGATCATCAATACTCTCGTAGCTTAATTCATCCAGATAATTCGAATCCATCTGTTGGCTTTACGCAAATTGTTGCTGGTAATGCATCTTGGAAAGCGTACAACAATCGTTATGGTATTCATGATAAATATGAAACGGGTTTAGCGCAGGATAATTTTGCTCAAGTAGGTGACTACGAAGGAACAAATAGTCAGTACACTAAAGATTTAACTAAGTATGAAAAATCAAACAAAATATCATTCGTGATTGTTGAAGTTAATGGTCGTCAAATTACGTTTAAAAACTATTATGCACCGGTTAATTTCTCAGAAGCAGATATGAACATGGGTACATATTGGGATGAACCTCAAAATGCTTGGGTGCAATATGATGTTGATTCAGCAGGCAAAACCATTGAAGAAATTATCCCTATTGAATGGAGTGTAGGTGATAGTGCAAGCTATACGAGCGATGCGCTACAGCGTGTTGTTTCTCCTTACGAATCTTATTGGGCAACAACAAAAACACCTGATGAAGCCGGTTATATTGGTACGCAAGCGGCTATTTTAGATGGTTTTAATTTAACGTATAACAGTGTTGAAATGTTAACTACCGATACCCAAGATAAAAAGCAGGTGGGCGTTGATACAAACTATCAAGATGATTTAGGGACAGGTAAAGGGGAATATACAATCTTTGCTGATGCTTATAGTATTCCTCGAGAAGAGCAAGCAATGAATGAATTGTTGTCATTAAGCTGGTTTACTGACGAGGATGCTACAACTGTATCTGATATTTTGTACATTAATGGTAATTTAAACCAAGATGGCTCATATAAAAACACAAACGGATTTGTGCAAACCAGCTCTCCTTCAGAGTTGTTTTTTGATAAAGATGCAGTGGAAACCGATAATCCAACAAATGTTATTCGAGATGGTGTGATCACCGCTGAAGATGACGCTGATGCAATGGCGATTGCAATAACAGCTCCCGAAGGCGTTGATTTATCTACTTTAACTATTGGTCGATACAATGAAGAAACGGGTGTTTGGGACGCGTTTTTAGATGAAAACTGCTTTACTGCTACCTCTTACTCGGATGACTTTAGCGTTATGTTTCAATCGGGTGCTGGTAGTGCCCCAAGTGATGTAAGCAGCAGTTGTGGGACTTATTTGTGGGGTTATAACTATAACAATAACTCTGTTTGGGGTTTTACACATAAAGACGGTCGATTTGCTTTGGTTTTAAAAGTTGATAATGCTGGGTAAAGACCTCATTATTTTTGAATTTATATAATTTAGTGTATTTTAAATCGATATAGAGCCTGACTTTATATCGATTTTACATATGTGATCCTCTAAATATTTCGATGTGCTGCTTGTTGTGCACTTTAAGTCGTTATCAATAAACGTAATTGCTAATTGAAATATAATGGCAAACACACCCAGCAATAACAAATAAGTGCCAAATAGCGTGGCTAAATTGGGTGCTTTTAGCGCTGTAAAATAATGTACCTAAACTATAAAAAATGCCGCCGGCAAGTAGCCAGTAAAGTGCTTTTACATCAACACTAGAATAAAGTGGATACACTATAGCCAGTGCAAACCAACCCATGAGCAAGTAGGTGGCGAGCGATATTTTTTTATTACCGTTTTTTACAAATACTTTGTACGCAACGCCTGCTAGTGCCACCGCCCAAATAAATGTAAGTGTGGCCCATGACCAAGCACCAGTTAATGAGATTAATAAAAAGGGAGTGTAGGTGCCGGCAATTAATAAGTATATGGCGCAGTGATCGCACTTTTTATAAAAGGCTCTTAAGCGCGGTTGAATACTGGCATGGTACAAAGTGGACGACAAAAACAGTACAAATAGACTGCTGCCATAAATTACAGTACTTACATACGCTTTAGTGCTGGTGGCTTGGCTAAATAAATCCCACATAACAAATGCGGCAAATACAATACCAAGTGCATGGCTAATTACGTTTAGTTGTTCTTCTTTTTTAGAATAGGGCGCTTCTAACGACATAACAGATCCTACCACTATTTGAATGAATTTTAGTGTACAAGTGTACGCTGAGTTTTTCAATATTATAATTTTTATATGAATACAATAATTTATTGTTTTTCATAAAGTTGAAACATCAATTTAACCAATGCGTAATTAATAAGACGTAAAAAAGTCGTAATAGTTCGTTAGATTACTGGTAATTCCTAAAAACAATTAACCGGACGAACAGTGAAAAACATGAAAAATAAATTAACAACACGGCCTTTTCTTAAACTTACTAAATTGTCTGTGGCGATGATTTGCGTTACATCAACAAATAGTTTTGCAGATCAAACCATAAATAAAGAACTTGATGAAATAGTGGTTGTTGCTCAAAAGCGTGCGCAATCAATACAAGATGTGCCCGTAACAATAAGCGCCTACGATGGCGACTTTTTAGAAAGCTTGGGTATAGGTGAACTAGACACTTTATCTGAAATAACACCAGGGCTTGTTATTCAAGAGCAAAGCCCTAACAACCCGGGCTTTGTAATTCGTGGTATTACGTCTGATAGTGGGTCGTCTCAATCATCCCCTCGTGTGTCTATTTATTATAACGGAGCAGATGTATCACGCTCTCGTGGCTCATACTTTGAGCTTTTTGATGTAGAAGGGATTGAAGTTGTTAAGGGACCACAAGCGACACTGTTTGGAACAGCAGCTTCTGTAGGTGCTATTAGTGTAGCAACACGTAAACCAGAAAAAGATTTTTCGGCTCAATTAAAAGCATCCGTTGGTAATTACTCGGCCAAAGGTGCTAGTGGCTTTGTAACGGGTGGCAATGATTTATTGCAAGGCCGTGTTGCTTTTACTTATCGTGAACGTGATGGGTTTATAAAAAATATTGCAGGAGATAGTAACTCCCAAAATCCGGCTGGGTTTAAGCAAGATGATATGCATGCTATTGAGCGTTTTTCTTATCGTCCGTCTTTACGTATTACACCTAGTGACGATGTAACGATTGATTTGGTGTATACGTATGAAAAAAATGATGACTCGGGTACATCTTTTAAAAATGGGCTTTATGCACCAACCGGTGGTGATATAAGTCCATATAGCTTTGTTGAAATGCCAGGTAGTCCGTATGCAGAGTCTGTGTTTGGAAAAAAAGACTTAGGTGTGGATCGCACAGTTAACGATTTAAATTTGACTGTAAATTGGGATGTAAGTAACGATTTAACAATCACCTCAATTACTGCAGGGCGTAATTTTGATTCTTTAGAAGTGTTTGATGCTGATGGTACGCAAGCATGGTTTTTAGAATTTGCAGAAGCTGCTGAGGGCGATCAATTTAGCCAAGAATTACGCGCTGTTTATACGCAGAATAAGTTTACTAGTATTTTTGGTGTGAGTTACTTTGAAGAAGATGGTAGCCAGCGTATTCCATTTAGTACAGAGGAGTCTATATTTTTAAATTGCTTAGGCGTATTGGGTTCAGGTGTTCCTTGTATTAATAATGATGGTAGCGTTAATATTTTAACGCCAGCATTAACAGGTGGTGTAGTAAACGAGTTGCCATATTCACTAGAGTTTACAAACTATGGTGAAAACAAAGCGTACTCAGCGTTTGCTGATGTAACTTATGCTACTACTGAAGCATTAGAGTTAACAGCGGGTCTTCGTTATATAAAAGAAGAAAAGCGCAGTGGTTATAGCTCTGCAGCACCCAATAGTGTTTTAACACAAGCGCCATTGTTTACGGTTGATACAAATGGTGAAACATTCTATGGCGATGCTGATTATGATGATTGGCTGCCACGTTTTAATGCGCTTTATATAATAAACCCTACTACAAATATGTATGCGACTGTTTCAAAAGGGCGTCGTTCGGAAGTACTTGAAGTAAGTTCGGCTAACGACGAACAAGGAAATGTCGAAGCTTCTATATCTGAAGTCCCAGCGGAAATTATTTGGAACTACGAAACCGGTATTAAAGGCAAAGCGCTTGACGGGCGTTTAGATTACTCTGTCGCTGTATTTTACCAAGACTACTCTAACTTTCAGGTTACGTTACAGGATGATGAAGGCGTTGCGTTTTCTGCTGATGCGGGCTCTGCCACTAATGTTGGCGCAGAGGCTGAAGTAAGGGCGTTAATTAATAATGAGTTTGAGATATTTGCCAATGCGGCTTACCTTGATGCTGAAATAGATGATGACAGTAATAACGGTAACCTCGCTGGCAATAAATTTAGATTACAACCAGAGTGGACATTTAGTACGGGGCTGTTTTATTCAACAGAATTGTCGAACTCACTTAATTTAACGAGCTCTTTAATATATAGCTACCGCTCTGAAGTGTTTTTTGAACCAGCAAATGCGCCAATATCAGGCTTAGATATTAGCCAACCAGGGCTTGGATTAGTCAGTGCGCGCTTAGGAATTGCAAGTGGTGATGATTGGGCCGTTAGTGTTTTTGCCAGTAACTTATTAGATAAGGAGTATTTAGTTGATGCTGGTAATACTGGAGGGGGATTTGGCAACCCAACATTTGTTGCAGGGGCACCTCGTTTTGTTGGTATTGAGTTAACTCTCGGGTTTGGCGGACAATAATACATTTAACTACTTGATATTTTAATTGAGCCACTGCAAAGTGGCTTTTTTATGTGATCACGTTAAAGTGAATTTATATTAGGTAAAAATGAAACAAGATCTAAAAGCTGCTTTACTTACCGCCATTGTTTATCCTGGAGCGGGGCATTTTTCTTTAAAAAAACACCTTATAGGCGCTATTTTTGCGGGTGTATTCTCTGTTCTTTTAATTTTAACCTTTCAAGATATATTTGCGATTGCACAGTGTACTGCAAATGAAATTGTAAACGGAAAAATCCCCATGTCGGTTACGGCCATTTTAAAAGCCGCGCAACAACCATCTAACGCCTGCGCTCAGCTCGCTGAATATAAGTACGTACCTTTAATGATTATAATTTGGGTGCTGAGCATGGTGGATGCATACCGTTTGGGCAGAAAAGCGCTACCCACTAAAAAATAAGCCACTTAATCAGAACTCGGTTTGGTTGGCTTATTAATTTTCTTCCCGCATATTTATCCCTGATATTTAGCTATTATTGATGGCGGTAATAATTATTATTACCGCCTTTTCATTTTTATACATATTTTTTGTAACCGAGATTTTTTGCCCGCATCATGTAAACATCGTGTAAATGCCTGTATATACCCAGTAAAATCCTCAAACCTCGTTAAATCGCTCACTTGTTGATATTTAGTTAATTAAAATCCTTCTCCTTGTACCTTTTTATTCATTTAATGTTAATAAATAAATGATACTTTCTGCTCGCCAAATTAACTTTGTTTAACTATTAAGTATTGGTTTGCTATCAATTTATTACGTCAAGCAATGACGACTGATAATTTCAATTTAAGGAAATACGATGAATAACAGTTCAAATAATCACAAAAGAAAGGATTTTAAAGTGGCGAGCTTATCGTTAGCTTTATTATTAGGATGCTCAACAATGGCCAATGCCGCTGTTGAAAAGTTAACGGTGAGTGGGAATCAAATTCTTGCGGGCGGAGAAAACACAAGCTTTGCAGGACCTAGCCTATTTTGGAGTAACACGGGGTGGGGCGCTGAAAAATTTTATACAGCAGAAACAGTAGCAAAGGCAAAAACTGAATTTAATGCAACATTAATTCGTGCAGCTATTGGCCATGGTACGAGTACTGGTGGTAGTTTGAACTTTGATTGGGAGGGCAATATGAGCCGTCTTGATACTGTTGTAAACGCAGCTATTAGCGAAGATATGTACGTTATTATTGATTTTCATAGCCATGAAGCACATACCGATCAAGCAACTGCAGTTCGCTTTTTTGAAGACGTAGCTACCAAATATGGGCAGTACGACAATGTTATTTATGAAATTTATAACGAGCCGTTACAAATCTCATGGGTTAACGATATTAAGCCTTACGCAGAAACAGTTATTGATAAAATTAGAGCAATCGACCCTGATAACTTAATTGTGGTTGGAACGCCTACGTGGTCGCAAGATGTTGATGTGGCATCACAAAACCCAATTGATCGCGCCAATATTGCTTACACTCTGCATTTTTATGCTGGCACGCATGGTCAATCGTATCGAAATAAAGCACAAACAGCACTCGATAACGGCATTGCACTATTTGCTACAGAGTGGGGAACAGTCAATGCTGATGGTAATGGTGGTGTTAATATCAATGAAACCGATGCATGGATGGCATTTTTTAAAACAAACAATATTAGCCACGCTAACTGGGCTTTAAACGATAAAAACGAAGGTGCATCGTTATTTACTCCAGGCGGTAGTTGGAATTCACTAACATCGTCAGGCTCTAAAGTTAAAGAGATCATTCAAGGTTGGGGTGGTGGTAGTAGCAATGTTGATTTAGATAGCGACGGGGATGGCGTAAGTAACAGCCTTGATCAGTGCAATAATACTCCCGCAGGTACAACGGTTGATAGTATTGGTTGTGCAGTAACTGACAGCGATGCCGATGGTATAAGCGATAATGTTGATCAATGTCCTAATACACCAGTAGGTGAAGCTGTTAATAATGTAGGTTGCGTTGTTGAAGTAGTTGAGCCACAAAGCGATGCGGATAACGATGGAGTGAATGATGATATTGATCAGTGCCCAGATACACCTGCAGGTACTAGTGTTGATACAAATGGATGCAGTGTTGTAAGTTCAACAGATTGTAACGGTATTAATGCATACCCTAATTGGGTGAACAAAGATTACTCAGGTGGTTCGTTTACTCACAATAACACCGACGATAAAATGCAATATCAAGGTAATGCATACAGCGCAAATTGGTATACAAACAGTCTTCCAGGAAGTGATGCTTCGTGGACGCTTCTTTATAGTTGTAATTAAGCGCGTTTAATAAAATAAACGAGAAGGTAAATAATGTGTTTACCTTCTCTTTTTATACAAAATGTTAGCCCTTATAGACACTTTGGTGTTGAGCAGCAATGTTGTAGCTTGGAGAGTTTATGTTATCTATATAGCGCCAATCGGTTGTGATTTGCTCTTTAGTAATAGTCAGTAACATATATCCACGGTGTGATAAGTCACAATAATTTAAGTCGTTTATTAGCAATGTAAGCGAGTCAGCCATTTGCTTTGCTTGTGCTGTATTAAGCGCTAAATAATGCTCCATACCCGGGGATGTAACACCAGGTGTTGCAAACTCTACTCCTACGCTTTCGCCTTTTGCATTTTTTAATGTGCCATGCCACGCATTGTGCGTATCACCTGCAACCACGACTAACTTTTTATTTAATGCGGTAATGCTTTTGTATAATGCTTCGCGCTCGCTTGGGTAACCATCCCACGCATCTAAATTATAAGGCATTAAAGTATTTACGCGTGCGAGTTGCTCGGGTGTTACCGCTTTATGAGCTAACACTGCTTTTTTAATGGTAACAAGCTCTTTTAACACCTGAGGTATTTTAGTGCGATCGGATTGCGAGAATATTTCAGTAGGTAGCCACATTTTAGTCATCAATACTTGCTGGCCCAATACTTGCCATTTTGCATTTGATTTTGTTATTGCACTGGTGAGCCAGTTTAGTTGTGTGTTACCTAGTAAATGCCTTTTTGGATTATTTAAATCACTGACAAAGCGCGCAACATCCATTTGCTTAGTCTCGGGGTTTTTGTAGTCGCTGTAAGCGAGTTGTTTATCGCGTGCTATTACGCGCGTATCTAGCATATGTAAGCTTATTAAATTACCAAAATCGAAGGTGCGATATATTTGCGGGCTTTGTTCGCCCATAGGTGGCCTAATTGGCAGCCATTCGTAATAGGCTTGAATAGCTGCTGCGCGACGCTTAAAAAAATCACCTTCATCAGGGGTATGATTTTCAGCACCACTTTTATAGGTATCGTTAGTAACTTCGTGATCATCCCATATTGCGATAAAAGGCGCTGCAGCGTGAAGTGCTTGAAGGCCTTGGTCTGTTCTGTAAATAGCATAACGTTTACGATAGTCGCTAAGGGTAATAATTTCACCGCTGTTATCGGCTGCTAATTGGCGGCCAATTTTTTCAGCATTTTCGGTAGCGTATCCGCCCATTGGGTATTCGTAAATGTAATCCCCCAAATGCAGGACCACATCTAAATCTTTTTGCTTAGCGGCATCTGTGTAGGCATTAAAGTACCCAGCAGGGTAGTTTGAGCACGACACAACAGCCATTTTAATTTGTTCAACATTGTTAATTGGTAGTGTTTTAGCCCGGCCAATTGGGCTTTGTGTATTCACACCCATAAAACGATAAAAGTACTCTGTGTTTGGAGCAAGTTCTTGCACATCTATTTTTATTGTAAAGTCTCGGCTTTTATCTGTTTGTTCTTGCCCGCTGCGAATGATGTTTTTAAATTGAGAATCACTTGCCAGTTCCCAAGCAACAGTAACTTCAAAATTTGATTGAGAAGTGGTTGCACGTGTCCAAATTATTAAAGCATGACTAAGCGGGTCGCCACTCGCTACACCGTGTTTAAATTCAATAGCCGATAGAGGTTTGTTTATTAATGTTTGAGCACAACCTGTAATGGCACTCGATACTGCGACGGTAAATATGCTTGCTGCTGAGGTTTTTAAAAAATTTCGACGTGATGAAAGAGTCATACTGCACTTTTTAAATTATTTATAGTGGTGCGTATTTTAACGATTAGATATGACGTTTTTATAAACGCTAAATGTATTTAGTGTGACGGTATTAATACATTAAAACCCTTTTATTTATTAACTAAAAAGTAGTCAAAAAATTAAATTAAATGGTTAAATTAACGAGGGATGAATTTTTCAAATTAAAGTGATGCGTGTAAAGTTGTTTAATTACAACTGGTTAAGATTTGTTTTTATGTTGGCACAACCCTTGAGTATATAACTACGTCTAAACAATACACAAACAAGGAATACCATTATGAAACATTCAATTAAAATCGCTATGGCAAGTTTATTAGTATTAGGTTCTGCGCAAGTACACGCAACAGAGGTGGACCTAGATGTAACTGATATATTAACTCAAAGTGTAGCAAGCTATGTTAAGCAAACCACAATCGAGCTTGAAAAATCACTAAAGGAAACGCTTTATTTTGATGCTAAAACTGTTTTAGAGGGGTTATTAGATGAGCCCGTTTTAACAGATAGCACAACGCTTAAAAATACTGACACTAGTATAAAAAACGTAAAATAAATCATTTAAAGGATTAAAACGATGAGCAGTGAACTTGGATTATTTGCATTAATGTTAGCACCCGTAGTCAGTATGATTAGCGCTTATTACTCGGTTCAAGTGTTTAAAGCTATGGGAGGTTGGTTTAATCTTTAGCCAATTATATAGCTGGTAATTAATTCGATTCATACAAAGCTGATCGACTTAGCAAAAGCGCACGTAAATAAAGGCAGAGTGTTTGAAATAAGTAGACTTTATGAAACGTGCGATTTTTCCATTACCCATTTTTATGTTACCTGAAGGTTATACGCGATTACGCATATTTGAGCCTCGCTACTTAAATATGGTTAAAACCGCATTAAAAAATAATACAGGGTTTGTGCTTTGTACGTTTGAGCATGACACGCCTTTTAATATAAGCGCGCAAGGTTGCCTTGTTGATATTATTGATTTTGACCAAGACGATAACGATGTATTATTAATTGATGTATTTGCATCGCAAAACGTGCAAATTAATGATGTTTATCAAGACGAAGACGAATTACGCCATGGCTTGGTATCGCCTTGTAATACGCCGTATTGGTACAAAGATTCTAACAACCAAATTGGTGAACATTACCTACTACACGATGCGCTTAAAAACGTGTTTCAAGGTAATCCGGAACTTAATTTGTTGTACAAGAAAACTCATTTTGACAAGCTTCCCTGGATTGCAGCACGTTGGCTTGAACTCCTACCTGTTTCTATTGAGAAAAAACAGCAACTTGCGTTTGAAACGAATTTTGATAACTTACTGAATTTCCTCCATACTGTGATTAATAACGAATTTGCCTAAATTTTATGATCCTAAATTAATTATTGCCCGTATTACTTAATACAAAAGCAATAACGGGATAAATTATTATGGTAAGTCAACAACAGTCACCACGTTGTGAACCTAATACAGGTAAGTACACTGCCATGCCAGAAACGCCGAGTAAAGAGCTCATGCAAGCGCTTATAGATGTTGCGCAATCACGCGATAAAAAAGCGTTTTCATATTTATTTGAATACTTTGCGCCAAAAATTAAACGCTTTGGAATTAAGCAGTTTGGTGTTGAAGCCCAAGCCATGGAGCTTGTGCAAGAGACATTAACGTCTGTTTGGCGTAAAGCACATTTGTATCATAGTGAAAAAGGCGCTGCGACTACGTGGGTTTATACCGTTATGCGTAATGCTTCGTTCGATATGCTTCGTAAAATGAAAAGTAATAAAGAAGAAAATATAAGCGAAGATATTTGGCCGTTACTAAACGACTCACAAGATACGCATCACGAATACAGTGATCATTTAGAAGATAAACAAATTAAGCGCTATTTAGACAAATTACCAATTGCTCAACGCGAAGTGGTAAGAGGCGTTTATTTTCAAGATATGTCGCAAGAGCAACTTGCACATCAACTTAATATTCCAGTAGGCACGGTAAAATCACGGTTACGTTTGGCCTTGCAAAAATTACGTAATGAAATGGGAGATCAGCATGATTAAACATCACCCGAGTGAAACTTTACTGACACAGTATTGCGATGCATCACTTGCTACATCATTGAGTTTAGCCGTTTCTATTCACGTAGACATGTGCCCTGTGTGCCAAGCTAAAGTAGCTAAAATTGAAGCAAGTAATGCAAATGCATTATTTAATGAAGAGCCTGCTCAATTTGAGAAACCTCAAACTGAGAAATCTGATTTACTTGAAGAATTTGAATTAAACGTACTTGATATGATCATGTCTGATGATTCTATTGATGAAGTTTACGAAGTAGAGCCTGTATCTATTAAAGTGAATGAGCATAACTATCAGCTTCCACGTGCTTTAACACGTATTTCTCATAGCAAATTTACACAAGTTGGTAAGCTGGCACGATCTCGCGTTTCGCTTGATGATGGTGCGCTGCGTTCTAGCTTGCTACATATTGATGCTGGTGGCGAAATTCCTGAGCATACACATACCGGATTTGAAGTTACTTTACTACTAGACGGTGAGTTTAGTGATGAAGATGGTAATTACGTACCAGGCGACTTTATTTGGCAAGATGGTAGTCATCAACATACACCTTTAACGAAAGATGGATGTTTATGCTTTACAGTTGTCAGTAGTGCGCTACATTTTAATAAGGGCTTCAGCAAGTTACTAAATCCAATAGGTAATTTGATTTACTAAGAGAATATATGCACACAGATATAATAAAAATAGGTATAAGCGCCTGCTTAGCAGGCGAAAAAGTTAGATTTGACACAGGACATAAAAAGTCAAATTTTTGTATGGATGAACTAGGCAAACACGTTGAATACACACGGTTTTGTCCGGAAGTAGCTGTTGGTTTACCGATACCTCGTCCAACTATTCGCCAAGTTAAAGTGGGCGATACTATTAAAGTATGCCGCCCAGATGGCACCGGCGAAGTAGGCCAACAACTTACTGAATATGGTAAAAAAGTTGCAACTGAACAAGCTAAAGAATTAAGCGGGTTTGTATTTTGTGCAAAAAGCCCAAGCTGCGGTATGGAGCGCATTAAAATATACAATGAAGCAGGAACAGGTAATACCTCAGAAGGCGTTGGTTTTTTTGCTGAGCAAATAATGAAGCACAACCCATTATTGCCATGTGAAGAAAACGGACGTTTAAACGACATGCATTTACGTGAAAACTTTGTAATGAGAATTTACGTATTTAAAAACTGGCAAAAATTAGCACAAGAGCCGCTTACGGTTCACAAGCTTACTCAATTTCACTCTCAGTATAAGTACTTGTTAATGGCTCATAACTATCAAGCTTATCGTGATTTGGGTAACCTGCTGGGGACTTATGTAGGCGACGATATAAATGCAGTTGCTGATGAATATATTTTAGGGTTGATGACGGGTCTTAAAAAGCCAGCTTCTCGCAGAAATAACTGCAACACGCTAATGCATTTACAAGGTTACTTTAAAACTGATTTATCGAAGGTTGAAAAACAAGAACTTCGTGATGCGATAGATGAATACCGCGAAGGTTTGGTGCCATTGTATGTACCACTTACCTTGTTAAAACATCATTTGAAGGTTCACCCAAATGAGTACCTTGAAAAACAAGTGTTTTTTAACCCTTACCCTCACGATTTAAAACTACGATTTGGTATTTAATGGATACATTATTTTGGTTTAGGCGCGATTTGCGCCTTTTTTCTAACGAAGCGTTAATTCAAGCGCTAAATAATGGCGCTAAACACGCCATTTTTTTTGTGTCTGAAAAACAGTGGCAACAGCACCAAGCTGCGCCTATTCAGATTGACTTACTCAAGCGCCGAGTTACTTATCTTCAATATCAGCTTGCTGATTACGGCATTACTTTACATATTATTGAAGCGCCTAGCTTTTCTGATTGTACGCGTGAGCTTATTAACTTTTGTAAAGCAAACGATGTAAAACACGTAATTGCTAATACAGAATATGAGCTTAATGAAGTAAACCGCGATAAAGCAATTTTGCACGAATGCGATGAGCTTTCAATTACTTTTACTTTGTACGAAGGTGATTTAATTGCACCTGTTGGAACGGTTAAAAACCAAAGTAATGAAATGTATAAAGTGTTTACTCCATTTAAGCGAGCATGGTTAAAGCAGTATCAAGATACACACTTTAGTTTGCCTCAATGGCCTTTAACTTCTGAGCCAACAAAATTTGATGAAAGCGGCTTACTAAAAAGTGATGGATGCTCAGATAAGTGGCCAGTTGACGACGAAACACTTTCTACTGTGGTCGATAACTTTATATGTGACAAACTTACAAGCTACGATGATCAGCGTGATATACCCAGCGTAAAAGGCACATCAGGTTTAAGCCCGTATTTAGCACTTGGTATTGTGAGCACAAAACAGCTGCTTATTAATATTCAGCAGCGTTATCCTGATATTTTAACTACGTCAAAAAGTAAAACGTTTACGTGGATTAACGAGCTTGTTTGGCGCGAATTTTACAGGCATTTAATTGCTGAATTTCCGAAGCTTTCGCGCGGTGATAACTTTAACGAAAAGTATAACGCCGTAGTGTGGCGTAAAAGCGAAAATGAATTTACAGCATGGTGTGAAGGGCGTACAGGTTACCCGTTAGTGGATGCTGCAATGCTACAACTAAAGCAAACCGGTTGGATGCACAATCGTTTACGTATGGTTGTTGCGAGCTTTTTAACTAAGCATTTATTAATAGACTGGCGCGAAGGTGAGCGCTTTTTTATGCAGCACCTAATTGATGGCGATTTAGCCTCAAATAATGGTGGTTGGCAGTGGGCTGCAAGTACCGGGTGTGATGCTCAGCCTTATTTTAGAGTTTTTAACCCTATCAGACAAAGCGAGCGCTTTGATCCAACTGGCAAGTTTATCCGTAAGTATTTGCCAGAGCTTGAAAACGTGCCAGATAAACACATTCATTTTCCACACACTTATTTAGCCGCAATAGGTAAAGATAAGGAATGTTACTGGCCAGCAATAGTTGATCATGAAGCGGCACGAGAACGTGCACTTGCTGCATTTAAGGTGTGATATGGATAACCAGTTACCAGTAGATAAATTTGTTGAAATATACCAACAGCTTGATAGCACTAATCTTGATTTATTGAGTGATATTTACTGTGACAACATACAGTTTATAGACCCAATGCATGCAATTAACGGCATTGTAGAATTGCGCAGGTACTTTGCTAACTTATATAGCAATGTTAAGCATTGTCAGTTTGATATTAATGATTCGTTTGATAGCGGCAACAATGCTTTTATCTATTGGACTATGCACTATGCACATCCAAAGCTTTCATCAGGTAAAACTATTTCGGTAGAAGGTCATAGCAAGCTTATTTTTGAAAATGGCAAAATTATCAAGCACAGAGACTACTTTAATGTGGGCGAGTTGCTGTACAAACATATTCCTTTACTTGGTAGTGTTATAAAGCTAATTGATAAAAGGGCAGGTTAATTATGATCACACTTATAACGGGTGCTACTTCTGGTATTGGTGAGCAGTTAGCAATTAAATATGCGCAGTTGGGAGACACTGTTATAGCTTGTGGACGTAATAGTGAAAAGCTCGCTGAGCTTGCTAAATACGACAATATTCAAGTATGCAAATTTGACGCAACTAATCTACAAGACATTAAAGAGTCGACAGTTGGCTTTCCTCATTTTGACCGTGTTATTTTAAACGCGGGTAACTGTGAATACATAGATGACGCACGAAACTTTGATAGTGCATTGTTTGAACGTGTAATAAACGTAAATTTACTCTCTATGGGGTATTGCCTTGAGGCGCTACTTCCTAAAATAAATTCAGGTGGTCAGCTTGTTTTGGTCAGCTCAAGTGTTACCTATCTTGCGCTACCTCGTTCAGAAGCTTATGGTGCATCAAAAGCGGGTGTAAGTTACTTAGCAAAAAGCTTAGCTGTTGATTTAGATGATGTTGATGTGACTTTAGTTCACCCTGGCTTTGTGAAAACTCCGCTTACTAATAAAAATGATTTCCCGATGCCTATGGCCGTTACCGCTGAAAAAGCCGCAGACTATATGATTAAGGGAATACATAAGCGCCGAAAAGATGTTCACTTTCCGTACCGTTTTACACTTATATTAAAGGCATTACGTATTTTGCCACTCCCAATTTGGCTTAAAATCGCAAAAGGATTAGCCCGTTGAAAAAAATAGCAATAATAGGAACTGGTGTATCTGGTTTAACATGTGGGCATTTGCTTCATAAACATTACGATGTAACCGTATTTGAAAAAAATGATTATATAGGTGGCCACACTGCAACGGTTGATGTTGATGTGTGCGGCATAAAATACGCAATAGATACTGGTTTTATTGTATTTAATGACAGAACTTACCCATACTTTGAAAAGTTACTATCGCGTATTGGTGTAGATAAACAAACAACGCAGATGAGCTTTAGTGTTCATAACGAAGCCACTGGCTTTGAATACAATGGCCATACGTTTACAAGCCTGTTTGCACAGCGTCGTAATATTTTTAGACCTAAGTTTTGGCGATTATTGTACGACATTGTTAGGTTTAACAAATTGTGTAAAGCACTACATGAAAAAGATGATTACCAATCTGATCAATCATTAGGGCAATTGCTTAGTGACAATCACTTTAATGACTTTTTTAAATACCATTATATTCTTCCGATGGGCGCAGCTATTTGGTCTACCAGTATTAAAGAAATGGAAAATGTAGGCGTTGAATTTTTTGTTAAGTTCTTCTTTAATCATGGCCTTTTAGATGTAACAAATAGACCACAGTGGTATGTAGTACCAGGTGGCTCTCGTCAGTATATTAAGCCACTGATCAGAGGCTTTGCTGATAAAATTAAACTTAATACAGATATTAAATCTGTTACGCGTCAAAATGATGAAGTAACAATAGAGTTTGCCAATGGTGAATTAAGTAAGTTTGATAAAGTAATATTTGCTTGTCATTCAGATCAGGCGCTTGCACTACTTGGTGATGCGACTGAGCAAGAAAAGTCAGTATTGGGTGCAATAGCTTACACTGAGAATTCAGTTGTGCTGCACACCGATACAAACCTTTTACCTGATAGAAAAGCGGCATGGGCAAGTTGGAACTACCTACTTAATAACAACACTGATAAAGCAGCTGTTGTTACTTACCAAATGAATATTTTGCAAGGTATACAATCGGATACACAGTTTTGTGTAACGCTTAATCACCTTGAAGGAATAAGCCAAAGTAAAATTTTGCGCGAGTTTACTTATCATCATCCTGTATTTAACCAAGAGTCAATTGCTGCTCAAAAGCTTAAACACAGTATTGATGGACAAAACAATAGTTATTTTTGTGGTGCTTATTGGTACAATGGTTTTCATGAAGATGGCGTACACAGTGGTGTAGATGTAGCCAAGCAACTTGGGGTCGAATTTGACTAGTGCAGTGTATTTAGGCGATGTAAAACATCGCCGTTTTGCTGTTAAAGAACATCGTTTTAGTTACCCATTGTATATGATGTGGGTAGATTTAAATAATCCTCAACAACTAAATGGTGTGCATAAACACATAGGTACGTCAGGCTTAAAAGCGTTAAAATTTAATGAAGCTGATTATCTTAAAGACACTTCACAACTTGCTAAACGACCTCTTATTGAGCGTGCGCATGATCAACTTGCCAATTTAGGTATTACTGAAACCTTTTCTCATATTTACATGCTAGGGCAGCTTCGTTGTTTTGGTGTGTATTTTAGTCCTGTTAATTTTTACTTTTTTGGCCACAACGACACCCGTTTTAAGTACATGATAGCTGAAGTGAGTAATACACCATGGAACGAACGTCATTATTATTTAGTCCCTTTAGAAAAAAAAGTGAACTTTAAGAAGGTTTTTTCCGTATCACCTTTTATGAATCTGGATATGAACTATCATTGGCATGTTAAACAATCGCCTGATAAAACATTGATACACATTGAAAATAAGCGAAATGAAGAGTTATTATTTGATGCAACACTTCGCTTGAAACGTAAAAAACTCACTAACGAAGAGATTAATAAGTTGTTTAAACGTTTTCCGGCCATGACATGGTCTATTTTCAAAGGTATTTATTATCAAGCATTAAAGTTGTTTATAAAGCGAGTGCCTTTTTTAGGTCACTCAGGTAAGCCATAAAGCACATAGGTAGTCAGGACAATTAATAGGTATTTTAATGGATAAAGTGTCGAGCTTAAATTGCGAACAAAGCACTAGTTGGTTAACTAATATATATAAAAAATTAGTGACTAAAGCCTTTTCGTCAATTGAAACAGGTCAAGTTGTTTTAATTGAAGGAAATGAGCGTACAGTTTTTGGTGATGTATCGTCTGCGTTAAAAGCAACAGTAACAGTTAATGATAAAGCTATGTATAAAGCGTTTGCGTTATCTGGGAGCGTTGGCGCTGGCGAAGCGTATATTTTGGGACATTGGTCTTGTGACAACTTAACTTCATTCATTGAGATATTTGCTATAAATGAAAAGCAACTTGATGAGTTTGAAAAAAAATTCGCATTTTTTAGTAATATCGCACACCGGTTTAATCATATAAAAAACAAAAATTCAGAATCGGGATCTAAGAAAAATATTGTTGCTCATTACGACTTAGGTAATGATTTGTACGAATCATTTTTAAGTAAAGAAATGCTTTATTCAAGTGCTGTATATCCTACAAAAGAAGCGACACTTGAAGAGGCTCAGCAATACAAGCTTAAACGCATTTGTGAGCAAGTTGAGCTTCAAAAAAATGATTCAGTAATTGAAATTGGTACAGGGTGGGGGGCATTTGCTATATATGCAGCCACACATTACGATTGCCATGTAACAACAACAACCATATCTGATGAGCAACATGATTATGTAGCTAACAAGATTGTTGAGCTTGGTCTTGAAAGTAAAATAACATTACTTAAGCTCGACTACAGACTACTAAAAGGTAAATACGACAAGCTTGTTTCCATTGAAATGATAGAAGCAGTGGGTCATGATTATTTGCCGAGCTTTTTCACTCAGTGTGGTGAGCTCCTAAAAGATGATGGCGCCATGCTTATTCAAGCAATTACTATTGGCGATCAGCGTTATAAGCACTACTTAAAAAACTCTGACTTTATTCAGCAGTATATTTTTCCGGGCGGATGTTTGCCATCGCTTAACGAAATGAGTGAGCAGATTAAAAATAATACCGATATGGTTATTCATACTGTTAATGATATTGGCGCTCACTACGCACGAACATTAGCAGATTGGCGAACTCGTTTTATAAAAAGCTGGCCTGATTTAGACCGCTCTAAATTTGATGAACGCTTTTATCGTTTATGGTTATTTTATTTTGCTTATTGTGAAGGTGCGTTTAGAGCCAGAGCAACAAGTACGGTGCATTTAATGGCGCGTAAACCTCGTTTTACTAGTGATAACGATGATATTGCGCTCGGTTACTAATTTTGTTTTATTTCAAGCAGTGTGGTTTTTATCATTGCTGCTTGAAGCCAATTCGCTACTTTTTAGTGGCTTGATTATTGTTTTAATGTTTTGTTTGTCAAAGCAGAAAAAACAAGACTCCTTACTATTAATTAAAGCCCTACCTTTAGCACTATTGTTAGAATTTATAGCGGTAAAGTTAGGCTTGTTAGAATTTAAAGTTTATCCCTTCCCTCTATGGCTCGTGTTTTTATGGGCTGCATTACTACTTTCTTTAAATACCTCAATGGTTTTTTTGAGTAAATTAAAGCTTTGGCAGGCCTTTTTGGTATGTATGGCATTTGCGCCAGCAAGTTATTGGGCTGGAGCGCGCTTTGAAGTAATAAGTTTAGGTTTACCTTTATGGCAATTCTGGCTCGTTTACGGGGCGCTTTGGTCTACAGTGTTTACTGTTATTCTTTTCATAAACCAAAAAATCAAGTTATTCATCAATCGCTGATCTTCCACAATTTCTATTTCGTAACATTACCCATTGACTCAAAGGGAGCTTATTTTGAAATTTTTACTAAAGGCAGTTACTTTTTATTTGCTTACCACTTCAATTGTTTTAGCTAACACACAATTTAATAAAGTAGGCGAAGCACGAATGGAGTATTTATTTTGGGATGTATATGACGCTGTGCTATTTACCCCTTCAGGTAATTACAGCGCAGGAACACATCCTGTTAAGTTTAAGCTTACCTATTTACGTGACTTTGACGCTAAAGAAATAGTAAAAGCAACAAATGAGCAGTGGGAACATCTTGGAAAAACAGGGCTGGCAGACAAATACGACAGTAAATTGTTGTCTATTTGGCCTGATATAAAAAAGGGTGACTCACTAACATTAGTGACAAATGAGCAAGGTATGAGCACTTTTTATCATAATGATGAAAAAATGGGTGAAATTGATGAACCTCAATTTTCGAGTGATTTTTTAGCTATTTGGCTTGATGAAAAAACCTCTGAGCCAAAATTACGAAAGCAATTATTAGGGAATTAATATGAACATATTAAACACGTTAAAAGCAGCTGTTATGAGCCTCTCGGCTCTACTTTTAATTAGCTGTTCGGCACCAAATGTTGAACATTATAAAAATACATCGCCAAATTTCGACTTTAAAACGTTTTTTAGCGGAAATTTGAAAGCCTATGGTGTTGTACAAGACTTTAAAGGCGAATTGACCCGAAAGCTTGTCGTAGATATGAATGCGACTTGGGACGGTAACCAGGGCGTTATTGAAGAAGACTTTGTTTATGATGATGGCGAAACCCAAAAGCGAATCTGGAAAATAACGTTAAATGAAGACAATAGTTTAACGGGGACAGCAGCTGATGTTATAGGTACAGCAAAAGGCAAAAGTGACGGCAGCGTATTTCATTGGAATTATGATGTAGAGCTTCCATACGATGGCAGTACTTTAGAAGTGAATTTTGACGATTGGATGTACCTGGTTACACAATCGCGCTTGATAAACCGCACATCTATTGTTAAGTTTGGAGTCGAGGTCGGGGAAGTGACCTTAGTTATCGAAAAAATATAGCTTATTTACCCAGTTGCTTAACTTGCGCCAAAATTGTACTCAAATTAAGTCTTTGTTAACCCAACACGCTGTATTCTACCGAGAATTATTTAAATTTTACTCATTTTTTAAGAATTTAAGCAAAAAATGCAATTTGCTGTTGCTAACTCTTTAAAAATGCATAAAGATAGGTTTTGCGAAGGCAAAATAATAACGAATAGGAATCTAACAATGAATAAAGCTCAATTAGTTGAAAAAATTGCTACTGATGCAGAAATCTCTAAAGCCGCTGCTACTCGTGCTCTTGACGCGTTTACAGGTGCTGTAACTTCTTCTTTAAAAGAAGGTGATTCAGTAGCATTAGTTGGTTTTGGTACTTTCTCAGTAAAAGAACGTGCAGCTCGCACTGGCCGTAACCCACAAACGGGTGCTGAGATCCAAATCGCAGCGGCAACTATCCCAAGCTTTAAAGCAGGTAAAGGTCTTAAAGACCAAGTAAACCCTTAATAGGTTTAACGAATTAAATTAAAAAAAGAGCTATTTAGCTCTTTTTTTTTATGTTTAAAAAGCCGCTATATAACGGCTTTAATAGATGAGTGTTATGCTTTTAGCGCTTTATCGCCTCGCCCAATACCAACAGCACCAGAACGTACAACTTCAATAATATCGGTTTCATGGCGAAGTGTGTCTAAAAACGATTCTATTTTGTCTGTACTGCTCACTAGTTGCAGGCTATAGCTTTGTCGGCCCATATCTAAAATAACACCCTGAAACACATCAACTACGCGGGTAACCGCTGCACGAGTCGTCTCGTCTTGAGCAAATACCTTAACAAGCAATAACTCTCGCTCAATGTGACTCATTTCTGTTAAATCGATAATTTTAAGCACGTCGACTAATTTGTTAACTTGTTTTGTGATCTGTTCAACCACTCTGTCATCACCCATGGTGGTAATGGTAATACGTGATAACGACTGATCATCAGTTGTGCCAACAGTTAGGCTGTCAATGTTGTATGCACGTTGTGAAAAAAGCCCAACAATACGCGACAGTGCACCTGGTTCGTTTTCTAATAGAATAGATAAAATACGACGCATTATGCTTTTACTCCTTTACGTAACCACATCTCATCAATGCCACCTAACTTGATTTGCATTGGGTATACATGTTCTTTCTCGTCTACAAGAATATCTAAAAAGACTAAACGATCGTTTATGCTCATAGCTTTATCGATTGCAGGTTGTAACTCATCAAGTGTGTTTACTTTAATACCCACATGCCCGTAGCTTTCAACCAACTTAACAAAATCAGGCAGTGAGTCCATGTAAGATGATGAATGACGACCGCCGTAAACCATATCTTGCCATTGGCGTACCATACCTAAAGAGCGGTTATTGAGTGATACAACTTTTACAGCTAGGTTGTACTGCAAGCAGGTAGATAGCTCTTGAATATTCATTTGAATAGAGCCATCACCTGTAATACATACAGATTCTTTATCAGGAAAGGCTAATTTTACGCCCATAGCAGCAGGTAAACCAAAGCCCATAGTGCCTAGGCCGCCAGAATTTATCCACTGACGAGGATGCTTAAATGGGTAATATTGCGCTGCAAACATTTGGTGCTGTCCAACGTCAGAACTTACGTAAGCATCGCCATTAGTGGCTTTATAAACAGCTTCAATAACGGCTTGTGGCTTAATTTTGTCGCCATCTGTGTTGTAGCTTAAACATTTTTGTTCACGCCAGCTGATAATCTGGCGCCACCAATCTTCTTGCGCGCTGCGATCTATTTTAATTGGGCTTTTATCAATACCCGTTTGTAGTTGTTCAAGTACGGTTGCTAAACAACCTACAACTGGTATGTGTGCTTTGATTGTTTTTGAAATTGAAGTTGGATCTACATCTACATGAACAATTGTGGCATTTGGACAAAACTTTTTAACGTTATTAGTTACCCTGTCATCAAATCGTGCACCAAGCGCTAAAATCACATCGGCGTTTGCCATTGCTTTGTTAGCCTCAAGCGTACCGTGCATGCCTAGCATACCTACAAAGTTTGGATGCACACCTGATATGCCGCCAAGCCCCATTAGTGTATTGGTAATGGGCGCATTTAACGACTCAACTAAATGCGTTAATTGCTCTGACGTATTTGAAATAACAATACCACCGCCAGAATAGATAACCAGTTTTTTGGCCTCTAGAATAGTTGTTACCGCTTTACGAATTTGTTTTGAATGCCCTTTAGTATTAGGGCTGTATGTTCTTAGCTCTGTTGTTTTAGGAAATTCGTATTCAAACTTTATAGCAGGGTTAAGCATATCTTTAGGAAGCTCAACTACAACAGGTCCAGGACGACCTGTACTGGCTATATAAAAGGCTTTAGCTAAGATTGTTGGGATTTCTTTAGCACTTCTACAGTTAAAGCTGTGTTTAACTATAGGGCGAGAACAACCCACAATATCAGTTTCTTGGAATGCATCGTCACCAATTAAACTTGTAGGCACTTGGCCTGACAATACAACCATAGGAATTGAATCCATGTAGGCTGTTGCAATACCCGTTATACAGTTTGTAGCGCCAGGGCCTGAGGTTGCAAGTACAACACCAACGTCTCCAGTAGCACGAGCATAACCATCAGCCATATGTGTGGCAGCTTGTTCATGACGTACTAATATATGCTCAATATCATCTTGCTGAAAAAGTGCATCATATAAGTCTAAAACCGAACCACCGGGGTAGCCAAATATGTATTTTACCTTTAACTCTTTTAATGCCTGAACTACTAGTTCAGAGCCATTATATTCTTGTTTGCTCATCCTCATTCCTCTGTGCGCTTTTTTTATGCATAAAAAAACCCCCGCGTAGTGCGAGGGTTTTTAAAAAGCAGTATCACCTTTTAATACATCCCCGCTGGGCTTATAACTAAGACCAGTACGAGTACGACTAAAAGGTTAATTTGTGTGTTCATAGTTTTTACTCTACTTAGCAAAACACTGCTTTTAAATTAAAAATTCTGTATAGGTTTATTTTTAAGGGTTTTGAACCCTTATGTCAACCTTGAAAGTGGTTTTTTGCATTTTAAATTCGTTTTGTAGCTTTTTTTAATTTAAATCTGCAGAAATGCTGTATTTAACTGAGTTAACTAGCAGAAATTATGCGTTTTAGGTTGTGTGTTTGATTTTAGTTATAAAAGAGTGTGAAAGACCATTAACTTTTATTGCACATGTTAACTATATGTTTTTATCGCATGTTTAAATTTCTATTATTAGGTATGATTACTACATAATTATGTTTGAGGAAAACACAGTGAAAAAAGTGACGTTAATTGCGCTTTTAACTACGCTATTAAGCCCTATAGTAGCGGCTAATAATTTAAGCCCGCATGATGTTGGTATAACTAACGAAGAACGTATTTTATATTGGCTTAAAAAAAGAGACCAAATATCCTCTAGTGAGTTAGATAGTTCATTTAAGTCATATATGAGTAACAAAGAAGTTGCCAATCTCTCAATTAAAAATGGCTTTAGGCAATTTAAATCCTCCTCTACGGATTTTTCAAACACAAATAAACAACAAGCCGCTTTTTCAACGTCGCTAGTGCCTGATCAAAGCGTTAATGATGTAAAAGTGTTAGCTATCTTAATTGATTTTCCTGACCTCAAACATGACGATAATCGACTTGTACAGCAAGACACCGACATGTTTTACGCTGATTATTCAACTGAGCACTATCAGCAAATGCTTTTTAATACTCAAGGTTATGCGGGCCCTGATGGACAAAGCTTATCAACGGCTGCAGATTATTACAAAGCAGCGTCTGGTAATAGCTTAAACTTTAACGGGCAGGTATATGGCTGGGTAACCGCTGATAGTAATGCAAAAATATATGGTGAACGCCAAGGCAGTACGCGTGATAAAAATGCGCCCGCTTTAGTCAAAGAGGCTGTGGAGAAGGCGGTTGCAAAGTTTAATATTAATTTAGCGGACTATGATTTAACTGATTTAGATGATGTTGATGGCGATGGAATTATTAATGAACCCAACGGTATTATTGACCATGTAATGATTTTTCATTCAAGTATTGGCGAGGAAGCGGGTGGTGGCTACCTAAGCACCGACGCTATTTGGTCGCACCGCTACTATGTATTTGATGAAAATAGCGGGCCGAGCGAGATTGCAGGCAGCAGTATTAAACTCTTTGGTTACACAATTAATCCAATTGATGCTGGGATTGGCGTGGTGGTGCATGAGTTTGGGCATGACTTGGGATTATTAGATGAATACGACTTACAATCTAACACGGTAGGTGAGCCTGTCGCGTCTTGGTCAGTTATGTCGACAGGAAGTTGGGCAGGTTCGCCACGAGGCTCAGAGCCTGTTATGTTTAGCCCTTATGCGCTTGAATATTTACAAAATCGATACCAGGGTAATTGGGTTAATCAGCTCACGCTTGATATGGATGAGATAGATGCTAACGCACAGCAAACATTAATTAATACTGCGAGTACTTCACAACTACAAAGCCAAATAAAAATAACACTGCCATCTCGACTCGAAAAATTTAAAACGCCAGTAGAAGGCGATTTTCAATACTATTCAAATACGGGCGACAATGTTAGTAACAGCTTAGTTAATACAGTAACGCTACCAAACACAACTGAGGCACTTACTTTAAGCTTTATTGCTTATTACAGTATTGAGCGCGACTATGATTTAGTACAGGTAAAAGTAAATGGGGAGCCTATTGCTAGTAATTATACCCAAGCAATAAACCCATACTATGGTGACATTGGTCCGTATATATCAGGTGATTCATTTTTTAATAGTGATGCTAAGCAGCCTAACGGCTATTTAACTCATGAGTTTGATTTATCAGCTTATGCTGGGCAAATGATTGATCTAAAAATTGAATACATAACAGATGCGAACACACATTATTATGGTTTTGTTGTGGATGATATGCGTATTGTGCAAAGTGATACCTTAATTTGGCAAAATAATGCACAAGATCAAATTAACACCGAGTTTAATGGCTTTGAAAAAATAGGTAGTTACACATATGCATCGCCATCACATTACTATTTACAATTGCGTTCATACACAGGTGTTGACAGTAGTTTGCAAGCAGAGCAGTACTCACCGGGATTATTATTGTGGTATAGCAATGAATCTCAAGCCGATAACAACACGACAGAGCATCCAGGTAGTGGTTTTGCATTAGTGGTAGATGCTGATCAGCGCTCGATAAATAAAGGCAGTACGCAAACTCCGGCTGCTTCAGCAATTCAAATTCGTGATGCTGCTTTTAGTTTATATCCACAGCGAGCTGGGTTAGGTGATGATGATTTATCAGCTATTACAGAGTTTACTGATAAAACCGACTATAGTTTTTCAGCGCAACAGCCATCGGGCGTTGTGCTTCCACAGGTTGGCTTTGGGTTTAATATTATAAGCCAGTCAGCTGATAGTGAAGATATAGAAGTAGAGCTTAATTACGATGTTACTAAAGGTATTAATTTTACCAAAACAGGTTTAATCGTTAATTTTAATGTAGAAGGTTTTGCACTCACGCCTGCGGATAAATTTACGTGGAATTTTGACGATGGTAGCTCAAGCACAGAGTTAACGCCTACTCATGAATACCAAGATTATGGCACCTATAGCGTTGAGTTTATGGCAAGTAATGATACTTCACAGCAAGTAGCTGTAGCTCAAGTTATATTAGTTGAGCCATTATCTGTAAATGAAATTGAATATGAAATAAACCAAGGAATATTAACAGCTCAAGCTTCGTTTACAGGTGGAGTCGCACCGTATACTTATAATTGGCAGCTAGGGGATGGAAGTACTTTAACGACGCAATCGCTCACTTATAATTATTTATACTCTGGTGATTACCAAGTAACGCTTACAGTGACAGATAACGAAGGCACGGAGCAAACTAAAGCGGTTGATGTAACGGCAACTGTTCCGCTTAGCATAGACGCAAACGTTACAGTAAATGATTTAAGCGCTCAATTTAATGCGCAAGTAACCGGCGGCTTTAATAGTTATACTTACAGTTGGGATTTTGGTGATGGCAGTGCGGTATCAAACTTACAAAACCCAAGGCATACTTATCAAACTGGCGGGGCATTTAGTGTAACGTTGAATGTTACTGACACTCAAACAAATGACACTTTTGCTAAAGAGTTATCTCTTACAGTGCAAAAGCAACAAAGTAGTTCGGGTTCAAGTGGCGGATCATTGGCAGGTTTATTAGGATTACTACTGTTAAGTTTATTTAGGTTTAATACTAACTATATAAGCAGGTTGGTATAAGCTTAATTAACAAATAAAAAAAAGCCCGCTAAATTAGCGGGCTATTTAAATTAATAACAAATATTAATTATAAACGGTCAATTACTGATTGAGTGAAATCAGTTGTACCGTGGCTGCCGCCTAAATCGCGAGTTGTACGGTCGCCTGATTTAATTACATCAGCAACAGCACTACGAATACGCTCTGCTGTATCGCCCATATCTAAATGCTCAAGCATTTGGATAGACGCTAAAATTACAGATGTTGGGTTAGCTAGGTTTTTGCCAGCAATATCTGGTGCACTACCGTGTACAGCTTCAAAAATTGCAGCGTCTTCACCAATGTTAGCACCTGGAGCCATACCTAAACCGCCAACTAAACCAGCACAAAGGTCAGATAAAATATCACCAAATAAGTTAGTCGTAACAATTACGTCAAACTCTTCAGGTGTCATTACCAGTTTCATACACGTTGCATCAACAATCATTTCATTTGATTCAATTTGTGGGTAACGCTCAGCTACTTCACGTGCTACTTTTAAAAACAAACCAGATGTTGATTTTAAAATGTTAGCTTTATGAACAGCAGTTACTTTTTTACGACCTTCACGTACCGCTAGCTCATATGCAAAAGTTACGATTTTTTCTGCGCCTTCACGCGTAATTATCGATTTTGCTTCTGCTTCATTACCGTCTTCACTTACTATTTGGCCTGCACCTGAGTACATACCTTGCGTATTTTCACGAATAGTAATGATATCAATATCGTCGTAACGTGCTTTAGTGCCAACAAATGATTTAACAGGGCGTACGTTAGCGTATAAACCAAATTGCTTACGAAGTGTTACGTTAATAGACGTAAAACCTTCACCTACAGGCGTTGTTAATGGGCCTTTAAGAGTGATTTTGTTTCTAGCTATTGTATCAACCGTGTCTTGTGGAAGTAACTCACCTGTTTTTTCAAGTGCAGCTAGGCCAGCATCAACAAATTCATAATCAAAGTCGCAACCTGCGGCTTTTAATATTTCAAGTGCTGAGTCGATAATGCTCGGACCGATGCCGTCGCCTTTGATCACTGTGATGGTTTGTTTGGCCATTGACTTTTCCTTTAAAGAGTTTGATTTGCACATAAATTATTACCCTGAGAGGATAATCGCTTGTTAGATCATTTATGTGTACGTGCTTGAAAATTTAAGGGCGCATTTATATCAACTTATCACCCATTTTGCTAGTTTATACAAGAAATACTGGGTATACACCAAAGTTATAATGGGTATAAAGACGTTAAATAGGGTCCCATAAATTAAATACTATTAAATAACGCGAGAGATTCTAATTTTTGATTAAAATCAGTTGGGTTTTGCCAATTTAGTATTTTCAGCTGTTCGTTTAATGTTTGCAGTTGCCACGCTGTTAGCGCAAGTTCTGGTTTAAAAACACTCTGTGCAACAATTTTAAGTGTGATCCAGAGTTTATGAGAATCAGTTAAGTGTTTTTTAGGTGTTTGCTCTGCTTCTAAAAGTGCCGTTGTCCATGGGTTGTCACTTAATAAATGAGTAAGCTGTTGCGTTAGTTGCTCGTTATTAATTGAATCCACACCAAAAAATGAGCAAATAGGGGCACTCAATGTTTTATTTGGTGTGTCGTCAATCAGCGTTTTACGAGAAAGCTGTGTACTGCATTGCGTTAATAAAAAATGAGCATAAGCATATAAAGGTAATGTAATGTGTTCAAACTGGTCATGTTTATTTTTACTGACTAATAAGGCCATTATTTTCACTAAACCATTTAATCTGTTAGTAACGTAGGCTTGCAGAGGGTGTGGGGTAACATTAACTAATTGCTCAAAAACAACTCTTTGAATTATCGCAGGCGCATTATAATAACCGACCATCGATAAACTATGCTTTAAGTCTTTAGCGGCCTGATGCTCCTTATTATAAGGTTTTACTGCCTCACATAAATTAGCAACTACCTGAGGGTGAGCCGCCATTAGCTGGCTTAGCCCTTTATAGCTATATTCGTGCTGTGACTTAATATTACTTATTAGTTCAAGTAAAGACTGTGCTTTATCAACGTCAACCACACTTTTTGACTTAACATGTTCACTGTTAAACACTTTGAAGCTAATGGTTTTATCAGCGCAATGCCATTGTTTTGGGTTATCGTTAAGCGTTGCTTTAACGCTAAACCAAGCCAATTTATTTGGATTAGCGGTACTAATTAAAATATGTTTTTGCTGCGCATCAGTTGCTAAATAAATCATGGTTTGCTCGGCATAAAAAACGCGGCTTCCCGGTAACAGTGGCCCCAAATGGGATATAAGTGATTTGATTAGCTGCAGTGCAAACAAATTTGGTGTGCGAATGTACAAGTCAGTAAGTGCTTTAAATAAACTCATGTGTTTATTAGCCGTATTACTAGTAATGTTCATACTAATAATATTTGCTAAAGCAATTAGTGTTATGCCCCCATAGTAAAGCATTATTTTAGGAGCACTTACCAATGCTTGTTTATATTTACTTAACTTAGCTAATAATTGCGTAACGGGTTTGGCAGAATCGCCACCGGATAACATTACTTTTGCAGCTAACTGATGACGCATTTTCCATATGTTTTTATCAGAGTCTTGAAAAGGTGTTTGCTCACAGAGCTTGTTTAATTGCGCTCCAACACATAAATGCTCAATGAGTGAAGCCGTTATGTATAGCTCGCTTAGGGCATTGTTATAGTGTTGAGATTTACAAAGTGCAGCGGTTATTACACTCTGACTAACAACTAAGTTGGTGGCATAAGAATAATTAGGATTATAAAGTGTTAAACGAGCTTGTAATGCGAATGGCTGTTCACTATAGAGCACTCTATATTGCTCAGCTAGCTTACTTGCCATGGGGTATAAGGCTGTCCATTTTTGTTTATTGTTATAATAGCTTAAAAACAGCTGCGTATTATTAAGCAGCTGCTCTAAAGTAGTTGAAACAGCTTCATCCATTAAACCTTCACCTAATTTTGTTCTTGATATTTATTATATGCACTAGGACCCCATAAAAATAGCTGCCCATTTTTAAATAATAACCCAGTACATTCATCCATAGTGGTTATACCGTCAGATGTTTTATGCTGTGTGCGGTAAAAAACAATCTGAAATACCTGTTCACCATCTCGTTTGGCATAAGTAAGGTCGGGGCTGCCTAAATAATCAAGCACAGTATTTAGTGTTGTTGGCTGCTCAAGTGATAGTTTTTCGATATAACGTTTATTAAAAGCTTCTCGGTCTTGCCAGATCATAGCCTGAGGATCGTCTTTATAAAAAGTGATCACCAACGCTGCTATCAGTGCATATAGCCCTAAACCTAAGATTAAATATCGGATAAATTTTTTCAATATGGTTTACTCTGACTCCGGTAACTAATAATAGTATACGTTTTGTAATGTTTAGAGGCTATTAACTTGCGACTAATTAAGTCTTAACTGCTTTAAACTAAAGCCTAAATTTATATCGGTGCGTAAACTAACCAAGTGCTTTGAGATTACGTACATATCCATATTAGCGGCTAACTTTGCTTTAATACTCGGGCTTAGAGACTCATCTTCGGCCGCATGCTCAATTGAATTATAGTTATTAACTATTTGCTGCGCAGACTTAGTACCTATTCCTTTTACTCCCGGAATATCATTTGTTTTATCACCAGCCAAAGCCCAAAAATCAACGAGCTTATTTTGCTCAACACCAAAACGCTCTTTTATACTTGTCTCATCTAAATAGAGTTTTTTAAAGTAATCATAAACTGTAATGTAGGGGCCTAAATAGGGTAAAAAACCTTTATCAGTAGAAACAACAGTATTAGCTATTTGATTATTTGATGCCTTAAATGCAAGCGTTGCAATAATGTCATCGGCTTCATCGTTAATAGGCTCAAATACAACAATACCAGTTTCTTCTATTGCGGTTTTAAAGTGCTCTAAGGCATTTTTTAGCACTTGAGGCATTGGGGCACGGGAGTGTTTGTAGTCTTTATAAAAATGATAACGCCAGCTTTTGTCACCATCAAATACCGCAATCGCATGGGTTGCATTACTTGTATTTAAAAGCTTTTTACACGCATGAGCTACACGTGCACAGCACGTTTGTATCATTTGCTCATCACTGTGATGTTTTTGATTAGCGTCAACGGCGTAAATGCGCCTAATTAAATTAAGCGCATCAATAAGAAGTAAATGGGGTTTCAAACTATAAAACTCATGCTTTTATTTTGTAACACGGAATGTATTTGCTGCCAGGGAGTTTCATACGGCCTTGATCAACAAATGCTTGTAATAACGTATCCATATTTTCCATAAGGGCAGGCTCGCCACTTAAAATGTATGGACCGTTTTGCTTAATGGCTTTAACGCCTTCGTCTTTTACATTTCCAGCTACAATACCTGAAAAAGCTCTGCGTAAATTAGCCGCTAATAACTGCTTTGGTTGATCAAGATGTAAATCAAGACTTGCCATATTTTCGTGTGTTGGTGCAAAAGGTTGTTGAAAATCGTTATCGATTTTTAACGTCCAGTTAAAGTAGTAGGCATCGCCTTCACTTTTACGGTAATCACGAACATTGGCCATAGCCGATCTTAGCTTTTGTCCAACTAACTCAGGATTATCAATAATAACTTCAAACTTATCTAATGCTTCTTTACCAAGCGTCATTTCAACAAATTCACACAGCTCTTTAAAGTACGCTTCACTTTCTTTAGGGCCAGTTAAAATCACAGGCAAACATTGTTTGGTGTTATCTGGATGAAGTAATATGCCTAATAAATATAGCAATTCTTCAGCAGTACCTGCGCCACCAGGAAAAATGATAATAGCGTGAGCTGTTCTTATAAAAGCTTCAAGGCGCTTTTCAATGTCAGGTAAAATAACTAATTCGTTAACAATAGGGTTTGGTGGCTCTGCAGCAATAATGCTTGGCTCTGTTAGGCCTAAGTAACGGTTATTGGTATTGCGCTGTTTTGCATGGCCAATAGTGGCACCTTTCATTGGGCCTTTCATAGCACCAGGGCCACAACCAGTACAAATATTTAATCCACGTAAGCCCAGTTCGTAACCTACTTGTTTTGTGTATTTATATTCAACTTCGTTTATAGAGTGTCCGCCCCAGCAAACAACCATACTTGGCTCGCTATTAACACGCAAAGCACCGGCATTTCTGAGCATATCGAACACCATATGAGTAATGGCTTTTTGCTCTTTTAAATCTTTTTCGTATTTTTGACAAATAAACAAAATATCGCGAATAACAGAAAATATATGCTCGTGAATTCCGGTAATTATTTCGCCATCAACAAATGCGGTTTCGGGTGGGTTTTCAAGCTCAATTTTAATGCCTCGTTCGCGGCTTACTAAACGAATATCAAAATCTTTGTATTTGTCGTATATATCGCTACTTTCGTCGGTATGGCTACCTACATTAAGCACTGCTAGTACGCAGTTTCTAAATAACTTATAACGCTCACTAGCAGAAGATTGCTCTAATAAATCAACTTCTAATTGCGACAGTAAATCTAAAACCCCAGTTGGGTTTAACTGTATTAACATAGACGTTCTCCTTACTGCTAAATCGTAAAAAACTACTTGTCATAAAATTTATAATGGCTATGACATTATTTACTGGTACAAAGTCTATCTCGTCCTGAATTTTTGGCCTCGTAAAGAGCATCATCTGCTCTATCAAATGCCTTTAACAGAGTATCGCCTTTTTTGAACTGAGTTGCACCTACCGAGATTGTGATCTCAATTTGTTTTTCTCTAAATTTAAAAGGTATATTTTTAATTACCTTTCTTACTTTATCCAGAGGTAATGTTGCGTTTTCAAGCGACACACCTGGCATTAACAGCACAAATTCTTCACCGCCGTAACGCGCTATAAAATCGGACTTTCTTACCGATTTTTGCAACGCTTTTGATATAACCTGTAAGGTAATGTCACCTGCGGTATGGCCAAATCTATCATTGATAGATTTAAAGTGGTCAACATCAATAACCGCAAGCGTAACATCTGATGGCTGCACATTAAACAAATGCATTTCGTGATTGTAACGTTCATCAAATGCAGCTCGGTTAGGCAGTTTTGTAAGCCCATCAAGTAAACTTTTAAAGCGCTGTTCGTTTAAGCGTTTTTTATACGTTGTTAACTTATCTTCTAAAGTAACAATTCGTTTGTTTATTTCACTAAAGCTAGTGCTAAGCATTTCTCTGTCTTTTCGTTCTAACTTTTCTTTTGCTAGAAAATCTTCGCTTAGTGATTTTAATTCGTTATCTACGAGTTCTTTTAAAGATGAGATTGACGTTGCTTTTTGTGTTTGTTCGTTGAGGTTTTTAATTTTTAGTTCAATGCTTTTATTCAACGAATCAAACTCAATACTCATCGATTCTGAGTGTCTACTAGTAGAGACAATAGAATTATGTAGATCTTCGAGGGTTTGATTTAATGAAACTAAAAAGCTTTGTGCAGATTTACGCTCTTTGCTAATGTTTTTTACTACGACTTCAATTATGTTAATCGCAACATCGAGTAATGCATCGATTGTGTCACTTTCTGTAATATTATTTTTTATACTATTAATTTGTAGTGTAGCTTCTTCTTCAAGTATAAGTTCGTTAGCTAGCTCAAGTAGTTTTTTTGCACGAGCTTGTTTTACAGGGCGCTGATTATCGGCTTGAGGGTCTTGCTTAGTTAGCAATGCTTCATGATAAAAGAGAATAAGTTGATCAAGTAGCGGAATATAACCATGGGTTGACTGAACGTTATTAATCTCTTGATCGAGTAAATTTCTCAGGGCTCTGCGAGTATCGTCAGGTAAACCTTTAGTTTTTTGTAACTGTTTACCTGCATTTTGTACACTGTTGAATAAATCACGTTGCTGAGCTTGCTGAATCGATTCTTGATTTTTAAGTAATATCAAAGTTTCACTAACAAGGGGGGAGAGGTCTTCAAAGCTCATACCTTTATTGAGTGCACTTCTAAATTTAGCAAGGCGATTATCTAACTCAATATCAAGCCCTTTACAGCTTAGCGAAAGTTTAGCTGCAAAGTCGCACAAAATATCCACTTGATGTTTGCGTGCACTCTCAATAGCCATACGAGCATCAATTGCTTGTTTGAGTTTTTTATCTGTTGGATTAGATCTTTCAGACACCTAAGCGTACCGCCATCAAATTAATTTTATTATCTTCAGTTTACAACAAATTTTTATTATGTGTAGTTATCTAGTAAAAAACTTAGAAATTTTAATAAGCTACTACGTATAAACTCGTATACGGGGCAATTTGTCGTATTTAATTCACTTTTAAATAGGGGCTTGCTAGTCTTGCAGGCAATTAAGTTTCCACTAAGAGTCTCTATGAAAAAGTTATTAGCCCTATCTATTTTAGCTGCATGTTCAGCACCTGTATTTGCCGATGTAAATTATTCTTTAGAAATTTCGCAACCACAACATCATTTAGGCGATGTAAGTGTTGAGTTTCCAAAAACAGCGCAAGCACATCTTGATATAAAACTTCCTGCATGGCGAACGGGTCGCTACGAAATGCTAAACCTTGCCAATGGCATTCGCTACTTCAAAGCCAAAGATGAAGATGGCAAAGAACTAAAATGGGAAAAAATTGATCACAGTACATGGCGTGTACACATTAATGAGCCAACCGAAGTTAATGTTGACTACCAGGTTTATGCAAATGAGCTTGGTAAGCGCGCTCGCCACATTGACGACAGCCATGCATTTATAGATGCATCAGGCTTTTTTATGTTTAGTGAATCATTTCGCCAAGAGCCAGTAACCGTTAATTTAGAGGTGCCTAAAAAGTGGCGCTCTGTATCGGGTATGGATAATTTAAAAGGCAAAAATTCATTTAAAGCAGCAGATTACGACGTACTTGTTGATTCACCAATCGAAACGGGTATTAACCAACTACACACATTTGAAGTAGGTGGCCGTGAATACGATTTAGTTATATGGGGCGATGGTAACTACGATGTAGAGCAAATGCTTACTGATCTTAAAAAATTGGTTGCTACTGGTAATGTAATTTGGGATGGCTATCCATATGAACGTTATGTATTTATGGTTCATGCTACGTCGGGTGCTGGTGGTGCAACAGAGCATTTAAACTCAACAATTATTCAACGTCCACGCGATAGATTTGGTAGCCGCGAAGATTACCTAGCCTTTATTAGCACCGCTGCGCATGAGTTTGTTCATACGTGGAATGTTAAAGCATACCGCCCTCAAGGTTTAGTGCCGTACGATTACACTAATATGAATTACTCTAAACTGCTTTGGATTGCAGAGGGTTCAACAAGTTATTTTGAAGATCATTTAATGGTTCGCTCTGGTATTGAAACCACAGATGAATTTTTTAAAGTGATGAGTAAAACCATTAATCGTCATCTACAAACCCCAGGCCGTGAAGTGCAAAGCGCAAGCGAAACAAGCTTTGATAAATGGATTAATCAAGGTGGTGATCATGCACGTAACTACAGCACCAATATTTATTCAGAAGGTTCATTACTTTCATTAGTTTTAGATATCGACTTGCTAGAAAAAAGCCAAGGTAAAATAAGCTATCGCGACGTACACAAAGCACTTTATAACAATCATAAAATGCCAGCTGGTTTTACAGATATAGATGTACTTAATATCTTAAAAGATTTGACCGGGCGTGATTACTCAAGCTGGTGGCAAGAAAATGTTGAGTCGCCTGCAAGTATTAACTTTGACGACTTACTTACTAAAGTAGGCTTGAAATTTGAACGTCCTGAAAAAGCAAAAGCGCTTGCAAGCATTGATGCTATCGCTAAAAACACAGGCGAGTTACTTACGTTAAGTTACGTTCGCCGTGGTGGCAGTGCGTGGAAAGCAGGTTTAACTACCGATGATAAAATTGTCGCTATAAACAAACATCACGTAGGTAAAGATTTAAAAACTAGCTTAGAAACGTTTAAAAAAGGCGATAAAGTAACCATTGACTATCTTCGTCGCGATGCTCTTGAAAGCTTAACATTAGTATTATCAGAAGATTTTGATAAGCCTAAAAAAGTAGTTGCTGATAAAGAGGCAACGCCTGAGCAAAAAGCACTATTCAAAGCATGGATTGGCGTGGAACATCCAAATGATGTGACAAAAAAATAAATTCAGTTTTTATAGCGTTTAAATATAGTTAACAATTATTAAAAAAGAGCTTCGGCTCTTTTTTTGTTTTGTATAATGGCGTATATAATGTACATGGAAATTTAATATTAAAATTAAATTTAATTATTATTTAGTATTTCTCTATTATTAAATAAAATTATTTATGGATATAGCCTCAAATGAAATTAGATAACCCGACTTCAAACTTAACCCATCAATTTGTAATTAACGACTATTTGCATCAGTTATTTGATGCGGTAAATGTTATTTCTGTTCAAGGTTATGACAATGAACGTCGTGTTATTTATTGGAATGAAGGCAGTGAGCGACTTTATGGATATACCAAAGAAGAAGCCATAGGACAAAAAATAGAAGACCTTATAATTCCAGAGCCAATGTGTGAATTAGTTATTAACGCACATAGTGATTGGGTAAAAAAAGATATAGAAATTCCAGCATCTGAAATTATCTTACAAGACAAGGATGGAAACAATGTATCGGTTTTTTCCAGCCATGTTATGTTTACAAATCAATATAATACAAAACAAATGTACTGTATTGATATTGATTTATCTGAGGTTAAAAAGGCACAAGCAGATGCGTCATTTAATGAGCATATGCTAAAAACTATTTTTGGAGCAATTCCTGACTTATTTTTCTTGATGGAAAATGATGGAACTATTATTGAATATCATGCCAGTAATGAGACCGATCTCTACACCAAGCCAAAGCAATTTATTGGTAAAAAAATGGGTGATGTACTCCCTCAAGATGTAGCCAAAAAATTTGAAACCTATATCAGCCTTGTATTAGAAAAAGAGCAGATGATGAGCTTTAAATACGAGCTAGCTTTGCCCCATGGGCTCGTTTTTTTTGAAGCAAGAATAAATAAAATAACAGAACATAACCAGTTAATGGTTATTATTCGAGATATTACAGAACAGCATAAATCAGATGAAATAATTAGACATCAAGCGTATTACGATAGTCTAACTTTACTCCCAAATCGTTTTTTAGCACTTGATCGTTTGTCGCAATTACTTATTGAAGCACAAAGAAATAACGAGAAAGCGGCAGTACTGTTTTTGGATTTAGATGATTTTAAAAAAATAAATGACTCTTTAGGCCATGAAACAGGAGACAAACTTTTAATTGAATCAGCGCAAAGGCTGCAAGAGGCACTGCGAAAAGACGACACAGTAGGGCGACTCGGTGGAGATGAGTTTATCGTATTACTACGAGGTATAACTGATCACCATGCAGCGCTAAAAATTACTGAAAAACTGCTCAATAACTTTAGAGCCCCTTTTAAAATTGAGGGCCGGGAGCACATACTTACAGCGAGTATTGGTGTAGCCATATACCCAGAAAATGGTACAACCGTTGCTGATTTATTACGAAATGCTGACACTGCAATGTATCAAGCAAAATCATATGGTCGTAATACCTATTCATTTTTCACTAAAAAGATGAACGTAATTATTCAGCGCCGACTAGTAATAGAAGAGCAGATGCGTGGCGCCCTTGAGCGTAATGAATTTGAGTTATTCTACCAGCCCCAATTTGACGCCAAAAATAAACACATCATTGGTGCAGAAGCTTTATTACGCTGGCATAACCCTGTGCTAGGTAACGTAACACCCGATGAGTTTATACCTATTGCCGAAAATACAGGATTAATTGTACCTATTGGCAAGTTTGTCATTAGCCAAGCTTTACACTTTTTAAACACATGGCAAAGTACCTGTAAACGCCAACAAAAATATACAATGGCTGTTAACTTATCTCCTCGCCAATTTAGAGACGTAGGGTTGCTCAGTTTCATTCAAAACTCATTGAGTGAAGCAAACGTAAATCCCGAAAGTTTAGAGCTTGAAATAACTGAAGGTGTATTGATGAGTTGCCACACTAATGTTGTAGATATACTGACTGAAATTACTGCATTAGGCATTAACTTATCGATGGATGACTTTGGCACAGGTTATTCATCATTAAGTTATTTGAGAGAATACCCTTTTAATGTACTTAAAATAGATAGAAGTTTTATTGATGGTATTGTACTAAACAATGAAGATTGTAATCTCGTAAAGGCAATTATTGCTATGTCGCACAGCTTAGGACTGACAGTGGTAGCCGAAGGTGTAGAAACAAAAGAGCAGCATACTTTATTGAACGAATTGGGTTGTGATTTTATGCAAGGCTTCTATTTTAGTAAACCAATACCAGCAAAACAGTTTCTTGATTTTTCGATGAATTTTGATAAAAAGTAAGATTAAACACTCGATTGTAACAATTCATTGCACGGCTATTGACCTTATTGTCCTATCGCGAGTAACCTGTTATAGAAACAAATAAAAAGGATTCTATAATGCGTTTAAAACCTCTTGTAGCTACATTAGTAGCTACATTTTCTTTATCACTTTCAAGTAGTGCCATAGCCGACGAAGGCATGTGGCAACCACACCAACTTCCAGAGTTAGAATCAATTTTAAAAGCCAAAGGGCTTGAAATTGATGTTGAATCTATTTCTAAATTAACCGAATTCCCAATGAATGCGGTAATTAGCCTAGGTGGCTGTACAGCATCGTTTGTATCGCCTAAGGGTTTAGTTGTGTCAAACCATCACTGTGTTTATGGCTCGGTACAATACAACTCAACGCCTGAAAACAATATTTTAGAAAATGGCTTTTTAGCTAAAAGTCCTACAGAAGATTTACCTGCAGCGCCGGGCTCACGCGTCTATGTAACAAAAACGGTTACCAACGTAACAGATGAAGTAATTAAAGGTACTAACGAGCTAACAGCAAAAGCACGCTACGACGCACTCGAAAAAAATGAAAAAGCGCTAGTAGCCCAGTGTGAAGCCGACGAAAGCTATCGTTGTAATGTGTATTCGTTTCATGGTGGTTTAGAGTTTTACCTAATTAAGTCACTTGAAATAAAAGACGTACGTTTATCTTACGCACCAGCTATGGGCGTAGGTAAATACGGCGGCGATATAGATAACTGGATGTGGCCGCGCCATACTGGCGACTTTGGTTTTTACCGCGCTTATGTAGGCAAAGATGGAAAACCTGCAGAGTACAGCGAAGACAACGTACCTTACGTACCTGACTCTTACCTAAAAGTAAGTGCCAAAGGCGTGCAAGAAGGCGACTTTGTAATGGTTACAGGCTACCCAGGGCGTACTAACCGATACCGCATTGCAACAGAGGTAGATAACGTATTTAACGACAGCTACCCTAAAGCACGCGTTCATAACTCAAAATACGTGTCGCTTATTGAAGAAAATTCAGAAGACGGCAGTAAAGCGCGTATTGCTTACGAAAGCACCATTGCAGGTTATAACAACTATATTAAAAACTATGGTTCGATGATCGAAAGCTTCAAAAAAGGCACTATGCTTGAGCGCAAAAAACAGTTTGAGCAAGAGTTAACACAATGGATCAATAGTGATGGTGAGCGTAAAGAACAATACGGAAGCGTATTAGGTGAGCTATCTGAGCTAATTGCGCAATCACAAGAGCACAGTGAACGCGACCGCATGTTAGGTTATGTACATCGCTCACAAATGATCAGTACAGCACGACGTTTATACCGCTTAGCTTACGAAAAACAAAAGCCAAATAGCGAACGTGAATCTGGTTATCAAGAACGTGACTTACCTCGCATTAAAGCAGGGCTTGAGCGCATGACGCGCCGTTATGATAGCAAAGTAGACAAAGCTATTTTACTGCACTTTTTAGAACTGTATGCAGCACTTCCAAAAGAAGAGCGTTTTAGCGACGTTGATAACGTATTTAAAGTACAAAATGGGTTTGATAAAGCAACCCAAAGCGCGTTACTTGATAGCATGTATGAGCAGTCAAGACTCGATAATGCCACTGTTCGCAATTCATTATTTGAGCAATCGTTTAGCCAGCTAAATCAAAGCCAAGACCCATTTGTGCAGTACGCTAAAGCAATCTTTAAAGTAATGAAAGCTGAGGAAGATAAATCAAAGGCACTGGCAGGTAAATTACAAGCCGCTCGCCCAGAGCTAATGAGCGCAATCATTGCGTTTAACAAAGCTAAAAACAAACCGGTATACGCCGATGCTAACAGCACATTACGAGTAACCTATGGCACTGTAGGTGGCTATTCACCTCAAGATGGCTTGGTAGCAACACCGTTTACATCGCTTGAAGGATTACTTGCTAAAAACACCGATGTTGACCCATTTAATGCACCTAAAAAGTTACAAGAGCAAATTAAAGCCAAGCTTTACGGTGATTACACGGGTGGCATGAATACAGTACCCGTTAACTTTTTATCAAATGTAGACACTACCGGTGGTAACTCAGGTTCGCCAACACTTAACGGTAAAGCAGAGCTTGTAGGCTTACTGTTCGACGGTGTTTACGAAAGTATTATTGGTGACTGGGATTACAACCCTGAGCTTAATCGCTCAATCCACGTTGATTCACGCTACATGCTGTGGGTAATGGATAAAGTAGATAATGCACAAAACTTATTAGACGAAATGACAATCGTAAAATAAGTAATTAGTGAGATAAGAGAAGGGCGCTTACCGTAAAGGAAGCGCCTTTTTTGTTGGTATTTGATTCGCTTATTTATGACTGCTAAGTGCCATGATCGGATAATCGAAACCTTAGTCGCTTGTTATATTTAAATTTTACGCTCAAAGGCTAGATATAAAGTTGCAAATAAAAAACCACTAAAGCCTTTTTCCATTTTTGATAACACCCACCCATCTCTTGCCAACTCGTTTGCTTTAGCGTTTGCTCTATTTAACATACCACCTGTAGCCCAGATTTGAGAAACTGCAATAAACTTATACTCCATGTAACACTCCTTTAAATATAACTGCTTTATCAGAGGACTCTTTCTCTATTTTTAAGCGAAAACGTCCTTATTTTATGAGCTTCTATTAATAGCAAAAAGCATAAGTTATTGCTAGCTATATATATTATGCTTATGATGGGTTATTTGAACATATAAAAAAGGGGGGGAAGTAGTCATTAATTAATTACTCACTCAATGACTAATTCTCGCTCACTGTAGTGGTAAAGTGATTTTGGCCACCCATTAAGAAAGAAATGTTATGCTGATAAGCATACAAATTTGGGTGAAAAAATGACGAAATTAAAACGTGCAACGTATTCTGCAGCAATCAAATTAGAAACAGCTCAGCTTGTAGTTGACCAAAGTTATACTCAAGAAGAAGCAGCCAAAGCGATGGGTGTGGGTAAATCAACCGTTAGTAAGTGGGTTACTCAATTAAAGCAAGAGCGTAATGGCCAGCCACCATCGGCTTCGCCAATGACGCCCGAACAAATTGAAATCCGCGAACTTAAAAAGCAAATCCAACGCATCGAATTAGAAAAGGATATATTAAAAAAGGCTACCGCTCTCTTGATGTCCGACTCCCTGAACAATTCTCGTTAATTGAGAAACTAAATCAACGAGAGCGTTACCCAATTAGCGTGCTGTGTAACGTATTCAATGTGCATCGTAGCAGCTATAAATATTGGGCTATAAGGGATACAACGCCGACACTAGAACAAATAAGGCTAGAGGCTGAAGTTAGAGCAATACATGCAATGAGCGGCGGCTCAGCTGGGGCGCGGACAATCGCGGCAATAGCAACGAACAATGATTTTGAATTGAGTCGTTATCGTGCTGCTAAGCTAATGGTTAAATTAAAGCTTGAAAGCTGCCAAGTACCTCAACATTCATATAAACGCGGCGGTAATGAGCACCTTAAAATTCCAAATCTGCTTGATAGACAATTTGATGTTGTTGAGCCAGATACCGTGTGGTGCGGTGATGTGACGTATATTTGGGTAGGTAATCGCTGGGCTTATTTAGCCGTTATTATTGATTTATTTGCACGTAAAATAGTTGGCTGGGCCATGTCGTTGTCGCCAGATACTAATTTAACGCTAAAAGCGCTTGAACTCGCGTATGAAAGCAGAGGAAAACCGACAGGACTGATGTTTCATTCAGACCAGGGTAGTCACTATACCAGTTTAAAATATCGTCAACGTTTATGGCGCTATAAAATCAAACAAAGTATGAGTAGGCGTGGAAACTGTTGGGATAATGCACCAATGGAGCGATTTTTTAGAAGCTTTAAAACGGAATGGATGCCAAAGGTTGGATATGGAAATTTTATAGATGCTAAATATAGCGTTAGTGATTATATCAACGGATATTACAACAACGTTAGGCCGCATCATTATAATGCCGGTTTAGCGCCAAATGAATCTGAGGTTAGATATCAAGATTCCAAAACTGTGGCCAAATTTTATTGACCACTACAACCACAATAATCTAAGCTCGCCCACACAACCTGCTAACTCCAAGCTAAGAATGGTATGCATGAAGAGTGATTTGACTTTTCCATACTTAAGTTAATTCATCAATTACTAATAGTAGGTTTTTCGAAACGCATTTCTGTCCAAAAATGAGTTTGATCGACCGTCTGCTTCTCGCTCCGAGCTGCCTTTAACTTAAATCAAATCACCTTAACACCCTTTAATATATTTCATGTGCATTTTATAACCAAGAAGTGCTAGCTTAGTGGTAAATTAATTGAAGGAAATAATTATGAAATTAGAGTCATTAGCACTGCACCACGGTTACGAATCTGAGCCTACGACCAAATCGGCAGCCGTGCCTATCTATCACACTTCTTCTTATACATTTGATAATACGCAGCATGGCGCTGATTTATTCGATTTAAAAGTACCTGGAAATATTTACACCCGCATAATGAACCCAACTAATGCCGTACTTGAACAACGTATTGCTGCAATGGAAGGGGGTATTGGTGGGCTAGCTGTTGCCTCTGGGATGGCCGCTATTACTTATGCTATTCAATGCTTGTGCGAAGTAGGCACTAATATTGTAAGCACCAGCCAAGTATATGGTGGCACGTATAACTTATTTGCACATACCTTACCTAGGCAAGGTATTGAAGCGCGCATGATTAAAGCCGATGACTTTACCGCGTTCGAGAATGCAATTGACGATAACACCCGCGCTGTTTTTTGTGAATCTATTGGTAATCCTGCAGGTAATATTGTTGATATTGAACGTTTAGCACGTATTGCACACAGTAAAGGTGTGCCGCTTATTGTTGATAATACTGTGGCTACGCCGTATTTATGCCGCCCATTTGAGCTGGGCGCCGATATAGTGGTTCACTCACTTACAAAGTATATAAACGGGCACGGTACTGCCATTGGCGGCATGATTGTCGACTCAGGTAAATTTGATTGGAAAGCGAATGCTACGCGTTTTGCAATGATGAACGAGCCCGATCCGTCGTATCACAATGTGGTGTATACCGAAGCTTTTGCTGAAGCTGCATTTATTGGACGTTGCAGAGTAGTGCCACTTAGAAATACCGGCGCAGCGCTTGCGCCTAAAAACGCATCTGACATTTTAATCGGCCTTGAAACCTTAGGCTTAAGAATGGATCGCCACTGCGAAAATGCACAGCAGTTAGCTGAATATTTAGAAAATCATCCAAAAGTACTTTGGGTTAATTACGCAGGGCTTAAATCAAGCCCGTATAACGAAATGAGTCAAAAAATTACCAGTGGTAAAGCATCGGGTATTTTAAGTTTTGGTATTGCTGGTGGCCTAGAAGCGGGTACTCGTTTTATTGATGCGCTAAACATGATTTTACGCTTAGTTAATATTGGCGATGCCAAGTCGCTTGCATGTCATCCAGCGTCAACCACACACCGCCAATTAAATGATGAAGAGCTTGCTAATGCGGGCGTAAGTCGCGATTTAATTCGTTTGTCGGTCGGTATTGAAAACATTGTAGATATAATTGCCGATGTAAGCCAAGCGCTCGATAAAGCTTAAAATTACATTAATTAGAAATGCTTGTTCAGCTTTACTGTAAATACAGTATTGTTTGTTAAAAAGGTTTAGGTTTTCTAAACCTTTTTAGCCATTCATTTAGCTACAGTTTAAATACAGGCGGTAGGCTAAATATTTATTACTTTAACCTAAATAAAATGGGCTAAAAGTAGTGATTTTTCACAATAGTTGGTATGTTACAAGTAACATTTTATTTAATTGTGTGTGATGAAAAAAAACAAACGTTCTTCTCTTCAAGATATTGCCGATGCGGTTGGTGTAACCAAAATGACGGTGAGTCGTTATCTACGTAATCCCGAAAAAGTATCAGAGTCTACTCGCACAAAAATTAGTGCAGCTATTGATACGCTAGGTTACATTGCAAATAAAGCCCCAGATTTACTCTCTAATGCTAAAAGCTACTCTATTGGTGTACTAGTTCCATCGTTAACGAACCACGTATTTGCTCAAGTTATAAGAGGCATTGAAGATGTAACAGGGCCTGCAGGGTATCAAACAATGTTGGCCCATTATGGTTACAACCCTGAAATTGAAGAAAAACGGGTTGAGTATTTATTGTCGTACCACGTTGATGGTTTAATTTTATCAGAAACCACACATACAGACAGAACGCTAAAAATGATTGAAATGTCAGGCGTACCTGTGATTGAAATAATGGATACTCATCACTCTCCTATGCAGCAAGCGGTTGGTTTTGATAACGTTAAAGCCGCTTTTGATATGACGACGGCACTTTTAAATAAAGGCTATCGCAATATTGTTTATATAGGTGCAAGGCTCGATGTACGAACACGCCTAAAATTTCAAGGTTATTCAGATGCTATGTTAGCTAAAGGCTTTACGCCTAAAAGTGTGATGACTGATCAAGCTTCATCTTATAGTTTAGGCGCTGAACTTTTACAAAAAGCGCGTACTGACTACCCAAATACTGATTGTTTGTTTTGTACTAATGATGATTTAGCAATTGGGGCTATTTTTGAGTGCCAGCGAAACAATATTTTAGTGCCTAGCCAAATGGGGATTGTGGGTTTTCATGGTCATGATATTGGCCAAGCAATGGTGCCTCAATTAACAAGTGTGATCACCCCTCGTTATCAGATAGGTAATGTTGCGGGAAGAGAGTTGTTGAGCCGGATTAATTCCGATTTGGATGCTAGCATGAATTATAAGCAAGTAATTGATACTGGTTATATAGTTCATCTAGGTGAAAGTGTTTAAATACTCTAATTATATGAGCCTAATTACCTGAGCCTAAATAACAAAAGGCTCAGGTAATTTTTATATGTGTGATGATAACTCTACGCACTGTAAATTTACAAAAACAGAGAAATAATCATAGCGACAAGTGCGCCAACAGTACCAATAATGGTTTCCATTACTGTCCACGTTTTAAGAGTTTGCATTTCGCTCAAACCGAGATAGCGACTCGCTAACCAAAATCCTGAGTCGTTTACATGGGAGAGCACAATAGATCCCCCACCAATAGCGATGGTAACAGCGGCAAGCTGCGCTCCATCAAGACCTAAAGGCTGAAGCATTGGAATAATTAAGCCACACGCTGTAAGCATAGCTACTGTCGCTGAGCCTTGAATAACCCGCACAGCGGCTGATAATACAAAAGCGAGTATTACAATCGGTAAGCCTGAGCCTGCTAAGTAATTACCCAGTGCCGTACCTACTCCTGAATCAACTAATACTTGTTTAAATACCCCACCGGCACCAGTGACAAGAATAATAATTCCCGCAGGTTGTAAGGCACTACCACAAATTTCCATGATTCTAGCATTAGGGACACCGCGCCTTGCGCCGAGCAAATAAAATGCCATTAAGCAGGCAACTAAAATTGCTGTAAATGGATGACCTATAAAGGCTAACCAATTATATAAATCAGAGTCTTTTTCAACAAAGCGGCTACCAATAGTATTTAAACTAATCATAATTAATGGCAGAGCAATTAAACCTAATGCTAATCCAAAACTAGGCGTGCCTTTACCAACTCTTTGGTTATCGTCAATTTGTTCGTGCTGTGGGAGTTCTACATGAATAGATTTAGAAATAATAGAGCCCCAAATTGGACCTCCTATAATCATTGCCGGTATGGCAGCAATAAGGCCAAATAAAATCATATAACCATAGTCAGCGCCTAATTGAGAGGCAACCAAAATCGGCCCTGGCGCAGGAATAAGAAACGCCTGACAAGACGCTATCCCAGCAAGTAGCCCAATACCAATTTTAACAACGCTGCCACCGCCTTTTCGTACCACAGCAAAAACAATACCGATTAAAAGTACAACGGCCACATCAAAAAAGAGGGGGAGGGCACAAATAAAGCCCGTAAAGGTAAGCGCCCAATTAGCGTTTTTTTCTCCAAAACGGTGTAAAAGTGTGTGGGCAATACGATCCAGTGCGCCGGTTTCTTCCATTACTTTGCCAAACATGGCGCCTAAAGCGACCACCACCGCTACAAAGCCTAGTGTTCCAGCCATTCCTTTTTGAATTGTAGCGGCAATTATTTCAGGGCTCATTCCTGAGAGTAATCCTGCAATCATAGAAACAAGGATTAAAGAGACGACAGCATGTAGTCGTACTTTCATTACTAAGAAAAGCAATAAAAATATGGAGCCTGCCGCTGTTAGTATTAATGATAAATCTGACATTTTTCCCTACTTATATTCAGTGTGAATTATGATGTTTAGTGTGTGTTTAACTTCACTTTCGTATTTGTTACGGGTAACATGTTACCCGTAACTCAATATAATATATACATTGAAAATAATTAATTATTAAATTAAGGCGAGGGTAAATACATGAGTAACACAAATGTAGGTCGTGTTTATATTGTAATGGGGGTTTCAAGCACAGGAAAGTCAAGTGTGGGTGATGCATTAGCAAAGCGCATTGGCGCTAAATTTATCGACGGAGACGACTTACATCCCAAGGCTAATATATTAAAAATGTCATCTGGGCAGCCTTTAAACGATGCTGATCGTGTGCCTTGGCTAGAAAGAATACGTGATGCTGCATTTAGCATTGAAAAGAAAAATGAAATTGCGGTAATAGTCTGCTCTGCATTAAAAAAGAAATACCGAGAACAAATATGTGACGGAAATATAGGTATTACCTTTTTACATCTTTATGGTGATTTTGAACTGGTTAAAAGCCGTATGCAGGACAGAAAAGGACATTTTATGCCTGTTGATTTACTCAAAAGCCAATTTGAAGCGCTAGAAGTACCAAAAGAAGATGAGCCCAATGTTATAAATATAGATATTAATAACTCATTTGAGCAAGTAGTCGAAAGTTGTATTAGCGCAACTAAAATGAATAGCCACAACAAGTAAAAAGTTTTTAGTTAACTGTTACTTTTAACCTTTAGGGGCTTTATTTGTTATGAGTTAGCATCTGCTCGTGGTGTTTCTAAAATCGCTTTTTTTTCATCTTCAGATAATATTATCCAATCAAAAATTTCTTCGTTGGTACGCCCACACCCGGTGCAGTAACCGCTGCGCCTTTCGCATATTCCTAGGCAATCGGTTTTAAATTTAGATGGTTTTTTGTTTTGATTTAATTGGCGCATTATTAAAGTCCTAACGGTGGAGCAATTTCAAAGCGAGTAGAAAACCCATTACCTTCTTGATTAGTAGAGAGTGTAATGACAGGGGTTTTAGTATCAAGTACAAAGGTGCTGTAAATTGAACTTGCTGTTTCTTTTTGGCTTTCAAACCAACCTGTTTTGGTTAAGCATTGGCGTAATTGCTTAGCCAGTTTTTGATGAGACTTTACGGTTTGCGTTTGTGTATTAACAGGTGTTTGGCATTGGTAGCTTGCTTGCTCTGACTTATTTAAAGTAACCGTACAGCTTGCTCCAATAATATGAGTATTAGTACGCCATTGATTAGTAAACTGGTTATTTACTTTATCTGTTTTGATTGAATTAAAACCAGACTCATAACCATTTATTAGGTTATTTATGGTGCTGCATTCATCAAGTGTTACTGTGGTTTTTACAGACTGATTCGTTGTAGTAGTGGTTGCTGTAGTTGTAGTCTGATTAGTTTTGCTGGTACAGCCCGCTAAAATAAACGCGATAACTAAAATAAATGCGACAATAGAAGGAGTAATATAGTTTTTCATAGTTCACAGTAACCGATTAATTTAGCCACGCACTATATCACACGTGATTTACTGTAAAAATAAAAAGACCCATAAGATATGAGCCTTTTTCAATTTGCTTTAGCAGGTGCTATTTATGGCGACCTTGCAAGCATTTAACTACATCTTCAAGGGCTAAGCCTTGGCGTTGTAGCAATACGGTAAGGTGATAAATTAAATCAGCAGACTCGTTTGTTAGCTCATCGTTATCGTGTTTCATAGCGGCAAGGGCAACTTCTACGCCTTCTTCACCTACTTTTTGACAACTACGGCTTAAGTCTTTTGCAAATAATGACGCTGTGTAGCTTTTTTCAGGGTCGTCATTTTTACGCGCAACAATCACATCTTCTAACTGTGCTAAAAAGCTTAAACTTGGTTTTGCTTCATCACCAAAACAGCTTTGTGTGCCTAAGTGGCACGTTGGGCCTTCTGGATTGGCAAGTACTAAAATTGAATCGTAGTCACAATCGGTATGCACAGATACTACGTTTAAGTAGTTTTCTGATGACTCACCTTTAGTCCATAAACGCGATTTTGAACGCGAGTAAAACGTTACTTTATTACTCTCAAGCGTAACGTTTAGTGCTTCGCTGTTCATAAAGCCTTGCATTAAAATAACACCAGAGCGGGCATCTTGAATAATAGCAGGGATCATTTCACTTTTAGCGAAATCGACTTGAGCTTGGTTTTGTTGTGTTACTTGCATAATCTTGCTGCCACTTGGTTGTCTGTTAAAAATTGTTTTAGTTCGCCAATGTTAATCACATTTTTATGAAAAACGCTGGCGGCTAATGCACCATCTACTTTGCTTTGTTTAAATACATCAACAAAATCTTGCATTCTACCCGCACCGCCAGAGGCGATTAAAGGAATATCACACAGCTCGCGAATTTTACTGAGTTGCTCGTTGTCGTAACCGTTACGAACGCCATCTTGGTTCATACAGTTTAATACAATTTCGCCTGCGCCTAAGTCTTGTACGCGTTTAACCCATTCTTGTGTTTTATAACGCGTACGGCTTGATGCATTAGGATCGCCAGTTAATTGATACACTAAATATTCACCAGTCGTTTCATCAAAAAAGCTGTCTATGCCAACAACAACACATTGCTTGCCAAACTCATCGTGTAATTCTTTAATAAGTTCAGGACGCGCAATAGCAGGGCTGTTAATACTTATTTTGTCAGCACCGCGCTCTAAAACACGCGCTGCATCAGCGACCGATTTAATACCGCCAGCTACACAAAATGGAATATCGATATTGCGTGCAATGCTCTCTACCCAGTTTACATCAAGTAGGCGTTTTTCAACGCTTGCACTGATCTCGTAAAAAACCAGTTCATCTGCGCCGGCTTCGCTATAAGCTTTAGCCATTGTTAAAATATCGCCAACAACTTCATGGCCTTTAAACTTAACGCCTTTAACTACTTGGCCGTCTTTAACGTCTAAACACGGAATTATGCGTTTTGATAACATGCCAGTGCCTCCTCAACGCTAAATGCGCCATCAAGCAGAGACTTGCCTAAAATAACGCCGCCAACACCTAGCTCTTTAAGCTTTTTAATGTCGTCAAGTGAGCTTACGCCCCCTGAGGCTTGCACTTTAATTGTGCTGTTGTGGCGAGTTAGATCTTCGTAAAGCTCAAACGATGGACCCGTCATGGTGCCATCTTTACTGATGTCCGTGCATAAAAAGTCGATAACACCTAAGCCTACATAAAAATCAACGAGCTCAAGCAAACCAAATTCAGATTCACTTAACCAACCGTGTGTAGCAGGTGCCCAGCCCGTGGCTGTTTTATTTACATCAAGGGCAATTACAAAGTGCTCTGCGCCAAATTGTTCAATCCACGCTTTTACTTGTTCGCGTTTTTCTACTGCCATTGAACCAATAACAACTTGGTTTGCACCGGCTTTTAGCCAATCACTTACATCTTGCTCTGAGCGAATACCGCCGCCCACTTGATATGGTACGTTAAGTGCTTTGGTTGCAGCTTGAATATGTTTCCACTGCTTTTTACTTGGATCGCGTGCACCTTCTAAATCAACAAGGTGTAGTTTACCTGCGCCGCTGTCGGCGTATTCTTTTAAACGCGCGCCAAGTTCGAAAGGGTAAAACTGTGCTGTGTCGTATTTACCTTGGTACAAGCGCACAATTTGATTTTGTAATACGTCTAATGCTGGAATAATCACAAATAATCTCTTTTTTGTTAGTTAATGGGCAGCTTATAACTGCCAATCAACAAAATTTTGTAATAAACGTGCGCCAACTTTTGCGCTGCGCTCTGGGTGAAATTGCATGCCCGCGTAATTGTCTTTAGCAACAATGGCTGAAAAGGTTTGACCATATTCGCCGCTCACTAGTGTGGCGTCGTTTACGGTGTGCGCAAAGCTGTGAACAAAATACACTTGCTCATCGAGCGTCAGCCCTTTAGTTAATGCATGCTCTTTATTAACGCTTAAGTTATTCCAACCCATATGCGGCGACGTTAAATTGCCTACATCAAGCGCTTTTACTTGCCCTGGTATTTTACCTAGGCACTGTACGTTACCTTCTTCGGTGCTTTCGCACAGTAACTGCATACCTAAACAAATACCCATAAGCGGGCGCTGGTATTCATTTATAGCTTGTTGCCAGCCGTTATCGACTAGGCGTTTCATGGCAACCGACGCGTGACCTACACCTGGCAATATAGCGCGCTCAAAACCCGCTAATTGCTCTGGTGATGTAATTACTGTTGGCGTTTGCCCTAAGCGTTCAAACGCAAAACGTACTGAATTTATATTGGCACAACCGGTATTAATTATGGCAATCATAAACATCCCTTAGAGCTGGCTGTTTGTTGGGTCGTGTCTTGTGCTACTGCCATGCGAAGTGCACGTGAAAATGCCTTAAATAAGCCTTCTACTTGGTGATGACAGTTACCGTCGCTTACCGATAAAATAAGGCTAATAGCAGCGTTATCACTTAAGCTTTTGAAAAAGTGCTCAACCATTTGTACGTCTAAATCACCGGCTTTTTCGCGGCTAAAGTTAGCGTTTAATACAAATGATGCACGACCCGATAAATCAATTTGTGCTTCAGCTTTACATTCATCCATAGGAAGCGCAAAACCATAGCGTGCAATTTGCGATTTAGTGCCAAGCGCTTGTTTAAGTGCAACACCAAGAGCAATACCAATGTCTTCAACAAGGTGGTGCTCGTCTATGTGTAAATCGCCTTTGGCTTTAATGTTTAAACCAATGTTTGCGTGGGTGCGAATTTGATCAAGCATGTGATCAAAAAAGCCAAGCCCGGTGTCTATGCTGCCATTTTTAGTTTGATCTAAGTTTATTGCCACATCAATTTGGGTTTCTTTTGTGTTGCGTGTAACACGACCTTCGCGGTTGGCAGTGGTCAATTTAGTTACTATCGCACTCCAATCGCCGTCGTATAAAATACCTTCACAACATAGGTTTTGAGCAAGGCCAATATCAGTTTCACGGTCGCCAATAACAAAAGAGCGCGCTAAATCTACTTTGCCTGAGCGCATAAGTTCGGTGAGTAAGCCTGTTTTAGGTTTACGGCAATCGCAGTTTTGCTCGTTAAAGTGAGGGCAAATTAATACTTCGTCAAAGCTAATGCCTTGGCTTTGCATTATGTCCATCATTTTGTCTTGTGCTATATCAAAGTCAGCAATAGGGAAGCTATCTGTGCCCAAACCATCTTGGTTAGATACCATAACTAAACGGTAACCTGCAGCTTGTAATTGTAACAACGCAGGGATAACGCCAGGTAAAAATGCTAGCTTTTCAAGGCTATCTACCTGTTTGTCGGTAATTGGCTCTTCAATGATAGTGCCGTCGCGGTCGATAAATAAATAGGGGTTACTCATGATACTTCGTTTCCTGCTAAAGATGCTGCGGTAGCTGGCGTTTGTAAGCCATCTAACCAAATTTTTACTTGTTCAAGTTCTTGTTCACTGCCAATTGAAATTCGTAGCCAGTCGTCTTCACCGTATAGCGTAAAAGCCCGCATAACCAAACCTTGCTCAAGTGCAATTTTAAAATAGTTTTTATCGGCTAATTTTAAAGTAACAAAGTTACCTTCACCAGTGAGAATTTTTAATGCAGCAGGGGAGGCGTTTAGCCAATCCACTAATTTAGCTTTTAAGCTATTTAAAATAGTAACTTGGCGGCGCATTGATGTAATTGCATCGGGTGCAATTGCTTGCGCTGCAATACTTGCTACAACACCTGATACCGGATACGGCGCAATGACTTTACGAATTGGCGCAAGAGTTGCTGCTTGTGCAAGGGTAAAGCCGGTTCTAAGGCCCGCTAGCGCAAAGGCTTTAGAAAGCGTACGCAAAACCACTACATTACTAAACTCATTAATAAGCTTAGTCGCGCTTTGCTCTGGGCAAAACTCTATATAGGCTTCATCAACAATAACTAATGCAGAACCCGCAAGTGCTGTAGCAATCGCTTTTACTTTATCAAGTGGTGTTAGGCTGCCCGTTGGATTATTTGGGTTACAAATAAATACTAGTTTTGAGCTGCCAACAGCTGCGACTATTTCGTCAGCACTGCCACTTAATAATAATTCTTGGGTAAGCGCGTTAATACCAACGTTGTGTGTATCGGCGGTAACTTTGTACATACCGTAGGTTGGTAAAAATAGCGCAATACTATCTTTAGCTGGCTCACAGTATGTGCGCACTAAAAGCTCAATGCCTTCATCTGCGCCGCGCGTCATTAATACATTTCCGCTTTCAAGCTCTGTATAAGCGGCGTAACGGTCAATAACCAGTTGCGGTTGTGGATCAGGATAGCGATTTAAATCTTCAATACTCAGTTCAAGGTTTTTAGCATAAGGGCTTTCGTTAGCATTTAGCCACGTAGTACCGGTTAGCTTTTCACTTTTTGCAGAGCTGTATGCAGCAAGGGCTGCAATATTCTTAGGTAATAAGCTAGACGCTTGTGCGCTCTCATTGCTCATTTTTAATTGCCTCTAAACGAATTGAAACCGCATTAGCGTGGGCATCAAGGCCTTCTGCATCTGCAAGTGGTAAAATAGCTTTCGAAAGCTGCGTTAAACCACTTTTGGTAATTGTTTGCACTGTGTATGTACGAAAAAAATCAAGTAAGTTTAAGCTAGAATATGTTGCACTGTAACCATATGTTGGTAACACGTGGTTAGTACCTGATGCGTAATCGCCTGCAGATTCTGGCGTGTAGTCACCTACAAATACTGAGCCTGCATTTTTAACCTTATCTAGGTATGGTGTTGCATCGCCTAGTTGTAAAATTAAGTGCTCTGGCCCGTATTGCGCCGATACATCAAATGCTTGCTCAATTGAATCAACTAAAATAAGCGATGAATTAGCGAGCGCTTGCTCGGCTGTTTCTTTGCGACTCAAATTAGCCAACTGGCGTGTAAGTGCCTGCTGAGTTTGTTCTATAATACTCTCGCTGTTACATAATAAAATAACTTGCGAGTCTGCACCGTGCTCTGCTTGTGAGAGTAAATCGGCGGCTATAAATTCTGGGTTTGCACGTTCATCTGCAATAACTAGTACTTCAGACGGACCTGCTGGCATATCAATTGCCATACCTGGAATAGTTTGCGCAACGAGCTGTTTAGCCATTGTTACAAAGCTATTTCCTGGACCAAATATTTTGTTCACTTTAGGAACCGATTCGGTGCCATAAGCCATTGCTGCAATTGCGCCTGCGCCACCACTTTCTATCAAAGTAGTAATGCCACATAACTTAGCTGCATATAAAATAGCAGGGTTAATTGCTTTATCACCTTGTACCGGCGTAGCAAGTACAACGGTTTTAGCGCCGCTTAACTGTGCTAATACACCTTGCATAATAACCGACGATGGCAGTGGAGCACTGCCACCGGGTACATATATACCGACTGCTTCGATGGCTTGATATTTCAGTTCACATACAACGCCTGGTTGGGTCGATAATTTAATATCTTTTGGCAATTGCGCTTCGTGAAAACGTTTAACGTTTGCATAAGCGGTATCAATTGCGTATTTAAGCTCTGCACTTAGTGCTTGCTCAGATGCGCTAATTTCATCAAGCGGAACACATAAGCGAGGGTTAGATCTATTATCAAACTCTTTAGCCATGCTAAGTAAGGCTTCATCGCCTTGCTCTTTTACGTTAGCTAAAATAGTTTTGCATATAGCTTCAACCTTGGCACTGGCAGAAACTGCAGGGCGCATTAGCGCCGCTGCTTGTACTTGTGAAGATTCCTCATTCCAACGAAGCATGGCACTTACTCCATCATTTTTTCAATTGGCATAACTAAAATAGAGTTAGCGCCTAAGGCTTTTAACTGCTCCATTGTTTCCCAAAATAATGTTTCGCTGCTTACCATGTGAAGTGCTACGTATTCATCGTTACCAGCAAGGGCAAGTAGAGTAGGTTGACCAGAACCAGGTAAAATTTCACAAATTTCATCAAGTTTGTTTTTTGGTGCGTGTAGCATGATGTATTTGCTTTCTTTAGCTTGTCTAACACCACGTAGGCGCGGCATAAGCTTATTGATTAGTGCTAGTTTGTCAGCATCTTGAAGATCTTTATTTTGAATTAAACACGCGTTTGATTCTAAAATTGTTTCGCCTTGAATCAAGCCGTTAGCTTCAAGTGTTGCGCCAGTAGATACTAAATCACAAATTGCATCAGATAAACCCGCACGCGGTGCTACTTCAACAGAACCCGTAAGCATTACTGTACTTGCGTTAATACCTTCGCGCTTTAACCACTGAGTTAAGATTTCTGGGTAGGTAGTAGCAATACGTTTGCCTTCAAACCAGCTCTTATCGCGAGCGCCAAGCTCTTGTGGCCATGCAAGTGCAAGACGACAGTAACCAAAGTCTAGTTTTGAAAGTTTGGTTACTTCACTTGGAACACCTTGTCGTTCACGTTCTGCTTGAACTTCTACAAGTACGTTTTCGCCAACTATGCCTAAGTCACATACACCGTCCATTACTAAACCCGGAATATCGTCATCGCGCACACGTAGTACGTCAATTGGCATATTAGTTGAGTGTGCAATTAAGCGTTGTTCACGAAGGTTAAGTTTAACACCTAACTGTTTAAGCAGATCTTGACAATCTTTAGATAGGCGGCCGCCTTTTTGGATGGCGATACGTAGACGATTACTGTTGTTCATTATTCATTTTCCTTTAATTTAAAAACTAAAAACCCCGAGGGGAACCTCAGGGCGAAAATGAATCAATGTTATTTGAATCGCCAGAGGTTCCTTTTAGGAATAACCTCTCAGCGAAAGACCTGACAGGTTATTCCGGTGAATGGTGGTGATGATGTACTGTTGTCAGGTTTAAGCGCATTTTTTATCCTATGTAGCTGCTCGTTGATATAGTAACGTTCAGTTGTTATCTGTTTAAATAAATTTCGCATTCATAAAAACATAAACAGCTATATTATGGCAAGTTTTTTTTAGCTTAATTAAAGCATATGTTATAACTGTCGATAATATTAAGATAATAAGCGCAATTTTCGCCAACAATTGGTTGTTTATCACTCAAACCAAGTGGTTAATGAATAAAATGAAAAAATAAGGAAGTACTTATGGATATTATGATCCCTTATTTAGGAAGAATAACTAGGCTAGAAGTTGAGTCAAAAAGTGCTTTTCATATTGCGGGTGTGCAAAGTGGGGCTGCCGCTGAAAAAGTTGAATTAGAGAATAAAAAAAGGCGTGAGTTACAAAAAAAGAAAAAGCTCAATATGCTTGATGATCAAAATAATAAAAAAAAGTCTAACCTAGATGATGACGAAAACACCCATTTAGATACATGGGCTTGATAATACCAACTTTACTAAATACATAAGCAATTAACTCAAAAAGGCCCTTGCGGGCCTTTTTACTATGTATTTTGCTTATGCCAATTAGCTTAAACTCTTAAGCAGATTGGCATTACTCTTGGTTTTTGCTTTTAAATATATAAAAGCTAAATATAGCGAACACACATACTTGAGCCACAATACCTTGCCATGTTGACTTTATACCAAGCCATGCAATATCAAAGCTCATTGGCAGTGATGCAATACCTATTATATCGGCCTCTTGTAATGCAATAACAGCTTTGCCCATAAGCACAAACGAGAGTGCAAATAATAGGTAAGTGGTAATTGCAAAAAACTTAGCAACCGGTAATTTAATTGAGTACTTAATTAATACCCACGTAATAATAGCCAGTATTGCTACAGCTATCGCAAAACCCGAAGCAATAGATGAATATTGAGCAGGCGAGCTTTGCGTTAATAAAGACTGATAGAACAATACAGTTTCAAAGACTTCTCGGTATACGGCTATAAACGAAAGCCCTGCTAAACCCCATAATGTACCCGACTCAAGACGCTTATCTATATTGTCTTTGATGTATTTTTGCCATTGCTGCGCACTGGTTTTACTGTGCATCCATACGCCAACATACAGTAAAATTACAGCGGCAAACAATGCACCAGTACCTTCCATAACTTCGCGACTTGCACCACTTATTTCTATTAATGTTTGCGCCGCAGCCCACGTTAAACCACCTGCAAGAAGTGCGGTTACCCAACCAACATGTACATATTTAAGCGCGTCTTGGCGTTTAGTTTTAATAAGTACGGTCATAAGGGCAATAATAACGAGGAGTGCTTCTAGGCCTTCGCGTAGTAATATAACTAAACTCGCTGAGAGGAGTGCACCATCAGTTAGTTTGGTTTCGTTTAGCATGCTATCTGCTTTAGCGAGTTGAGCTAGCGCTGCACTTACTTTTTCGCCAACGATGGCTGCATCTTTCTCGTTTTTAAATGTTTGGCGCAGGTTCATCAGTTGTACTTCGATGTTTTTACGCAGTGTTTCGTCGTAGGCATTTAAGTTGTTTTCAACAAGCTCAAAGCCATCTAGGTAAGCGCTAATTGCTAAATCACTTGCTTGTGAGTAATTGCCTTTAGCATGCGCGGCTTGCGCTGCAAGCAACTGCGTGCGAGTAACCGTTATCGGATTCTTTTTACCGGTAAATAGTTGCTCTGGATTACCACGAAGCCATTTAACGTAATGTGCTTGTGCTTCACTTTGACCTGCCGATAATTGTGCAGGGTTTAAGTTTACAATCTGCGAAGCGGTAATGTTTTGCTCTAGATTTTGTGGTTTTTGAACATCTTTAAATGCCAAGCTACCTACATAAAAAGCTAAAGACCAACGTTGTTGTTCATTAAATTGAGTAAAAGCAACCATTGGCGTGTCGTTAATACCGTTACTTACAGCGTCAAATAACCCCATTAATGAGCGGTTAGTTGCGCGTTCTTCATCGGTAAAATTGGTAGGCTCTGGTGATAAGTTTTTTGCAAGCGGGCCGTCGCCTTGACCACTTGGGCCGTGACACATTGAACAGTTAGCAGCAAAAAGCGCTTTAGTTTGCTCAACAGGAAGTAGTGATGTAGGTAACGATAGTTGCGGCATAAAGGTCAGTAGCGACTCACGAAGCGCTGAGCTTGCTGCACGTACATCGGCAACACTCGCTTTATTAGCAATCGCTGTATGCAGGGCTTTAGCTTGTGCCTTTACTGTATCAAACTCATTTGTTTGGCTTGATAGTTGCCCAGCTTGCTCAATAATGACGTGCGAAAATTCAGTCATTTCTTGATATTCGTCAGGATCAAGTATTTCACCATTTCCAACAGCTGCCACGTAATCAACACCTACATACTCTGCAAGCTGTGCAATTTGTTTTATTTTTGTTTGCTCATTAGGCGAGGCTGAAACACTAAAGCTTGCCATGACCATTATAAAAAGCATAAAAAAACATTGAAATTGTCGTTTGCTCAGAGACACCAAATTTAAAAACATGTGAGAATTATTTATGGACATCGAAAAGCCCTGTAGAGGAAAAGTCAAAATTATAATTGTTTTCATTTGCATTTCAAGCGGATTAATTTAAACAAAGCAGATAAATAAAAAGGATAACAATTTATAGAACTTTAAAGTGTTTTTGTAACACGTGAGTAACAGTAACCAAGTGATTTTTATAATAACTTGGTTACTGAATGTGTTGCAGACAAAGCATTTATTACTTGGCTTGCTCAGCTGACTTAATGCTGCTTTGAATAAGCGGCGAAATAGTTAATCCTTGTACAATAATAGAAAATATAACCACTACGTAAGTAACAATAACGATTAGGTTATGTAGGTCTGAACCGCCTACAAAAACTTGCTCGCGTGGGATTGCTGCCGCCATTGCCAGAGCAAGGCCACCACGTAGTCCACCCCAGGTCAAAATTTTAACACTGTGTTTATCGTAAGTTCTAAAGCGTTTAAAAATTACAAATGGTGCGCCTACACTTATAAAGCGTGCTAGCAGTACAACAGGTACCATTAATAGCCCTAAACCAATTTCGCCAAGCGTGATTGGCATAGTGACTATTAGCATACCTATTATTAAAAACAGTAGAGCATTTAGAAAGCTGTCGGTTGCATGCCAAAAATCTTTTACGTAGCGCGTGTCTTCGGGGCCCGTGCGCTCGGTTGCTTTGGTGCGGGTAATATTACCCATTAATATGCCACTGGTTACCATGGCAAGTGCGCCAGATATTTCCCAAATATTTGCTGCAGCAAAACCTGCTGTTGGGATAGTTAAGGTAATTAATAGGCGAATATTTACATCGCGGCTATTAATAATTAAAAAGTGGCCAACCAATGCAATAACTAAACCAAACGCAATGCCCCCTATTGCATCAACAAAGAATAGCTCTGCTATGTCACCAAATTGTGCATCTGTGCCATAAAAAGCAACAGAAAATATAGTGGTAAATATAACTAAACCAATACCATCGTTAAATAGCGACTCACCTTCTACTTGAACTGAGATGCCTTCTGGCGCTCGCATTTGTTTAATAATAGCAAGTACAGCGATAGGGTCGGTTGGGCTAATAAGCGCGCCAAACAGTAAACAATAAATAAAAGGGACATCAAAACCAAAAACTGAAAATAAATAAAAGCTCAAATAACCCACTATAAATGTGGAGGCAATGGTTGAAAACAATACCAGGGCAGTAATTTCCCACCGCTGCTTACGCAGGGCAAGTAGGTTTATTTCGAGCGCACCCGCATAAAGTAAAAACCCCAACATGCCTTTAAGTAGTAACTCGTTAAAGTCAATACTGGAAACAATTTGGGTCATTGCTAGTGCGTTCTGATCGCCTAATAATTTTACTGCAATAATCAGTAATAAAGAAATAACCACAGAGCCAGTAGTAATGGCAATGGTAGTTTGCATTTTGAGGATGTACTGGTTTGCAAAGGCTATAAAAATTGCAATTGCAGAGAGAAAACAAATGAGGTACCAAGCATTCATTGATTAACCTTAACTATTTTTTAAACGACACACAAAAAGGAGGATTATAAACCCGCGTATGTTACTCCTGTAATATTTGAGAGTCACAGTATTTATGCCTAAATATAGCTTTTAATACGGATTGTTTTTAGTAAGAGTTAATAGGAAATTAGGCTTTGTAAATATTGTCATTATTAAATTAAATGTACGTTATAAATACAGTGTTTGTTGTAAACTTTAGTGGTTAATCACATTATTGAAACGTGTGTTGCATCATAAAATAAAAGTCGATTTTGTAATTACTTGCCCTAAATGCTTTGCTTACGTAAAATCCCGCTATTATTTATTTTAAAGTGATTGGTATTATCAAACAGCTGTTTAGTGCAACCGGGCCTTTGGCGTCATCGTTAGATGGATATACGCCTCGCCAACCACAAATTGATATGGCAGTAGCTGTTGCAGATGCATTAAAAAACAGTTCGCAATTAGTTGTTGAAGCAGGCACGGGTACTGGTAAAACATTTGCATATTTAGCCCCTGCACTTAAATCAAAAGGCCGAACGATAATATCGACTGGTTCTAAAGCCTTACAAGAACAGTTATACCACCGCGATTTACCTCAATTAGTGAAAGCGCTTGGTGCTTCTAAAAAAACCGCCTTATTAAAAGGGCGTGCCAATTACTTATGTACCTACCGACTTAATCAGCATGTTGCGCATGTACCTACTGACGACTCCGACGTAATGCATCAACTAGCTATGGTGGCTAAGTTTGCCAGTGAAACGCAATCGGGAGATTTGGCCGATTGCATTGGTATAGAAGATGACGCGAAAGTACTGCCTTATGTAAATTCAACCGCCGATAATTGTTTAGGTAAAGAATGCCCAGACTTTCAAAGCTGTTATATACGCAAAGCACGTTTAACTGCGGCCGATGCCGACGTAGTTGTGATTAACCATCATTTGTTTTTTGCCGACATGGCCGTAAAAGAAAGTGGCTTTGCTGAGCTTATGCCAAAAGCTGACGCGTATATATTTGATGAAGCCCACCAGTTAAGCGAAATTGCCAGTGATTATTTTGGTGAGAGTATTAGTACTAAAAAGCTGGTGGATTTAATTAATGATTTACGTGCTATTTATAGAGCCGAAATTCCCGATATGCTGCAGCTAGGTAAAAGCTTAAATAAGCTTGAAACAAGCGTTGCTGATTTACGATTACAGTTTGGTGTTGATGGCAGTAGAGGCGATTGGCGAGAAAAGCTAAGCGATAAACAAATATGCGCGGCACTTCATCGTGTCATTAGTGATTTAGATTTTGTTTATCAAGTACTTAAACTTTGCCTAGATAGAAGCGACAAAATTGAGCATCCATTTGAACGTGCACTTGCGTTTAAAGGGCAGTTAGAGCGGGTTTTTGATACAGCTCAAACCGGTTTTAGTTACTGGTATGAAACAACGCGCCGTTATTTAACGATTAATATAACGCCTTTAAATGTATCCGCTAAATTTGCTCAAATGATGCAAGACACGGGGGCAGGCTTTGTATTTACATCAGCAACACTTTCGGTCGACAACAAACTAGAGCACTTTAATGCAAGCCTTGGTTTAAAACCAAAGCAAAGCATGATGGTAGATAGCCCGTTTGATTACCCTAATCAGGCGCTGCTGTGTTTACCGCGTTACTTACCTGAATCGCACGCTGATAATATGCCGCATGCGATTGTAAAATTAACACTTGAGCTTATAAAGTCAGCGCAAGGGCGTTGTTTTGTGTTATTTACGAGCTATCGAATGATGCACTTAGTTGCCGAAGGGCTCACCACACAAATAGACTACCCAGTTTATATGCAGGGGCAAATGTCTAAGCGTATTATTTTAGAGAAATTTACCCGCCATGGTAATGCTGTATTACTGGGCACGGCTTCATTTTGGGAAGGCGTTGATGTACGCGGCAGCACATTAAGCTGTGTTATTATAGACAAATTGCCATTTGCAGCCCCTGACGATCCATTGCTTCAAGCTAAAATGCAAGATTGCCAAATGCAGGGAAAAGACCCTTTTTCACACATACAATTACCGCAGGCTGTTATTGCGCTAAAACAAGGTGTAGGGCGTTTAATTCGAGATAGTAAAGACAAAGGCGTACTTGTAATATGCGATAATCGCTTAGTTACACGCCAATATGGCCAAGTATTTTTAAAAAGCTTACCGCCGATGCGCCGCACGCGAAGCTTAGAAGATGCCAATACATTTTTAAAACAAATTAATTAGAGTAATAAAATGATCAAAAGTAATATTCTTGCCCTTGATGCTTCAACTGAAGCACTTTCAATTGTTTTACATTTTCAGGGCCAAACATTTCATCATTTTGAAGAATGTCCGCAGCAACATAGCCAAAAAATACTTCCACTTGTGGATGAGCTATTAACTAAAGCAAACTGTAAATTAAAAGACTTAGATGTCATTGGTTTTGGGCAAGGCCCGGGTAGTTTTACTGGTGTGCGTATTAGTGTAGCAATAGCACAAGGTTTAGCGTATTCAACTAATTTGCCGCTTGTAGGTGTTTCTACTTTGGCTATTATGGCGCAACAAGCGTTTGAACAAAACGGTAGTGTGAGTGTTTACCCAAGTATAGATGCGCGTATGGGGGAGATATACTTTGCACATTACCAAGCGCAAAATAATCTAATGCTTTTAGTTAACCAAGAATGCGTTATAAAACCTGATTTACTAAACAATGATTATATAGCGACCAATGAGCCATCTGTAGCGGTAGGCACGGGCTTTAAAACCTATCCTGATGCGCTTAATGACTTTGAAAACGTGACAATTAATACTGATATCACATTGCCTGATGCGCGTTATATGTTAGCGCATGTTGAAGCCGCGTTTTTAGCGGGTGACGTTGTAAAAGCGAGTGACGCTCAACCTAAATATGTGCGCGATACGGTAACGTGGAAAAAGCTACCAGGACGTGAGTAATCATATTATTTGCAAATTGGTTGTTTTTAAATCATAATTTTATGCAATATTAAGGTTGGAGATGCGTAATGACGCTGCCTATTGGTTCAGGTTTTTTTACCGGAGATATTCCGGGTAGGGTTAGCCCTACTAAAGTTGTTACTAATAAACCACAGAGTTTATTAGACCAGCCGGCTGCTCAAAAAACGAATACCGATTATGTAAAAAGCAGTGTCGAGGGCGTCGAACTGGCTAATCAACTGTTTAAAAGCAGTGCTAAAAGTAATGAATACAGCCAAACAATTTACGACCAACCGACAGCTCAAGTAAGCAAAGCGATTTCTACTTATACTGAATTTGCCAATTTAGAACGCAGAGCCGAAGTACAAAATTTAATAGGCGTTGATATATACGCTTAAAGCTCATTCAAACGTTTTAGATAAATACAGCGATAAAATTCAATAAAAAGCCCGAACATGTGTTCGGGCTTTTTGTGTTAAAAACGAGGTGAAATTATACCAATTCGCTTAATTAAGTGATCTATTTTGAGGGAAGAAAATCGTGTCGATAACAAGGCAAAAATTTCGTTATTTAGTTGTTCTATATCAGAAATTTTTAACGTAGTTAACGTCAGATTTAACCCCTCAAATTGATTAAGTATTATTGCGGATTGGTATTACTGTTCAATAAAGCCAATTAGCTTATCGGCAATATCAGTATTATTTTGTGAGCCAATAAATTGCTCACTGCCTTTGCCATAGGCAAATACTTGAACGTCTACAGCGGTGTGTCCGCCGGTTGTCCAGCCAGTAAAGCTCGCATCACTAATAATACTTTTAACAGCTAAATTAAGCGCTTTTTCGCCCATTTTTTTAGCTTGCTCTAGTTTGATTTGGTTTTCGGTTGTAAATTCAATATTGGTGTTAGCAGTCCATACTGGTTTTAAGTCTTTAGACTCCATAAGTTTGTCTGTTAACTTACTAGCCGTTGCCTTAACACCTTTAATTACGTCTGTTTCCCATTTAAATTGGCCGTGCGAACCAATAGTTAAACCGCCCGTTGAGTGATCGGCTGTAACTACAAGTATCGTGTCTTTATTTTTATCAACGTACGCTTTTGCTTTTTCGATTGATTTAGCAAAGTCGTCCATTTCAGCCATCGCACAGGCTATATCGTTAGAGTGACCACACCAATCAATTTGGCTGCCCTCAATCATCACAAAAAAGCCTTCTTCGTTCTGGTTATCTAGTAAACCAAGCGCTTTAGATGTTAACTGAGTAAGGCGAGTTGGGTTTATATCAAGTGCAAATGGCAGGCCTTTGCTTGCATACAAACCTATGGCAGGTATTTGTGTAATTTGGCCCAGATTATTAATATCGTCACCGTATTGGTAACCTGCCGCTTTAAATTCTTCAACTAAATTCCGGTCATCACGAATAAAATATTTAGTACCGCCACCTAGCATTAAATCAACGGGTAATTTACCAGCAATCTTATTATCAATATAATCGTTAGCAATATCATCGTAGTTGTAACGAGATTCATTGTGAGCTGTAAAGCTAGCAGGTGTTGCATGGTTTATTTGTGACGTTACAACAAGCGCTGTTGTCATACCACGCTCTTTTGCTATTTCAAGCATAGTTTTAACTGGTTTTTTGTCTGTATCTACAGCAACTGCGCCATTATAACTTTTATGACCGCTACTAAGCGCTGTAGCACCCGCAGCACTGTCTGTTACATAAGTATGGTCGTCAGGGTAGGTATGAGCCATGCCTTTTAAAATAGTGTCAAAAACCGTGCCTTCTACTTCTTTTGTTGCGGGGTCATCTTTAAAATAGCGATAAGCCGTGGTGTAAGCCGGACCCATGCCGTCACCAATCATATAAATTACATTTTTAGGTGCTGATTCTGCGTAAGCACCAGAAGCGGTGCATAAAAGTGCCAATAAGCTGATCTGTTTTTTCATGGTTGTACCTTATGAGTGTACCTTATTTAATAGCCGCTGATATTGTATACAGATAGGATGATAAATAAATGAATATCTGAGATATTTATAATTTATACTTTGATTTTATATACATAGAATTGTAGTTAACGCTGTTAGTTCTATTTATTTAAATTATACTAGTTATAAGCTATCTATATATGGTGCTCTCACCTTTTATTTGTTTAAAAGGTACTCAAAATTAATATGTTAAAAAAACTTTGCTTATTACTCCATTTTTAAGTTATTGAAAATATTGAGTTTGGTTTTCTACTCAGTGCTATATTTGATACCAGGAAGATAATTAAATCGTGAATTTGGCACCATTTTCTAAGTTAGTGGTCTGACAACTTGTATGCTATAAATAATGATGCTCTAAATTAATAAAGGACTTACCGTGCAGCCATTTAATATTGAAACCAATAATTTAAATATTCATGGCTTAAAAGTAGGTTCAGGGAACGAAATAGTAATAGCGTTGCATGGGTGGTTAGACAACTGCCATAGCTTTATGCCAATGTTAAACAACGTTAACCCAAAACACACTTGGTACTGCATTGACTTTGTTGGGCACGGTTTATCGTCTTGGCGAAGTGATGATGCACACTATTATTTTATTGATTATATTGATGATGTGTACCAACTTATAAATGCGCTTGGTGTTAAAAAAGTACATTTAGTAGGTCATTCAATGGGGGCTATGGTTGCAGGACTTTTTGCAAGCTGCTTTAGCGATTATGTAAAGTCTGTTACCTTTATTGAGGGAATTGGTTGTGTTACAACCCCGAGTGAAGGTGTGTGTGAACAGTTAAAAAGTGCAGTACTAAATAGAGCGCGTTTAAAAAATAAAAAGTCGAGAATTTATAAGTCGAAAGAACTTATTTATGAAGCACGCGCTCAAACAACCGATTTAAATAGCGAGCTTATTACGCTATTAATGCAGCGAAATATAAAACAGGTTCTAGATGGTTTTGCGCTAACAACAGATCCAAAGCTCAAAAATCACTCAGGTTTTAGGTTTAATGAGGCGCAATGTATTGGTGCAATAAAAGATTTAATTGCACCATGTCAATTAATTTTAGGTAACGAAGGTTATTCGTTTGTAAAACAAAATTTGGCAAAGTATATTAGTTATTACAATAGCTTGAAGGTCATTAATGTAGATGGTGGGCATCATTGCCACATGCAAAGCAGTCAACTATGTTTTGAGCATATTCAAGACTTTATGCTGCAAAATGGTGCATGTTAATTGTAAGTTTGTGTTAAATGTGGGATTATTCCTGCATTAGAGTATTTGCTCAATTGTTAAAGCGCCTTACTTAGATTAAGGTTAATAAAAATATAATTATAAACAGGGGCTAAGAGTGGAAAAAATCTGGCTTAAGCGCTACCCAGAGGGTATGCCTGAAACAATCGATCCTGAGCATTACAACTCGTTACTCGAAGTGTTCGAAAAAAGTTTTAGTGACTACACCGATTTACCTGCATTTACGAATATGGGTAAAACGATGTCTTACGATGAAATAGACACAGCAACAAAAAAAGTTGCTTCCTATATTCAAAATGATTTGGGTCTTAAAAAAGGCGACAAAGTTGCCGTAATGATGCCTAACTTACTACAAACACCAGTCACAATTTTAGGTGTTTTGCGTGCAGGTTGTGTGGTTGTAAATGTTAACCCACTTTACACAGTACGTGAATTAGAGCATCAGCTAAAAGACTCTGACACTACAGCTATTTTCATCCTAGCAAACTTTGCTGACACACTTGAAAAGTCACTTGCTCATACTGATGTTAAGCATATTGTGGTCACGCAAGTAGGCGATATGGTTGGCGGGCTTAAAAAGCATGTAGTTAACTTTGTTGTGAAGCACATTAAAAAAATGGTGCCAAAGTTCAACTTGCCTAACACAATTAAATTTTCAGACGTTTTAGCTGCAGATGAAGCTAAATATACGCGCCCTGAAATGAGCTTGTCTGATCTTGCATTTTTACAGTACACCGGTGGCACAACAGGTGTATCTAAAGGGGCAATGCTGAGCCATGGCAACATGGTTGGTAACCTTGAACAAGTTTCAGGTTGTTTAGACAAAGTGTTAAACCGTGGTGAAGAAGTGGTTGTGACTGCTTTACCGCTTTATCATATATTTGCCTTAACAGCTAACTGCCTAACATTTATGAAGTACGGTGGTTTAAATATATTAATTACAAACCCACGAGATATGCCTGGGTTTGTTAAAGAGCTGGGTCAGCACAATTTCACAGCTATTACCGGTGTTAATACATTATTTAATGGTTTATTAAACACACCAGGTTTTGCTGAACTTGATTTTAGTCATTTAAAAATGTCTTTAGGCGGCGGTATGGCCGTTCAACGTCCTGTTGCTGAAAAATGGCAAAAAGTGACTGGCTCAAAATTAATGGAAGGTTATGGCCTTACAGAATGTTCTCCTTTAGTTACTATTAGTCCTTTTGATTTGAAAGCATATAATGGCTCTATTGGTTTACCAGCGCCTAACACTGATATTAAATTGGTTTTAGATAACGGCGAAGAAGCCGCTAAAGGTGAACCTGGCGAGCTTTGTGTTAAAGGCCCGCAAGTCATGGTTGGTTATTACAAACGACCAGATGCAACCGCTGAATGTTTAAAAGACGGCTGGTTTGCTACAGGTGATATTGCGACTTATGATGACGAAGGTTTCTTCTTTATTGTAGATCGTAAAAAAGACATGATCATCGTATCTGGCTTTAATGTTTTTCCTAATGAGATTGAAGAAGTAGTGGCTATGCACGAAGGTGTGCTTGAAGTAGCTGCTATCGGTATTCCTCACGATGTAAGTGGTGAACAAGTTAAAGTTTTTGTTGTGAAAAAAGACCCTTCTTTAACTGAAAAAGATATAATAAGTCACTGTCGTGATAATTTAACTAATTACAAGGTCCCCAAGCTGGTAGAGTTTAGGGATGAGTTACCTAAGACTAACGTAGGTAAGATACTCCGAAGAGCCTTGAAAGATTAGCAACCTATAAAAAAGCCGACATATGTCGGCTTTTTTATTGTAGGAGATTAAGTGCAATACCAATTGATCGAAACCCAAAATCAACTGAACACTTTTGTTGAACAAATAAAAAATAAACCTATTTTAGCTATTGATACTGAGTTTATGCGTCGTCGTACTTTGTATCCAGAAGTTGCACTTATCCAAGTTTTTGATGGTGAGCATTTAGCGCTTATTGACCCATTAGCGGAACTTTCACTATTTGATTTTTGGGAAATACTTAAAGATCCTGCAGTTTTAAAAGTACTGCATTCTCCTTCAGAAGATATTGAAGTTTTTCAAAAGTACGCAGGCTTTGTCCCAGCCCCATTATTTGATACACAATTTGCGTTGCAGCTACTCGGTGAAGGTAACTGTATGGGTTTTGCTCTTATGGTAAAAGAGCTGCAAGGTATTGAAATAGATAAAAGCGAGTCACGCACTAACTGGCTGCAACGCCCGTTAACTAAAAAACAATTAGACTACGCGGCTGCTGATACTTTTTACTTATTACCGTGTTTTGAGCTGATTATCGATCGTATTAATGCCGCTGGCTTCTTTGACATTGTAATAAACGAAAGTGAATTGATTGCCAAAAAACGTGCATTTCAAACACCTGACGAACTTTTATATAAAGATATTAAAAATGCATGGCAACTTAAACCGCACGAACTGGCGGTGTTAAAAGAGCTTGCTGTATGGCGAAGAAATAAAGCTATCAAGAAAAATTTGGCGCTTAATTTTGTGTTAAAAGAACATAACATGACTGAAATTGCCAAACGTGGTCCTTCAAGTTTAAACGCTCTACGTCAAATTCCAGGGGTTGAAGCTATTGAAGTTAATCGCTCTGGTGTCGATATAATAAAGTGTATTGAAGCTGCTAAAGAAGTCCCAGATGCTCAGCACCCTGATGTACTTAAGCGCTTAATTGATTTTCCTACTTATAAAAAAGTAGCAAAAGATATAAAACAAAAAATCACTAAAGTAGCTAAAGAGCACAATATACCAGAAGACGTTATGGCCTCTAAAAAGCAAGTCAATCAACTGATTAGTTGGAATTGGAAGTTAACTAATGAGCAAAAACAGAGTCATATAAAGCCTGATTTATTGAGCTCTTGGCGATATACCTACGTTAAAGACGCTTTAAAAGAATGGGATACTTAAGACTAAATATTTTCTTTAACTGTGTAATACTTATCTATAGTTTTTGTGTTACATAGTTAAAAGTTTTAGTTGCACGAAGGGGATTAAAACGTAGGTATTTAGAAAGTTATTGCGAAAATAAAGAGGGCGCTTATAAAGCGCCCTTTCTTCAATTACTTCTTTTCTTCATCAGGTAGTGTAACGTTTAGCTCAAGTACGGCTAAATCGTCTTCGTTCTGATCAAACTGAACCTGAACTGCATCGGTACTTACGTTCACGTATTTACGGATCACATCTAAAATGTCTTGTTTTAATTGTGGTAAGTAATCCGGCGTTCCTCGTTGAGAACGCTCGTGCGCGACAATGATCTGCAATCGCTCTTTTGCTAGTGACGCACTGTTTTTCTTTTCTGAGCGGAAGTAGTCAAGTAAAGACACGTTAACCTCCAAAAATCCGTTTAAATAAGCCTTTTTTCTCAACGTCTAAGAAGCGAAAATCGACGGTTTCACCTAGTAAGCGGTTAATTGCATCAGAATAAGCTTGGCCTGCATCAGATTCTGTATCCAATATAACAGGTTGGCCTGAGTTTGAAGCACTTAATACCGCTTGCGATTCAGGAATAACACCTAATAGTGGGATTGACAGAATATCTTGCACGTCTTCTACCGATAGCATTTCACCTTTTTCAACACGACTAGGATTATAGCGTGTTAATAGTAAGTGCTCTTTAATGTTTTCTAGGCCTTCTTCAGCACGTTTTGATTTGCTGTGTAAAATACCTAAAATACGATCTGAATCTCGAACTGACGACACTTCTGGATTTGTTGTAACAATTGCTTCATCAGCAAAGTACATTGCCATCATAGCGCCAGCTTCAATACCTGCTGGTGAATCACACACAATGTAATCAAAGTCTTCTTTTAATTCGTTTAATACGCGTTCAACACCTTCACGAGTTAATGCGTCTTTATCACGAGTTTGTGAAGCGGGTAGTAAAAATAATTTATCTACACGTTTATCTTTAATAAGCGCTTGGTTAAGGTTTGCCTCACCATTAATGACGTTTACAAAGTCATAAACAACACGGCGTTCACAACCCATAATTAAATCTAAGTTACGTAAACCAATATCAAAGTCGATAATAACTGTTTTATAGCCTTTTAACGCTAAGCCTGTGCCAATTGCAGCACTTGATGTTGTTTTACCAACACCGCCTTTACCTGAGGTAACGACAATTACTTTTGCCATGAGATTTATCCTTTAACCAAAGCTGAAATTTCTAATGATTCGTCTTTTTGTTGTATTTGCACTGCATTTCCCCAATGTTCACCTTGTAGTGAATCACTGATCCAGTAGTTACCATCTATTGAAACCAGCTCGGCCTCAAGTTTTTGGCAAAAAATGTGTGCTTCTTTAAAACCTTTTGCGCCTGCAATAGCGCGACCGCGTAGCGTGCCATAAATATGCACATTTCCATCGGCAATAACTTCAGCACCATGACTAACCGCGCCAAGTACTATCAAATCTCTATCTTTTGCATACACTTGTTGTCCAGAGCGAACTGTACCGCTAATAATTTGCGCTGGTAAATGCACTGTTTTTTCTACAATCGACGTATTAGCCTCTTGTTTAACAGGTTCGCTCTTAACGTCTTGTGAATAATTCAAAACAGATAAGCCAGCAGCTTTAGCTTGTGTATGTTGCTCATCTGAGCCATTACATACACCAACAGCGTTAAAGCTCATACGCTCGATTAATGACTTTAAGTGTACAAAATCAAGTGAACTGTTTTTAATTTCAATTAAATTAACAACAATAGGAGCACCCTCAAAAAACTTAGGGGCCTGGGCTATTTTTATATATAGTTGTTCTGCTAAAAGGTTTATATCAGTACTATAAAGATGCAAAACTGATAACGTAAAAAGATTCCCTTTTAACTCAAAAATTTGGTCCGACATACACGCTCAATTGAATTGTCTGATTAGAAATTAATTTTAGATAAACGTAGGCTGAATAGGGCCTTTATTGAAATTTCTAATCTAATTTTTCTAACTTATTATTACTCTCATGTTATAGTGTGCGGCATTGTTAAGCAAGAATTTATAGGGTCATAATGCTCACTGCAGTATATAAAAGTAAGAAAAAAGCGGATACGTTCTTATTTGTTGAAAAAAGAGATGATTTTGACAAAGTTCCGGAACCTTTAATGGCTATGTTTGGTCAACCTCTTTATGTGATGATCATCAACTTAGCAAAACGTGAGCATTTAGGTGGGTCTGATTTAGAAGCTGTAAAAGGTGCACTAAGTGATCAGGGTTATTATTTACAACTTCCTCCACCGGAACAAAATTTGCTAAGTCAGTTACGAAAAGAAAATGGAGTTGATAGTGATTAAAAAACTTATCGTTATATTATGTGGTGTATGTTTAAGCTCATCTGTGATGGCAAAAACACAGGCCGAATTTCAAGATTATTTAGCAAATTTAAAGCAAGAAGCCATCTCAAAAGGCTATGAAGCAAAACTTATTGATGATGCTTTTGCAACAGCAACATATAAAGAAAAAGTGGTTTCGGCTGATAAAAACCAGCCAGAAGTAAAAGAAACCCTTGAAACGTATTTACCAAAACGCGTACCACAGTGGAAAATAGACCGCGCACGCAAGCTTTATGCAGAAAACAAAGATGTACTTGAAAAAGTAGCGAAAGAGTTTGGCGTACAAGCACGCTTTATAGTGGCATTGTGGGGACTTGAAAGTAACTTTGGCGCTATTCAAGGTGGCCATAATGTTATTTCGTCACTTGTTACACTTGCTTTTGATGGACGCCGAGAAGCGCTTTATAAACGCCAACTTTGGGCTGCACTCGACATTTTAAAATCGGGCCATATTACGCTTGATAAATTTAAAGGCTCATGGGCAGGCGCAATGGGGCAAACGCAATTTATGCCAACTTCATTTAATGCTTACGCGGTTGATTACAATAATGATGGCCGTAAAGATATTTGGACCACAAAGGAAGATGCTTTTGCTTCAATTGCTAACTATTTAAAGCAAGAAGGCTGGAACGACTCTCTTACGTGGGGTCGCCAAGTACAGTTACCTGAAAACTTTGATAGTAAATACGTTTTAGTGCGTGGTACAAAAACGCGCAAGCAGTGGTTAGAATATTGGAATGACTCAGAGCGCTCATTAGCTGATTGGCAAGCACTGGGTGTTCGTAAAGCTGATGGTTCTGATTTACCTAATGTAGACGTACGTGCTGCGCTGGTTATGCCTGATGATATAAATGGCCGTATGTACTTAGCGTACGATAACTACAAAGTGTTTATGCATTGGAATCGCTCGTATTACTTTGCTACTAGTGTAGGTTACTTGTCGGATAGAATTGGTTATCCAAAAATCTAATTTTTAAAATATACCTATAAATAAAGCCGCAATTGCGGCTTTATTCTTTTTTGAATATTTTATCTTTTAGGTCAATAACTTTACCAATTCCAGAACCTAGCTTCATTAGCTTATTAAGTTGCTCTGGCGTTAAACGCTGTAGTTCTGATGACCATTTAGTGACGGTTTCAAGTAGGTTGTGAATCTCACCCATTTGTTTTTGTGCGTAAAGTTCATCGTCGTTACTGGCTTCGTCTAATAAGTTATCGCGTAGTAGCGTTAAGGTGGGCTCAATTTCGCGCTTTTTACGTTCTTCAAATACGCGATTTGCCATATCCCAAATATCGCCAGCAGGGGCGTAGTACTCTTTACGATCGCCAGGAATATGCTGCACTTTAATTAACTGCCACGATTGCAGCTCTTTAATACCCATACTTACATTACCGCGAGAAATACTAAGCGCATCTGCAATCTCATTGGCTGTCATTGGGTTTTTAGTAATAATCAGCAAACCACACATTTGCCCAATCGTACGATTGAATCCCCAGCGGCTGCCCATCTCACCACAATGCATTACAAAGGCAAAATTCTTTTCGGATAAACTCATAGCTTAGTAACTTTCAGTAATTTCAGAAAGTAAATGCTAGCACGCTCATTATGGATAGCAAGTTCTTAGCAGGCTTATAAGTTAATTTAAATGACTAAAATATGATTTAGATTAATATTTATACATCTATATTGGGATATGTTGTACACAACAATACGTAAATAAATCCTTATTTTTAATTTTTTTTCACATACGATGGAATGACTATGAAAGCTGCAATTAATACTCAATACAAAGGTAAATTAGAAATAACAGACTTACCAATTCCTGAGGTGGGAATAAACGACGTTTTAGTAAAAATAGCGGCCTGTGGCGTTTGCCATACCGATTTACATGCCTGTCATGGGGATTGGCCAGTAAAACCAAAAATGCCATTAGTACCAGGGCATGAAGGTGTCGGTGTTATCGAAAAAGTCGGAAGTAATATAAAACATTTAGAAGTTGGCGACAGAGTCGGTATTCCTTGGCTCTATAGTGCATGTGGGCACTGTGAGTTTTGCCTAGATGGTAAAGAAACATTGTGTTTATCGCAGCACAATACGGGCTATTCTATTGACGGTAGTTATGCAGAATATTGTTTAGCGCATGGCGACTACGTTGTAAAAATACCAGAAGAACTCGGTTTTTCTGAAGCTGCTCCATTATTTTGTGCAGGTGTTACAACCTATAAAGCATTAAAAGTATCTGGTGCTAAACCTGGGCAGTGGGTTGCTATTGTTGGTGTAGGCGGGCTTGGTCATTTAGCAGTTCAGTACGCTAAAGCAATGGGTTTTAATGTAATAGCTGTTGATACAGGTAAAGAAAAACTCGCGCTTGCTAAAGAGCTTGGCGCAGATATAACACTCGACTTTAAAGAAGTTGTTCCTAGCGAAGCTATTTTTGAACAAGTAGGTGGCGCGCATGGCGTTGTGTGTACTGCGGTATCTAAAGCTGGGTTTGAACAAGCTTATAAGAGTGTACGCCGTGGCGGTAAATGTGTATTAGTGGGATTACCTCCAGAGGATATGCCGCTTCCTATTTTTGATACTGTGCTTAATGGCGTGTCAGTAGTGGGATCTATCGTTGGTACGCGTAAAGATTTGCAAGAATGCTTGGAATTTGCCGCTCAAGGTAAAGTAAAAGCAATCATAGAAGAAAAACGCTTAGAGGACATTAACGAAATTTTTGATGATATGCTCAAAGGTGAAATTAACGGTCGCATAGTGGTTACTATTTAATTAAATCGCCATAGCAAAAAAGCACGGCTTGTAAAAATACAAACCGTGCTTTTTAATCATCTAAACTATCAAAGTGTGTAACTAAAACTTAGTTTTGCATTACGCTCTTCGCCTGGCATACCACCTAAAAACATTGCTTTTGAGTAATATTTTTTGTTAAACAAGTTATTTAAGTTTAACTGCATATGCCATTTATCAGTTGTATACGATACAGCTGTATCGTATATCGTGTAACTTGGTACATATCCATCTGGAATCGAGAAAGAACTCGAATTAGTACTTCTGTTATCTACAAATGTAATACCACCACTTATATTTACAGCTTCAGGTAAGTTAAACATATCTGCGTAATAAGTTACCCACGTGCTTGCTGTTACGTAAGGCACACCTTTTTGGCGTGTGTCGTAACTGCTGCTGTTAGGATTGCTTTTGTCACGTGCATCTTGATAAATACCGTTTACGTTTACTTTCCATTTATCATTTAAGTAAGCGTTTAAATCAAGTTCAATACCTGTTGTTTCTTCTTTACCATCATAATAGCTTTCAGGTACATTTGAGCCTGATGTTAAAGCGTCATAAAGCGGATTTGCGTATTCTAAATTAGTACGAGAGCTTTCGAATATAACAACAGAAGCTAGTAGTTGATCATCAAACGCTTTAAATCTAAAACCTAAATCGTTACTCATTGATTCAGAATCTTCTCTGTCTGCTTCATTACCCGCAACAGATCCCAATACACTATACGCTGTACGACCTTTTGAATGATTTACAAATACAGATAAATCTTCAGATGGCTGATACGTTGCACCTAGGTTATACGTTAAGCCAGAATCTGATGTACTCGCTTCAGGTGTTGGCTCTGCGCGGCTTGAGCTATAGCGCTCATCTACACCAAAGTGCTCGTAAGTTTGCTCAATGCGGTTATATGCTACACCAATACGCGTTGTAAGCTCTTCAGTAAGATAACCAACATGTTGAATGCCTAAGCCCCATGCTTGTACTTTTTTATTGTAGTCGCTGGTTTTAAGTGGATCGAAGTCATCAAAGTTGCCAGATGGCCAATTTGGTTCTCTTATATCGTAAATATACGGCAATGAACCTTGGTACGTTACATCACCAGCATCGTTTGTGAGTACGTAATCTTGATCCCATATTGAGAATTGTTTAAAACGAATATCTCTATCTTCGTAGTTTGCGTTAACAAGTAATTCGTTATCTACGTCGCCTAACATAAAGTCATAACGTAAATCTAAAAAGTACTGCCATGATTTTTCATCTGCTTCTACTTGGCGGTATTCTTGGCGGCGTGCTGCATACGGGTAAAGTACACCGTCTTCAACTAACGGAGCACGTGGGTCATTATTTATAATTCCATCACGAGTAGAGTAAACGTAGTTATAAGCACCTGTTTGGCGCGCAAAACTTGATGTGTAGTTACGGTACTGTAGCTGCTGGTTTAAAAACAAATCGTCAGTAATGTAATAGTTATGCGTTAATTTAAAACGCAGTTCTTCACCTTCGTTAGCATCAGCCATTGGTGAAATAATACCATTTGTGCCAAAGCTATAAGGTGTTAATCCATCAGATGAAGATAGCGAATTAGCAAGTTGGTCGCGTTGTGCATCACTTAACTGTACGCCGCTTCCTGTCGGATCGTTTACTAAATCGGCACCGGTTACTTCACCCGCGCTTAAACCATTTGCAGTTTCTGCATTGTAAATACGAATAGGGTGGCCAATAGAATCAACCGCTATTTCATCTTTTATATATGCTGCAGAAAGCATGATGTTTTGTCTGTCGTTTAGCACGTATTTAAGCGAAGTATAAATTTCGTCGCGATCTTCTTTTAAATCGCGAAAGCCGTCACTTGACGCTGTTTTAGCCATTACACGATAGGCCAAGTCATCTGTTATAGCGTTAGTGCTATCAAACGATAATGAATAGCTATCCCACTGGCCAAGCTCAGCCGATACTTTGTGTTTCTCTTCAAACTCTGGCTTTTTCTCTATTAGGTTAATTACGCCACCCGCACTACCAATGCCATATAAACCTGTTGCTGGGCCTTTTAAAACCTCAACAGATTCAACATTTGTAAGTGAACGAGTTGGGTTGAATGTATTACCCAGGCCTGCACCACCATACATACCATCGTAGGTGTAGTTTGCATCTAAACCACGAATTACTAAGTTATCACCAATACCGTAGTTATTACCTGCTTGTGTTAAACCACTTACGTTTCTAACTAAATCTTGTAGGCTATCTACACCTTGAGATTCAATAAGTTCACGGTCAATAATCACAACCGGTGCAGGTGTTTCCATTAAAGACATGTCTGATTTAGTAGCAAGACCTGAGCTCATCACCACGCGGTTTTGTTTTTCGTATACGCTGATGCGTTCAATATCAGCATCAACTTGTGTATTTTGGGCAAATGCCATATTTGCATTTAAACAAGCAAGAGTAATAAGAGAGTACTTAAACGTTTTCATAGAGTGATAACTATTCGCGTTATTGAATTTGCGCGAATGATAATGGTTATTGTTTTTAAAGTGAATAGAAAGTTCATTTTATTTGATTAAATAAAACTGTTCGGATAATTAATAAACAAAACCAAGCCTAATAAAGGTACGTTGTACCTTTATTAGGATGTTTGAGATGGGTGAGGGGTTTATTAAGACTAAGTAAGCTCAGCCTTAATAGCGTGTATTTACAATTGGTTTTTATAAACAACACCTGCTTTCATTACGAAGGGTACTGACTCTAAGGTTTTAATGTTTTTAAGAGGGTTTGCTTTTACAGCAATTATATCAGCAGCAAATCCGGTTTTAATTTGTCCTAACTGAGTATCCATTTTTAATAACTTAGCGCTATTAATAGTGGATGCTTGAATGGCTTGTAGTTCTGTCATGCCAAATTCAACCATGCGGCTAAACTGTTTTGCATTATCTCCGTGCGGGTAAATTGCTGCATCCGTTCCAAAGACCATTTTCACACCCGCTTTTACAGCACGGCTAAAGCTATCACGTTGCCTTTTTGATACTTGGCGTTCTTTATTTAGGTTTTCTTCGTCAACACCATTTTGCTCGCCATAAGTCAAAGTGTATTCGGTGTTATAAATATCCATAGAAAGCCAAGTTCCATGCTCTTTGGCAAGGGCTATGGCTTCGTCATCTAAAAAGCTGGCGTGCTCTACGCTATCAACACCTGCTTTAATGGCTGTTTTAATCCCGCTTGTACCGTGTGCATGAGCTGCAACAGGTAAATCTCGCATATGGGCTTCATCAACGATGGCTTTCATTTCTTCAAAAGAATACTGCTGTGCACCTACTTTAGTCCCTTTTGAAAATACTCCACCTGTGGCGCAAAACTTAATAGCGTTTGCCCCGTATTTAATGTTTTCGCGTACTTTTATACGCGCAGCCCATGGACCGTCTGCGACGCCACTTGAAGTATATTTAAGCTCAGGAGGTAATCGGTTGTTATCACAGTGCCCGCCGGTAATTCCGAGTGATGGCCCCGCAGCCCAAATACGAGGGCCAACTATGTCACCCGCATTTATGCCGTCACGCACCGCTATAACGCTGTAACCTTCTGCGCCAACATTACGAACTGTTGTAAATCCGGCTTCTAAGGTTTTTTTAGCAAAATGAGCCGCTTTAATTGCCATTCTAGGAACTGACTGGCCTAAACGTTCACTGCGTGGAACGGTCGGATCGCTTGTTAAATGCACATGCATATCCATTAAACCTGGCATAAGGGTTAAATCAAGTAGTTGAATATGTTCATCATCTTTAGTCAGCGTTGGTTTTTTATTTTGTTCAATGTTTGTAATTACGCCATCATCAATAGTAATCAAGGGCGATTTAATGTGCGTGCCATCTTCCACATTAACCATGGCTTTAGCCGATAGGTATGTAACGGCATGGGCATTAAAAGTAGTTAAACACAGTAAGGCTATAGAGGTGCTGAGTAGTTGTTTTTTCATTTTATTTTTCTTTTAAATCATATTTGAATTAATAGAAATGTAACAAGCTCAGATAAAAGTGCAAATTTAATACGATGAACGCAATCTATCGTAATTACTTTATTAAGTATGGCTTAATGCGCATAATCAAAAAACGATATTAAAAAGGATTATCATGAAATCAATTAAATTAGCATTAGTTGCCAGTGGCGTTATGTTTGCTTTAAGTGGCTGTATGAATACTGAGCTTAGTACACACACTAATACCAGTGCGCAGTTAAACACCGTTAACGCATCGGCAGGTATTGTTTCAGAGCTTTCGGCAGAGCAACAGCTCGATGTACTTGTTGCACAGTATTACGATGAATCGCTTACATATAGCCCCATCAGCGCAACGTATAATGGTCGTAACGAGTTTAACGATCAATTTACGCCTGAGATTTCAAAAGAAAATAGAGCTAAAAAAGCGGCTTTTTATAAAAAATATCAACAGCGTTTAAACTTTATAGATAAAGCACAGTTAACAGGGCAGTCGCTTTTAAGTTTTGAAATATTAGAGCGCGACCTTGCACTTAAATTAGAAGGCATGCAGTTTCCTGATTATTTACTACCAATTAACCAAATGGCGGGTGCGCATAACACCTTTGCAGGTTTTGGTTCAGGTCAAAGTGCTCAGCCGTTTAATACCGCTGAAGATTACACGGCTTTTATCTCGCGCAGCGAAGGTTTTGTAAAGTGGCTAGCTAGTGTAGAGCGCTCAATGGCACAAGGCATTAAACTAGGTATTACGTTACCAAAACCACTTGCTGAAAAACTGCAGCCACAATTTGCAGCTCATGTAGTTAAAAATGCCGAAGACTCACTATTTTGGGGACCAATTAAAAAATTACCAGACTCGTTTAGCGCACAGCAAAAGCAAAAAATTACAGCACAGTATCGTCAATTGATTATGAAGCACTTAGTACCTGCTTATAAAAGCATGAGTGACTTTCTAGCTAATCAGTATATTGCAAATAGCCGAGAAAGCGTTGGTTATAGTGACTTACCAAACGGTAAAGCATGGTACGAATACCAAATTAAGAAAAACACGACGCTTAGCTTATCTGCTGATGAAATTCATGACATTGGTTTAAGTGAAGTGTCGCGTATTTTAAGCGAAATGAAAAAAGTAAAAGAAACCGTAGGCTTTAAAGGTGAGTTATCAGAATTTTTTGACCATTTACGTGATTCAGATGAATTTTACTACGACACGCCCGAGGAGTTAATTGCGGCATATGAAAACGTTAAGAAAAAAATAGACGCGCGTTTGCCTCTGCTTTTTAACATCGCACCCAAAGCACCTTATGTTGTAAAAGCTGTTGAAGCATACAGAGCGCAGTCTGCAGCAGGTGCTTCATACGCATCTCCGGCGCCTGATGGCTCTCGCCCTGGTATTTTTTATATCAATGCTTATAACTTAAAAGCGCAGCCTAAATTTTTACTCGAAACTTTATCGATTCACGAAGCAGCCCCGGGCCATCACTTTCAAATAGCACTTCAGCAAGAAATAGAGGGCTTACCTGATTTTCGCAAATTTGGTGGTTACACTGTGTTTGCAGAAGGTTGGGCGCTTTATGCAGAAAGCTTAGGCAAAGAGCTAGGTTTATTTACCGACCCTTATATGTGGTACGGACGTTTATCGGATGAGCAATTACGCGCTATGCGTTTAGTGCTTGATACTGGTTTTCATGCAAAAGGGTGGACGCGTCAACAAGGTATAGACTACATGCTTGCAAATTCGTCTATGGCTAAAAGTGATGTAATTGCTGAAGTAGAGCGCTATATAGCATGGCCAGGCCAAGCGCTTTCTTACAAGTTAGGGCAATTTAAAATTCAAGAATTACGTGATTTTTCTAAAAAAGAACTCGGCAATAAATTTGATATTAAAGCGTTCCACACGCAAATATTAATTGATGGCGCATTGCCAATGCCAATCCTTGAGGAAAAAATTAAGCGTTGGGTTAAATCTCAAAGCTAATTTGTAGCGCAAAGCCTGTACTTTGAAAGGGTATTGGCTTTGCGCCATTTACAGCAATACGGTAGAATGCGCGCTCTTTAGGGGGCACGAGTAAACTATGTTTGATCAACAATTAGCAAATACACAATTTTGGCTTAAAAAAAGCTTAAGCGACATGAGTCAAAACGAATGGGAAGCCATTTGTGATGGATGCGGAAAATGTTGTTTAAATACGTTTATTGATAGCGAAGATGAAGACGAATTTACCGCCACCGATCAGTTACGCGAAGGTGAGCAATTAATATTTACTAATATTGTATGTCAGTATCTTGATAACAACACCTGTGGTTGTAGCGAATACGAAAACCGCCAAACGCTTGTTCCTTCTTGTGTAAAACTCACAAAAGAAAACCTTAAAGACATCTTTTTTATGCCACAAAGCTGCAGTTACCGTCGTTTACATGAAGGTCGTGGTTTGGCTTCTTGGCACCCATTATTAAACAGTGGCGATAAAACAAAGATGCATGAGCTAGGTATTTCTGTAAAAGACAAAACAGTCAAAGATTGCGATGTAAAGCTAGACGACTTTGATTTGTACATTGCAGAGTGGCCAACAAAGGACGCTGAGTAATGAGCAAACAACAAGCGGTAATTGGTTTAATCAATCCTAAAAGCCCGACTAATGTTGGCGGTGTATTACGTGCAGCAGGTTGTTACGATGCCAAACAGGTGTTTTTTACCGGTAATCGTTACTTAAACGCTAAGAAGTTTCATACCGATACTAAGAACGCACTTGAGCGTATCCCTTTAACTGAAACTAATAGTTTAGAAGCGGTAAAACCAGAGGGCGCAACCGTTGTTGTCATTGAGCTTATTGAAGGTGCAACACCTTTACCTGAGTTTAAGCATCCTGAAAATGCGTTTTATGTTTTTGGCCCCGAAGATGGCTCTGTACCAAAAGACGTTTTAAAGTGGTGTGATGAAGTGGTATATATTCCAACTATTGGCTGCATGAACTTAGCGGCTACTTGTAATGTGGTTTTGTACGATCGCTTAGCTAAATTAGGCGGCGTTGAGAGCAGCGATACAACAATTATAAGCTCACGTGATACAAATAATAAAATGAAATGGCAAAAAGCATCTGATTAATCGAGGTTTATTTGTGCAAAAATGTTAGTTTTGGCTAAGCTTAAAAACATTATAAATCATAAATAGATACTAAAATGCGCTGGTTTTATTTTATATTATTACTGACAAGTAGTAATTGTTTTGCTGAAACATCAGTTGAGTATTATCAAAATGGTACTCAACATGTTTTAACTGGACATTACCACAAATCAGGAGTGCTCTATGAAGCGAAAAACCCCAAACAAACACTCCATTTAGCCACACTCGATTGGCCTCCTTATATTGGTAATAATTTATGTAATAAAGGCTGGGTTTATCAATTTTCAATAGCTCTATTAAATAGTAAGGGCTACAGCGTATATATAGAATTTTTGCCTTGGGCAAGAGCTGTACGAAATGTAGAGCTAGGCAAAGCTGATATATTAATGCCTGAATATTTTATAGAAGATACAGCCCCCTCCGATTATGTTAATGGTAAAACACGTCGAGAATTACTCGGTTTATCTAATTCATTTAAAGGTGGAGAAATTGCATTTTTAAAAAGGAAAGGCGATACAGACCGTTTCACTGGAAACTTAAAATCGCTTAAAGGGCAAAAGATTGGTGTTGTTCGTGGGTATCAAAATACGCCTGAGTTTGATGCCATGATGGACAATGCTGAGTTTGAAGTTATTACCTCTGTTGATGATTTACAGCTTGTTCAGCTTCTGGTTGCTAAACGTGTTGATTTGATTATAGGCGACCCTCAAGTTCTTAAATTCTCAGTAACTTATTCTTCTTTAACTAAACCTGAAAAACAATCTTTGCTTTCTTCTATTGAGCAAGAAAGCATTCCTCTGCAATACAACCCTTTATATTTTGCTATTAGTAAGCTTACACCTAAATGGCTTTTAGTCTTAGAGGACATAAATGAAGGGCTTTATCAGTTTCATAATAGTGGCGAGATAGACCGTATTATCAATATGACAAATACTCAATGCAAGCCATAAAATTGGAACGTTCCTTTGTTGCGCTGACTAATTTATATATAAACATGTAGAATCGTTTTCAACTTGTTAATGGAGTGAAAACGACGTGAGTGAAATAAATACAAATCAATCATTCGCGGTCAACGAACAGCCAAATAAAAATTATCTGTTTCCACTGACTGCAATGACGACCCTATTTTTTTTATGGGGTTTTATTACTGTTTTAAACGATGTACTAATACCACGATTAAAAGGCGTATTTGATTTAAGTTTTTTTGAAGCGATGCTAGTACAGTTTTGCTTTTTTGGTGCTTATTTTATTGTTTCTATCCCTGCGGGGATTTTAGTTAAGCAGTTTGGTTACAAAAAAGGGATTTTAACTGGTTTAATTGTAGCTTCAATTGGCTGTATGTTGTTTTATCCTGCTGTTGTAGTACATGAATATTGGCTATTTTTGAGCGCTTTATTTGTACTTGCCGCTGGTGTAACGGTGCTTCAGGTTTCTGCGAATCCTTATGTTGCTGCTCTTGGGAGCGAAAAAACAGCTTCTTCTCGTTTAAATTTGGCACAAGCACTTAATGCGCTTGGTACTACCGTTGGGCCTTATGTCGGTGGTTTATTATTTTTTGGTACAGCAGGTAGTATTGCTGCTTCTGCAGCAACTGCTGAGTCTGTAAAAGTGCCTTATTTAATGCTTGCTGGTGCCTTATTACTTATCGCTATTATATTTGCCTTTATAAAGCTTCCAGAAATTGAAGCCCATAAAGAGGAAAATAATGCTGCAGTAGAATCTCGTTCATTAACTCAAGCACCGCACTTAACTATGGGTGTACTTGCTATATTTTGTTATGTAGGTGGGGAGGTTGCCATTGGCAGCTTTTTAGTTAACTACTTTGGTGAGGCGCACATAGCAGGACTTGAAGAGCATACTGCGGCTGCACTTATTAGTTATTACTGGGGCGGGGCAATGGTAGGGCGTTTTATTGGCTCTGTATTATTACAAAAAATAGCGCCTTCTAAGGCGATCGCATTTAATGCATTTAGTATTATTGCGCTATTGCTGATCACCATTTTTACTCAAGGTGACGTCGCTTTATATTCAGTATTGGCAATTGGTTTATTTAACTCAATTATGTTCCCGACTATATTTTCAGTTGCAATTGAGCGACTAGGATCATTGACCAGTAAGGGTTCTGGTTGGTTGTGCTTAGCTATTGTAGGTGGTGCACTTGTACCATTACTGCAAGGGTTTATAGCTGACACAGTAAATATACAGCAAAGCTTTTTTGTTCCAATGCTATGTTATATATTTATTGCATGGTACGGATTAAATGTTGTTCGCTTAGCAAATAAGTGGAAATAACAGACTATACAAGAGTGATTGAATACGTATTCAGTCACTTATAAAGCTACATTTAATAGGAACGTTCCATAAGTAATTAATACGAGTCACAATTTATTTCAATATTAGTCAGTTACCCCCTACAGACTTTTGTTTTTTAATCCTTTATCCTTATTTTTATCTAATAACCTAGTCGCAAGCCTTATTTATTAGGACATTTAGCTAAATTTTTGCTAAAACTGTATGGATAATAAAGATAAATAATAAAAAGGATGTATATGCTTAACTCGTTGAAATTTACTTCCAAAGTGACTATTGCAGCCTCTTTAATTTTGGTTTTGGTGCTAGGGTTATTTACTTTTAATAACTACATTGCGATGCGCAAGCAAACCGAGCAGCAGTTAAGCCTAGTATTACAACAAAATTCCGAATCTGTTTCACAAAATATAGCGAGTTGGTTAAATGCAAAGTTGGCGATTGTTATATCAATTGCTAAAACCCATAAAGCTAATGATTCTAAAGCACTCACCCTTTCACAATTAAATACTGCAGAGCTTGCCGGAAGCTTTAAAAATACGTATATAGGTAAATCCAGCGGCACGTTTATATTAAACGATCAATCAGTCGTTTTACCTGCTGATTTTGATGCGACCTCTCGCCCTTGGTACAAATTAGTCGAAAACAAATCAAATACCGCTTTTACAACTCCCTATATTGATGTAACAACTAACGAGCTTACAATTTCAGCGGTAGTACCCATGCTACAAAATGGCCAGTTTAGCGGCGTTGCAGGTGCCGATATTGATATGCAAACCGTGACTAAAATTATTAACGATATTGATTTTTTAGGTCTCGGTTATGGTTTTTTACTCGATAACAAAGGTCAAGTGTTAAGCCATCCTAATGCTAAGTTAAACTTAAAAAATACATCAGACATTTTTGGTACTAATACGCCCTTGCAAAGTGAGTTTACCCAATACGAGATAAACGGAGAGTCTAAGCTTATCTCGTTTACAAAAATCAGTGGTATTGAAAACGTAGATTGGTACCTAGGTGTTGTCATAGATAAAGATAAAGCGTATGTCAGCGTTTCTAACTTTGGCCAAACTGCGGCTGTTTTTATGGTAATAGGGATCATTACTATCATTATTATGATGCAGCTTTTATTACGCTATTTAATGCAGCCTATGAACCGTTTAAACGATGCCATTAAAGATATAGCACAAGGCGAAGGTGATTTAACAAGGCGTTTAACCGTTGAAAATGATGATGAGTTTGGCGACTTAAGCCATTCATTTAATATTTTCATCGAAAAAATTCAGCATTCAATAGAGCAAGTAAAAGAGTCAACAGAGCAATTAGATACAGCTATTGAGAGCCTGGTATCACAAACACATTCATCGCTGTCTATGTATGATGATCAAAGTAAACGAACCGATAGTGTTGCAGCGGCTATTAACCAGTTTTCAGCTACATCAATGGATATTTCAAATAATGCAGAGAGTGCATCGCAGCTTGCTAAAAATGCAGATGAGCACTCAACACAAAACCAAGAAGCATTAAGCCACAGCGTTGCAACCATCCACCAGCTTTCAGCTAATATGGAGAAAGCTCAGCAAACTATAAACAGTTTAAATACGCACACAGCCAGTATTGGGCAAGTGCTTGAAGTTATTAAAGGTGTAAGCGAGCAAACTAATCTATTGGCACTAAATGCAGCAATAGAAGCCGCTAGAGCAGGAGAGGCAGGACGCGGTTTTGCCGTTGTAGCAGATGAAGTACGCCAATTAGCACACCGCACTCAACAATCAACGCAAGAAATTGAAGACACGGTGAGCCAGTTACAAAAAGGCTCAAACCTTGCTGTAGAGCTTATGAAAACAAGCCTTCAAGACAGTGAAAAAAGCGTACAACAAGCAGATGCCGTCGGCAATTTAATGAGCCATGTTATACAAGCTATTAAGCAAATTAACGATGCAAATCATTCTGTAGCCAGTGCAACCGATGAGCAAAACCAAGTTGTTAAGTTATTAGATACTGATATTCAAACAATTAGTGCGCTTTCTATACAAGGCAAGGCTAACTTAAATGACACGCTTAACGAATGTACCAAACTAAAACAGCAGTTTAGTGCCTTAGAAAATATGGTTCAAAAGTTTAAAGTATAAAATTAATGACTAAAAAAAATGTGAATAAACCAAATTGGCTCAGTCTAATAAATATCGACAGTGTTTATAGCTCAGACATGCAACGCAAAGCGTTTTCTTTATTTACCATGATTGGGATATCAATTGTGGTGATTGCTGTATTAGTGTTTTTGAATTATAAGGTTTACTCACCGATACTCACTGCTTCATTAATTATCGTTAACATTACAAATATAAGCTGTTCTATCTACTTTATAAAAACGGGTAATCTTCAAGTAGTGGCATTAATAAGTATGAGCATTGTGTGCATGATGTTTGTTGCACTTGTTTATACCGGTGGTAAAGACAACACCGCGCTATATTGGCTAATGTTTTATCCTGTAGTGACGTTTGCATCTTTAGGGGTCAGGTTAGGTGCTTGGTTAGGTTTTACTTTACTGTTTTCTTGTATTGTTATTTTATACGGCCCTGACTTGGGTCAAGTTAGCTATGGCAATGTAGAAAAAACACGGTTTATAGCGTCCTTTTCTATGGTGTTTTTATTCTCATTTATTGGTGAGTATTTTAGGCATAAAAGCCACATGGCTATTGCCGATATTACGCTAGAGCAAAAACAAGATGCTTATACCGACCCCCTTACTGGCATAGCAAACAGACGTTTTATTACCTCTCATTTTTTAAAGCTTGCCCAAACACGCCCAGAGCAGTACTTACCTTTTTCAATTTTGTTAATTGATTTAGATAACTTCAAGTCTTTAAACGATACGCATGGTCACGATTTTGGTGATACGGTATTAATTGAATTTACCAAGCTCCTTGAATCTCAGTTTTTGGCAACTGCGTTAAAGGCCCGTTATGGCGGTGAGGAGTTTGTTGTTATTTTACCGCAGGTTACTGTTACTACAGCCACTGTAATAGCAAACAAATTTCGAGAGGCTGTTGCAGGGCACGTTATATTTACTGATGACAAGCAGCGTATTTCAATCACCTGTAGTATTGGTATTTCCCAAGTAAATAAAGTAACTGATTATGATGACTCGTTAAAACAAGCTGATGAAGCTCTTTATAGTGCAAAGGCTGCTGGTCGTAATAGTGTCGTCTCGAACTAGTTGAAGGATTAATATGTCTCAAAGTAAATTAATATATGTTCATGACCCAATGTGTAGCTGGTGTTGGGGTTACTCACCAACCTGGCTTAAGCTAAAATCAGAGCTTGCTGGTAAAGTAGCAATTGAATATAAAGTAGGTGGATTAGCACCTGATAGCCAAGACCCAATGCCGCAAAATATGAAAGAGATGCTTGAGGGTACTTGGCATAAAATTTCAGCGCAGTTAGGTACGCAATTTAATTATAACTTTTGGCGCGATTGCCAGCCAAGACGTTCAACGTATCCCGCATGCAGAGCTGCACTTATAGCGCGCAAAGCAGATGAAGAAGCTCAAATGGTGGCTGCAATTCAACATGCTTATTACCTAAATGCGCAAAACCCGTCAGATGAAAGTACGCTAATTAGTTTGGCTGAACAAATTGGCTTAGATAAAAATGAGTTTACTGCGCAGCTAGCATCAAGTGAGCTTAATGATGAACTTAAAGAAGAGTTGTCTTTCGTTCGTACGTTACCTATTCAAGGGTTTCCCTCACTCGTGCTTATAAAAGACAATAAAGCACACCCAATAGAAATTAATTATACCGATTGGCACTATTCCCTTAATCAAATTAATTCAATTTTAAAATAACCCAGCTTGTTTATAGGGCATTTGGTTAACAAATGCTCTTATCATCTTAAAAATCTCCTCGTAAGTCTTAATTGTTACCATTGTCATAAAAGCGACTTTTTTGCGCAACATCCTTGTCATGTTACATCTATAAACTCCTGCTCATTGAAATTATTAAGTCATAAATTATTTATATAACAAAGTTTATGACCTAAGAAAACAAACTAGCAAATCCGCTAACTAACGAGTAAAGGTGTATGCGATGAAAGGCGTTAAACCATTAATCTTAGCTGGTATTGTGGCCGCAAGTGCAGCAGTACACGCAAACGATTTAGATAAGGTTATTGATAAAAGCAGTGAAATTAATAAATCAGCTGCGCAATCACAAACAAAAATAGACAAGATTGCAGATTCAATGCAAGGGCGTTTACAGCAGTTTAAAACCCTCAATAAAGAAATTGACGGTTTAGCTGTTTACAACGCTCAGCTAACTAAACAGTTAAATAATCAAATAGAAGAGATGGAATCGTTAAACCTGTCAATGGATCAGGTTTCTATTATTGAACGTCAAATTACACCTTTAATGATGCGTATGATCACAGGCCTTGAGCAGTTTGTATCACTCGACGTGCCATTTCTACAAGATGAGCGTGCAAAACGTTTAGCCTCATTAAAAACCATGATGGATCGCGCTGATATCACCTCAAGCGAGAAATTTCGCCGTGTTTTGGAAGCTTATCAAGTGGAAGTTGATTACGGGCGTACCATTGAAGCATATACCGCTCTATTAGAAGTAAGTGGTAAAGAGCGAGAAGTAGACTTTTTACGCATTGGTCGTTTAGAGCTTATTTATTTAACGCGCGATGGCAAGCAAGCAGGTAGTTGGGATACAAACACAAAAACGTTTGTAGCGCTTCCTGACTCTACTATAAGCCAAATTAACAAAGGTCTTCGCATAGCGCGTAAGCAACTTGCCCCAGATATGTTAACTCTGCCAGTACACGCAGCAGAATAAGAGGTTAAAAATGAAATTGTTTACTCAAATGACAAAAAAGGCTCTTTTTGCTGCAAGCCTTACACTAAGCCTAGGTTTTACAGGTAATAGTATCGCGGCAGAGTCAATGAATCTTGATTCGTTACTTAAATCAATTGAAGACGGGAAATCGGTTCAAAGCGCACAAAACAAGCAACGAGAGCAAGAATTTACCTCGCGTCAAAACGAACAAGTGCAAATGCTAAAAGATACACAAGCAAAACGCAGTCAAATGCTTGGTGAATCAGAGCGATTAGAAACACAGTTTGAAGAAAACGAAATTAAGCTTGCTAATTTAACCGATACTTTATCAAAGCGTATGGGATCACTTAAAGAACTATATGGCGTTCTTCAGCAAGTTGCTGGTGATTCAAGCAATAAATTTGCAACATCGGTTGTATCGGCAGAAATTCCGGGGCGAAGTGCTTTTATGGACGATCTCGCTCAAAAAATGGGCTCAACATCAAAGCTTGCTTCAATCGACGATATTGAAAAAGTGTGGTACGAGCTGCAACGCGAAATGACCGAGCAAGGCAAAGTAAGTCGCTTTAATACTACGGTTATAGTCGAAGGTGGTAATAAAGCACAGCAAGAAGTTGTTCGCGTAGGTGCTTTTAACCTTATATCGGGCGGTAAATATTTAGAATACAACCCAGGTACGAATACACTAAGCGAACTAACTCGCCAACCAGTATCGCGCTACACATCAACAGCGGGCGATTTACAAGAAGCTAAGACAGGTGTTGTGCAGTTTGCACTTGACCCAACAGGTGGTTCAATTTTAGGTTTACTCGTTCAAGCCCCAGATACTGCAGAGCAAGTACATCAAGGTGGCGCTGTTGGTTACGTAATCTTAGGTGTAGGTTTACTTGCATTATTAATTGCAATTGAGCGTTTTGTATCGCTATTACTTGTTGGTGGGAAAATTCGCCGCCAGCTAAAAGACAGCGTAGCGAGAGATGACAATCCACTAGGTCGTGTTATGAAAGTTAAAGATGACTACCCAAATGTTGCCTACGACACGTTAGAGCTTAAATTAAGTGAAGCTATTTTACGCGAAATGCCAAAAATAACGCGTAACTTAACACTTATCAAAATTATATCGGTAGTTGCACCGCTATTAGGTTTACTTGGTACGGTAACCGGTATGATCAATACCTTCCAAGCAATTACACTATTTGGTACTGGCGACCCTAAACTAATGGCTGGTGGTATTTCTCAAGCACTAGTAACAACCGTATTAGGCTTAGTTGTTGCAATACCAACCGTATTTATTTACACGCTACTTAATACTCGCTCAAAAGGTTTACTGCTTATATTACAAGAGCAAAGCGCCGGTATTATTGCAGAGCGAAGTGAGAAAGGAGAATAAGCCATGGTGCTATTGATTGACTCAATCAATGCTATCCGTGATTTTCTCGACACTGGTGGCCAAGTTCTCTTGGTCATTGGGGTGTTAATCTTCGCGATGTGGTTATTGATACTCGAGCGATTTATTTATTTTTTTAATGGTTTTCGTGGTTATAAAAAAGACGCTAAAAGCACATGGAGTTCTCGCTGTGAGCGTAACAGCTGGAATGCAGAGCAAATTCGTCAAGCGATGATCTCGCGTGCAAGTATGCGCCTAAATACTAATTTACCGCTTATTAACGTAATGGTTGCGTTATGCCCGTTACTTGGCTTATTGGGCACAGTAACAGGAATGATTGAAGTATTTGATGTGATGGCAATTACAGGCACAGGCAGTGCGCGCTCAATGGCATCGGGTGTATCTAAAGCAACTATTCCAACAATGGCGGGTATGGTAGGTGCGTTATCGGGTGTATTTGCATCAACGTATTTACAACGCAAAGCCAAGCGAGAAGTAGAGCTACTACAAGACAGCATGGTTTTAGACCATTAAGCAAAATTTTGATAAGCGGCCCATTTAAAGCCGTTCATCCTAGGAGAATAAAAAATGAGAGCCCCTTTAGGTAATTTAATGCAAGAAGACGAAGCTGAAGAAATAAACATGACACCTATGTTAGATGTTGTATTTATCATGCTTATTTTCTTTATTGTTACAGCGTCGTTTGTAAAAGAATCGGGTATTGACGTAAACCGACCTGAAGCAGCAACAGCTGTTAAAAAAGAACGTGCAAACATATTAGTGGCGATTTCTGACACGGGTGAAATTTGGATTAACAAACGTCAAATTGACATACGCGCAGTGCAAGCCAATATTGAGCGTTTAAAAGCTGAAAACCCGCAAGGTAGTGTTGTTATTCAAGCTGATAAAAAATCAACAACCGATACTTTAATAAAAGTAATGGATGCAGCACGCGCAGCAGGTGTGTTTGATGTGTCGATTGCGGCTCAAGAAGCATAAGGGCAGGCAATGCGTTATTTAGTAGCATTAGTTATAGCCGGTGTAGTGACCTTTATGTTGTTTTTAGGCATGCAGGCACTTATTACTGGTGGCGAAGGTGTAATGAGTGAACCCGCCAAGGGTAACGTACTTGATTTTGTCAGGCTTAAAAAAGAAGAAAGCGTGCAAAAAAAAGAACGTAAACCACAAAAGCCACCAACGCCTAAAGAGCCACCTCCGCCAATGGAATCGCCGCAAATGCAAAATAGCGACGCGACTGCGAACGCTAATAACTTCGACTTTGGCGCCAATGTAGATGCGGATGTAAATTTAGCCGGTGGTTTAGCACTTGAAACAAGTGATGGTGAGTATTTACCTATTGTTAAAGTGGCGCCTGTTTATCCTCGTCGCGCATTATCACGTGGCATTGAAGGCTACGTTATTGTTGAATTTACAGTAACTAAGCAAGGTACGGTGCGAGACCCACAAGTGATTAAAGCAGAGCCTGAGTCTCTCTTTGATAGAGCGGCGATGGATGCAGCCCTTAAATTTAAATATAAACCGCGCGTAGTAAATGGTGAAGCCGTTGAAGTTGCGGGTGTTCAGAACAAAATATCTTTCCAAATTAGCGGTTAATTTAGTAATTAACCACGAGTAAACGGACAGAAATGCGAGGCGATTATGAAATTACTACCTATAGCTAAATTTTTAAAATTAACACTATTTTGTACTGCTGCGATCAGTACAAGTATTGTTGCACCAAGTGCCCTAAGCCTAATACCAGGGTTAAATGTAGCTACGGCATATGCAGAGCAAGAGCAAAAAACAAAACGTGTCCCAGCGCTACGTGAAAAGGTTTATAGTCAACTGGCTCGTGCCCAAAAACTTGCTGACGATGGCGATGTTAAAGGCGGACTTGAAGCGCTCGATAGCATTAAAGAACGAGCCTCGAGTATGAATTCGTACGAAGTTGCAATGATGCATAATTTTTATGGATTTATTTATTACAACGAAAACGATTTACCAAAAGCGATAGCTTCGTTTGAAAAGGTCGTAGCAGAGGAGGCCATTCCTGAATCGCTTCGTTTAAGTACTACCTTTAGTTTGGCGCAACTAGCTATGGCTAATAGTGATTACACTAAAGTTATCGCATTTTTAGATGACTGGGACAGTATTAACACTAAGCCTAAAACAGAAGGCTATTACTTGCTAAGGGCTCAAACATACTATCAGTTAAAGGATTATAAAAAAGGGCTTGAGTATATCTCCCAAGTTATCTCCTTAAGTGATAGCGAAGGTAAAACCCCTAAGGAAAACTGGTTAGTACTACAGCGTGCCATGTACTACTCACTTAATCAAACTGACAAAGTTGTTGAAGTACTTGAGCGCATGGTAAAGCTCTATAACAAACCTGAGTACTGGGTACAATTATCGGGTATGTATGGCGAAACTGGGCAAGAAAAAAAGCAGCTAGCAATTATTGAGGCGGCTTACCAGCAAGGTTTTTTAACATCTAAATCTGATCTACGCCAATTAGCGCAAGTGTATTTATATAACGGTTTGGCTTACAAAGCAGGCGTTGTAATGAGTAAAGCGATTAAAGAAGGTGTCGCAGAGCAAAACGCTAAAAACTATGCCTTTATAGCTGAGGCGATGATCCAAGCAAAAGAAGACGAAAAATCAATAGAATACTTTGTAAAAGCAGCTGATTTATCATCCAGTGGTAAGTATGACCAACGCTTAGCTGAAGTATATGTTAATACTGAGCAATATGAAGAAGCGGCCGACGCAGCGCGTAAAGCACTTAATAAAGGCTCACTTGATTTTGAATCAAATGCATTTGTAGCCTTGGGTATGGCTCAGTACAACTTACAAAATTTTGATGCATCTATTTTAGCGTTCGAACAAGCAGAAAAACATAAAAAATCACAGCGTTTAGCACAACAATGGATTAAATATGTAAAGCGCGAGAAAGTGCATGCAGAAACATTAAGAACGGCACTGCTTTAAGCTTTAGTAATAACGTTTAAATATAATTTCATAATCGCAAATCCAAACCACACTATTTTTAGTGTGGTTTTTTTATGTTTTTAATAAATTAACTACTTGAATTTTATGTAAATAACTTTGTCATCTTATGTTTATTAAAGTGTAACTGTAATGTCATATAGCTACCGTAAGGTAGGCGCTGCTGATAACTCAAGTGACCTTAAAGCATTACTTAATGTTTTAAGGTGACTTGAGTTTATTTAAAGCACTTAACAAAATAATTAAATACTTTAACGGAGTGAACAATGAAATTATCTGACTTATTTAAAGTTAGTTTGATTGCAACTGCAATATCATTAGCGGGTTGTGGTGGTGACTTAGTTGTATCTGAAGGCGACACAACAATAAATGAAGGCGACACAGTTACTAATGTTGTTGAAGGTGGCAGTGATACAGTAGATGAAACATCATCGCGTGATGATTCTCAAAATGGAACTACGGGTTTTCCTGCTGATATCGACAATGCACTTGTTCAAGGCTTAGCAACGGATGTCTCAAGTGAATTTCCAGCAATAACAGATAAACCAGTGTATCGCTTAAGTGCTGATACAACATTGATTGCTGATGTTTCATTAACTAATGATGCACATTGGATTGTGAGTGGTCGTACTGCTGTGGGTAATGACCGCGCAGATAGTACAACGCTTTATGTTCAGCAAGGTACAACGATTATTGGTGAGTCAGGTGATGACTTTTTAGTTGTGCGTCGAGGTTCACAAATTGAATCAGTAGGCACTGCAAGCCAGCCTATTACGATGACATCAATTCAAGATGTTACGGGTAGCGAGACAGCAATTGGCCAATGGGGTGGTTTGGTATTACTTGGTAATGCACCTGCAAATTCATGTGGAGACCAACAAGGTGAAGCAACAGCAGACGAACTTGCTAACTGTGGTGTGTCAGCTGAAGGTGATGCAGGTCAATTCGGTGGAAATATTAGTGATGATAATTCAGGTACTCTAAAATATGTACTTGTTAAGCAAGCAGGTAAAACGCTTGGTAATGGTGATGAGTTAAATGGTATTACATTTGCCGGTGTTGGCTCTGCAACTACGGTTGATTATATCCAGGTTCATGAAAACCTGGATGACGGTATCGAGTTTTTTGGTGGTACGGTTAATGTAAGTAATGTAGTGCTGACTAACATTGGTGATGATTCACTAGATTGGTCTTTTGGTTGGACGGGTTCGGCTACTAATGTTTACATTCAACAAGCTGCTAACGTAGGCGATAACGCTATTGAAGCGGATAACTCTGAGTTTGATTCAAGCGCCACGCCATTAACACTGCCTACTATATCTAACGTAACAATCGTCGGTGCAGAAGGTAATAATGGTATTCGTCTACGCGCTGGTACTGCGGGCGCTCTTAAAAATGTATTTGTAACGGGTCCTGCTACTTACGAAAACTGTTTACGTGTAGGGTCTGATTCAGTTCCTCGCGCTGAAGATGGCACACTAACGATTGTAAACTCTATTGTGGCGTGTCAAACAACGGCAAATAATTTTGGTAGTGAAGTAATTAACGGTGGCGATGTACAATCTTGGTTTGAAGGACAAGATGGTAACCAAGTACTTACGCCGGCAGAGCTTATGCTTGCTGATGACGGTTACACGCCACTTGCTGGTTCACCGCTTATCGCAAATGGTCAAATTGGTGCTTTTGATGGATCAACTAACTGGATGGAAGGTTGGACTGTCGGTATTAATGGCGGCTTCCCTACTGATATTGATAACGCGCTCGCACAAGGCTTAGCATCAGATGTTTCTAGTGAATTTCCAGCAATTACAGATAAACCAGTATACCGTTTAACTGAAGATACAACGTTCACAGCAGATGTAACGCTTACTAACGATGCACATTGGATTTTAAATGGTCGTACTGCAGTTGGTAATGACCGTGCAGATGCAACTATATTATATGTTCAAGCGGGTACAACGCTAATTGGTGAAACAGGTGATGACTTTTTAGTTGTACGTCGTGGTTCACAAATTAATGCCAATGGTAATGCAACTGCGCCAATCACTATGACATCTATTCAAGATGTAACAGGTGCTGAAACAACGATTGGTCAATGGGGCGGCTTAGTATTATTAGGTAATGCACCTGCTAACTCGTGTGGCGATCAAACCGGTGAAACGACAGCTGAAGAATTAGCTAACTGTGGTGTATCAGCTGAAGGTGACGCTGGTCAGTTTGGTGGTGATATTAGCGATGATAACTCAGGTGTTCTTCGTTATATTGTTGTTAAACATGCAGGTAAAACGCTGGGTAATGGCGATGAACTTAACGGTATCTCATTTGCAGGTGTTGGCTCACAAACGAAAGTTGAATACATTCAAATTCACCAAAACCTAGATGATGGTGTTGAGTTTTTTGGTGGCACAGTTAATGTTCGTAACATTGTACTAACTGATATTGGCGACGATGCATTCGATTGGTCATTTGGTTGGTCGGGTCGTGCACAAAATATCTATATTCAACAAAGTTCAGTTGAGGGTGATAACGCAATAGAAGCTGATAACTCAGAATTCGATTCAAATGCGACACCATTGACTAAACCGCTTATTTCTAACGTAACAATTGTTGGTGCTGATGGTACTAACGGTGTTCGTTTACGTGCAGGTACAGCGGGCGTTTTACGAAATGTTGTTATAACGGGCCCTGAAGGTTACTCAAACTGTTTACGTGTAGGCTCAGACTCTGCTGCTAATGCAGAATCGGGTGAGTTGTCTATCGAAAACTCAGCTGTTGCATGTAGTGAAGATAATAACTTTGGTTCACAAGCAATTGGTAGTGGCAATGTGCAGTCTTGGTTTGAAGGTCAAACGGGTAACTTAACGCTTACGGCTTCAGCACTTAATTTAGCGACAGACGGCTTTACCCCAAAATCGGGTTCACCTTTATTAGGTGCTGGTGGGGATTCATCTGAGCTTGACTCGTTCTTTACCAAAACAGATTACATCGGCGCATTCGATGGCGATAATAATTGGATGGATGGTTGGACAGTTGCTATTACACCAAGCTTTCCTGACGATATTGCTAATGCATTAGCACAAGGACTTGCAACAGATGTTTCTGCTAGCTTCCCTACAATTACAGACAAACCTGTATATCAATTAACCTCTGATGTTGTATTTACATCTGATGTAACACTGACTAACGATGCGCATTGGATTTTAAAAGGACGTACAGCCGTTGGTAATGACCGCGCTGACAACACAACACTTTATGTTCAGTTTGGTACAACGTTAATTGGTGAGTCGGGTGATGACTTCTTAGTTGTTCGCCGTGGTTCTAAAATTGAAGCGGTAGGCAGTGTAAATCAACCAATTACTATGACGTCAATCCAGGATATGACGGGCGGCGAAACTACGATTGGTCAATGGGGCGGTTTAGTATTATTGGGTAATGCACCTGCTAACTCATGTGGCGACCAACAAGGTGAAGCAACCGCAGAAGAACTTGCCAGTTGCGGTGTGTCTGCTGAAGGTGACGCAGGCCAGTTCGGTGGTAATGACCCTGAAGATAATTCAGGTACGCTAAAATATGTTGCAGTTAAGCAAGCGGGTAAAACGCTGGGTAATGGCGATGAACTTAACGGTATTACACTTGCGGGTGTTGGTCGTCAGACTGAACTAGATTACATTCACGTTCATGAAAATCTAGACGATGGTGTTGAATTTTTTGGTGGTACTGCAAATATTAGTCACCTTGTTTTAACAAGCATAGGCGATGATTCACTTGATTGGTCATTCGGTTGGACGGGTAAAGCGCAATATGTACTGATTAAACAATCAGACTCTGAGGGCGACAATGCAATTGAAGCTGATAACTCTGAGTTTGATTCAAGTGCAACGCCGCTAACAATGCCAACTATCTCTAATGTAACAATTATTGGTAATGTGGGTGTAAATGGTATCCGCCTACGTGCAGGTACTGCGGGTATGCTTAAAAATGTAGTGGTGACAGGCGGGGCAGATTATTCAAATTGTTTACGAGTAGGCTCTGATTCAGCGCCGCGAGCAGAGGACGGTACATTAACTGTTACTCACTCAATCGTTGCGTGTGAAACCGCTAACAACTTTGGTACGCAAGCAATTGGTACAGGGAATGTTGAATCTTGGTTCTTAGGACAAACAGGCAATTCAGTTCAAGTAGCCGCTGACCTTGGGCTTGCAGATAATGGCTATATGCCAACTGCTGAGTCGTTATTACTTGGTAATGGCTTTGATTCATCAAGCTTAGATAGTTACTTTGATTCTGTAGATTACATTGGTGCGATGGATGCACAAACAGACTGGACAGCAGGTTGGGTAAAAGTAGGCCTTTAACCCACACCACATTATAGCCGAGCGAAAGCTCGGCTAATGTCTTGTTTTGTTTCGGAGTATAAAAATGAAATCTTTTAAACCCTCTACACTTGCTTTATCAAAATTAAACTACGCTGTAATGGCTGCGTTACTTGGTTTATCAGTAAATACAGCCACGGCTGCTGAGCAGCAAGTAGAAGAGCAAGAAATAGAAGAAGTTGTTGCTGTAGGGCAACGATTAAAGGGCAGTGCGGGTGCGGTACTGCAAGAACGTCAAAACCAAGCGTTTGTTGCTGATATTATGGGTGCAGATCAAATATCACGTACTGGTGATGGCGATGCCGCCTCTGCACTTCGTCGTGTTACTGGTTTAACGTTAGTCGATGGCAAATTTATTTATGTGCGTGGTTTAGGTGAACGCTATTCTAGTACTCAGCTAAATAGCATGTATGTACCAAGTCCTGATCCTACTCGCTCAGTGGTTCCTTTGGATTTATTTCCATCTGAAATTATTGAAAGCTTGAGTGTACAGAAGTCATTTTCACCGGATATGCCAGCGCATTTTGGTGGTGGTAATGTAAATATTCGCACTAAATCAATTCCTTCTGACTTTTTATTAAAAGTACAAGTGGGTACATCGTACAATACTTCTAATAGCGATACCGGTTACTTTTACAGTGGCGGTGATGATGACTGGATGGGTCGAGATGATGGTTCGCGAGCATTATCGGATGTGTTTACTACTGCGCTTACCAGTGATGCTGGTCTTGAGGGCAATATAAACACTACGTTAGCTGAGCGTAAAAACCTGATTCAATCGCTTGATTGGGATGTAGGTATTTCAGAAAAGGATGTTGACCCTGCTATGAACTTCTCTATTGCCTTAGGTGATAGATTTGAAAGTGAGGTCGGTACTTTTGGTGTGCTTGCAGCCGTATCTTACGATAACGAGTGGGAAGTAGTTCAAGAGCAAAGCGGCTCAAGCCTTGGTAGCTTAGGCTGTGAAGACAAATGTTTTGCCCAGTATTACGATGGTACATCGACTGAGCAAAATGTACGTTGGAGCGGCACATTAAATTTAGGATATGAGTTAAATTCAAACCATAAGTTTGAGCTTACTAATATTGCACTTCATGACATGAGTGACCGCGTACGTAACCGCGATTACTTTGATGCAAATGAAACCGAAGAAGGTGTCACCGAATTACGCCGAGTAGATATTACGTACGAAGAGCGCGAAATGTTTTCGACTCAGCTTAAGGGGACGCACAACTTTCCAGAGCTAAATAATTTATTTTTTGATTGGTATGGAGGTTTAAGTCGAGCAAACCGTAATGCACCAGGTGGTTTAGATGTTGTTTATCAGCAAAACTTAGTTGATGGCGTGCTTGAATCTGAACAACTACAAGATGTAGCTGCAACAAATATCACCCGTGAGTATCAAGTATTACACGACGATGTTGAAACATTTGGTTGGAATATGGGTATGCCTTTTTATGGTGACGGCTATGAGCTTGAGTTAAAAATAGGCGGCGATTTTTCAGAGAAAAAACGTGATGCAAGTAATGTGAAGTTTGGCATTACGCACCGTGGTATAAGCGATGAGTACTCGTTCGGTTCTAACGTAAGCGATATTTTTGCTGATGAAAACACGGCGAATGACGCTTTTTATGCAAGTGTAACTGGCTCAGGTATTTTTGATGATGGCACCACTGATGGTGATAAGTACAGTGCAGCGCATAAATTAGATGCTTATTATTTTATGGCCGATTACTTCTATCAAAACACTTGGCGTTTTACTGGTGGCGTTCGATGGGAAGATTTTTCGCAAGTCTCAGTCGGTTATGAAGCGCATACTAATTTCTTTGAAAATACGCTACAAGAAATCCAAGATGTAGCTATTAATGAAGATAACTTTTTTCCTTCTTTAGCTGTTACGTACATCATGGATGAAGAAATGCAATTTCGCTTAAATTTAAGTGAAACAACCATTCGCCCTGATCTACGTGATGTAAGCTCTTCTTTCTTTGTTGACCCGTTAACTGAGTTTCTGGTGAGAGGCTCTCCTAGTTTACAAAGTTCTAATTTAAAAAATGTTGATTTTAGGTTTGAATGGTATATGCCATCAGGTAATAACCTTTCTGTTGCATTGTTTTATAAAGACATTGAAAACCCAATTGAAATGGTTGAGCTTGCGGGCGTAGGGGGAGCATCTCCACAGTTATTAACCGCAAATGCTCAGTCGGGTAAATTGTCGGGTATTGAAGTTGATTTTTTAACTGACTTTGGCTTTATAAATAAAGATTGGTCCTCAGCATTCTTGTCAGGCAACGTTACGCTATCTGACTCAAGTGTTAATTTGGGGATTAATGATTCAGACGGTGTTGACTCACTGTTTGAAACACAGCTTAAAGAAGCCCTTGAGGCCGATACGGTATCGAATATTGTAACTAACAATGAGCGTCGTTTAGTTGGTCATTCTGAGTGGGTTGCAAACTTACAAATGGGCTATGACTCGGATGATGGATTTCATTCTACTTCACTAATTTATAATGTGTTTGGTCCTCGTATAATTGTACCTGGTACACGTGGTAATGAAGATGCCGAAGAAAAGTCGTTTCATTCAGTTGATTTAGTTTATTCTTACTTCCCTAACTTTAACTCTAAAGTTAATTTTAAGGTTAAGAATATGCTTGGCCAAGAAAAAGAAATTGAACAAGAAGGTCTTACCCTTTGGGGACAAGACACCGGCACTGAGTTTAGTTTAAGTTATAGCTATGAGTTTTAAGCTTTATTTAAAATAAAACTCAAGGAATGAAATAATAAACTTCACTATCTATTAGCTCTGTATTTTAATACAGAGCTTTTTTGTGTTTATGCTCAGTATGAAAAATATTTAAGTTCTGTTTTATTCGCTAGTTTTAGCTTTCAGCCAGTGTTAGTTTAGCGTTAATGAAAATTAAATCTCACGCAATGAATTTAATTTTTAATGTATTAAGGCATCTTTTATGAATCAAACAGTGGAACAAACAATGAAAAAAGTAGGATTAGTCGGTTGGCGTGGCATGGTTGGCTCTGTGTTATTAGAACGTATGCAGCAGCAAAGTGATTTTGCCCATATCGACACCACCTTTTTCACCACCTCACAAGCGGGTCAACTAGGCCCAGATATAGCAGGCGACGCAAAACCATTACTAGATGCAAGTGACATTAGCGAACTTGCTAAAATGGATATTATTGTTACTTGCCAAGGCGGTGACTACACCAATGCGGTATATCCAAAACTTCGAGAGTCGGGTTGGGATGGTTACTGGATTGATGCAGCTTCAGCGCTGCGTATGAGTGAGGACAGCATTATAGTGCTTGATCCCGTAAACAAAGATGTTATTGAACAAGGCTTAGAGCAAGGCGTTAAAACCTTTGTGGGCGGTAACTGTACTGTATCGCTGATGCTACTTGCATTAGGTGGTTTATTTGAGCAAGACCTAATTGAATGGGTAAGCCCAATGACTTACCAAGCGGCGTCGGGCGCTGGTGCACGAAATATGAAAGAGCTTATTGCACAAATGGGCGCTATTCATGCAAGTGTTGCCGACAAAATTGATAACCCAAGCTCTGCTATTTTAGAAATTGATAAAATAGTAAGTGAAACAATGGCGTCAAAAGACTTACCACAAGACCAATTTGGTGTGCCATTAGCGGGCAGTTTAATCCCGTGGATTGACGTACCTATGCCAAGCGGTCAGTCTAAAGAAGAATGGAAAGCGCAAGTTGAAGCGAACAAAATTTTAGGTTCTTCAAAGCAACCAGTGCCTATTGACGGTTTATGTGTACGTATTGGCGCTATGCGTTGTCATTCACAAGCGATGACCATTAAATTACGTGAAGATATTAGCGTAGAAAAAATTGAAGAAATTTTAGCGTCTCATAACGAGTGGGTTAAGGTTATTCCTAACGAGCGTGAAATTAGCGCAACAGACTTAACACCCGTTAAAGTAACAGGCACTTTAACAATTCCTGTTGGCCGTATTCGTAAATTAGCGATGGGGCCAAAATACATCAGCGCATTTACAGTAGGCGATCAGCTTTTGTGGGGAGCGGCAGAGCCACTTCGTCGTATGCTACGCATAATTGTTGATGGTGAGTAATACCAATTCGCAATAATACTTAATCAATTTGAGGGGTTAAATCTGACGCTAACTACGTTAAATATTTCTGATATAGAACAACTAAATAACGAAATCTTTGCCTTGTTATCGACACGATTTTTCTTCCCTCAAAATAGATCACTTAATTAAGCGAATTGGTATAATATATAATCAGTATTAACAAAAGGGGTTGGCAATTTGCCAGCCCTTTTTAGTTTAATGGCTTATAAAACCGCTTAAGAGGCTTAAACAATACTTTTTTATGAATGTTCACTGTTGTTTATTATTGAACTTAAGTAAACTGTTTACATTGTGCAACAGCCTATTCAAGTAACATTAATGACCTCTCATATAAATAACTTTGCCAATAAGCGATTAGCATTTGTTAGCTCCTATTTTAGTTCTGCAATTGCTATAAACACGGTTGTTTCTTGTTTTCTTATTTTTAGCAGTATTAACCACAGCGCTTCGCAAGAAAAACTTTACTGGCTTTTTACGTTATCATTTATTTCATTACTTCGAATAGCCAGCCATGTATTTGTTAACAACACCCATGCTTTTAAATATCATCTGTATTTTATAGGTTTATTATTAACAGCCGTAACTTGGGCTGCTTTCCCCATTTTGTTTTATGAAAATATGCCAATGCAGGAGAAGTTTGTATCACTCGTTGTTTTTAGCTCCCTTGCTGGTGGCGGTGTAAATGTTTTAGCTTCTGATATTCGTTCCTCCTTGTCGTATATAACCTGTTTACTGGTTCCTTTTAGTATTTTATTACTTTTACAGCCTATTGAAGATGAGAATGTACTAGGTATTTTAGGGCTCGTTTTATGGTTTATTTTGTGTTTTGTTACCGCTGTACGTTCTGCTAAAGATGTAAAGTCATCAATTAATAATGAACTTAAGTTAGATCAATTTATTGAAAACTTAGAAAACGAAGTGCAACTTCGTACCGAACAAATAATCCTTTTAGAGCAAAAAGATAATTTAACTAAATTGTTTAACAGGGGGAGCTTTGTTTCTAATGTTGAACTTGATTTAGCCAATCAAAATGATGATATTAAAGCCGTTTTATTTTTAGATATGGATGACTTTAAAATCATCAACGATAAATACGGTCACGATTTTGGTGACTTTGTTCTGGCCCAAACAGGTAAACGATTAGTTGAAACACAAACTCAGGGCGATTTTATTGCTTGTCGTTGGGGAGGGGATGAGTTTATTTTTTATTCTCGTAGTAACACCGAAGACGAACTTTTTGACTGTGTTTTTAGATTAGTTAAAACTTTAACGAAAACAGTAAGCATGGATAGCTATCAAGTAAACCCTTCTTTTAAGGTTGGGCTGTATTTTACGCGTGAAAATTTTAACCTTGAAGACGCGATTAAATACGCTGATGTTGCTATGTATGAAGGTAAGAAAAGCCGTAATGAAATATCAGTATTTGACGAGCGAATGCATGAATCGCTTAAAAGAGAAGAAGTACTTCGTAGCTCAATTAAAGAGTGCGTAGAAAAAGGTGACTTTCATCTGTGTTATCAACCTATTGTTGATATAAGTACAAATGAAATAACCACGTTTGAAGTACTACTTCGTTGGCAGTTTAATGATGAATTTATCCCCCCTTCAGAATTTATAGATATTGCAGAGCGATATGGAAAAATTAATATATTAGGTGAATTTGTACTAGAACAAGCCATCGCGAGTTTAAGTAAGTTAAACGCTGTGAATAGTAAGATTGGATTGTCGATTAATGTGTCGGTGCTGCAACTAGAAAACCATAACTTTTTAGATTTTTTAGTTGCGCTTTTAAGTAGGTACGCAGTCAAACCATACAATGTGCATTTAGAGATAACAGAAACAGTCATGATCAAAAATTTACCGTATTTGTCAAAAGTGATTACGGCCATAAAAAATACCGGTGTGCGTATCTCTATTGATGACTTTGGTACTGGGTTTTCTTCTATATCGGTTTTAAAAGAGCTATCAGTTGATTACATTAAAATAGACAAATCTTATATTGATAACATTTGTGAATGCTCAAAAGATAAAAGTATTGTATCTGCGGTAACTAACATGTCGCATATGATTGGATGCCAAGTAATAGCTGAGGGCGTAGAAAGTCCAGCTCAGTTAACGTTATTACAAAGCTTACAAATTGATAAGTATCAAGGTTTTATATTCAGTAAACCAGTTAGATTTGATCAAGCATTTTCACTTATAAGTTAAAGGGATACACTCGCTTTATATTCAATTAAGCATTGCTGTATAAATTACATTTTGCAGCAATGTCTTATTTTAAATACTGGATTTACATCATTTTTTCAGAAAAACTTAAAATCTATATTGCATTTTACTACCTTAGAATATTTCCCTACTCGTACTTTTGAATCTTCATATTCATCGTTCACTCTTAAAGTGGTATAACCTTTGCTCTTAATACGTAGATTAGCCTGTTTAGCTACAATGAGGCTACCAACGATGTATTTTAAATGCGATCTACGTAGTGTTATTACAATTTTGCGTAATTCTTACATGTTTAAAATGCTCATTTGAAAGTATTAAGTAAAGGAAATTACAATGAGCTCGGTTTCTAATTTATTTCATAGCAAATGGTTTAACTCATTAGCGGTTACTTTATTAGTCCTTATTATTGCCAGAATAGCCGCGCCTTATGTCGTTCAGTATTACGTAAATTATCAGTTAAAGCATACGCAAGGTGTTACGGGACATATTGGTGATGTAGATTTGTTTTTATATCGCGGTGCCTACGCAATTGACGACGTTGAAATTTACGCTGTTGATGCAACTTCAGCCCCGAAGCCTTTACTGAGTATTCAAACTCTCGATTTTTCACTTGCGTGGTCAGCCCTTTTAAAGGGCAATTTAGTAACAAACATGGCCTTTACCCGTCCTGAAATAGTTATTTACGATAAAGACCCCAATGCTTCTGAGCAAAATAAACAAGTAAAAGACGAAACTACCTGGGTAGGGCTCGCCAATAATTTAGTACTGTTCTCTATTGATACCTTAACAATTGAGCAAGGCAAATTAACTTTAGTTAACTCAACTAATAGTGGTGAAAAACCCACTTTTATATCAAATATTAACGCTCGAATTGAAAATATAACCAACGCGCAAAACCTATCAAAAACACTAGTGACTACTCTAAGCGTAGAAGGTGCATTAATGGGGGAGGCCGGATTAAAGCTTGATGGCAAATTAGATCCCTTTAGCAAACAAGCCAATTTTGATTTTAACGCAGAGGTACAGCGTTTCTCTGTTAAAAACCTCGATACTGTATTTAAGGTATACACGCCTTTTGATATTGAAGCGGGTGGCATTGATGGCGCTATGGAACTTGTAGCTAAAGACAATAACTTAAATGGTTATGTAAAAGCGGGCGTTCAAAACTTGAGTGTGTTCTCGTGGCGCGAAGATATAGAAAAAGATGACGACGGCATATTTACGGCCATATTTGAAGGCAGTGTTGATTTACTGGGCTCTATACTCGAAAACGATGAGTCAAAACTTGTTGCTGCACGTATTCCTATAGAGGGACAACTAGATAATACGGATGTTTCGACTTTTCAAGCTGTGATTTCGGTATTAGAAAACGCATTTTTTGATGCGTTTAAAATGAAAGTAGATAACGTTATTTCTTTTGAAGATACGGATGAAAAACCTGATAACGAGGAAAATTAAAGCTCTTTGGTAATTCTATTTCAATTAGATCTTTAAATTGCACCCACTTTTTAAACTTTAAGTGGGTGCTTTAGTACTCTTATCAGATTAGTTTTTGCGGTTACTCAATAGCTCTTTAAGCTCAGCAATTTGGGATTGTAGTTCGTTTACTTGCCCTTGCGTTGCAGGTAATGAGCTGTCGTCTGCGAGCTCTTCTCGTGCTTTGCGGTGCTCCTCACTCATAACTTCTAAAATGGCACCTACCATCATATTTAAAAATACAAATGCGGTTAAAAATATAAACGTAAGGTAATAAATCCAGCTTAATTCGTACACCGCCATTGTTTCGTACATTATGTCGGTCCAATCTTCAAACGTCGCCACCCTAAACAAGGTAAGCATTGAGATTGATACGTCTTGCCAAAGTACGGGGTTTATTTCCGCAAACATCATGCTGCCCATTGCAGCGTATATATAAAAAATAACAAACATTAATAGGGCTATATAACCCATTTGCGGAATGGCTTTAAGCAATGAGTTAACCAATAAGCGCAGCTCTGGGATCATCGATACCAATCGCAGTACTCTAAATATGCGCAGTAAACGAGCAATTAACATAGTAGAACCAGCAGCAGGATATAAACTGCCCAATACTATGATGGTGTCGAATATATTCCATCCTTTAGAAAAAAAGTGTTTTATGCCTTTACTTGCAATAAAGCGGATTACTAGCTCAATTAAAAAGAATGCGGTAATGCCAACGTCCATCCAATTTAGAGCAAGCTCTACGGTAGGATGTAGTGAGTAAGTGTGCGCACCGACTGTCAGGGCAGAAACAATAATTACAGCTATAACAAATGATTGAAATATCTTGCTTTTGTCTATACGCTGAAACAACTTTTGTAACTGCGACATCATAGAAATAGATCCTTTGGAGATTAAGATTTTATGGCGCTAATATACAATAATATTGTAATAATTTAACGCTTTTTCGATATAGAAAGTGTAAGGAAATTTAATGTTTATCAATAAACTAAAAAGTAGCGCATTACTTATTGTTGGATTATGTGTTTTAGCTGGTTGTAGCTCTGACGCGCGTTTTCATGAAGTTCAATCGGCGCGCCTTGATGAGTGTAACTATAAAGCCGACAAAGAATATTACGAATGCCTAGATAAACAAGACTCTAACTACGAAGAGTTTAAAAAACAGCAACAAGCCCAGACTAAATAAGTAACCTTTATATTTATGACTAAAACTCAAAAGCAGCGCGATAAGCACATTCGACTAGCACTTACTAATGCATGCGAGGCAATAAAAGAAAGCGTAATTGGTTTTGATTATCTAACGCATACCATTGATTTAAATAACGAGGCCAATACGTTAAAAGTACAGTGCTATTTTAATGATGATATAGCCCTTGAAAGTGCAAAACCGCAACTTAACGAATTAACAAATATAATACTCAAAGAGCTTACGAGTATTAAGTTGAACGCAAAACCAGCACATATTTCATTTTCCGCCAATTAACAGAGCTTTTGTTGGTTTGATAGCACATGGACGTTATAATTAGATAAATTATTTTTAGGGTTTAAATTATGGCTGTTCCTACGCGTTCGCAAATATCACCAGGTACCACAGTAAATATTGTATTAAAAGAAGATCAACGCAGCGGCACATTAACTGAGGGTGTTGTTGAGCGCCTTTTAACAAAATCACCAAATCACCCACACGGCATTAAAGTACGTTTAGAAGATGGTCAAGTTGGCCGAGTAAAAGAGATTTTATAATGGCAGCGTTAACAGAACAGGCTTTTTGGGAATTAGTAACAACGCCTGATTTAGGGCTCGATCCGCAAAGTGTGAGCGATAACCTAAAAACTAAACTTAATGATTTAAGCGATCAGCACCTTATTGATTTTGATAAGCATTTTGGCATACATATGCGCAAGTGTTTTACCTGGGATTTGTTTGGTGCCGCCTTTGTGATGGCCGGATGTAACGACGATTACGGCTTTAGCGAATTTAGATGTTGGTTAATTTCGCGCGGTAAAACAGTATTCGAAAACGCCTTAGAAAATGCTGATTCTATAGCGCAGTGTACACCTGTTTATTACTTAAACGAGCAGCCTTATCCGTACATTGATGAGTACGACTTAATAGCCGGTTTATTATTTGAAGAACGTAACGAAGACGAATTGCCGTTTATCCCATCTGGCAGTGATGAACCCAAAGGTAAACGTTTTAAAGACAAACCTAAGTTTTTAAAGCAAAGCTACCCTTTATTATTTGCAAAGTACTGGCAATAAAATAAATACCAATTCGTATAACTAGTTAAACAATCTAATGAGTTCAATTTACCCTTACAATTAAGCGCATTGGTATAAATCGTTTTGTTGTTTAAGTACGTATTAAATAAAGTGCTTAACAACAAAATGGTTCGTAATGAGTATCTAGGGCATGTTTACCTTTGGTGGTTGAATTTGTTCAATCCAAGAAGGATTTAATCGCGGCGCGAAATTTGTAAACTAGTGGGCTCGACAACTGCTCCTGGGTTATTCTAATGGCTTACATCCATGTAAGAATAAGTAAAAACCGAGCAAAGCTTCCGCGTCCTACTCACGCGCTCGCTCCTGTAATACGACTTCTCTCCTTTTATAGTAAATCTCTGTTATAGTTGTTAAAAGTTATAAAAGCTAAGTGATTAGGCATTTTGCTATTATTTAACACGCTGACTCACGAGGATACACCCACGAAATGAAATATTTAACACTCGCTTTATTAACTGTCGCTTTTACAAGTGCAAATGCTTTTTCTGAGCCGAGTAATAAAACACGATTTATACCGTTTTTAAAGTCAAAATTGGGGGCATACGAAGTTGTGTCGACCAATTCAGGGTTATGCGTTAATAGCGATTTGAGTTTGACAGACGAAAGTGATTTAAGTGCAGGTTTTAAACTTGGAGAACAAATTGTATTTGGATCGCTCCATAATGGTACTCGCACTATTAAAAAACCAAACTTTTGTTTTATAACCAGTACGCTTAAATATAAAAGTGATGGCCTTGAAAACGGTTTAAGAATGAGCCGTTGTGAAAACCCTGCAAACGAAAAAACAATCAGTCAAAGTATCAAGTTTTTAGCTGATAACACACTAAAATATACATTAAGCGAACCTAGTGTAGAGTGCACATTTAAAAAAGCAGACGAGAGCAAATAAAGCATCTAGTAAGTAGTAAATCATTCGCAGTATATTTTAGGGATATCGCGCCAACGCGTAGTGTACTGCGGCGATAAAAAATCACGGTTCATGTGCCATCGGTCATTTAATTTACTGCTTGCAAGGCTGAGCATCCCTTTTCCGTATCGATTGTTAATTGTATCTAGGCATTGCATAAGCTTTGGATTATCAGGGCTCTTATTAAATAAGTCATTTTGCTGAAACTGTTCTGATATTAGCTCTACCGCGCCCACACCACACTTATAAAATAGGATCCCCGGTTGGTAAATATTATTAAATACCTCAGATACAGCATTAGCCATCACGCAGGTGTCGTTAGTGGGTGAGGGGAACTTATACACAAACGACTTTTTATAATATCTGTTTTCGTGCGCACCACTAGCTGCAAAAATATAAAGCTGGTGAGTGAGCGAACGTTGCGCTCTTAGTTTATTAGCCACTGTGGTTACATGGTTAATTAGTGCTGTTTTAAGGGCTGTTGGCTCGCATATGCGCTCTCCAAAACTACGGGTCGAATAAATCTCTCGCTTGTCTTGTCGTACATCATCCCAGTTTAAACATGTTATCCCGTTAAGTTCGCTTACTGTACGTTCAACAACCACACTAAATGCACGGCGCATTGCTTTAGGGTTTTGCTGAGCAAGGTCCCAAGCGGTGTGTATATTCATTATTTTAAGCTTTTTAGCTAGTCGCCGGCCTATTCCCCAGACATCTTCGCAGCTCATTCTTTGTAAAATAGCTTGGCGAGTTTGCTCGCTATTTATTACTGCAACACCATTAAAGCCACTGAGCTTTTTAGCAGCGTGGTTAGCGGCTTTTGCTAAAGTAGGGGTCGGGCCAAAACCTACACCTACAGGAAGCTTTGTTTCGCGCCATACTGTGCGCCTTATTGTATGGCCGTATTCATGCCAGTCTTTAATTAATGATGTGTAGCCATTAAAGTGCAAAAACGATTCATCAATACTGTATATGTGTTGTGTATCGCAAAAGCGGCCAATAATATTCATCATTTTGTCGCTTAAATCAGCATAAAGCTCGTAATTGCTAGAGCGAATAACAACGTTGTTTTGCTCAAGCAAATGCTTAACTTTAAAGTACGGGCCAAATTTAGGAATATTTAAGCGCCGAGCAATAGGGCAAATAGCGCATACACAGCCATCGTTATTGGTAAGTACAACCACGGGTTTGGAGCGAATAGCAGGGTCGAATACTTTTTCGGCACTGGCATAAAACGACACAGCATCAACTAAGGCATACATTTTAGTAACTCTGGGCTTTGCCTGTGCATTCTTATTGATAGCGTTACTACGCCTTCTAGCTGAAATTCGTCTGCAGAGGTTAGTTGTACAGGCTTATGTAAAGAAGAAGCTGAAAGCAGCCGTGCATTGGTTTTATCAAGTAGTTTGCATACAAAAAGACCATTTAAGTTAGCAACAATAACGTCACCATTTTCTGCAGGCTCTGCACGGTCGATAACTAATAAGTCACCTTCAAAAATTCCGACTTCTTGCATAGAGTTACCCGATGCAATACCAATAAACGTAGCATCTGGATGCTTTATTAAAAGCTCATCAAGGGTTACACCTAGCTCGGTGTACTGCGCTGCGGGGGATTCAAAACCACACACGCCTGCTTCTATATAAATGGGAATGACAAACATAACACAACCTAAAACGCATATACTGTATAAGTGTACAGTATATGCGTTTTGTGTAAGTTATGCCAAGAATGTATGGCTGATCAATCCATGTTTTTGATCATTTGTTGTGCGGTATCTAAAAAGTCTTTGATTTGTTGAGGGTTTAAGTTTTTACACATTTGATTATTTATTTTTTTCTCTGAGGCTAATAACTTATCAAAAAGAACTTTACCTTGCTCTGTGAGCGACAAAATAAAGCAGCGTTTATCGTGCTCACTTGCCTGTTTATTTATTAAATTTAAGCCAATAAGATCTTTAATTAAACGTGCTATTTGCGCTTTGTCGCGCTGCGTTTTAGTAACAATATCGTTAGCCGTACAGTTATTTACGTTCGCAATAATATGTATGCAGCGTACGTGCATAGCATTAATACCAAGTTCGCCTGCGTTAATTGCTTCACGAATTGTGACACGGTAATTTTGCATTAGTTCAAACAGCGTATTTGATAAAGGTGTATTCATAGAATTCTCAATATAGTTGACAAAGTCAATTAATTTGCTATGGTTGATTTTATCAACCAATGGGGCGTTGTGCAATACCTGCTTTTTCTAGCAGCCAATTATTAATGTAAAACGAGGTAATACATGAGTAAACAAGTTCGCAAAGCCAACGTATTAAGTACACAGCAAATCACACCCCACCTACAGCGTATTGTTGTAGGCTCTGATGATTTTAAAGACTTAACCTCACAGTACATTGGTAACTATGTAAAAGTACTATTTCCAAAAAATGGTGAAGTAGATTTTAACTTAAAAACAGCGTGTGTACGGTCATATACAATAAGGCATGTAGATGCACAAACAGGCGCGCTAACGCTTGATTTTGTTATAAATATGCACCAAGGCCCTGCAACTGACTGGGCTAAAATTGCAAAAGTAGGCGACGAGCTAGGTATTGCAGGACCAGGCCCTAAAAAGCTAGATAATTATGAGCATTCGCATTATGTATTACTAGGCGATTTAACATCGGTAAATGCAATAAAAGGGTATGCGCAGCAATTACCTTTAACTTCAAAAATTGATGTTTTTGTACATGCGCCCACTGAGCAAGACATTATTGATTTAGAAACAAGCCGCGATATTAATTGGCTTGTTACCGACAACGCTGACGAAGCGCTACTTAGCGCGCTTCAAAATTTACACATTACAGCAGAGCCTCCCATTGTATTTATGGCCTTGGAGGCTGGGCTTGTACGTAGGGTAAAAACACTGCTAACAGAGCAATTTAATATACCGCGCAGTAATATTGTTTCCTCAGGTTATTGGAAAAAAGGCGTAGACTCAGAAGGCTATAAAAAGCTGCGCCAACGTGATGCACAGCTTGCTTGAATACCTTAGAGCAAAATAACATATACCTATTTTGCTTTAATACCTCTGCGTAACTTGAATTGACCTAATAGCAGACCCATTTAAGTGTTTTATGCTAATGATGTAATCCATTATTAGCATGCATTTTTAGGAGCTGCTATTTTGTTAAATTCCATTCCTTTTTCGTTATTAGAACTTGCCCCCATGATCAAAGGGGACAGCGTTACTAACACTCTTCATAAAAGTACTAAATACGCCCAACGTGCAGATGAACTTGGCTTTAACCGTTTTTGGCTTGCTGAGCATCATAATATGCCAGGAATAATTTGTGCTGCCACTTCTATTTTGGTTGGACACATTGCAGGTAATACCAAAAAGATACGCGTTGGATCGGGCGGTATTATGCTGCCAAACCACTCCCCATTAGTTGTTGCTGAACAATTTGGTACGTTAGAGAGCTTATATCCAGGGCGAATAGATTTAGGACTAGGGCGTGCCCCCGGCAGCGACCCTGTAACGAGTCGTGCATTAAACAACGATATGAGCCGTGCAGAAAACTTCCCGGGTGAAGTAACTGAGCTGCAAACATTGTTAGGTCCTTACAACGGTACGCACCCTATACGTGCTATACCGGGTGAGGACACAAACGTTCCTATTTGGTTATTAGGCTCGAGTTTATTTAGCGCGCAACTAGCGGCGCAAAAAGGGTTACCGTATGTATTTGCAGGACATTTTGCACCGCGCTTCGTGCACGACGCAATAGCGTTGTATAAGCGCGAATTTAAAGCATCAAGCGTACTTGATAAGCCATACGTCATGCTTGCACTGCCTTTAGTGGCAGCAGACACCGACGATGAAGCGCAATACTTGTCGACTACTTCTAAGCAACGTGTGCTCGAACTGATACGCGGTAACGAGCTGTGGCTAAAACCACCTGTTGAAAGCATGGACGGGTTATGGAGCGAACAAGAACGCGCTCATGTAGAGAACTTTTTAAGTCTAAGCGTAGTAGGCGGACATGTAAGTATTAAACACAAGTTAGAGATGATAGCGAAACAGCTAGAAGTTGATGAGTTTATATTTACCAATGATGTATTCGATAGTGAAAAACGCCACCGTGCACTCGAAATTTTAATGGAAATAAAGCACTAAAATATAGTTAGTTAAGCAAGCGTACACTCTGGGCTTGTTAACATACAGACATCATCAAAAGTTAAACTTTTTTAACTCATTTTATTAACTTTAAGTGATGTCTGTATTTGTTATTTAAATATTCAAAGTAAATTTGATTGCTATTTTTAGTATATATTTTGCTTTACATACCGTTCTGTTTTTTCAATCGAACTGATTTAAATAATCAATTTTAAGATATCACTTTTATTTTTTATAATGTATGTATTAAACCAAACATCATTAAATAAAGGTAGGTTCACCGTGAAGTCTCTAAATAGCGCAACAGCTAATTCAGTTAACAAAACAGCGCAACCAAAAGTTGCACTGATTGCTGAAGGTGGCGGGCAGCGAGGGATCTTCACAGCTGGCGTACTTGATGCGTGGTTAGAGCAAGAATATGACCCATTCGATTTATTCATTGGCACCTCTGCAGGTTCGCAAAACCTAACTAGTTACTTAGCGCGTCAAAAAGGCTATGCAAAACGCCTAATCAGAGGGCTTTCGCGTAACAAACGCTTTTTTCAGCTTGGTCGCGGATTAGTGGGTAAACATATAGTTGATTTAGATTGGTACTTTGACAAAACCACTGAGGTAAAAAGAGCCATAGATTTTAAAACAGCTAAAACGAGTTTAGGCGCGCGTGAGCTACTTATAACAGCCACTAATGCACGAGATAGAAAAGCATATTACTTATCGCCAACAGGTGAGAGTGGCCAATGGCGTGATTTGTTAAAGGCTTCTAGCGCACTCCCGTTTTTATACAAACAAGGTGTAAAGTTAACACCTTGGTTAAACGCAAAAGCAGCTAACGAAATACACCTTGCTGAAGAGCAAGTACAGAGCGATTTTTATCTAGACGGCGGTTTAGCAGCTCCATTACCAGTACGTGAAGCTTACAACCGAGGCGCTCGTAAAATTGTTGTAATAAGAACGGTTGACGCTAATTTTCAAGCGCAATCTGCATGGGTACAAAAGCTAAGATCATTTGCTATAGCATCAGGCTATTGTCCAAAAACATTGGACTACTTGATACAGCACGAGAAAGCGTATTTAGACGAGCTTGAGTTTATTGCAAACCCACCAAGTGATGTTGAAATAATACAAATTTTTGCAGACGAAAAACTGCATAGCAAATTATTAGGTAGTTCAAATAACGATTTACGTTTTGATCATAAATTAGGCTTAGATGCCGGTCGCTCATACCTAGCAATGCAAAATTTACAGATTAACAGCAACAACAATTACAGTGCACCTACACAATACAGCTATAACTAAGTAATACAGCGATAGCCAATTAAATATAATTTAAAAAAAAGCGCATAACTTTATGCGCTATTTTTTTGCCATTCTTAATCCTCATTACGCCTCATATAAACCTTACTGCATCAAAATAAAAACTATTGCATCCCGCACCTATGCGCAAAATAAAATACTGAATCTTAAAAAGATATTATTGATTTTTTAACTAATCAATATAAAGTGTAGGTGTGATTTATTATTCATATTTATAGAAATAAAATTCAATGTTGAGTGTGCTTACTTACAGATTATTAAACACCAATACACACTTAACTATCGGGTAAAGCCAAACTTAAACACTATTATGTTTAATGCATAGTGAGCTGCCGGGTTTTTTAAGTTAAGTAGCGCTACATGCAGAGTTTAAAGTCGGTGCTAACATAAAGTAAAAGTATAAAATAAAAAGGGATTAGTAATGTTCGATACCGTCGTCAAAAGTGTAAACAACCTTTTATGGGGAGAAGGTCAGGTACTTATTTATATACTTTTGTTTACAGGTATATGGTTTTCGGTACGACTAAAAGCAATTCAAATACTTAAATTTAAACATATGTTTAGCCTTTTAAAAGGCAGCAGCAAATGTAAAAAAGACGACATTTCATCATTTCAAGCGTTGTGTACAGGGCTTTGCGCACGAGTAGGTACCGGTAATTTAGCCGGTGTGGCAGTGGCAATTTCACTTGGCGGCAGCGGAGCTATATTTTGGATGTGGGTAATAGCCATATTGGGTATGGCTACAGGCTTTGCCGAAAGCGTACTTGGGCAAGTATATAAAGTGCGCGATAGTGGCGGCGAGTTTAGAGGGGGTCCTGCGTATTATATTCAGCAAGGTTTGGGTAGCCGAGCATTCGCAATTGTGTTTGCCGCATGTTTATTTTTAGGTTACGGCTTTACGTTTAGCGCAATGCAAACGAACACAATTACCGACGCACTCAACTACGCGTTTGAAGTTCCTACATTTTATTCAGGCCTGGTTATTACCGTACTAGCCGGCTCAATTATACTCGGTGGCTTTAAGGCAATTGCCCGATTTGCAGAACGTGTTGTGCCAATAATGGGCATTGTGTTTGTACTTGCCGCCGTTATTATTACGATTATAAATTTCACGCAAGTACCCGCCATGCTTAAAGATATATTTTTATCGGCGTTTGGTTTACAAGAAGCCGGAGCGGGTGCAATGGGCGCAGCCATTAAAAACGGTATTCAACGTGGTTTATATTCTAATGAGGCCGGTGCAGGTAGTGTTCCGCATGCTTCAGCAAGTGCCAGCCCAATTCCTAATCACCCAGTAACGCAAGGTTACATACAAATGCTAGGCGTATTTTTCGATACAATAGTACTGTGTAGCTGTACCGCTGTGATCATTTTATTAGCCGATATAGACATAAGCGGTGAAATGGAAGGCATTCGTTTAACACAAAGCGCGATGACCGCTCATTTAGCACAAGGTGGTGTTTATTTTGTCGCAGCTGCTATTACCTTATTTGCTTTTACATCGGTTGTGGCAAATTACGCCTATGCAGAGAGCAACTTGCACTTATTTAAGCTCGACAACAAAGTAGGGCGCGGCATTTACACTTTGCTTTATTTATCAATGATGTTGTGGGGCGCGTCGGCCACATTAAAAGAAGTCTGGGATTTAGCCGATATTGCCTTAGGGTTAATGACAGTGGTTAACGTTATCGCTATTATACTGTTAACGCCGACTATTTTGTCTGTCACGAGCGATTACCACGCACAAAGAGACAAAGGTTTAGAGCCCGAATTTAAAGTAAAAGATGTAAAGGTACAGGGCAAATGCGAAGACGGCATTTGGGATTAATTCAGCACACTTAACTATAAAAAGCGGTTTTATGGCAACATAAAGTCGCTTTCTATTTTGCATAAATATTCACTCTCAGTGTTATAAAAATAACTGAAGAAACTAAAATTAAAGGCACAATTTTTTAGATGATCGAGATTCACGCAGGGAAAACAGCGGCTAAAATTATTAACGAACAGGGCTTTAAACCTGAACTTTTCACCTCTTTTTTAGGTGCAAGTGGCGGTCCTAAATGGTTTACATTATTTGGCTTAGATAAATATATTTTTGGTGAATTTTTTAAAAACCGTACCCAACCACTTAATTTAATCGGCTCATCTGCTGGCGCTTTTCGCTCTGCGTGTTTTGCACAAAACGATCCCGTTGCTGCCATTGAGCGATTAGCAAAATCGTATTCGCAAACTAGGTACTCAAGTAATAAACCAACACCAAGTGAAATCACAATAAAAGCGCGCGCATTACTTGAAGATGTTTTTGGCGATAACGGCGTAACCGAAATTATTAATAACCCAACATTTAAAGCACACTTTATAGTGGCAAAATCAAATGGCTTTATTGCCAGCGAAAATAAATTAATACAACTACTGGGTTTATCAAAAAGTTATATGCTAAATCGCGTTAACCGAAAATTATTAGGCTCGCAATATGAGCGTTTTATATTTGGCCCAGCAACAAGTGACTTATCAATTACCGACAGCTACAATTTTAAAACGCAAAACATAGCGCTTACTCAAAATAATTTAAAAGACGCGTTACTTGCATCGGGTTCAATACCACTTGTTATGCAAGGCATAAAAAATATTGCAGGCTCGCCGCAAGGAATATATCGCGACGGCGGAATTATCGATTACCACTTTGATTTAAAAATTAATAACCCAGGCTTAATTTTATATCCGCATTTTAATAGCGAGCCAAAAGCAGGGTGGTTCGATAAAAATTTAAAACGCAAAGTATCACCACTTAATTACGACAACGTAGTAATGATCACCCCATCAAAAGAATTTGTAGCAAGCTTACCTTACGGAAAAATCCCAGATAGAAATGACTTTACCGATCTTGATGCAGATACACGCATTAAATATTGGAATACCGTTTTTAGTGAAACTGAAAAGTTAGCCGAGGCGTTTGATGAAAAAGTTAAATAATAAAAGCTTTAATTTAAAATCATATTACTAATTTAATAACTGAAAATTGGCAACTCACAAATTACGGTATGTTATTAATGAAAAAGGGAGTAAAACCCTTTTTTATTAATGGGTTATGGTGACAGTCAATATTGATATTTTAACGTTAAATAGAACGAATGATATTAAAAATTGCCTTCCCAGTTTAGTTTTAACAAAAAAAGTAAAAAATTTCCATAATTTAGCTCTTTGTTGATTTATATTTTCCTAAAAAATAGGGTGGAAGGTACGTAATTCTGGATTTAATAGAGTTTATTCTAAAGAAGAAAAGGAAAACCATTTCAAAAAAGAATGAATTTTAATTAATTAATTTGGAATTGTATTTTTCAAGTTTTTGAAGTTCGACATGAAAGCTGTAAAAATATCTTTTATAAAGCCAAAAACTATCATTAGGCATAGCCAAATTATTATAGTTAAAGTGGTTAGTTATTTTTATCAGTTCGGATGTTTTTATATTGTGTAAAATTTTTATATGTTCGCTATCTAGGTAATGCGATATAAGCATTAGGTCATCAATATCTTTCTTTACATCATCACATACGGATTTTAAAAATTCTTTCCAGTTCATGTATCTCTGATAATATAATATAAGGTAAGGTGTTGGACTATTGATATCTATCAAATGAAGTGACTCTTCAATACTATCTTCTGTGAGTCTAGCTAAAGTTAAATCAGTATGCTCTTCTATTGTATCTTTTTCTTGAGGCTTATTTGCAGTTTGATGAATAGCATTAAAAAGATTTCTATAGTTTTTTGACATATTAGAGTTATAACTGACTACAATTGGTAATATATTTTTTTTATCTTGATTAGATTTCAAATGAATAACTATAAAATAAAATATATAGCTAGGTATTACCGCAAAAGATAAGCGATAAATTAAGTTTTCAAAATTTTGCCCCCATGAAACTAAACAAGGTATATAATCAGAAAAAAAATTTACTAAGGTAAAAATTAAAAAGCATACCGCAAATATAATATTAAGTAGTTTGTTTTTTGGTAAAATTGTAGGTTTCATTCTAACTTCCTGTTTTTATTTAGAATTCGGCGGTTATATTAAGTAGCTGCTCTTTGTAAGTCAGATAAATACTTATCTTAGATTTTATGGTTCTCTTTAAGAGTTTTATACATTAATTCAGATTTTCTTGCAGACCATTTATAACGCTAAACTAGTTGAACACCTGAGGGTTTAACCTTTCCCCAGGGAGTTGATATTGTATGATCTTCAATCGAAATTTTACAGTCTGACCAAGCGCCTTTTTCAAGTAATAGTGAAAGTAAATGTTTGTGAAGCTCCGATTCAAACGTTGTAATTTTCAGACAAATTATGATCGATTAGATAGCGCTAATAATAAATAGTTGTTGTGACTAAAAATAGTTAAATTAATAAAGTTATTAATCACTTTGGAGATAAGGATTTAGTTGGAAAGATTTGAGGGGGTTTGTTTATATAGCGGAAATACATGATCATAAAACATCACTCGCTGAAATAACCCATAAATTCATAAACTTTATGTTGAGAAAACGCCCCGCCAAAATATCTAAATGGCGGGGCGTTTGTGGTTTTTCGTGTGCAAAATAGCGTAAGCGCACACGAATTGCAGCAAAAGCCTTTTTAAGCGTAGCGGCTGCAACCCGTAACATAATGTGATTTATGGGGAGTGCAAATAACCATACTAATAGTAAGGTTACGTAATAATTAAAATCAATTATTACGTACCACTGGAGACTTGATGATAGGAACCTATGAAGCTTTGCTTCATGAAAGGCCACACACAGAATTAATATAAAGACCATTAGATAAATGGCCGCATCCAATAACCCAGTCCCGCTTAGAAAAATATCCTAGCGCAACGCGCCCACTGATAAACAATTACTTTTATAAATTCAACACTGTATTTTTTAAGAGGGGACCCGCGTGCGGGGAGATTTCTAAAAAAATGCAGGGTTGGAGCACAATGCTAAAAAAAACCCCGTAACTGTATTACGGGGTATAACTCCCATCTAAATATATACCTTCAGACTAACCAGTTAAAAATATAGACTGGTTTGTTGCTCTATCCCTTGTTAATTAAGTACACATACTTGATTTTATTCCATGAATAACTTAAGTTTAGACGGGGTGATTATTTAGACTAGTTAAAAATACATGCGGGTGTAAAATGCATAGTTCGCTAATAGAGTTTTTGTTTAATACAGATTACAAATCTTATTCTTTAAAACCAGTTGAACAATTGGTGTGTATGAGAATGCTATACCTTTCAAGTAAAGGAGAATCAATTTCTCTTTCTAATATTGCTGATACTTGTAATTGTTCAAAGCAAACTGTTTATTCAGCCGCTTCAAAACTAGTTGCCTTGGGTTTGTTTGATAGCCAACAAAATATTGGCAAGATGACTGATTATATAGTTAACCCGGATTTTCTAGATACTAGTCAGTTTGAATTACCAGAACAAGAGCCAGGTATTAACTCTTCAAGTTCGAGTGAAGAAGATATGTGGAATAGTTTTGATGCTAAAAATCTGTTCGCAAATTATGAGAGCACAGCTAATGTTAAAGAGAGCCCAATAAGTATTGAAGATGCGCATATTGATACGTTGCTAATGCAAGGGCATCAACCTGTAGATTTAGTGGCTAATCACTGTGCACCATCAAGCTCAAAAAGAAGTAAAGCCAGAAAGAAACGTAAAAAGAAATAACTTACTATTTAACAACCCATAAATTCATAAACTTTATGTTGAGAAAACGCCCCGCCAAAATATCTAAATGGCGGGGCGTTTGTGGTTTTTCGTGTGCAAAATAGCGTAAGCGCACACGAATTGCAGCAAAAGCCCTTTTAAGCGTAGCGGCTGCAACCCGTAACATAATGTGATTTATGGGGAGTGCAAATAACCACACTAACAGTAAGGTTACGTAATAATTAAAATCAATTATTACGTACCACTGGAGGATTGATGATACGAACCTATGAAGCTTTGCTTCATGAAAGGCCACATATGAAATTAATATAAAGACCTTTTGATAAATGGCCGCATCCAATAACCCAGTCCGCTTAAAAAAATATCCTAGCGCAACGCGCCCACTGATAAACTTCTCTTTTTCTCTTTTATCGCCAAATGCGTCGCCTTTCAACTCGTTGAAAGCCTACGCATGGCGCTATGTAAAAAAAACCCCGTAACTGTATTACGGGGTATAACTCCCATGTAAATATATATGCTCAGACTAACCAGTTAAAAAAATAGACTGGTTTATTGCTCTATCCCTTAATAACCAAGAAAGCATACTTGATTTTATTCTATGGATAATTTAAATTTAGACAGGTTGGTTATTTAGACCAGTTAAAAATGTAGATGGGTGTAAAATGGATAGTTCATTAATAGAGTTTTTGTTTAATACAGATTATAAATCTTATTCTTTAAAACCGGTTGAGCAATTGGTGTGTATGAGAATGCTGTATCTTTCGAGTAAGGGGGAATCAATATCTCTTTCTAATATTGCGAGTGCTTGTAATTGTTCAAAGCAAACAGTTTATTCAGCTGCTTCAAAACTAGTAACATTAGGTCTGTTTAATAGCCATCAGAATATTGGAAAGATGACTGATTACGAAGTTAATCCAGATTTTCTAAATCTCAAGCAGATAGCTTTACCTGAGAATAAGCCTGATCATTGTTCTTCTAACTTAAACGAAGAGGATTTGTGGAATAATTTTGATTCTACAAATATCTTTAGTAACAATGAAAATACAGATAATGCTAAAGATAATTATGTGAGTATTGAAGATGCGCATATTGATACGTTGTTAAGGCAGGGGCATGAACCAGCACAGATAGTGGCTAATCACTGTGTACCTTCAAACTCAAAAAGAAGCAAAGCCAGAAAGAAACGAAAGAAGAAATAACAAGATATAAGACTACCCATAAATTACGTTATGTTAAATTGAGTGGGTTTTAATAAAGCGAGCGTGATTATACAAACCAGCTCGCTTTTAGGAGAGTAACTTGGTGGTTAATTAAGCTCTGAATCAACCCAAAACTTAGTTCCTTTTAATACAGCTTGTAGTGCAAGGCCGTTTTCGGTTACAGAATATACAGTAACTTGATCTGCAATCGCTTCGGCAACCAGTGCACCGCCTTTATCTTCATATTTTGCTGCTGCATCAGCGTTTCCGCCAAATGCCCAACCATGTTCAATAAATCTGTTTAATGCAGCTTGGTTATGAAAAACCATTACAACGTTAAAATCTTTAACGCCTAAGCCAAGTCCTAAACCGGCTTCGCCCATATTCATGTAAGTCGATTTACCTGTAAGATTATTTCTAACAACACCGTAACCACCGCCAAAGCTAGCAAGCACTACATTTACATTCGCGTTATCGAATACAGCATAACCAGCAGAGTTAGCAATTTGTTTTTTAACATCAGGTTTTTCAGCGTATAATTTATCTAATGTGTTTGCTTTCATACTTTGTACAAGTGAACGTTTTTCGCTTGGTGATGCACTACCTGTAGTAGCACACCCAGTTAACGCAACTGTTAAAGCAAGTACGCTTAGTATAATTAGTTTTTTCATAATTTTTTCCTTAATAAGATATAGCAACCAACAACCATAGAATAATCACGGTATTAAAATAATTAGAGCTTTACTATGTCCAATACTAGACAGTATCGGACTTTAACGTTATTCTGTAAGTCTATTATTTAATTGAATATTTATACATTATGCTTGTTGCTTTGGTTGATACGTTAAAACAATTAAGATATCAAATTGCCCATCTAGATGACGGTACTCTCAATTCAGAATACCCAGAACTTGCATCCTTTATACAGGAAATTGGCTTGACTGTAACTGAATCAAAAGCTGATCTGACATTCTTGTATCAGTTTTTATATGTTTATGGCCGAAAGTCAGAAGCCACTTATAGTCGTTTTCGAAATGAGCTTGAACGCTTTTATTTATGGTCGTGGTTAATAGCAGAAAAATCAGTATTTGATTTAAAACGTGAAGATATTGAAGCTTACGTTGATTTTATGGTTGAACCCGATAAAGCATGGGCTGCAACTTCAGTGCAATGGCGTTATAAAGATGAACAAGGAATTCGTCGATTAAACCAAAATTGGCGCCCTTTTATGCTTAAAGAATCCATTGCTAGCCAACAAACATTATCGTCTATGTTTACAGCATTAAATGTTTTTTATAAGTTTGCCTTACTAGAAGAAAAAACGTTTGCTAACTTTGTCCCTGTTGTTAAAAAAAATAGCCCTTACTTAGTTGTACAATCACAAATTCAAATTCCAGACACATTAAGCGATATACAATGGGAATATGTTTTTGGTGTTACGCGTGATATGTGCGAACAAAAACCAGAGTTGGAGCGAAATTTATTTACGCTCGCATGTTTAAAAGGATTATATTTACGAATATCAGAATTATCTGAACGGCCACAGTGGTCTCCAGTTATGTCTCATTTTTGGCAAGATAATGATGGGTTTTGGTTTTTACGTATTATGGGTAAAGGAAATAAATTACGCGATGTAACATTAAGCGATGATTTTGTTGAATATTTAAAACGCTATAGAGTGTATAGAGGTTTACCTGCCCTTCCCCGTGTTGATGAATCAGACCCTTTAGTTCATAAAATTCGTGGTCACGGTGGTATGACTGTAAGGCAAATTAGACGTTTAGTTCAACAAAGTTTTGATTTTGCACAACAATCATTACTTGATGATGGTTTTAAAGATGACGCTGAACAACTTGGTGCAGCAACTGCGCACTGGCTTCGTCATACGGGTGCTACACATGATGCGCAAACCAGACCGCTTAAACATTTATCAGAAGATTTAGGACATTCTAAAATTGCGACTACCGATCAAATTTATATTCAAACAAATATTAAAGAGCGAGCAAAGTCAGGGCTAAAAAGGAAAATTTAATGGAGTACTTAGTAATAGCATTTATTGGCGGACTATTTTTAATTTATTCTCTAACACTTCGCCAGCTAGAAAAAACAGAAGTAACAGGTCCAATGTTTTTTGTTGTTGGCGGAATATGTTTAGCAATGTTACTACCCAATGAAGGGCAAAAAATAAAAGAAGGCGTAGATCTTCTATTGCCGTTTATAGAACTAACGCTAAGTATATTTTTATTTTCGGACGCAGCTAAATCAAAATTAAGTGTATTAAGACATAGTTTTCAGTATCCAAGTTTATTATTGTTTGTAGCCCTGCCCTTAACTTTGTTACTTGGTATTGCTGTTGCGTTATTTTTATTTTCTGAGCTTTCACTTATTCAAGCGGCGTTACTTGCTATTATATTAACACCTACCGATGCAGCATTGAGTAAAGGATTATTAGCTAGTACGCAAGTACCCGAAAAAATACGCGAAGGAATAAATACTGAAAGTGGGTTGAACGACGGTTTGTGCGTACCCGTATTTTTAATATTTATATTACTCGCAAAAAATCCTGAATCAGCTATTACTGCAACGCAAACATTAAGTGTGTTTGGTCGAGAGCTGGGACTTGCTTTATTAGTAGCAATTACAAGTATCGTTATTTTTATACCGTGTTTAAATTTTGCAATGAAACGACATTACTTTGCACAAAATACAAGCCCATTTTTATTACTTGGTTTTGCTATGGCAGTGTTTTCTTTTACGCAATATTTTCATGGCAGTGGGTTTATTGCGGTATTTGTTGCAGGTTTATTATTTGATAAATTCTCGACTGAAGAAGTAAGAACAGAATTAATTGATGATTCAGAACACATTGCAGATTTTACATCTCTTATGATTTGGTGCTTGTTCGGGTTTGTTTGCGCTTACTTAGTCATTCCTAAACTAAATACTGAGATTATAATTTACGCTTTATTGAGTACAACATTAATTAGAATAATTCCAGTTATGTTGTCACTACAGTTTACGGCATTGAATATTAAAGAGCGTTTTACATTTGCGTGGTTTGGACCAAGAGGTTTAGCATCAATTGTTTTTACATTGATGGTTATAGATACGCAAATAGAAAACAAATATCAAATTGCGACTATAGCAATGACGACTATTTTGTTTAGTGTATTTATACATGGTATTAGCACTAAACCTATTGCCGATAGCTTTGTTAAAAAATAATTATTTAAACTAGGTAAATTAAGAATACGTATTAAAAAAGGCGTAACGGTTATTTTCATCACTGATGAAGTTAATCGTTGCGCCTTTTTGTATTTAATAAATAATTTACTAAATTTGTATTTAGATAAAACTATTTAAGTACTCTTATATAAGCGATCTTATTTAAGCACTCTTATTTTATAAAGTTATTTAAGAACCTGTGCTAGTAATTCAATTGGGTGTTTTGGTTTAAATTGTTCAAAACGTTTAACTTGGCTACGACAAGAAAATCCCGTAGATAAAAGTTGCTCAGGTTTATTTTTATCTACAATTGGTTTCCAGCTCATTTCGTAAAGCGCACGTGAGTTATCTTGATTTTGTGCTTCGTGGCCATAAGTTCCCGCCATTCCACAACAACCTGTATTTGTTGTTTTTAATGTTAAACCAATATCATTGAAAATTGTTTGCCATACATTTGCTGCTTTTGGCAGCGCAGTTGTTTCAGTACAATGACTCAGTAATGTAAATTCGGTATCTGTATTTTGCTTTGCGCTTAGTGATTTAAACGATTGTGTTTCTAGCCATTCATGAGCAAGCTGCACATTAAATTCGCCACGGTTATTTTCTAAAATTGTATTATATTCATCGCGATAACACATAACGAGTGACGCATCTAAACCGACTAACGGTGCATTAATATCATTTAATTTATTTAAAAACTCGGCTGCATTTTTAGCTGTAACTTTAAATTCATGCAAAAAACCTTTTACGTGTTGCGGTTTACCATTTGGTTTAAAAGGTAACAGCATTGGTTTTTTGCCAAGTTGTGTTATTAAAGTAATAAAGCTTTCTACTAATTCGGCTTCGTAAAAACTCGTAAATGGGTCTTGTACTATTAATACATAGTCACTTTGTTGTTCTGCGTTTAATTTATTTAGTAAATCAAAATCGAATTTTTGTGCTTTAGTAATACGTTTTGAAAGTGCAGGAATACTTAACTGTGGTGTATCAACATAACCAACTGTTTTTTTAATAACATTGCTTACTAATGATGTTTTAACAATTGGGTTTATAACTTTAGCGAACTTTGCCATTAATGGCGCGCTGTTTTCTATATTGCCAACAAGGTAATCTTTTAGCGGGCGTGCATAGTAACTATGATAATAATTTAAAAAGCGCGAACGAAAAGTGGGTACATCAACTTTAATTGGGCATGCAGTTGTACATGCTTTACACGCTAAACATTCATCCATTGACGCTTTTACTTCGTGAGAAAAATCGTAAATACCTTTTCGTTTTTCGCGGCTATGAACAAAACGTTCCCACCAGGTAATGACTTCACCTTTGTTTAGTTGCTTTTCTACTTCGAGTAAATCTATATCTTTAGACTCTTGAAGGCGTAACCATTCACGCATTAAACTTGCGCGTCCTTTTGGTGAGTTACGTCGGTCGCCGGTCACTTTATACGATGGGCACATTGGCGAGTTTTCATCGTAATTAAAGCATATGCCATTACCATTACAGGTCATTGCGTTGTTAAAACTGGTTTTAACTTCTATTGATATTTGCTTATCGAAGTGCGCTCTCTTTTGTCCATCCACACTAACTAGTGAGTCTTCACTATCGATAGGAGTGCATATTTTACCAGGGTTGATACGATTATTAGGATCGAAAGCTGTTTTTATTTTTCGAAGTTGCGTATATAAATGCTCACCAAAAAACTCAGGGCTATATTCACTACGGTAACCTTTACCGTGTTCGCCCCACATTAAACCACCGTACTTAGCGGTTAGTTTTACGACCTGATCTGAAATAGTTCGCAGTAGTTTTTCTTGTTCTGGGTCGCACATATCAAGTGCCGGGCGCACATGTAAAACGCCCGCATCAACATGGCCGAACATACCATACTGTAAATTATGGCTGTCGAGTAATGCTCTAAATTCGACAATATAATCTGCTAAGTTTTCAGGCGGTACAGCGGTGTCTTCTGCAAAGGCGAGTGGTTTTTGACTGCCTTTTACATTACCTAATAAACCCACTGACTTTTTACGCATTGCGTAAATTTTTAGTATATCGCTTTTATCACTGGTTAACTGATAACCAATAACGCCATTAGCTTGATTTGCTACGCATTGCTCTAGAAGCTTACAAAGCGTGTCTACTTTGTCTTTTATTTCATCGTTTGATACTGCATTAAACTCGACCATGTTAAGGCCTTGCATATCTTTATTTGGCACGTCGGTTATTAAGTCCGATACTAAATTCCAAATAATATCTTCACGCGCTAAGTTTAAAACTTTGCTATCAACGGTTTCTACCGATGTTGCGCGTGCATCGACTAAAAATGGTGAATGACGAAGTGCGGAATCAAAACTATCATACTTAATATTAATAAGCGTTTTAAATTCGGCAATAGGCGTTAGGTTTAATTTAGCTTCAGTTACTATACCTAATGACCCTTCTGAGCCAGTTATTAAGCGGCTCATATCAAAAGTAAGTAAGTCATCACTTAGCACATGCTCTAGGTCGTAGCCGGTTAAAAAACGATTTAACCGTGGAAACTTAGCTAAAATAGCAGCGCGTTCATTAACTGATATATCTAAAACTGTTTTATATAAACTACCAATTAGTGAGTCTTGATTCGCTATAATTTGTGCTTTGTCGATGTCTATTGGGGAGGTGCACATAGGTGTGCCATCAACTAAATAAGTTGTTAGCCCTAAAACATGATCGCTCGTTTTACCGTAAACTAACGAGCCTTGCCCCGATGCGTCAGTACTTATCATGCCACCAATAGTTGCCCTGTTACTGGTAGATAAATCAGGTGAGAAGAAAAAACCATAAGGTTTTAAAAAGTCATTAAGTTGATCTTTTATTACGCCGGTTTGAACGCGTACCCAGCCTTCTTCTACATTTATTTCGAGGATTTCGCGCATATAGCGAGACAAATCTACAACAATACCAGGTGTTAACGATTGTCCGTTAGTGCCTGTTCCACCGCCACGAGGACCAAAAGTTAATGATAAAAACGGGTCGCGAGATGCTGTTTGCAATGCGAGCTGAATATCTTTTTCACTTTTTGGAAAAATAACACCTTGCGGTATTTGCTGATACACACTGTTATCGGTTGAAGCGGTAATACGCGTTGCATAACTTGCGTCGGTATCTCCGGTAAAACCTTGGTTTGCAATGGTATTTAGGTAGTTTGCGACAAGTTCTGTCGCGGCATCTTGCTGTGTAATTGTTGCTATCATGACGGCGATATTTTAGGGCATTTGACTAATTATATCATGGTGATGGCGAATAGAAATTGAAGATTTTACAGTTTGTAACACTCTTTTAGTCGATTTTAATGCAGCTTAAATTATACTCATACTAACAAGTAATGAGGTGTGTTATATGAAAAAATTACTATTACAGATCAGTGGCGTGTTATTTATTTTGCTAGGATTATTTTTTGCGGTTGTAGCTAGGGCGTGTTGACCTTTGGTTGTTGAATTTGCAGCAGTATGTTTGGTTTTTAGGCAAGGCAGAGCCTATGTAGTGTGGTTACTCCCCATAAATAGGCGATAACGCAGCATAAATACCAAACATGCGCTGCCCAATGGGTTCTTTCTAGGGACGATTAACTCTTTGTTGCTCGGTTTTTACTTAGCCCACTAGGTTACAAACCTCGCGCCGCGATTAAATCGCCCTTAGATTGAACAAATTTCAATCCACAAAGCTCAACACGCCCTTAGCCTTCACTTATATTTTTTATGGCGGGTTTATTATGCTTTTCGTTTTACTATCCTAAAGCGCGACATTACTTATCATTTTGTCAAAAGGCGTTAACTAAATCATGTGCCTATTTAGATAAAAAATTAGCCCGTTAATTTACTTTTAATTGAGTATAAAAAAATGCCAGCAATTTATTGCTGGCATTTTTATAGCTTACCTATTTATAGCTTACATATTTATTACTTTGCTAATTTTTTAGCTAGGTATAACCATGTTTCTATTACTGTGTCTGGATTTAGTGAAACAGAGTCAATACCCTGCTCTACTAACCATGCAGCAAAGTCTTCGTGATCTGAAGGACCTTGGCCACAAATACCTACGTACTTTCCTTTTGCTTTAGCTGTTTTAATTGCCATAGAAAGTAGCTTTTTAATTGCAGGGTCACGCTCATCAAATAAATGTGCGATTAAACCAGAATCACGGTCAAGACCAAGCGTTAACTGTGTTAAATCGTTAGAGCCGATAGAAAAACCATCAAACATTTCTAAAAATTCATCTGCAAGTAATGCATTTGAAGGTAGCTCACACATCATGATTACTTTAAGACCATTATCGCCGCGTTTAAGGCCATGTTCTTCTAGTAATTCAATTACGCGTTTGCCTTCTTCAAGGGTACGTACGAATGGGATCATGATTTCTATGTTAGCCATATCCATGTCGTTTCTTACGCGTTTTATAGCTTCACATTCTAGTGCAAAACAATCGCGGAAGTCTTCAGAGATATAACGGGCTGCACCACGAAAACCAATCATTGGGTTTTCTTCTTCTGGCTCGTATTGCTGACCGCCAACTAGGTTTGCGTATTCGTTTGATTTAAAATCAGACATACGAACAATTACACGCTCTGGTGCAAATGCACACCCTAGAGTAGAAATACCTTCAACCAGTTTTGTTATGTAAAACTCTACTGGTGATTCGTAACCGGCAATCATGTCAGTAATTTCTGCTTTTAATGCATCTGTTTGAGCATCAAAATTTAATAACGCTTTAGGATGAACGCCAATCATACGGTTGATAATAAATTCAACTCGCGCAAGGCCAACACCTGCATGCGGTAAGCGTGCAAAGTCAAATGCACGATCGGGGTTACCTACGTTCATCATAACTTTCATTGGTAGTTCTGGCATTTTATCAACGCGTGACGTTAGTATTTCAAAATCTAAAATACCTTCGTAAATAAAGCCGGTATCGCCTTCGGCGCACGATACTGTTACTTCTTGGCCCGCTTTAATTAAATCAGTTGCGTTGCCACAGCCTACCACTGCCGGAATACCAAGTTCGCGTGCAATGATTGCCGCGTGACATGTACGGCCACCACGATTGGTAACAATCGCCGCTGCACGTTTCATGATTGGTTCCCAATCAGGATCTGTCATATCGGTTACTAAAATGTCGCCTACTTGTACTTGATCCATTTCTTTGATTGAATCAAGAACACGCACAACACCGCTACCAATTTTATGACCAATTGCACGGCCTTCAACAACAACGTTGCTTGTACCATTTAATTGAAAGCGTTCCATTACGTTAGAGTCTTCGTTTGAGCGTACAGTTTCTGGACGTGCTTGAACTATATATAGTTTGCCGTCGTTACCGTCTTTTGCCCATTCGATGTCCATAGGACGACCGTAATGTTTTTCGATGATTACAGCTTGCTTGGCAAGTTCTTGCACTTCTTCATCTGTAATCGAAAATTTATTTGAAAGCTCAGGGGCAACATCAACGATGTCTACTTGCTTACCGTGTGCTTTATCTTCTGAGTAAATCATTTGAATGGCTTTAGAACCAATGTTACGACGTACTACTGAAGGTTTATTTTTAAGGAGTGTTGGTTTATGAACATAAAACTCATCAGGGTTAACTGCGCCCTGTACAACCATTTCACCTAAGCCGTAGCTTGATGTAATAAATACAACGTCTTCAAAACCAGACTCTGTATCAATGCTAAACATTACGCCAGATGCTGATTTATCTGAACGTACCATGCGCTGAATACCAGCCGATAACGCCACACCACGGTGATCGTAACCTTGGTGAACTCGATATGAGATTGCACGGTCGTTAAATAATGAAGCAAATACGTGTTTAATAGCGACCATGACTGAATCGATACCAACAACGTTAAGGAAAGTTTCTTGCTGGCCTGCGAATGATGCATCTGGCATATCTTCAGCGGTAGCTGATGAACGTACTGCGAATGATACATCTGCTGCAGTATCGCCATGGAGTTGGCTATATGCGTCGCGAATGGCTTGATCTAGGTTTGGTTGGAATGGTGTGTCGATTATCCATTGGCGGATGTCGGCACCGACTTTAGCGAGTGTATTTACATCATCAACATCAAGTGTATCTAGGATGTTGTGAATCTTTGCTGTGAGTCCTGATTGATCTAAAAACTCATTAAAAGCATCTGCGGTAGTTGCGAAACCACCCGGTACTTGTACACCAGCGTTTGCTAGGTTTGAAATCATTTCGCCAAGTGAAGCGTTTTTACCGCCAACTCGAGGAACATCTTGCATACCAAGCTCTTGATACCAGAGAACGTATTCTTGCACGGATCTTTCTCCAAAAAAAACAAATTGTAGGTCTAACTGTGAGAGTTAAGAAAGAAAACCTTTTATAAAGGTCATCATCATTCTACACTGGCAATAGTCCTCACGTAAACCGTGAGAAACCCATTTTAGGGATTTAAACGCAATAAAAAGGTTAATTATGAGAACTGCTTTTTATATATCAGATGGAACCGCTATTACTTCAGAGGTGTTTGGGCATGCGACTTTGTCGTTGTTTCCTATCGATTTTAATCATAAAACAATTCCATTTGTAGAAACTGAAGAAAAAGCGCACGAAATTAAAGCATTAATTAATGCAACCGCTGCAAAAACAGGCGAAAAGCCATTTGTTTTTTTTACTTTTGTTAATCACAATTTAAGTGAAATTATAAAATCGGCTGATGCAGTCACGTATGACTTTTTAACTACATATAGCGAAAAAATAGAAAAAGAACTGAATGTAGCCCCAGTTCCTAAAATGCATCGTACGCATTCTATCCACGAAAAAAGTTATGACTTTAGAATTGATGCCGTTAATTATGCTCTTATGAATGATGATGGCGGAAATATTAAAAACTTTTCTGAAGCAGACATCATTTTAATTGGCGTTAGTAGAAGTGGTAAAACACCCACAAGCTTATACTTAGCACTGCAGTACGGCATTAAAGCGGCTAACTACCCTATTACAGAAGAAGATTTAGACAATGAAGGTTTGCCTAAGTGTTTAGTCCCTTATAAACATAAGTTATTTGGACTTACGATTGACCCTGAGAGACTTGCGGCTATTAGGCATCGACGTATGGCGAACTCTAAGTATGCTTCAATTAAACAGTGTCGTATTGAGGTTCGCGAAGTGGAAATGTTGTATAAGCGTCATAAAATTGCTTACTTTAATTCTACGCATCATTCTGTTGAAGAAATATCTGCAAAAATATTGATAGAAACAGACTTGGAGCGACGTAAGTACTAACTTACTCATCAAAGAAATAAAAAAACCGCAACTAAGCGGTTTTTTTGTATCAATAAATATTATTTACGTGCGTCTTTTAGTAAATCAGCTACTAAAAAGCCTAACTCTAATACTTGGTCGGCGTTAAGGCGTGGGTCACACTGCGTTTTGTAACGCTGTGCTAGGTCATCGTCAGATAAACCGTAAGCCCCGCCTGTACACTCTGTAACGTGCTGGCCTGTCATCTCTAGGTGAACACCACCTGCGTATGAACCTTCAGCTTTGTGTACAGCGAAGAACTGACTGATCTCGCGCATAATATTGTCGAAGTTACGTGTTTTGTAACCTGATGTCGCTTTTTCAGTGTTACCGTGCATTGGATCTGAGCTCCAAATTACTTTACGGCCTTCTTGTTGAACTCTTCTTACTAGCGCTGGAAGTTTTTCAGGAAGTATATCTGCACCCATACGCGTAATTAGCGTTAAACGACCAGGAATGTTATCTGGGTTTAATGCATCAATTAAACGAATTAGGTCATCTGGGTCCATACCTGGGCCAACTTTAACACCAATTGGGTTTTTGATGCCTTTGAAAAACTCAATATGTGCATGGTCTAGTTGACGAGTACGTTCACCAATCCAAACAAAGTGAGCAGAACAATCGTACCAATCACCAGATAAGTGGTCGCGACGAGTAAGCGCCTCTTCGTAACCAAGTAATAACGCTTCGTGAGAAGTGTATAAATCGGTTTCTTTTAAGCTTGGCGCAATTGTAGAGTTAATTCCGCACACTTCCATAAACTCTAGTGCGTCTTGAATTTTATCAGCAAGTTGTTGGTATTTTTCTTTAAGTGGATTTGCAGCAACAAAGCCCATGTTCCAACGGTTTACCTGGTGAAGATCGGCAAGGCCACCTTGTGCAAAAGCACGTAATAAGTTTAACGTAGCGGCACTATGATGGTATGCAGTCATTAAGCGTTGTGGATCGGGTATACGTGCTTCTTCTGTAAACTCGATATTATTAATAATGTCGCCACGGTAAGATGGTAAAGACACGCCATTAATTGTTTCTAAGTCTGCTGAACGAGGTTTAGCGTATTGACCAGCCATGCGCGCTATTTTAACTACAGGGCATTTACCGCCGTAAGTTAATACAACAGCCATCTGTAAGATTGTTTTGAATGTATCGCGAATGTTAGCGGCATTAAAATCGCTAAATGATTCTGCACAGTCACCACCTTGAAGTAAAAAAGCACGACCTTCGCACACATCTTCAAGTTGTTTGAATAGGCTTCTTGTTTCTTCAGCAAAAACTAAAGGCGGTGCCGTTTTTAATTGGCTTTCTACTGATTTAAGTATTTCTTGATCCGGGTACTGTGGCTGCTGCAGTATTGGCAGCTCTCTCCAGCTATTTGGGTTCCACGATTGCATAATTTTTCCTCATTCCTACATTACCTGATAAGAAGAAATTAACGTATGCAGGCCCCTATGTTCAAGGACTAAATTCACTATTTTCCAATTATTTAGTTATGAGTTAAGTATAATAGTAATCTTACTTAACCTAGGTGGTTATATAACATACACTTTAGTTTTATTTCGAAGAAACTAAAGTGTTTAAATACATGCGTTTAGAGCTAACTATTTACAATTTTAACGCATTGAGAATAAAGAGTACATAAGGGTATGTTATACGTAATTTTGCTAGGAACACATCATACTTAAATAACAGCTTCTGTAATCTTAACTTTACGCGGATAATTAATTAATAGCTATCAAGTGCTATGTGCAGACCTTAATGTATGATATGAGTGTTTGTGGTAATCATTTATCTGCGCTTTAAATCCTAGACGCATAGTCTTGTATAGCACTCGTATGCAGGACTATATTCACAAGTGCCACAACTTAAAGGTGTGGTAGGCCATTAAGTTTTCTCTTCAAAGTGATAGTGCTAATTTACAATTCATCATGATTAAAGCCGCTACTGCTTGAAGTATCCTTAAAGAGGAACTGATATCAAAAAGCATTTGTAGTCATTGTAACCTTTAGCCTGATCACCGTACTGCCAACACGGTGTAATATGAGTCAGTAATTATAAATACTAGGACTGTTAGATAAATATATGAAAATTATATAACTCCGCTTAACTCATTTTTCTAAACTTAGTTTTATCACCTACTACTTAGATAATCTAGTACTTGGCGTATTAGCCTTTTTATATACGACAAAGTAAATACTCCAATCTCATATGAATTAGTAAGGAGTTTCAATCTTTCTTCATTTATATATTCCCACGTTAAAGAACACATCATACTTAATTGAAATATAATATTACTATGAGCCCCGAGTACTATTTGTTATTTATTTAGACAAAACAAAGTGCATGTAATAATATAAGACTAGTAAGATGTGTTCTTTGAGGTGTGTAATGGTAACTAAGGTACAAATTAGAAGTCAGTTTGATTTAATGAACGAATTAACTTTGAGGTTGATTGAAGAACTAAAAGAGTGTGAATTCTCCAAAGCGGAATATTATCAATTACCAGATGTAAGTAGTTTCGATGAGAGTAAAGTTCCAGAATCTATACTTGTTTCTAAAATCACTGGAGTACCTGCTCAAAAAGCAATCCTAAACTCTTTTTCAGACATGTATAAAAAATCAGGATTAAGCAGTCGTGTTTTAAAAAGGCACCCTGGTTTGCTCGTTATTAAAAATGCAGATAAACAAGCTTTAAATAATCGTATAGCTCAAGTAAATAAAGCTAAAGCTACGTTTAAAGAATGTATTTTAGCTATTGATAGCAACGATGCTCGATTTGAGGCAGTTCACAATGCTATACCAAATTTAATAACGCTTGCTGCATATCGTAAAATTCATAGTGAAAGCGAATCGCCATTTTCGGTTAGGTTTACTTGGATGCACAAACACGCAACTAAAACGCTGACTAAAAAAATGGCTCTCGAAATGCTCGACAAATCGGCCAGTTATCGAAATCCAAGAATGATAGATCAACAAAAATGGCAATCACTTGTAGCTCAAGAACAATTACGGGTTGCTAGTTTAGGCGAAAAGGAAAAACTTAGAATTCGCCGCCCTACTCGAGTGAGTCCACAGGTAAATGTGAGATATACGGCGCAAAATCGCTATCATGTGAGTGCTGCATTACCCTTTATTCTGATTAATCCAGAACCAGACGTAAAATTAGGTATATTACCTGATTATCAAAAACCCGAAACTCACCCTCGTAAGCGCGAGTATGATTTTTTGGTTGATAGGTTATATTTAGAACAGGTTGAGCGGTAGTCATTATGTTAAAAAGGCCACATAGTGTGGCCTTTTTAGTTATCCGTACAGTATTTAAAATAACGGTTATTATTTTTCTACTATTTCTTCAATTTTATCTTCATCAATCAGTACGGCATTTTCAACAATGCGTTTACCGCCTTGGATTTCAATGCGTTTATTGTGTTTGTTCAATGTAAGTATTTCATCGCAAAACTGATCAGACGGGTGCATTTCGTATGTGTAATCGATAATGTTACCGGTTTTGTCATCTTTAACATTTGTAATGCTGTATTCTGATATTGCACCTTTTTCAATCAAATCTTTCATTGTGGTGGTCATATCACGACGAAGTGCTTTTAATTTATTTTCGGTAATATCATCAGTTGAATAAATAGATCCGTATTTTTCCATAATTGAAAGTAATCTAAAATGGTACGTTTTACCTGGTGCTGCATAACGCCAAAGGTGATACAAACGAAGCATCATCCAACGCGATAATCCACGTTTTAATTCTTGAGCGCTATTAAAGTAATACCCTTTGTATTCAAGGTTATCAATCATGTTATGAACAAATGCATTTAAACAGGCAACACATTTTACATTGCCACCCTGACCTTTTTTGCCACTAAAATGCAGTGACGATAAAAAGTTCATGTTTGACTCGTAAAACGAATCATCTATATCAGAATTTTTAGTATCTGTTGCCGAATATTTAAATGAAAGTTTAGAACCTTGCAATGCTTCAAGTGACTCTTTTATTGCAGGATATGGCATTGACTGCCCTACCGCTTTGAGTTCTTGTGCTAATTCGTTCATAGAAAAAACAACCGCGTATTGAATACCGGATTTAAAATTAATTTTAACTATTTTGCCTTTAGAAGCTAAACGAATAAGTGCTCGCTCTACTTTTTCTTCTCTATCTGATGGCCAAACAAGGTATTCAACATCTTCGCCATCTTTGCGTGTACTTACAACAGCTGGCGTTATTTTTATTTCGCCATCGTACAAAATACCATCTACTTTTTCAGATATTTTACGCGTAATAATTGTTTTTTTAGGCGCTTCTTCAAGTGGCAATTTTTTATAGCCCGAGCGAACAAAGCGTCCCCACAAATCATAGTGATTAAACGTGTTTGAATATGCACGTAATCCATGTGCTGCGTTTTCAATAGAAATTCGCACGTCTTTGTTGTCTGTAAATAGTGCTAAACTTTCGTTATCTATTGCACTTTCCACCCCGTGGATTTGGCCCCTAAGTGTATCGGGCAAGTTATCTACCGAGATGTTGACCTTTCGGCTCATTGTTCTTATTTCCATTTTTATTGCGACAGCTAATAACAACACATTAAGCAACAAAAGTTAAATGTTTAAGTTAGTATAAAAGTGATCTGACTTTAAATAAAACGTTTGGATCACTATTATACTAAGTGATGTACATTACTTACGATTTCAGATCATATTTATACTAACTGGACTATCACAAATCTAATTTTTACTAACTCAGCTGTTATTTTGTCCATTACAATGGCTTAATTTTAAAATTAAGCACGACAAATACACCAAAAAATATATTCCCCTGTGGATAAAGCCTTACCGAGTTAGAATAGATCTGATCTGTACCAAGTACAGATCAGATCTATACTAATTAAAAGCGTATTTTTATGTTGCGACTAGTGCATAACTTTATAATTTACTTAGTAAAAAACTGATCTGCAGGGCTCTTTTTGTTCATAACTTCATGCGTAACCTGTGCATAACTCTATATTTAAAATAGACCTTAGTAAAAAGCTGATCCGCAGGTAGATAAAGATCTGATCTTAACCAAGTATAAACCTGATCTGCTTTTTTAAACATTATTCATATAAATCATAATGTTATGTGCTGTTTTTACACCCTTAGCCTTTATTACCTTATATATTTAACCACCTTTAAACTTCTTTATTTATACTAAGCAATATTAAAGGTGTAAAAATATTTTTAGATGTCTTGTTTTTAAAATGCATGTCGTCTTAAATAGTTGTTTACAGCTATTTGAATGGACATTATACTAACTGCCTAACTTTGAGGAAGAAAGTATGTCTATCAACAATAACGCATTAAGTACCTATCGGCTTTTGAAAGCCACAGCTGAAGTTGCTGAAAAATCATTAGAAGGACGTATTCAGCACTACCGTGCCCATCTTAAATCAGAAGAAAAAGAATTAAGAACGTATACACAAAAAGCAGCTGCTGATTTACTAGGTTGTAATAATCGTACTTTAAAAAGACGTCATGATAATGGCGACTTCGATGATTTAAACATAAAACGCGGTGCTAACGGTCACTATGCTTACACATTAGTAAATATTTTTGCTATGGCCGATATTATGGACATTAAACCAGATCATCGTACTGGTGATGACAAACTGCAAGTTATTGTAATTAATTCTCTCAAAGGCGGCTGCGGTAAAACTACCAGTATGGTTAATATAGCGGCAGCGCTTGCAACTACAAATATTAAACGTTATCGCATTGGTATTATAGATTTAGACCCACAAGGCTCTTCTTCAAGCTTTTTTCCTTCAAGTGAGCACGACCCGATTACTGTTGGTGATTTAATGCGTGATTGCATAGATTTAGACGAGGGTGAAACATGGCCTGAATTTGTGTCTAACTCATTTTTACCAACGCATATCCCAAATATTCGTGTATTACCATCGGGTATGGATGACTTTTACTTTGAGCACGAAACGGCAACATTGCTCAAAGATACCTCAAATTATGAGCAAACTCGCCATTACCACAAGTTACTTGAGAAAGTAATTGATCCCGTTAAAGACGAGTTTGATATTATCTTAATTGATACTGCACCTACCCTTAACTTTATGTTTTATAATGCATTAATGGCATCTACTGCGATGCTTATTCCTGTTCATCCGGAAGCTGTAGATTTTGATGCTAATAACAAATATTTAAAACGACTAGGTGAGATTTACCATACAGTTGCAGCACTTGGCCATGAGGGCTGGGACTTTATGCAATTTTTAGTGACCAACTATGTGAAAGGTAATCACTCACAGCGCGATATCGTTAAAGATGTTCGTAGTGCATTTGGCCGCCAAGTAATGAGCTACCCAATCAATCACAGCTCCGCGATTACCGCTAGTTCATCGTCTTTCAACACTATTTTTGATCAAAAAGCATCAGACAGCTTAGCAAGTCGTGAGTCATTAATGCGCGCTCAAGAAAATATTAAAGACGTGGTCGATGAGCTAGAAATGCTTATTCGTTCAAATTGGCAGTCAACTCAATCAACACTCAATACCCCTAAGTAAGGATGTTAAATAAAAATGGCTAAAAAACGTAAAAATGACACCCGCTTAGATCCATTTGCAACTGCTGTAGGTAGCAGTAGTCTTGATGCATTACTAGAACAAGCGAATGCTGGCGATGTAATTAGAATGCCTGCACCGAGCGACCCTGCTCGTCAAATTACGCTTGTTTGTAAAGTGATCGCACATGCTGATATTGAATCTACCACTGGTGTATATGGCAAAAATCGTCGTGTACAGGCACTTCTAAACGAAAAGTCAGTATCAGACATTCTTCCTGCAATTCGTGAGGATGGCCGAAATCAACATCCTGCCCTACTTTGGGATCAAGGTGACAAAAGTTTAGTTCTGGCAGGTTCACGTCGTCGTATGGCCTGTATTTTAGGTAACGCAGATTATTTAGTACTTAGTTCAAGCGATTTTACTGATCAAGATGCAAAAATTTTAGCGGTATCTTCAGATCAATACATTGCTCCTAGTTTATGGGAGCTTGGCCAAGCTTACCAACAAACTAAAAATGAGCTTATTGAGCAAGGTAAAAAAGGATCTTACAGAGAGATTGCCGCGGTAGAAGGTGTATCGCATACTGCAATTGCAGATGCAATTAAAGCTTATGAGCAAATTCCTGCTGATGTCATTGCACTTTACCCTACTGCTAATCACGTAGGTCGCGAAGTCGCTAAAAAGCTTGTTAGCGCAAAGGAGCGAGACGAAGAGGCGTTTAATCAACTTGTTAGTGCCCTTGCTAGTGATGAAGAGTTAAATGCGATTACAAGCGACGAAAAGCGTGCAATGGCGATCACTAAATGCCTAACTTCAGAGCCACAAGTAGCTGTTAAGCGCGAAGCTGTACTAGAAAATAACTTTATATCGGTACAACGCAATTTAAAAAGCGGTGATGTCTCTATCAAAATTGATAATAAAGTAATGACAGACAAGCGCTTAGAGCAATTAACTAAGTTATTAAGTGCCTTTAATTAGTTAGTTAAATAATGATCTGTCAGGCATATTTACTTAGTTAAATAGTGATCTGGCAGATTGTTTTGTTAGTAAAAATCTGATCTTTACTAGCCTATTTCCTCTTTAAATAATCATATTCCTTCTTCAAGATCACTTTTTTACTAACTAATCTCCTCTTTTTAGCTACATTCCTTCATTTATTATTATTGTTAGTAAAATCGTGATCTGTAATGCCTGCTTTTATGTTTCTAACTATATGTAACTTCTACCATTGCAGTTGTTTTAAATATTATTTTGTAAAATTGGATGCTTATTTTTACTTACAAACCGATTTTTTACTAAGTTATCAGCTCCAACCAGTTTATATCTTGTTAATAGTGCTTTAGCTCAGAGCACATAAGGCATATACTGGCAGGATTATTTTTAAAATTTAATGCTTAGAGTGACATGTCTGCTAACTTATCAAAAAATGATTTAATGGCTATTTTTGAAGAAATTAAAAATGAGCAGGCTACCCAGTTTCCTCTGTCTGAACGCTTTATTAAAAAACTTTTCCGTGAAAATGTTTTAGATAAAGGAAAAGAATATTATAAGAAAGGTCAAATTACTTGGCTAGAACACACCCCTAATTTTTCTGTAGTCGACTCTACTGTACAAGTGGATAATGGATCATCGTTTAATCAACGTATTGAGATCAGTAAAGTACCAACTGGTTATTCTGTTGATACGCATTGTACGTGTAATGCAAAAACTAAATGCCGACACTTAGCTGCTATTTTATTTAAGCTCAAAATAGAGCACTCTGGTGAATATGGTGAAGATTACTTTATTAATGACTGGTTTAGCGAATTAAGCGCACTTAAAAGTGGTGATCAAAACACGCCATCGCAAGTATTATTATTTGTATTAGATATTGAAAATAACAAAGTATTCTTAACACCTAAAATAGCGAATGTTGAGACTAAAAAGAATTACACGCTAGGTCGAAACCTGACCGAGCAGCAGTTAAATAGTTTTGTAACGCCGAGTGACTTACTCGAAAGTGATTTTAGATTATTTAGTTGGATACGCTCACAAAATGCAGTGGGAAGTATTGAGCTAAAAGGCCAGTGGGGTTTTAGTGCCTTACAACAGTTGATAGCTACAGAACGCCTGTTTTTCCAGCGTTCTCGAGTGCCAATTAAAGCGCAATCTGGCCAAGCATTAAGTTTTAGTTGGGAGCAAGATAAAGATCTCTCACAATTAGTTATTAAGCTTGAGCAAACACAAAACTGGGCTTTATTAAAAACAACACCACCTACTTACCTCGATTTAGATCATTTAAAAGCGGGCCGTCTTCGCACCCCATTGAGTGCAGACGAAATAGCACATTTACAAACTATGCCTGCTTTGCATGACGCTAACTTTGATAGAATATACAAGCAGCTTGCCGATAACTTTGGTGCAGGTGTAATACCCCACCCTACTAATTTACAGCCAACATTGCCTAAAATCTCTAGTAATGCTGTTTTAAAAGTAACTATGGGCGATCAAGGTTTATCTCTTTCGTTGTTATTTAAGTATAAAAATAAAAACTATTTAGCAGGTGCTGCACCTGCAAGTACGATTAATAGTGCATTTGAAAATACTGTAACTAACGAACTAATTAACTTAGGATTTGAATTTTGTAAAGGGGGTTTACAAAGTGAACTAGTATTTACAAAGCAGTCTTCAATCCATTTGCATTGGCTAATATACGAAGTATTCCCTGGCTTTAAGCAACGTGGTTGGCAAGTAAGTGTAAGTAAAGTAACGAGTCCTAATCCGCAGTGTGAAGTTAGTTTACATGTACACCGCGCAGCAGGGCATCAAATGCACTGCAAAGTATTGCTATGTGATGCTAAAGCATCGCTGTTGTTTACTAATACTGACCCGCTATATCAGTCATTAAATCGCCAAAGTGAACTATTTTACTACTATCCGCTTGGTCGTGAATTTGGGGTTATCAATAAGTCAGCAATTAACTTATTAAATGAATTTAAAGAGCGTTTTGAATTTGTAAAAACACGAGACGAATTTAATATTCCGCTTTCGTATTTACCTGAATTAGTAAAGCACACTGCTATAAACGTAGAGCTTCACGACGACTCATTAGAGCTATACTTACAAGAGCTAAATAGTCCCGATAAAGCAATTACTAAGGTTTCATTACATGGCTTAAATGACTCAGTAACACTTCGTGAGTACCAACAGCAAGGTGTTGACTGGCTTAGCTTTTTAAAACGTCACCAATTAGGTGGTATTTTAGCTGATGACATGGGCCTGGGTAAAACCTTGCAAGTTATTGCATTTTTAGCCAGTACATTTAACCGCCCGCAAGCAGGCCCTACACTTATAGTGTGTCCAACTAGTTTGGTGAGTAACTGGAAAAACGAAATTATTAAGTTTGCTAAAAGCTTAAAAGTCACCACTATTTTTGGTTCAAATCGTAACGATCCTTTACAGCACTTAGCGCAAGCGCAGTGTATACTTACTACATATCCACTTTTAAAGCGTGATATTGCATATTATTCGCCATTATATTTTGAAAATATAATCCTCGACGAAGCACAATACATTAAAAACGATACCGCACAGGTTTCGCGATTAGTTAAACGCTTAAATGCCGACTTTAAACTTTGTTTAAGTGGTACTCCAATCGAGAATAATTTACTTGAGCTTAAATCGTTACTCGATTTTGCTATGCCATCGTTACTTGGGTCTCAAGCCCACTTTAAGCAGCACTTTCAAACGCCTATTGAGCGTGAAGCTGATATGGAGAGAGCTGAGCAGTTAAAAGCGTTAATTATGCCTTTTATAATGCGCCGCACTAAAGCACAAGTAGCGCAAGAGCTGCCTGAAAAAACAGAGCTAACTAAAGAGTTTGAGTTTGAGCCTAAGCAAAAAGAAATGTATCAAGGTATTACACGTTCATTAGAAGAGAAGCTAATAGACTTATTTGCCGAACAAGGCGCACAAAAAAGTAAACTTGCATTTTTAGAGGCACTTTTAAAGTTAAGGCAAATTTGTTGCCACCCTAAATTAATAGATCCAGACACTCAAGCAGGCTCCGCTAAGCTTGAATGGTTAACAACACACTTACCGCTTATGTTAAGTCTCGGTCGTAAAATTATTATATTTAGTCAGTTCACATCGGCACTTGATTTAATAGCCCAACGCCTTGAAGAAATAAACATTAACTTTAGTATGCTTACGGGCCAAACGCGTCACCGAGATAAAGTAATCGACGAGTTTACCAGTGGTAAAACATCTGTGTTTTTAATTAGCTTAAAAGCCGGCGGTACAGGCCTTAACCTTACACAAGCCGATACAGTTATTCACTTTGATCCATGGTGGAACCCTGCTGTAGAAAAGCAAGCGACTGATAGAGCTTACCGTATTGGCCAAACTAACCCTGTATTTGTGTATAAGCTCATAATGAGTAATTCAATAGAGCAAAAAGTATTTAAAATGCAACAAGATAAACAAGCCCTTGTAGATGCGTTATTTACTGATAAATCAATGAGCTTTACAAAGTTTGATGAACAACAAATGTTATCGCTAATTAAAAACTAAATTGATTTAAAAAGTTTTGATCTTTTTATGAACTTAATTAAAAAGCGGACGTCTACTATTACGCTTGTTGGTTAATTGCAGTTAGCACAAGCATCATGTTGATTCCCCATTTAGTTACTAATTTTAGTAATGATTAAGCCAGCCCATTTTGAGTTGGCTTTTTTTATGCCTAAAATTTAGCGTTCGGCACTTATTTTAAAAGTTTTTACTTTTTTTTGAACTTAATTAAAAAACGGACGTCTACTATTATGCTTGTTGATTAATTGCAGTTAATACAAGTTTTCATGTTGATTCCCCCCATTTAGTTACTAATTTTAGTAATGATTGAGCCAGCCCATTTTGAGTTGGCTTTTTTTATGTCCAAAATTTAGTATGCAGTACTTATTTTAAAAGTTTTTATTTTTTTATGAACTTAATTAAAAAAGTGGCGTCTACTATTATGCTTGTTGATTAATTGCAGTTAATACAAGTTTTCATGTTGATTCCCCCCATTTAGTTACTAATTTTAGTAATGATTGAGCCAGCCCATTTTGAGTTGGCTTTTTTTATGTCCAAAATTTAGTATGCAGTACTTATTTTAAAAGTTTTTATTTTTTTATGAACTTAATTAAAAAAGTGGCGTCTATTATTATGCTTGTTGATTAATTGCAGTTAATACAAGTTTTCATGTTGATTCCCCCCATTTAGTTACTAATTTTAGTAATGATTGAGCCAGCCCATTTTGAGTTGGCTTTTTTTATGTCCAAAATTTAGTATGCAGTACTTATTTTAAAAGTTTTTATTTTTTTATGAACTTAATTAAAAAAGTGGCGTCTATTATTATGCTTGTTGATTAATTGCAGTTAATACAAGTTTTCATGTTGATTCCCCCCATTTAGTTACTAATTTTAGTAATGATTGAGCCAGCCCATTTTGAGTTGGCTTTTTTTATGTCCAAAATTTAGCATTCAATTTTTATTTTAAAAGTTTTGATCTTTTTATGAACTTAATTCAAAGAGCGGCGTCTACTATTATGCTTGTTGATTAATTGCAGTTAATACAGGTTTTATGTTGATTTCCCCCTATTTGATTACTAATTTTAGTAATGATTAAGCCAGTTCATTTTGAACTGGCTTTTTTTATGCCTATAATTTGATTTGTTTAAATCAACCCGAATAAAAATAAATGATCTTTCGTAAATTAATTTGAATTAATTATTTTGTTTTCCGGTCTACTCTAATGCCTGTTGTTATATAGCCTCACCCAGTAATATTAGTTATTTTGGTGATTATGTATTTAAGTTGCAGCTTACTCGGGCACATGTTGATTTTCCCTTTGATTACTTAATTTAGTAATACTTGACCAGCTTATTTTGAGCTGGTTTTTTTATGTCTGTAATTTCTTTGCTCCCCTACTTCTATTGCTTGTTATTGGTTATGATGGCATGTCTCTAAATTTTATAAGTTTATTTTATGCTCACTCAAGTACTCACTAATATTGATTGGCTAAGCGCCGGTGCTGGTGTTGCGTTAGGCGTTGTATTTTACGGCGTTGTATCAACACAGCTTCGCAAAAAGCTACATCTACAAATAAGCGAACAGCAGCAACAGCTTTCCCTATTACAAAATCAATTTGATAATAAAGAGCTGCAATATAGTGCCTTGCAAGAAGATCACGAACTGCTAGAACATACTCACCAAGAACAGCGCGATGAAGCCCAGCATTTTAAAACGCGTTTTAGCGAACAAGAAAAACAAAGCATTCAATACAATCACTTTTGGCGTAAAGCCGAAGGCGAGCTTGCAGCGCTTCGTGAGCAATATAATCAACGCGATGTTGAATATAATAATATGCGCACCACCCTCGAGCAAAAACAACAAAGCTTTACCGAGCAACTCGCGCAAATTGAGCAAAGTAAAAATATGCTCAAAAAAGAATTTGAAAACCTAGCCAATAAGATTCTAGAAGAAAAATCACAAAGCTTTAAAACCTTAAATCAAGAAAGCATTGAACAATTATTAAAACCGGTTCAAGGCGAGCTAAAAGGCTTTAGAGAAAAAATGGAATCAATACATGTTGAAGACATAAAACAACGAACCGCGCTTAAAACCGAGCTATTGCATTTGCAAGCTAAAAGCCAAGCTATAACAGATCAAGCCGACAAGCTCAGCAACGCGTTACAAGGGCAAAAGAAAACCCAAGGTAATTGGGGCGAACTCATGCTCGAAAACGTCTTAGATAGCGCTGGCTTACGTGCTGGCGTTGATTATAAGCGCGAAGTGTCGTTTAACACTGAAGATGGCCGCTTACGCCCTGATGTAGTTGTTTACTTACCACAAGGCCGCCACTTAGTCATTGATGCTAAAACATCATTAAATGCTTATACACGCTATGTGAACGCTGAAAATGAGCTAGATGCTAATCAAGCAATTAAAGAGCATGTAAACGCCGTTACAGCACGTATTAATGAGCTTGCGAGTAAATCGTACGACCGTTTACCAGGGCTTAATTCGCCTGAAGTTGTGGTTATGTTTGTACCAATAGAATCAGCTTTTGTAGAAGCACTTAAATATCAAAGTGATATTTACCAACAAGCAATCGAAAAAAATATACTGGTAGCTACACCTACTACCCTGCTTACTAGTTTAAATATTGTTAAACAGCTTTGGCGTTTTGAAGAGCAAACCAAATACTCAAAAGAGCTGGCAAATCGGGCTGAGCGTTTTTATAACAAGCTCAATGGTTTTTTATTAAGTATGGAAGGCGTAGGTAAGCAGCTTGATAAAGCGAAAGAAAGTTACGACAAAGCGTTCTCGCAATTATACCGCGGTAAAGGTAATTTAATTAAACAAGCATCAGAGTTTAAAGAGCTTGGTGTATCGGTACAAAAAGAGTTACCTAGTGAGAGCGTTGAACGTGCGCAGCTAGAGCTTGATTAGATTTATTAAGTGTTTTCAATTAAGTATGTTAAATAATGTACGTTAGAAACCAGAGGTGTTTATGAATAATAAGATTATAGGTATTGTTTTAATCGTTATAGGTATCGCTTTAATTATGTGGGGATATGACGTTTATGATGCGGCGGCTTCGCAGTTAAGCCGCGCATTTAGTGGTGATACACCAATAGAAGCATGGGCGGGTATTATTGGCGGTGCCATCTGTGTGTTAATTGGCATTAAAAAGCTTAAGTAACATAAATAAAATACAGCTTACTGGGGCTTGTTGACCTCTCAGGATAAAATTTGTTCAATCTAGGGGCTATTTAATCGCGGCGCGAGGTTTGTAATTTAGTGGGCTCGATAACTGCTCCTGCGTTATTCTAATGGCTTACATCCATGTAATAATAAGTAAAAACCGAGCTACAAAGAGTAAATTGCCCCTAGGCAGAACCCTTAGGGCAGCACATGTTTGGCATTTATACTACGTTATCGTCTGTTTATGGGGAATAACCACACTACATAGACTCTGCCTTGCCTAAATACCAAACAGTCTGCTGCAAATTTAACCTCAAAAGATAAACAGGCCCTGAATAAGCTGTATTAGTTTATTTGTAATCCATCACTTCTAGTAATTCATTTAATTTACTTTCTGGCAGGCATTCGCCTTTATCCCAATAAGAGTTTAGTAACGCAGTTAAACTGCCAATACGCTGTGACTTTTTCTGCATTTGCTCAATCAAAATGTCAGCTTCTTTTTGTTTTTTTTCTAAACGTTCGATTATTACTGTGTGGTTTAGCTCGCCGTTTTCGTTACGTAATAAAGGTATTTCGTTGAGTGAAAACCCCAAGCTTTGTGAAAATTTAATTAATTGCAGTTTTTCTAAGTTTTGTTGGGTGTAAAGCCTATAACCATTAGCACTGCGAGTGGTTGGTGCTAATAACCCTTTGCTTTCGTAAAAACGAATAGTGCTGGCAGGTATGTTGGTAAGTTTTGCAAGTTCGCCTATTTTCATAACTAATAATAACTCCACTTTACATAAACTTAGTAGGTTGACCTTCAAGCTAACTTTAAGGTTATAGTTGTTTTAATGTCAATTTAATTAGCCAATAATTATGCGCAACCCTGTGTTTACCTCCTTTACCTTGCCAAGTGGTTTAGTATTAAAAAATCGTATTGCCAAAGCCGCTATGGAAGAAAACCTAGCACAAGAGGACCAAACGCCCTCCCAAGCACTTAAAAATGTTTATAGCGCATGGGCTAAAGGCGGTACAGGGCTAATTATTACTGGCAATGTAATGGTTGATCATTTAGCGATGACAGGCCCAGGTGGCCTAGTGCTTGAGCAAAATACCGATATTACTGCCTTTGCAGAGCTTGCTCGTTTATCAAAGCAAAATAATTGCAAAGTGGTGATGCAAATTAATCACCCTGGTAGGCAAGTATTTAAAAAAATGGGTGGAAAGGCTATATCAGCGTCAAGTGTTGCACTTAATATGGGTAAGCACTCGCACTTATTTGGCGTACCAAAGGCAATGACGCAAACCGACATTGACGATGTTATTACCCGCTTTACGCAAACTGCACTACAAGCTGAAAAAGCAGGTTTTAATGGCGTACAAATACATGCAGCGCATGGCTATTTACTTGCCCAGTTTTTATCGCCACTTACCAATAAGCGCGACGATAAATGGGGGGGAAGTTTACAAAATAGAGCCCGTTTACTTCTCGAAATAACCCGCAGTATTAAAGCAGCTTGCTCCCCCACCCTTTCGGTTTCGGTAAAGTTAAACTCTGCAGATTTTCAACGTGGTGGGTTCGAACCCAGTGACGCGCAAGTTGTAGTGGATTTATTGAATGAACTCAATGTTGATTTTGTGGAGTTATCGGGTGGTAGCTACGAAGCCCCTGCCATGCAAGGTAAAACAGGTGACGAACGCACACTTGCCCGCGAAGCATACTTTTTAGAGTTTGCTAAAGCGATTAGCCACCGCTCATCAATCCCAATAATGACCACCGGCGGCATTAGTCGCTTATCTATTGCCAACAACGTGATTGAAAGTGGAGTGGCCCTCGTGGGTATTGCCACTGCGCTTGCATACCAACCAAATTTACCAAACAAATGGCAAAATGAGCCACTGCAACTAGCCGTATTACCCAGTGTTACTTGGCAAGATAAAACCCTCGCAGGGCTTGCCACTATGGCACTGGTAAAAAGGCAAATACGCCGTTTAGGCCAAGGTAAACCTGTAAAAACAAACGCTTCACCAATATTTACTTTAATTAGCGACCAGCTACGTTCGGTTAAATTAACTAAGCGTTACCGCAATCGCTTTGCTAGTGAGATTAATTAAGCTTTGGTATTCACTCTTTTTATGTATTCCGGATTTGTTTACTAATTTTTACACTTGAATAAATGTAACCATTTTTATGTTGTGTAAATGAGTATTAAAGCGTGCACCAATTTGGAAGTTTGCTTTTTTATCAAGCTATTAAAGTGCACTATTTTGTGCATATTAAAGTACTGTACGAGTAAAGAAAATAATCATTCTAAAATGTTAATTAAAGTGCGCGTTCAGCGTTTGTTAATTTAACCATCTTATTGAAATTATTGATATTTATTGTTTTTCTCCCGCTTGAGTTTGGTTGGTATTTATACTAGTTTATAGCGTAGATATTTAACCTTACTCAAGGAGAATAGTTACATGGTATCTCGCAGAAATTTTATTAAAGCAGGCGCTGCTTTAAGTTTAGGCTCTATTTTTAGTGCTTCAGCTTTGGCTGAACAATTAAAAGTAAAAATGTCTAACGGCAGTGTTATGCAAACTAAAGGAGCAATAGATAAAAGCGCTGCTCTGCCCACAAACGATGTTACTAACGCTAAGCATTACCGGCCTGAATCAAGAATGGGCTTAGGCGGTCTTGCCGCTGGGAATGGCTTTAATACTATATCAAGCGATGCAGAAATTTTAACAATGCTAAATGCAGCATGGGATTCTGGTATTCGTCATTTTGATACGTCACCTTTTTACGGCTTAAGCTTAAGTGAAAGGCGCTTCGGTGATTTACTTCGAAACAAAAAGCGTGAAGATTATGTTTTATCCTCAAAAGTAGGTCGCCTTCTTACCCCTTCAGCAGAGCCTCTAGAAAATAGTTGGCATTGGGCTGATCACTCACCTTTTCATTATAAATATGATTACTCTGCATCAGGTACGCGTCGTTCAATAGAAGACACGTTACATCGTATTGGTGTCGCCTCACTTGATATTGTTTATATTCACGATTTATCACCGCAAAATAGTGATATGGGAGATGATTGGCTTAAGTATTTTGATCAGGCTGCAAAAGGGGCTATTCCTGAGTTAACTAAAATGCGTGATGAAGGAATAATTAAAGGCTGGGGTTTTGGAGTAAATACACCTCATGCTATTTATAAAGCGCTTGATATGTCAGACCCTGATATTTGCTTACTAGCGCTGCAATATTCAATTTTAGATCATAAGCAGGCACTTGATAAAACCTTTCCTATGCTTGATAAACGAGGTGTTTCAGCAGTCATTGGTGCTCCGCTCAATGGTGGTTTTTTAGCCGGGCGTAATCGCTTTAATTATTCACCTAAAATTCCTGGGCCTATGCAGCAAAAGTTTAATGCAATAAGCGACATTGCATCTAAACATGGGATTGATATTAAAACAGCTGCACTGCAATTCGCAGAGGCGCCTTCAACGGTATCCTCAATTATTCCTGGCGCACGCACGGCAGATCAAATTAAAGCTAATGTAGCCTCAATGAAAGTTACCATACCAAGCGAATTTTGGAGTGAATTGAAATCTAAACAGCTTATTGCAGAAAACGCCCCCATACCTGCATAACAAAATAGGTGTGCCATTTGCTCGGCACACCTCGTTATAGCGAATGAGGTTGATTTTCAAGCAACGCTTAGTAGTAAGTACATTGATTGTTGGGCATTTGTATAAGCGCAGCTTGCTGGCGTTTAAAAACGAAGTTTTTAAACTTAGCTTTTAAAATTAGTTATTAGGTGTTAGAAGCTTGGTTTCTCGCGTGAGCAAGCTCTACATGCTGTGTCTCGATAAATTATAGACACAAGGCGCAGAGCTAATAGGTAGGAAAAATCTACCGATTACACTACCTCAAGCAGTAAAATATTTTATATAACAGCTCGTAACCTTATAAACCAAATGAACATCTCAGTGAGTATGTTAAAAGAGGATTGTTTAGTTGTGGTTGGCCAAAAGCATTATTACGTGCCTATTACATATTATGCGTATCGGTATCATGCTGCGCTTCACCCTGGCGGCGAGAGCGTCTGGAATAAATTAAAAGAGCTAAATGTATAAAGCAAAAAGTTACTGTAAACCCCCATTACAGTTAGCCGGTAAATTGTACAAATAGTAAATTAGCACTACTTAGTCAATTGAGCAGTGCTAATTGGTTTAATTAAAAACCACATTTACCGTTATTTATTGCCATTGCGCTTTTGCCAAAACGATCTCAACACCCCACAACTTTGCTTTTATAAACTTAAAAATATCAAGCACATTGCGATTTATTAACCCATTTTTTGTAAGGTTGGTACTTATCGTACAACACATTAAAAATATACGTGTATATAAGTATAAACACTAAAAAGCCAGCTTCTAATGCTGTAGCGGCTAGCCATGTAATATTTAAATACCAAGCAAGTATTGGCAGCGTTATAACCACCATACCCAGCTCAAAGCCACATGCATGCGTAATGCGGGTTACCAAACCTCGCTCTATTCGGTTATGCCCAACTATTTTATCAAACACTATGTTGTAAATGTAATTCCAAAGCATGGCGAAGATTGATAAACCAACACCTACTATTGCCATTTTTCCTGTTGCAAACCCACCAAAATAAGATGATGCAGGTACAACAAAAGATAATGCTATCATCTCAAATATTAGCGCCTGAAAAATACGTTCTGCTGTGTTCATATATAAATAACTTCTTAAGTTGATGACGATGGCTGTATTTTCATTCATTATAAAGATATGTGTTAGTTACTTAGTATCGGGAAAAGCGATATGTTTAGTATTGAACAGCTTCAAGCATTTGTGGCTACCGTTGAAGCTGGATCGTTTTCGGCCGCAGCGCGCGGTTTAAGTAAAGCGCAGTCGGTAATAAGCCAGCATATTATTAATTTAGAAATAGACTGTAATGCGACATTATTTGAGCGCACAGGGCGCTATCCGCAATTAACCGAAGCCGGTAAACAGTTACTACCCCAGGCTAAGGCCGTGCTTAATCAACACCAGCGATTAACAAACTCTGCATTAGCACTAAACGAAAAAACACCAACCGAAATCACTATCGCACTTGACGAAGGGATCCCGTTTAAAACTATCGCGAGTATTATTAGCAAGCTGCAAAGTAAGTATCCTTACGTATCGCTTGAGTTTTTAAGTGCATCCAGCCATGACATAATTGACATGCTAAACAGCGAAAAGCCTATAACGGGTATTATTTTTAGTGAATTAAATATACCGAGTTACTTAGACTATGAATGTATTGGATCAGTAAAATTTGATTTATATGTTGCTAAATCGCACCCTTTAGCGGGGATCAGATGTGAAAATATGGATGGCCTTCGGCTACATCGACAACTTCTTCTTCGTTCGCGCAATACACAAACAAGCAGCTTTCAGCTAAAAATTAGCCCAGAGATTTGGTATGCCGATAATTACTTTGTATTACTCGAGCTAGCAATACAAGGTAACGGGTGGTGCTTATTACCAAACCATGTAGCTGTAGATGCAGTACAAAGTGGTGAGCTGGTTAAACTTCCTCTTGAGTTTGAAGAAATGGGTTGGTTGGCTAATGTTGATGTATTACAGCATCAGCAACACAGTAATCAAGAGGTGTTTAAAGTACTAAGAAATTTACTACGGAATTTTTTAAAAATTTAGCTTTTATATAATGCCTGTTAGGCGGTTTACTTTTTATTACGCTAAATCCCAGTAAGGTGTATCGCCATAAAAGTCACTTGTAAAATCAACAAATGCACGTACTTTACTAGGTAAAAACTGTCTGTTAGCGTACACCATATACAGTCCCATTGGGTCGGGTTCGTAGTCATTTAAAATGCGCACTACTTTGCCTTGAGCCAGCGCTTCGCCAGCAATAAATGTGGGCTGCATAGCAATACCACCTCCAGCAATGGCTGTATTTAGTAGTAAGTCACCATTGTTAGCCACAAAGTTACTTTCAAGCTTTAGCTCGCTTTTTAACTCATTAACTCCAAATAATCGTTTTGTGGGTTCGCTGTGGGAATAGCGTAAATAATTATGTGACTGTAAATCTAAAAGCGTTTGTGGCGTGCCATGGCGTTCTAAATAGTCGGGTGATGCAAACACCGCTAGGTGTATAGGTGCAATTTTTTTAGCTATCAACGTTGAGTTTTTTAATACACCAATGCGCAGAGCAATATCAATACCCTGCTCTACTATATCTACATATTGGTCTGTGAGCCGTAAATCTAACTTTAAATTTGGATACTGCTTTTGAAAATCAACCAACAAACCTGCTAAATGCTTAGTACCAAACGACATAGGCGCACTAATACTAAGCACACCCGATACATTTTCGCTTAAGTTATTGAGGGAGTTTTCCATGTCTTCAATATCAATAACCACCTGCTGACAACGCTGATAATACTGATTTCCAGCCTCTGTAACACTTACTTTTCGCGTTGTACGGTGTAATAAACGCGTGCGTAGATTATCTTCCAATGCAGAAATATATTTGCTGACTAACTGCGGCGAAATATCGAGTTTATCGGCCGCTTTTGAAAACGATCCTTCTTGCACAACGGCTAAAAAGGTCTTCATGGTGGTGAGCTTATCCATTTTTTAACAATGCTTTGTTGATAATGTATAAATAAGTATCATATTTATCGTCAAAATAGAAACTTATATAGTGTTTATAACGCATCTACTTGTTTAAGGTTTTAGTATGACTCAGCCTGCTTTATTTATATCTCACGGCTCGCCAATGATGGCTGTTCAGCAATCGGCTACGTCAGATTTTCTTGCATCATTAGGTCAAACGCTTAGTAAGCCTCGTGCTATTGTGGTGTTTTCTGCCCACTTTGATGAAGCGCACGATATAGTTATTACATCAGGAGATGCGCCGCATACTATTCACGACTTTTATAACTTTCCCAAGCCCCTGTATGAAATTCAATACCCAGCACCAGGTGACCCTAAGCTTGCTAATACTATTAGTGAGTACTTTTACAAAGCGGGTATTAAAACGGTGCAAAGTGCAGATCAAGGGTGGGATCATGGTGTGTGGATCCCGCTGCGCTTAATGTACCCAGCAGCTAATATTCCCATTGTTCAGGTGTCTATTAACACGCGTTTAGGCGCTCAAGCAATGTATAAATACGGACAGTTACTTGCACCACTGCGCAGCGATAACGTATTAATTATTGGCTCCGGCGGTATTAGTCACAATCTACGTGAAATATTTAAAAGCCCTGCTACACCTAATCGTGTTCAAATGGTTAATGAGTTTACTCATTGGGTTGAGCAAAAATTAATAGCGCAAAACACCCAAGCGTTACTTAACTATTTAAATGAAGCACCCCATGCTTTATTTAATCACCCTACCCAGGAGCACTTTTTACCTCTTTTTGCAGCGCTTGGAAGTAGTGACGGTAAAGCCAAAAAAATACATGAAGATATAGAAATGGATATTTTAGCACTCGATGCTTATAAGTTTTATTAATTTGAGCGTTCGTTCAAATTAAGTTAAGCTGTAAGCAAGTACTCTAAGACCAACTTAATTTATTTTATTGCGGAGCAAACATGGCAACTACACTTGCATTTGACGTATACGGTACGCTAATAAACACTCACGGCGTACTGTCCTTACTCGACGACATGATTGGCGATAACGCCCAAGCATTTTCAAATACATGGCGCGAAAAGCAATTAGAGTATTCATTTAGACGTGGATTAATGCAAAATTATATTCCTTTCTCGCTATGTACAAAACACGCACTCGATTACGCCTGCTTAGCGCACAAAACCGAGCTAAGTGAAGATCAAAAGGGGCAACTGCTAGAGCTTTATAAAACGCTTCCTGCGTTCGATGATGTAAAAGCAGGCCTTGAGCAATTAAAAGCGAAAGATTACCGTTTGTTTGCATTTTCAAATGGGGCTGCCGACGCAGTTCATACCTTATTAGAAACCGCTGGCATTAGTGAGCTTTTTGAAGGGGTAGTAAGTGCCGACGACGTTAAAACCTTTAAACCAAACCCAGGGGTTTATAGCCACTTTTTACGCGAAACCAATTCAACAGGCGCAAACACGTGGCTTGTATCAAGTAACCCGTTTGATGTAACCGGTGCCATATCGCACGGTATGCGAGCAGCGTGGATTCAACGATCTAAAGATTCAATTTTCGATCCGTGGGAAATACAGCCAAATACTATTGCAACCGATTTACTCGATTTAAAAGCAAAATTAGAAAGCGTTAACTAATTTTCTATTCCCCCTTTTGCTTATGGTATTAAGTGCCGTGGGTGTAAAGGGGGTTTACGTTTTAACTATTTACTCCCGCCTTTATTAGCTCAATCACTGTATTCATACGTTTTGCCAACGGCCTATTTCGGTGATGGCACACATAAATAGATTCACTAACCGGACATTTTAAATGATGTGTTTTTATAAGTTGTGGTTTATTGAATGCGCCAACAGCATGAGCAGGTAATACCGTAAAACCCAGCCCTAAGCTTACAGGTTCTAGTATCAAACTAATTTGGTTAGAAAATCCCGTACGTCTTATTTGGTCAATATGCTCAAACTCACTGTAGTTTTCGCTTAGTAGTAGCTGCGCATGATGGCTTGCATCAGGATGAGCAATAAACCCTAGCTCACACAGGGTTTGCCAATTAGGCATGTTTATACCTGCAGGCGTTACAAGTAGTAGTGGCTCTTGGCTTATTTTATGGCTGGTTAGTTCGCTAAATGTTGGAGCTTGAGTTAAAAACCCGATGTCGGCACTATGGTTTGCTACAGCTTGTTCAACACTTACATTGGGCGCAAAGCGGTAATCAATAATCAGCTCTTTATGCTCAGATTGCAGTGCTAATAATTGATTATAAAACTTTAAACCACAACTGCCCGGAGATTGAATCTTTACCGCTCCGCTGTACGGCGAATCATCTTTTAATTGTTGTTCTAAAAACTGCCAATCTTTAAGAAGTAGGCTGCCCTGCTGATACAAGTTTTGGCCCTGAGGGGTAAGCGAAAACTGCTTACCATGGCGCTCAAGTAAAGCGCAGTTAACTTGTTGCTCTAGCTTTTTAATGTGCTGGCTTACACCAGATTGGGTCATATAAAGGCGTTCAGCTGTTTGGGTAAAATGATTTACCTCAACCAAAGTACAAAACGTATTTAACCATGTTGGATTTATCATTACAAAACGTACTCAAAATGATGATTAATGATAATTTTACTTAATGTTGGTCGATTCGTAAACTAACTCCATCAACTAGTCACAAGATAAGTCACAAGTTAAAGAGGAAGCATTATGAGTCATACATATCCACGTAGTTTTTCGCACATTGGTATTTCGGTTCCCGACGTTGAAAAAGCAGTCGAGTTTTACACTAAGGTTATGGGTTGGTACACCATAATGGAACCGACTTTAATTACCGAAGACAAAAGCCCAATCGGCGAAATGTGCACAGAAGTATTTGGCGAAAAGTGGGAAAAATTCAAAATAGCGCACCTATCTACAGGGGATCGTATTGGTGTCGAAATTTTCGAATTTAAAAACCAAGAAAACCCAAAAGACAATTTTGAATATTGGAAAACAGGCATCTTCCATTTTTGTGTTCAAGACCCTGATGTAGAAGGTTTAGCTGAGCGTATTGTAGAAGCTGGCGGTAAAAAACGTATGGAAGCCCCTCGTTATTACTACCCGGGTGAAAAGCCGTATCGCATGATCTACATGGAAGACCCGTTTGGTAACATCCTTGAGATTTACAGCCACAGCTACGAGCTTATTTACAGCGCAGGCGCTTACTAAATAGCACTTAGCTTAAAGCATTTAGCTAAAAACAAAGGCCGCAGTATTTATTACTGCGGCCTTTTTGTTTTAAATAGGCGTGTAGATTACTAATTAGGCAAATTTAAGGGTGTATAAAAATCAATATCTTCATTTAATTAATTATAGGTACATACACTGATAGCTTACTAATTACACAAAGTTGTACTCACATTAAAGCATGATGGAAAATTTGAGAGTGGGATTGCATCAAGCAAATTTACAATAGTTGATAGTAGCCATGAATGTAGCCTAATAGGTAAAAGTGGCACCTTCAGATCCATAGAAAGAAGGAAAGCTATCTACCAAATTTCATAAACTTTTACAAAGCAGACAATGCTATTACGTCCGCTATTCGCTATTCGCTATTCGCTCTTTGCCTAAGTTCGGCTCAGTGCCATAAGCGGACATTCAAGCGTAACTCGTTTCTGCCCCAAAGCGAGCCAGAGTAGCTGACTGTCATTGTTCTAGTAACCATATTTTGACATATTAAACCTAATGCACTTAGTATGAGCCAATGTACCTATTTACTAGTTTGGGAAGTAAAAGCATGACGAGCAAAAAAACGTTTACAATCAGTGATTTTATAGCACTTAAAAATAGCGAACTATCTAATGCGCAATATTATAGTGAAAGATTAGATCGATTCATGGAGGCTTTGGAAGGGGTTCCTCATTGGGACAATGGAGAGTACGACCTATCCGAGCTAGAAAAAGCTTGGAATGATACCGCATCAAAAATACCTTACGATGATCACGGAATGCAGTCAGTTTAAAGTAGCGTTTGTTCAGAGGTGTGCTGATGTGAATGTGTAACACACCTTTGCCCCATTTCAAGCTAGCGTACTTATCTATCACACTTAGTAGATGGAAATTTGACCTACTTTTTTCTTATCATTGTTGTGTCTAGTAAAGTGGGGGTTTACAACAATATATAAAGGAATTTTATGAGTTTTAAATCATGGACTAGCTATATGCAGTTCAGTCAATCAGTAAAAAACAAATCACGATACGTTCTTGACAGTGATTCACAGAACTTTTTGAAAGGCATTAAAGACACATGTGCTAGTCGAGTTGAGGTAATTGAGCCAAATTCATCCTTATGGCGAGCGCAAATGGGACATAAGACCGTGCCTTTTATTGATAATGATATTGAAGTGGACGATATGTCTGTTCCTTATCCTGAATCCCGTATGAGACCGTTGAAAGGTAGTGCCACTGAAGGCAGAGCCAACCCAAAGGGAATTCCTTGTTTATATGTTGCGTCAGACAAAGAAACTGCTATGTCAGAAATACGCCCTTGGTTAGGTTCAACTGTTTCAGTCGCTAAATTTTCAAATAGAAATGAGCTTAGAATAATCGATTTTTCAAAACATCATAATGGTACTTTATCATTTTTTTTTGTAGAGCCTGATGATGCTAAGAAAATAGAAGCTGTTTGGACGCATATTGATAAAGCTTTTTCTGAGCCTGTAACTAATAGTGACCAAAAATCGGACTATGCTCCCACTCAAATCATTGCAGAGTTAATCAAGTCTTTAGGTTATGACGGAATCGCATTTAAAAGCTCTTTATGTACAGGGCTTAATCTTGCTTTATTCGATTTGGATTGTGTGGACTTTAAAGGCTCCAACCTATTTAAAGTTAATAGCATTAATTTTTCATTTGAAAACCATGATGATGAACGTTACATATAGCCAACACGTCAAGTTGATTCGTTACACATAACGGTTTTTAAACTACATCATTGATGACTGACCATCTGATTAAGCAACTTTTCAATACTAAAGGTAATCCGTATGTGGCTAATCATGGGAAGTGTCTACCAAGGTTCTGTCCAAAAACGAGTTTACTCGACCGTCTGCTTCTCGCTCATAACTGTCTATCAATTGCACTCTACAATAAGTTATTTAATCGTTTTTGCTTATTTATTTTGTACTGTTTTTGGCTGGCTTAATAGGTATTACAAGTATATGATATTGATAATTATTTGTATTAACGGGTTTTTAAAGGTGTGTATGAAAAAGTCTATGTTAACTCTGGCGTTAGTTACGGGTTTGAGTGGTTGTAGCACAACAGTCACGGTGCCTAATAAAAGCCCATCGCTTTATTACACTGCGCTTTATAATGCACAGGCAAAGCCTGTTAGCTCTGTATTATTAGAGCCCAAGTTATTAAATGCCGATGTGATTTTAGTGGGTGAATTGCATACACATCCGGGCGTGCATTTATTTCAGGCTGAGTTATTTGAGCAATTAAGCAAAAGTAATAAACGCTCAGCCCTGTCGCTTGAGCAATTTAGCCGCGCGGATCAGCATACTTTAAACCAGTACGTTAAGGGTGAAATTGGTGAGCAATACTTAATTGATAACACCCAAGCGTGGCCTAACTACAAAAGTGATTACCGTGCGCTGGTAGAGCTGGCAAAAACGAACAATAGCGATGTAATAGCTGCAAATGCCCCTAAAAATATAGTTACCTGTATTGGCAGGCAAGGCATAAGTTACCTAAATAAGCTTGATGAAACACAGCAGAGCTATATTGCAGCCACTATGGATACCTCAGCAAGTGATTATAAACAACGTTTTATGACCTCAATGCACCATGGCTCGCTGAGTCAAAACGAAAATTATTATGCTGCGCAAGTTACCTGGGATGAAACCATGGGGGAGTCTATCGTTAACTATTTAAATAATCATAAAGATGCGCAGGTAATGCATATAGCGGGCGATTTTCATGTGAAAAATGGCGAAGGTATAGCGCGCGTTATTAAGCGTTTAGCGCCAGAGCTAAATGTTGTGTGGGTATCGCCGGTTACAAGTGTGCAAGCTAACCAAACAGGGTATCAGTTGCAAGTTAACCCTTTGCCACCTCGTTATGTGCAAACACAACATCAGCAAGCCGCTTTTAAAGCTTTAGCTAAACGAGGCGAGCAAACAGTTTGCTTATAAAATGACGACATAGTTGGTGAATTTCTTAACCAGAGCTCAGGTTAACTATGTCGTCATGTGTTTAGTTTAGTTATTTCGGGCTTGATTGGTTAGCGCAACCAGCGCTTTACGAACCTCTAACGGGCTGTTGCACTGGGTATTAAAGTTAATAAAGTAATTACGCTTTTGGCTTTGTATATAAAAACCAGTGGGTAATAAGCCGCTCATTATTGGGGTGTTATCAGCTACGCTGTAGTGCTGCATTAATATGAGCGACATAGCATCTTGATGGTCGTCGTTCATGTGACTTATCATGCTTTGCTGTTGGCTTTCGTCCCAGTTTTTTACCTCATCCTGCCATTCGTTTTGCTCAAGCCAAAATATTTTGCCAAAGCCACCAATATAGCGCACACGAATTACGTCTAATTGCCATAATTGAAAGTCGTGCGCATTGCGATAGCTAGCGGCTTCGGGGTATAGGGCAATATAGTTATCAAGTAAAGTGTGTGCTTGCTCACTTGGCACAACAGAGCCATCGCCTACAAGCGTTACTCGCCCGTGCTCGTTTTGATCGCCGTAGTCGGCGGCGTCAAATACGGTAAGGCTCATACGTGAGTCGTGCTTTAGATTTTTAGTGTGCTGGGCTATATCGCTAATAAAAAAGTAAACACGGCCTTGTTCGTCGCACATATAGGGGGTTACTGAGCCAAACGGGTAGCCGCGTAAATTATTAGAAATAGTCGACATGACACCGGCATTGGTTTTGTAAACCAAGGTGCGTGCATCGTTTAATGCTTGCTCTCTCATAAAAACTCCTGACGTTGAGAAAAAACCATGGGTGCATCGTTATAAGGATGAGGATTTACGTGCAGTTTCATGGCGTACATTTGTTGTAAGTTTTGTTCAGTTAATACGGTGTTTATAGGCCCACTTTGCAGCACTTTTTTGTTGTGCAGTAAAATAGCGTCGGTTGCATAAAGGCTGGCCAAATTTAGATCGTGTATTGCAATAATGGCGCTGTTGCCCTGCTCTACAAAGGTTTTAACGCAGCTGAGCAAAGCATGTTGGTGGCGCATATCAAGTGCTGATGTAGGCTCGTCGAGCAGCATTAGTTTTGGCTCGGCCGATTGTGTAAAGGCATCGAGCTGCGCTAAAGTACGCGCCATATGCACTCGTTGTTGCTCTCCGCCCGAAAGCGCACTTACGCGGCGAGTTAAATACTGGTTTAAATCCATAATAGCGGCGTATTTATGTACTTTTTCGCTTTGCATTTTTAATGACTCTACATACGGATAGCGACCCATTGCAATAAGCTCAAATACATTAAAATCAAACCCTACGTGGTTAGCTTGCATCATGACTGCGCGCTGTGTTGCAAGGCGTTTTTTAGCGTGAGAGGCCAGCGGCTTAGCATTAAAAAGTACACTGCCTGTAAAGGAGTGCATACCTGCTAAGGTATGCAACAAGGTAGATTTACCTGCGCCATTTTCACCAAGTAGTGCTACAAGTTGCCCTTGTTTAGCGCTGCCATTAATAGCGTTTAAAACGCTGTGATTATCAAAGCCAACGCTTAGGTTGTTAAACGTGATCATGACCAACCTCGCTTATTTTTCACTATTAAATAAATAAACAATGGCGCACCCAATAGCGCGGTAATAACGCCAATGGGTAGCTCTGATGGCATGATCACAATGCGTGCTAGCCAGTCAGAAAGTAGCAATACCACTACGCCAATTAGCATACAAAGCGGCAGCATATTACGTAAATGCGGCCCCACCATTAAGCGGGCAATATGCGGGACTACCAAGCCAACAAACCCTATTAAACCGGTAAGCGCTACAACCGCACCTACCCCTAATGCAACGAGTATAATGACATATAATTTAAGTTTATTAGTGTCTACTCCTAGGTACTGAGCTTGTGACTCGCCAATAAGGAGTAAGTTCATGGGGTTTTTTAACCGCCACAGGCCAACTAGGCTAATAAACAGTAACGGCGCAGCTTGAATAATCGTGCTCCAGCTTGCTCCGCCTAATGAGCCCATGGTCCAATAATTTATTAATCGTAGCGCGCTATCGTCGGCAAAAAAACTCAGTAGCCCAATAACAGCGAATGCTAACGCGTTAATAGCGACTCCTACCAATATAAGTGTGGTGATATTAATTTGCCCCTGCTGCTTGGCAATAAAATATACCAACGAGGTAACACCAAGCGCCCCTAAAAACGACGCATAAGGTAAATACAACTGAGCGTTAAAATTAAACTGCGCGCTAAGTGCAATAAACGCCACTGCAACCATTGCCGCACCTGCACTAATGCCAATAATAGATGGGTCGGCCAACGGGTTACGGCACAGCGCTTGCGTTGACGCGCCTGTTTGGGCAAGCACCAACCCTACAAGGACTGCAAGCACAAAGCGTGGCAAACGTATTTGCATAACCACATTAATTTGCAGCGCATCAAACTGATTAAAGTACTCGGGTGCAAGCCAGGCAATAGCTAAACGCCAATCCCATCCTGCAGGGCCGTACCCAATGCTTAGTAGCGCCAAAGCAAAAATACAAACAGAGGCTAATAGCATCCATTTATGAGTTTGGCTAAGTGTTATAGGCACAAAGCGGCTCAATGTTAGGGTGTTCATAAGCGGGTTTTATACTCGTTAAGCTCATTAATTGCTGTGGCAATACGTGGCGACATACCAAGCGAAAGCAGGCTATCCATTACAAGTAAGTTACAGCTTTGCGCAGCTTTTAATAAGCGTAGGTTCGGTTGCTTACAAAAAGCCTGCTTGCCGCCAATGCTTTGTACAACATGCTTTGGCGCAACTAAAAAGTCAGGCTGATTTACAGCAAGTACTTCGGTATTAATTACTTTAAAGCCTGAATGTGTAGCGCCTATATTAGTAATGCCCGCATAGCTAAATAATAAATTAGGGACGGTTTCTTGCCCTGCGGCAACAAGCCCGCGCTCATTAGCTGAGAGTAAAAATAGCGCGCTGTGTGTTTGCGCTTTTGCTTTTACAGGTAATGAGTTTGTAATGTGCGTAATAAGTGATTGCGCTTCTTGCTTGGCGTTTAAATCGGTACCAAGGCGTTTAATTAGCTCAAGTAGCTCATTAACTGAGGTGGGCTTTTTATAATGAATTAGTTTAACCCCAGTTGCCTCAATTTGTTTAAGTGCTTGGCTTCGCCCTGCGCCTTCAAGCGCTAATAAGGTGGTTGGGCGCATAGAAAGCACGCCTTCTGCCGCTAAATCGCGGTAATAACCCACTTGTGGTAATTGCGTAGCTTGCTGCGGGTACATACTAGATTGATCAACTGCTACAAGGGTACTTTGTTTGCCCAGTGCATAAATTATTTCTGTAAGGGTGCCGCCAGCACTAATAACGCGCTCCTGTGCAAGTGCAGGTTGAGCGACTAAAGCAAACAATATAAATAGGTATTTCATTACAAACTCCGGCTTTTATTTTTCGGCTATTATAACTAGTTAAATCTAAATGAAAATGATTATCATAATTAATTGATCTTAATTTGACTTAGTTGTAACATCCTCGCCATAAATAATAACTATTATCATTTGGAGTTAAAGTGAACCCCTCTACATTTAAATTTACTGCTATAGCAACCTTATTACTCGGATCTGGCACTGCATTTGCCGAAAACATAATTGACGATCATATTGTTGTGAGTGGCTCGCGCTTTGAACAAAAGCTTAAAGATGTAACAGGCTCAGTTACTGTTATTACCGAGCAAGATATAGAGCGCCAGCTAGCTGTAGATTTACAAACCATGTTTAAATACGATTCAAGCATTGCAACCACAGGCAGTGGTGCAGGCGCGCAAACACTTACTGTACGTGGTGTTGGTGGTAACCGTGTTGTATTTATAAAAGATGGCCGACGCACCAACGATGGTTATGCAGGCGGAGGGGGCTATTTAGTTGGCCGCAATTACTTTGATGTAGCAGGCGTAAAACAAGTAGAAGTAGCCAAAGGTGCTGCATCGTCTTTATATGGCTCTGACGCACTCGGTGGCATTGTGGTTATAACCACGAAAGATCCAAGCGATTATCTAAAAGATAACAGCAGCTATGTAAAAATGGCACTGGGGTATCAAGGTCAAAGTAACCAAATTGCTGCTGATATTACCGGTGCAAAAGACTTAGGCGACTTTGCAGTAAGCGCAGTTTATAGCCATCGCGACAGCGAAGAAGTACAAAATTACGACGAAAACTTACCCGGTTATGATGCAAAGTCGGACGCTTTAATAGTTAAATTTGAGCAACAGCTTGATGAAAAACGCACACTTAAATACACCCTTGATTATTTTAATCAAACGACTGAGCAAGTAATAACCCCCGCGGTTCAAGAAACCGAGGAAGACGACACTAGTTGGTCACTGGCGCTAGATTATCATTCAGAAGTAGCTACAGCTGCGTTTGATAAATGGTACGGGCAAGTGTCTTATAGTAGTTACGAGCAACAAAGCGATGCAATTAGTGGCGCAAGCACCTACACCGATTATAACGACTATCGTTTTGAGCAAAATATTTTAGGTTTAAAAGCGGTATTTAATAAAGGATTTAACGCAGAGAGTGCCGATCACGAAGTGGTATACGGGATTGATATCGATTTATACGACACCACTCGGCCACGTTTAAAAACGCGTGTTTTAGCTGATGGCACCGTTGATTTTACAGACCAAAAACAAAAAGCATTTCCCGGAGCTGACACCTCTTTAATTGGCGCTTATGTGCAAGACAGTATTTCGTTTAAAAACAGCGCATGGTCGGTTATTGCGGGCGTGCGATATGATTACTACACCCTTGAAGCTAAAAATGATGAGCTATACGCTGATGCGCAGCTTGACGATATTACCGAGTCTGCTTTTTCGCCTAAGCTAGGTGTTATATACCAAGTGGATGATAACTTATCGTTGTACGGGCAATACGTACGAGGCTTTAAAATACCACCACACGACCAAGCCTATCAAAGCCACGGTGTTGAGCCGTTTTATCAAATATTACCAAACGCCGATTTAGACCCTGAAAGCAGTGATTCGTTTGAGCTTGGGCTAAGATACGCCAGCAGCGATATTAGCGTAAACTTAAGTGCTTTTTATGCAGCATTCGATGATTTTATTGAAACCGCCGTAGTGGGTGTTGAGCCAACGTACATTCCTGGCGTAAACAAAACTTTGTATCAATATCAAAATATTAGCGAAACACAAATAAGCGGTGTAGAAGCCGGAATTGCCATGTATGTCGCTGAAAATATACTACTTGAGGCAAACGTAGCCTATGTTGATGGTGAAAACAAAGAAACCGATCAGCCACTTACCAGTATTAGCCCGTTAAATGGCTCAATATTGTTAAGTACAGAGCTGGGTAATATTAACTGGACCGCTGCGTTGCGTTTAGCTAAATCGCAATCGGATGTAGTACTTGATGCAAACGATGATAAAACTACGCAAGGGCATGGCTACGGCGTTGTTGATTTATACGCAAACTACGAATGGCAAGCGTGGCAGCTAAATGTAGGTGTACTTAACTTGCTCGATAAAGAATATGTACCTTTTGAGTTGATTGCAGGTCAATCGCAAAGTGCTGATTTTAGCCAATACACCCAACCTGGGCGTAACTTTTCAGCAAGGGTTAGCTATCAGTTTTAATTAGGGCTAAACAAATGGCAATAAACGCTGCATGGGTATGCAGCGTTTGCCTGCCACATATTTACTCAAGTCAAATTACTTAATGGTGAGTATATTCAGGTAAAGGTTTTTTAAATAGCTGGGGGCGTTTTTAAAACATGCCGTTAGTTTACTTGCAAGCGTTGTATTTATTGCGCTGTCGCACTCTAATTCCCCGTTATACTTCCCCCTAGTAAGCGGCACTAAGCTTAACGATTACTTTGTATTTTATGAATTACCAAGCCTTGTTGCTGCGTTAGTTTTACTAATGAAAATGCATTTTTTGTGTTTTATTTGTCGTTAGCTTTTCAACATATAACGGATTTTAAAAGGTTAGTTTGGTAGTAAAACTGCTTTGGCATTAGCGTATTTAAAAAATTTTGTGATTGACGATTTAGGGCTTACAAAAATAACTGTAAAGGGGGTTAACAGTCACTATAGCAAAGGCATAGTAATGATTTACAAGCCATCAAAAGCAGATGGCTGGCTTAATAAACTCATGCACTCTGTGTAAAGTATTTATCAATTTAAGGTAATACAGAGTATTACTTAACAAAGCTGTGGTTAGCTAATATCGGCTACTACGCATCGGTTACGACCATGCTCTTTAGCCTGGTATAGCGCCTTATCGGCACATTTATATACTTGGGCAATATCAGTACTATGCTCAGGCCAGGTTGCAATACCTATAGAAATAGTGATTGTTCCTATGGTGTTTATTTCTGTCGATTCTACTGTTTTACGTAAACGCTCTGCTATTTTATAGGCACTTTGGCTGTTTTCATTTGGTAGCACAAGAACAAATTCTTCACCGCCGATTCTTGATACTATGTCGTCTCTTCTTGATAGTTTTTTAATTATATTTGTTAGCGAAACTAAAGTTTCGTCGCCTTTATCATGTCCAAAAGTATCGTTAACACGTTTAAAAAAGTCGATATCAATTTCTAATATAGCGAATGGGGTTTGCTTAAGCATAAGCTGGTTAAGTAGGCCGTTTAAGCTTCTTCTGTTGTGCGTATCTGTTAAGGGATCTGTTTGTGAGTCATGGCGTAGCACACCTATTTGTGCTTGTAATAAAGTAACCTCTCTTAACATCGCTAACTTCAGTTTTTGACTTTCAAAATACCACGACTTCACGCTTTTAAGTTTTTCTAAGCTTTTTGGATCATCGAGTGTATTTGCGTTATCGGCTAATCGCTTTAGCGGCCTTGCTATAAAATGTGCAAATAAACCAATAAAAATAAATGTGACTAATGCCATAGGTATTGTTTGTTCAATGACTTCAATAGTTAATGTATCTAGCGAAGAGAGCGTTGATTCTAATGGTCTTTGCGCCACTATTCCCCATTTAGATAAAGTAATGGGTGCGTAGCCTGCGAGCATCGGCTTATTTAAGCTATTAATAACCGTTGAAGTGCCTATTTCGCCACCTATAACAGCGTCAATCACAGCATTGTTAGCAATAACGTTGCCGATTCTGGCAGGTTCTGGGTGATATAAAATGCGCTTATTTGAGCTAACAACATAAAGGTACGAACCACCTTTGTAGTAATGTTGTTCTAAAAGCTCATTTAAAATATTTTTCTCTTTTAAATAAAGAGAGCCCCCAATATAACCTAAATACTTATCTTCAGAATCAAATAGCGGGTGCGATATAAAAACAATTAAATTATCAGCTGCCGATAAATAAGGCTCACTAATTAATGGGCGTTTTTCTTTTAGTGCTTCTATTGCTCCTGGAGACTGTATTTTTTGGCCTATTAAACTTTCAAAGTGAGGCGACGTCGCTGCAACTACGCCATGTAAATTAATCACAACAGAGTTAAAGCTATCCGTTTGATGATTTAAACGAATGGCTTCATCGTTTAATAATTTGGAGTTATTTGGTGATTGCTCAATAATTTTAGCTGAGTATTCAAGCTGCTGAAGCGCAGACTTTAAAAAGTTATCAGTTGCGGAGGCTAATTTTTGTGCATAGGCTAAATTACTTTTTAGCGTATATGATGTTAACTGCTCTTTTTGAACCTGATAGGTAGAATAAAAACTCCCTACCAATGTGCTCAGTGCTGCAGAGAATGCGAGTAGCAATATAAGAAATCTTAAATTTAAAGCGGGTAGTAATTTATATAGCAAAGCTGCATTCCAAAGCACTCAAATTCAGCGCGTATTATACGAAGTTAGGTATTATACCCGTTTAAGTGTTTTTAATTAAGTTGGTTTGTTCAATTTAGCGACTATGCGTTAGGGTATGGCGAGATAAGTAATATATTCCAGCATTGCCATTTTTATCCTTTAATCAGTAAAACTCTAGCCAACTAAGTGAACGCACCGAGGTTGTTTATTAAGCTTTAAGATATAAGTTGTTGATGTCGTATAAAAAGGCAATATAACTAATAGATAAGTCAAAGTGTATGGCCATCAAAAAGTTAATATGAGGTCAGGACTAAAAACATCACACTAAGTATATAAAAAAGGCCAGAAGCAAAAGCTACTGGCCTTTCATTAAAGCCGTCATGTGTTTAGAGACGACGGGATGTTATTTAAACTTATTTACTAACGTTTTTACGACGTCTATTAAACCATACTAATGGAGTAAGTAATAAAGCTATAAAGCCAAAACTACCACCACCGCTAGATTTTGCTTCTGTTACAGGCACTGTTGCTACCGCTTCATTTTTTACCATTACAGTACTTTGTTGAGTCACAGTTGTTACACCATCACTTACGGCAACTTCAAAAACAAGCTCTTCATCTGCAGTAATAGCTGCAGGTGTGAAGCTCAAAGTTGCTGTATCAGTACCAGTGAGCGTAGCATCACTACCGCTAACCTGAGTCCAAGCATAGGTTAGTGTTTGACCATTGCGATCTGACGCTGTTGCTGTAATTGTTCCTGTAGCAGATTCAGTAATTTCCGCTGATGCACTTTCGACTAAAACAAGTGGAGCTGCGTTATCACATGCTAGTGAATCACCCGCTACAAGTTCTGAAAATACAGGAGATAAAACGTTAGACATAGTTAGGTTATCAATCCACCAACCTAAATCACTTACTGCGCCATCTGATGAAATTCTAAAGCGTACCTTTACTAAGTTGCCGTTTAGAGCATCACCAAAGTTGATAGTTTCATAATTACCATACGCGCCACTATCTTGTACGTTATTACCTGTGTATGTTTCACGTTCTTGAAGCTCTTGAGAATCGTTTTCGATTAGAACAGCGTCATAGCCAACATCAAATGTGCCGCCAATTTCAGTAGCATCAACCCAGTCACCACCATTAACACTAACTTCTACAACACCACCATCCCAGTTTTCCTCGATACTATAGAAATGCCAGAATGAAATTTCAAAGTCGCCAGAGTAACCGACTTCGAATGACTTGCTCTCTACTGCTACATCCGATTGGAAGCCATTATTTACAAGGCGCATTGCTTGTGTGCCTAGCCCAAAGCCACCTTGTTCAAAGAATGCAATATTACTACTATTATCCATTACTTGAGTGCCAGCAGCTAAATCACCACCAAACATTACGTTTTCTTTTAAATCTAATAGTGATGAACTTGCTACTTCCATATCATCTGAAACTACAGCTCCAACAGGCGTTTCTGATTTAAAGCCCATATTTACTTCAAACGTAAGTGTTTGATCAAGCGCTTCAACGATATCATCATCCGTTTCAATTTCAGGGAATGTGACTTCAATTTCTAGTGTTTCAGCTGTACCCGCTTCGTTCAAAGTAACTTTAATATCGTTACTTGTTATTGCTTCGTACGGTTGAACTTCACCAAAAGTAAGTAGGCCATCATTTTCAAATGTTACATCATGATCGCTTATAACTGTCAGTTGTGCTGTTGTACCACTAAGTACTTCACTACCACGGTTAGTAATTGTTACGCTAACCGTACTCGTTTCGCCTTTATCTAAAATATTGTCGTTAGTACAAAAACCAAGCTCTGTACCATTGTACATGTTGTTTAAGTCAGCACTTGCAAAAGCATAGCTAGAAAGCTGTGTTTTATCTGATTCAACTACACCAGTAAGGTCTTCACTGAAACGATCTGGCGATACTGCGCCAAGACCCATACCACGTTTAGCAAATGCGCCTACCATTAACTTGTAATCAGCAGGGTCTACTGCATAGGCAGCAGCTAAAATAGCATCACGTGCTTCAGTGTAGGTTGGTGCTATAGGTGTTAATTTGTAACCTGCAACTAAGTAATCTGCCATTCGAGTTTGTGCTTCATTAAAGCCATGCTCGTTAATAAGCGTTACGTAGTTTTCCCATAATACAGTTGCCCAAATTTCGCCGGCAGCATGAGGAGAAGCCACGCTTGTTGGTGAAATACCAATATCAGCACCAGCATTTTCAGTAATATGTCGGAACGATAATGCATTTACATCTGTATCAGTTGAATAAGGAAGACGACGAATACCGAAGTAGAAGTCTTCTACAAATGTGCCGCTACCATATGCTTTTTGGAACTTATCGTTACCTGTGATATTTATATCGCTTTCTTTAGCGATAAACATTAATGAGTGGAAATCGCCCCAGCCTTCGCCCATTGCGCGGCCTTGGAAGTTAATAAGGCCTGATGAATTACCGACTAAGCGGTTACTAATGTAGTGACCCCATTCATGAGCAATAATACCATTATCAAACGTACCATCTTTTAATGTTGCTTTGGTAAACATGTTAACAGTAACAACTTCACGAGCATCAATTAGGTCATACATTGCATGACCATCAGCGTAATTTAAACCCATATTTGGAATGGTTACAGTATCGTCTTCACCGCCCATTGGTGCCGGTTCTGCCGTATCTGGGTCATTATTAACAACGATAGTTGCTATCGCACCTGCATCTTGTGCATTTTTTACTTTAATTGTAAATGAGCATGAGCCACGGTCTACAATTGCAATTTTACCCGCTAGTTCAGCTGCATTTATAGCAGGCTCACAACCATCATTCACGCTTGTTGAATCTACTGTATTTCCATCATCTAAACGAACAACTTCTGCAGCCACATCACTGAATTGGTATTTACCAAAGCCAGATTCTTTTGTTGAAGCTAAAAGGCCTAAAGAGTCATGTGAAGTTACAGTAATACCAAAATCTACACCAACAACGGCATCTTTACTGTTGTACAAGTACATTTGCATACGTGGGCTAGCACCATCAGCTGGCGTAGACATATTTGCGTTATTACGACCTGAGTTATCTTGAGCTTGTGCTTCAATCGGGTCACCTTCTACGCCGCCACGACCAAAGTTAGATACTTGAGCTACATTTGACGTTTCATCAAAACCATGATCATAGAAAAAATCATGTAAAAAGTTATTCATATAAAACAAGTTAACAATAGCCGCTTTACGGTTTGCGTAGCTATTTGCAACTTCATCTACTTGATAAGGGTAGTCAAATGTGAAGTCTGCTGTTGTTTCAGCAGTAAAGTCACCTTCACTAAAATCTTGAGGTGCAACCACATCTGCGTAAGCAAATACGTTATTACCTGATGTTGTCGTTGCATCATCAGCTAACCATGGGTCCATTGTGCTTAGTTTACTGTAGTAAGATAGAGATACCATTGGCGCGTCTAAAATCTCAGTCTCGTCTACTTGCCCTGGGCCATCTGCAGGAATTACGTCACCGTGCGGGCTTTCCATTGGGTAGCCATCTTGGTTAGCGTAAACACGGTAATTAAAGTCAGCTGCATGAGATTTCAAATCTTTCGCAAAATATACTTTGCTGTTATTCGAATCTACTACATAACTAAAGTAGTCACTTTCTAAAGAGCCAACTTCTGCTACTTCTACTTCAATGTAGTAAGCAGATTTAAGCTCGCCTGCAACTTCAAAAAACACTTCTTTTGCACGTGGTGTACCTAAAACAATCTTAGAGTCATCTAATGATTTAGCCTCATACTTTGCATATCCACCTTCATTACCAATTTTACGAAGTGAGACATCAATATTTGCTAATTCACTAAATGCTTTTTTTATACTTTGCTCAGAGCTTACAAAACCCGTTAATGCAGCAAGTTTATTTTTAGATGACGACGTATCAGCAAAATAACCCGAGCTTGCTACTAGGTTGTACTCTTTATCCATTAACAAGTTGTATTCGCGGTTAAAAACTTCTACACCGTTTACTTGTTGTTTATATTTAGCACTAATAGAACCACGTTTTTGCTCTGATAAATCAACCATAACAGCAGAAGATGCTGTTGTTTTACGATTACTAATACCTGTTAAAGTTTCAATATAAAAGTCAGCAGCATATTGATTACGGTTATCAGCTGCGATTAAAGCCATGTCAGGCTTACGCTGACCTATTGCTTGCCATAAAAATGTTGCTTTACCCATTTGTGCATCGTAAATAGATTTTTGACCCGATACAGTGGCGCGTTCGGCTAAGGTTCTCTGCTGAACAGCAGCTAAAGAAGTACCCTGAGTAACTGCATTTGTAGCACTTACATCATAAAATCGAGTTTGTTCAGCGGCGGTTAGCTCACCTGCTGCTAATGTTGATGCTACAACCATGGCAATAGTTGTTAATTTAAATTGAGACATGTATCCACCTGTTTGTATTTATTATATTAAAACACTTAATGTTTTTTAATTGATTATTTTATGTAAACGCATAGTTAAGTTGTTAATATACATACTTGAATGAAGCTGAATAGCTTTAAATTTAGAGAAAAGTAAACAAAGGTAAACGAATGCAAAAAATAATTTTTACAAGTTCAGTGCCAATAATTGCAGCTTTATTACTATCTGCATGTAATAACAGTGAAAAAACAGAGGTTAACAACTCTCAGGCGCTACCTAAAACAGCAGAAATCATTATAAAAGAACCATCTAAGAACCAGAAAACTGACACTATTTTCCCTAAAAAAGAAAGCGGTCAAGGTATTATGAAAAAAGCATCTAAAAGCATAAATTCATCTGGTGATAAGCTTATTTTTAACTCTGAGCAGTTATTTAAAGGCGACGTTATTTATAATCAGAACTTAAAGCAAAAAGGTGTAGTAACAGGTACTCTTACCATTACATTAAATACCGATTCTTTGCCTGATGAGTTAAAAAATAATTATGAGTTAGTTAAGTCGACAGCTCACAATTACACATTACTTGTTGAAAAGGATGTTGATATTGCAGGATTATCTAAAGATCTAAACAACTATAGCTCAGTGAGCAATGTAGAAGTTGCAATTGATTACTCACCTATCGAAACACATTTTTAATCAGCAACAATGCACTTATCACTACCATATTATTAACATGGTAAAGTACTTTGTCAGCACATTTGTAAACTTGGTCTATTTCGTTACTATGCTCAGACCAAGTTGCAATGCCAAGAGCAATTATTATAAATACAATAGTTTACGTATTTATAGACTCAACGGTTTGACGTAATCGCTCTGCTATTTTGCGCACTTTGCTGTTCTTATTAGGTAAAAAAATACAAATTCTTCTCTACCTAAATGCGCCACAATATTGTCTTTTCAAGATGATTTTTAGTTGAATAGGCAGGTTATTGCATTGCTGATTCTAAAGAGTATAAGTTGTTGATGCTAGTTTATTAGCGCAGGCATAGTTATTTTTAGTGTACGTTTTTAACTGCTCCTTTTGTGCTTGGTAGGTAGAATAAAAGCGACTTACTAAAGTACTAATAAAGGCTGTAATCGTTAAATGAAAAATAAGAAATCGAAGATTAAGGCTATTAATAATTCTTTCGAAAATGAATGCCATCCTAAGTATGAGGCATTCAATACTTGCACCTATAATTGAGTATAAAGCCTGCAATTACATCCTATTAAAAATTTATTACCTAATATCAATAAAGCCAGAAAAAATATAACTTTTCACTAAGTTCAAAACTATAATTTATCTTCAATTTTTACAATACGTTAATGGTTTTTGTAAAGAAAACCTTCTTTTGCAGTTACTTTAAAAAGTAGTTAAGCTGCATACATTTATCTACTTTTTAGCCTTGGAGTGTGTTTTGCTAAATAAGTGTATTGTACCGTCTATCGTTTTTTTATCTGGGTGTTTAATGCCATTACAATCCTCGCTTGCTAAACCCGTGCTTTCTCTTGAACAACAACTTGGGCAAAAGTTAATACTCGACTTTCGCTACTTTTGCCAGCAAGGAGCAAGTAATAAATGCCGAACTCCAATGACCGAGTTACCTAATGAGCTCGCTACCGCTATTGCTAAATACGATATTGGTGGGGTTATTTTATTTTCTGAAAATACCCAATCGATAGAGCAAACAATTACGCTTAATAGCCAATTGCAAACAGCTGCAAGTAAATCCAGTAGTAAGCTGCCGCTATTTATATCAATAGATCAAGAAGGCGGACGTGTAGCGCGTTTTCCACGCGATGTTGCTACATCATTTACCGGTAATATGTCGATTGGCGCAACCTACAAAAAACACGGTACGAGCTTTGCGACAAAAACAGCAACTATTATAGCTAAAGAGCTAAATTCGCTGGGTATAAATATAAACTACGCGCCTACGGTTGATGTAAACATGAACCCCGATAACCCTGTTATTAATGTACGCTCGTTTGGTGAAAACCCTGCATTAGTGAGTAAATTAGGCGCCGCACAGGTAGCAGGATTTGAGAACAACGGTGTTATTACCTCGTTAAAGCACTTCCCGGGCCACGGCGATACAAACGTAGATAGCCATACAGGTTTGCCTAAAGTAAACCATGCAAAAGAAGTTATTTACGAGCAAGACCTAGCACCTTTTAAACACATTATCGCCAAGCAAAACCCAGGCATGATAATGACGGCGCATATTCAATACCCAGCGCTCGATAGTACAACGTTTATAAGTGTTAATGGCAAAACCATGATAAAACCGGCAACAATGTCGCGCGCAATCATTACTGATATTTTACGTGGTGAGCTTAATTACCAAGGTGTTGTAGTAACTGATGCGCTTGATATGGCTGGCATTAGTAATTTCTTTACACCAACTCAAGCGGTAATAAATACGTTTGCGGCTGGGGCTGACATTGCCCTAATGCCCGTTGAAATTAGAACACCGGATGATTTAAACAAGCTCGATGACCTTATTAAAGAGCTTGTTGCAGCGGTTAAATCAAACCAACTTGATGAGCAAGAAATAGCACAATCAGCGATGCGTATAATTACGCTTAAAAATAAATTTAGATTAAGCACTAATTTTGACCCTATTACCGCGCTCATAAATGCAAAGCAAACAATCGGCAGTGCAGCACATCGCGAAATAGAAGCGCAGCTTGCTGTAGAGGCAATAACGCAGGTTAGAAATAATAACAGTACTTTGCCACTTAATTTAAAAGCAGGAAGTAATGTTCATATTATTATGCCCGACACGCGTAAATGTATGGCAATGCAGCAAGCGATTGAAGCTACCAGCCAGCAAAAACTAAACTATAGCTGTAGCAGCCTACAAGGGTTTAATCCTGCACAAGCTAAAACACAAATACACGCTGCTGATGTAGTTATAGCCGGCAATGCAACGCCTAATCAAAGTGCGGTCGAAATTGGCGGTATGGATGATTTAAAAGACGATCCTAATTTTGCACTTAATAATGCAGAGCAACCAAAAGCACTTGAGTCATTATTAAAAGTGGCAAAAGAAGAAAACAAAAGCACTGTTTTTATAAGCCTAAGAGCACCTTACGACATTGCTAAATTTGGCGATTATGCAAATGCTGTACTTGCATCTTACGCATATAATATTGATGTAGATAAAAATGATATTGTATCTGGTCCTGCTTTTACCGCACTTGCAAAAGTGTTACTAGGAGAAGCACCGGCTAACGGCGTATTACCTGTCACAATAAAACCGCAAAAGGCGCACTAATATGAAACTCAATTGTGATTTAGGCGAAAGCTTTGGCGCGTGGAAAATGGGGCTAGACGATGACGTTATGCCACATATTGATATGGCCAATATTGCGTGTGGGTTTCATGCAGGTGATGCCGATGTAATGGCAAGCACGCTCACTCTTGCCAAGCAACATAACGTACAAATTGGTGCTCACCCAAGCTACCCAGATAAGCAAGGCTTTGGTAGGCGCTCAATGGTACTTAGCGAAAAAGAGCTTACAAATTGCCTGCATTATCAAATAGCCGCTATTGAGGGCATGGCAAAAGTACAAGGTTTAACACTTAGCTATGTTAAACCGCATGGCGCACTTTATAACGACATGATGGCTGATGAGCAAATATTACAAACCGTTATAAATGCAATTGCTAGCTACCCAATAGATTTGAAACTAATGGTCTTAGCGACTAAAAATGCCAATAAGCACATTCAAATAGCTAAAAGCTCAGGAGTTGATCTAATACTCGAGGCATTTGCCGACAGACAGTACACCGACGACGGGCATTTAGTGTCACGAACACTTGAGGGTAGCGTTCACAACAAAGCGGCATTACTAAAACAAGTAACTCAGCTTTTATCCGATGGCAGCGTGACAACACGAACTGGAAAAAAACTAACGCTCAAAGCCCATAGCTTATGCGTACATGGCGACAATGCTAATGGCATAGCGCTTATAAAAGATATAAAAGCCCTGTGTAACTCAGCTAACTAAACTTTTACACAACCTCAAATAGAAGCTGTAAACCCCCTTTACAGCTTTAACTCATAGAGTTAAATAAGAGCTTCATCGCATCCTACTGTTAATTTAATAATCCCTAACATATAACTACTTAGCAAATTAAAAAAGTAACAACAGGGATTAAAATGAAAAAGCTTTTAACACTTAGCCTCATTTTAGGCTGTAGCAATTTAGCCTACGCTGAAACAAATACACTACAACTGCAAGACGTGTTTAATTTAGAATATGCCAATCAAATAGATATAACCGAAGACGGTAAAACTGTTTATTTTGTGCGTAACCGCATGGATATAAAAACAGATCGCAAAGTTGGTAATATTTGGTCTGTTGATTACAAAACCAAACAAATGCAACCGCTAACCTCTGGCGTGCATATGGATTATTCGCCAGTACTCTCTCCTGATGGTCAACGCCTTGCGTTTATATCAACTCGCGATGGCAGCAGCCAAATATATATAAAATGGCTTAAAACAGGTGCTATGGCAAAAATTAGTAACTTAACGAGTAGTCCACGTTCGATTACATGGAACCCTGATTCTAACCAATTAATATTTAGCATGTTTGTTCCAAGCGCTAATTCAGCGCCAGTAAGCTTACCGGGCAAACCAAAAGATGCAACGTGGGCAGAGCCCGCAAAATTTATTGATGATGTTTATTATCGCTCAGATGGTGGCGGTTATACGCAAAAAGGTTTTAGCCAATTATTTTCCATAGACGCTAACGGTGGTAATGCCAAACAACTCACTCATGATGAATTTGATAACGCAGGCGATGTAAGTTTTAGTAACGATGGTAAGTCGCTTTATTTTTCTGCGAACAGGCACACAAACAACCAGCTAAAACCCACAAACAGTGAAATCTATCAACTCGAGTTAGCCACACAAAATATAACTAAAGTTACTGACCGAAACGGACCTGACGAGCAGCCTAAAGTATCGCCCGATGGTCGTTACTTAGCGTACACAGGTTACGATGATAAACGCACTAACTACGAAAACGCTCAGCTTTATATTCGTGATTTAAAAACAGGTAACACAACTAGCTTAACGCCAGATTTTGATCGTAGCGTAGGTCAAATAAAATGGAGTGCAAACTCCAAAGGCATATACTTTAGCTATGCAGATAAAGGTCAAACTGCCCTCGCCTATCAACCACGCAGCGGCAAGCGTAAAATTATAACAACCCAAATTGGCAGTGTTGCCTTTGGTCGCCCTTATTCTGGTGGCGACTTTGATGTAAGCGAAGGTGGCGAAGTAGCCTTTACCCTTGCAGATACTCAGCGTCCTGCTGATATAGCAACAATTAAACGCGGTAAAGCGCAGCGTTTAACTACCCTTAATGCAGATGCATTGGGCGACAAAGCTTTGGCTAAAGTGGAAGAAATTTGGATTAAATCAAGTCACGATGAGTTACCTATTCAAGGATGGATTGCTTACCCACCAGAATTTGACAGCAGCAAAAAATATCCGCTAATACTAGAAATACATGGCGGTCCAGTAGCTAATTACGGTCCACACTTTAGCGCTGAAATTCAGCTGTTTGCAGCCAAAGGAAATGTCGTTTTATACATGAACCCACGTGGCAGTGATTCATACGGTAAAGAGTTTGCACAAACTATTCATCATAATTATCCAAGTAACGATTTTGATGACTTAATGACAGGCGTTGATACGCTAATAGCGAAAGGCTTTATTGACGAGTCTAAATTGTTTGTAACCGGTGGCTCTGGTGGCGGTGTATTAACAGCTTGGATTGTGGGTCATACAGATCGCTTTGCTGCAGCTGTAGTTGCTAAGCCTGTTATTAATTGGATCAGTTTTGTACTAACTGCAGATTTTTACCCGTTTTTTGCTGATTACTGGTTTCCGGGTAAACCGTGGGATCACATTGAGCATTACATGAAGCGCTCGCCTATTAGTTATGTTGGAAACGTTAAAACTCCTACTATGTTGCTCACTGGCGAATCTGACTACCGTACACCAATATCAGAAACTGAGCAGTTTTATCAGGCATTAAAACTACAAGGCGTTGATACTGCAATGGTGCGCATTCCTAATGCATCGCATGGTATTACAGCTCGTCCATCAAACTTAATGACTAAAGTAGCTTATATTCAATGGTGGTTTGATAAACACACTAAATAAACTCTGGGTAATTAATTTATAGCTCAAATAAAAGCCACTTCAAATAAGTGGCTTTTGTATTTACCGCCTTAGTATTCAAACTGTAAACCCCCTTTACACTTCTGTGACAGTTAAATATCGGACTTAGCTAAAACTTCAGTTAGTAAAATTTCGGTTTATAGCATTTTTTGTAACTTGAGTTGGTAAAAAATCGGTTTGAGTCACTGTTTATAGCCTATCAGTTAGTAAAATTTTGTTTTATAGCACAGAGAAGTTAGTAAAAAATCGGTTTATAAATTCGCTAAGTTTGCCTATTAAAGCAAAAATCAGTCACTTACCTGCCTTTTAAAGTTGTTGTAAACGCTTTCTACAGCAAAATCACCCCAAATATGCCGTTTTATGAAAGGTTAGTTAAACTCTGATCTGTAAATCCACTCAGGTAGTTAAATAGTGATCCAACATGATTTGGCAAGGGCGTGTTGAACTTTGGTGGGTTAATTTGCAGCAGTATGTTTGGTTTTTAGGCAAGGCGGAGCTTATGTAGTGTGGTTATTCCCCATGAATAGGCGATAACGTAGCATAAATACCAAACATGCGCTGCCCTTTGGGTTCTTTCTAGGGACGATAAACTCTTTGTTGCTCGGTTTTTACTTAGCCCACTAGGTTACAAACCTCGCGCCGCGATTTAATCGCCCCTAGATTGAACAAATTTCAATCCACAAAGATCAACACGCCCTAGTTAAAGTCTGATCTGTAATTATGCTTCAATGTTCTAACTTTACTTAAAGCAATAAAAAAGGGCCTATTGGCCCTTGAGTAACACTATCTAGTTAGAAATTAAAACTGGTTCATGGTGTTGTCTTCACCACCGGCTTTTAGCGCGTTATCACCAGAGAAGTATTCTTTGTGCGTATCGCCCATGTTAGACCCTGCTAGGTCTTGGTGCTTAACAGAAGCTTGCTCACGGCGAATTTCTTGGCGTTGTACATCACGTACATAAGCCAGCATACCCATATCGCCAAAATAACCTTCTGATAAAATATCAGTGCTCAACGCAGCTGTATGGTACGTAGGCAGAGTAATTAAGTGATGGAAAATACCTGCTTCACGTGCGCCATCGCGCTGGAAGTTTTGCACTAGTAAATCGGCTGCTTGCGCAAGTTCTGTTGCATCCATTTCTGGTGCCATAAGGCCTTTATTGTCGCCAAGGCTTGGGTAAGCACTAAGGTCACGGCCTGCTTCTTCCCACTCTTGATACACTTGCTCACGAAACTTAAGCGTCCAGTTAAACGAAGGCGAGTTGTTGTATACCAGTTTTGCATTTGGCACGTGTTCTTTTACACGATTTACCAGTTCTGCAATTTGCTTAACATGAGGTTTTTCTGTTTCAATCCACAGTAAATCAGCGCCCGACTGCAAGCTCGTAATACAATCTAGTACTACGCGGTCTTTTTCAGTGCCTTCGCGGAATTGAAATAAACCGTTATCTAGGCGAGTTGGTTTACATAACTGGCCATTAATTTTCATTGCTGTGTCGCCTTCATTCAAGTCATCGACACCGTTAATTGGCGTCGTTTCTAAAAATGCATTGTATTGGCTTGCTAAGTCACCTGGTGTTTGCGACACAGGTACTTTTTGAGTAAGGCTTGCACCTAATGAATCTGTACGTGCCACAATAATACCGTTATCAATACCAAGTTCTAAAAAGGCGTAACGTACAGCGTTAATCTTTGCTAAAAAGTCTTCGTGTGGAACGGTCACCTTACCCGCTTGGTGACCACATTGTTTGGCGTCAGATACTTGGTTTTCTATTTGAATGGCACACGCACCGGCTTCAATCATTTTTTTAGCCAGTAAGTAAGTTGCTTCTTCGTTACCAAAACCTGCGTCAATATCAGCAATAATTGGCACAACATGAGTTTCAAAGTTGTCTATTTTATCAATAACAGCTTGAACGTCACCGCCATTCGCTTTTGCTGCATCTAGGTCGTTAAACAAGTGGTCTAGTTCACGTGCATCAGCTTGCTTTAAAAATGTGTAAATTTCTTCAATTAATGCAGGTACCGATGTTTTTTCGTGCATGCTTTGATCTGGCAGCGGACCAAATGCAGAGCGAAGTGCTGCAACCATCCAGCCACTTAAGTATACATAGCTGCGTTTAGTTGTTTTTTGATGGCGCTTAATAGCCATCATCATTTGTTGGGCAGTAAAGCCATGCCAACACCCTAAAGATTGGGTGTACAGGCTTGTGTCGGCGTCATATGCAGCCATATCTTCACGCATAACGTCTGCTGTGTATTGCGCAATTTCAATCCCTGTACGAAAACGGTTTTGTAAACGCATACGGCTTGCGTATTCAGGGTTAATAGCTTTCCATGCGCTGCCTTGTGATTGGCAAAGAGTAGAGAGTGTGTCTGTTTCGCGTTGATATGTTGTCATAATAAAATCCTTCGAACGAGTGTGTAATACCAACCTGCATAAATCTTTGATCAATTTAACGAATTAAATTGCACTATAACGTCGTTAAAAATTTTTTATTTAGAATAACTAGATACAAAAATTTTTGCCTAGCTCTAGCGTAATTTTCTTAACGTTAAATAGACCCCATACATAAGCAGATTGGTATAAATTATTTTAATGTTGTGAGAGTGGCTAGGAGTGTGTGCTCCGTTTCGCTTGATTCAACATTAGGCTCCTTTTCTAGATTTAGTAAATTTATAGTTGTTATTGTGGCTATACATTTTGTGAATGGCTAAAAAGCACTCAACATTGCCTTTTTGAGTTATTGTTGCCTTAACGCATAAGCACACAACAACATCGCGACCGTTTAAGGAAGGCAATTATGTCCCACACTCTCACACATTCAGGACTCAGCGTAGACACACAACTCGCTGATTTTGTTAAAAATCAATTACTACCAGGCACTCACTTAAGTGAGCATCAATTTTGGCAAAGCTTTGCACATATAGTTCAAACACTTACCCCTACAAATAAGGCACTGCTTGAAAAGCGAGAATTGCTTCAACAGCAAATAGATGACTACCATCTTGCTAATAAAACGTGGGATAGCGTTAAGTACCATGCCTTTTTGCAAGATATTGGCTATTTAGTTAAAGAGCCTACCAACTTTGAAATTGAAACCCAAAATGTAGAACCCGAAGTAGCCCTTACAGCAGGTCCTCAGTTGGTTGTGCCTGTAAGTAACGCACGCTTTGCACTTAATGCCGCTAACGCACGTTGGGGTTCGTTATACGACGCTTTATACGGTACAGATGTGTTAAGCGAAGACGATGGAGCCGAAAAAGGCAATACCTACAATCCTGTTCGTGGTTTTAAGGTAATGGCCTACGCTCGCCAGTTTTTAGATAAAGCATTGCCGCTCACTAATGGCTCGCATATAGAAAGCACTAATTATTCAGTAGTAGATGGCGCACTTTTAATTACGTTACGTGATAGCTCTCAAACCACATTAGCTAACCCATCTCAGCTTATTGGCTATCAAGGAGAAGCACAAAACCCAACCGTAGTGTTATTAAAAAACAATGATTTACACATAGAGCTACATATCGATCACCACCACATTATTGGCCAAGCAGATAAAGCAGGCTTAAAAGATGTAGTGCTAGAGGCCGCGCTTACAACCATTATGGATTGTGAAGATTCTGTAGCTGCGGTAGATGCAGAAGATAAAGTACAAGTTTATAAAAATTGGCTTGGTTTGATGCAAGGTAACCTAGTTGAATCGTTCAAAAAAGGCGATAAAACTGTAGAGCGTACTCTGCAAAGTGATAAAACATACACCGCACTTGATGGTGGCACCGTTACTTTAAAAGGCCGTAGCATGATGTTTGTTAGAAACGTTGGCCATTTAATGACGAACCCTGCTATTACCGATGTGTACAATCAACCGGTATTTGAAGGCATTATGGATGCGATGTTTACTGCCACCGCTGCCCTGCACGACCTAAATAAAAAAACAGGTATAAAAAACTCAAGCGCGCAAAGTATTAATATAGTAAAACCAAAAATGCATGGCCCTGAAGAGGTAGCGTTTACTAACACTTTATTTAGCTTAGTAGAGGAAGCGCTAAGCTTACCTAAAAACACGCTTAAAATGGGTATTATGGATGAAGAACGCCGTACTTCTGTAAACCTAAAAGCCTGTATTTATGCAGCTAAAGAGCGCGTTGTATTTATAAATACTGGATTTTTAGACCGCACAGGCGATGAAATTCATACCTCTATGCAAGCGGGCGTTGTGCTTCCAAAAGCACAGATTAAGCAGCAACCATGGATACAAGCTTATGAGGATCGCAACGTCGATATTGGCCTTGCTTGTGGCTTAAGTCATAAAGCACAAATAGGTAAAGGCATGTGGCCAATGCCAGATAAAATGGCATTAATGATGGAGCAAAAACAAGCTCACCCTAAATCAGGCGCTAATACTGCATGGGTGCCCTCCCCTACAGCCGCTACTCTGCATGCAATGCATTATCACGATATAAACGTATTTACCGAGCAGCAAAGTATAGCCAAGCGAACTATTGCGAGCCTTAATGACCTGCTTACACCGCCGCTAATGACAGACCCTAAAAGGCTTTCAAAAGAAGATATTCAAAGCGAGCTTGAAAACAACGCACAAGGCATTTTAGGTTACGTTGTACGTTGGATTGATCAAGGTGTTGGCTGCTCAAAAGTACCCGACATTAACCATATCGGGCTAATGGAAGACAGAGCAACACTGCGTATTTCAAGCCAGCATATGGCTAATTGGTTGCTAAATGGCGTGTGTTCACAGGCGCAAATAAAATCAACAATGGCTAAAATGGCCAAAGTAGTTAATGGTCAAAACGAGCACGACGCTGCGTATACACCCATGGCAATAAACGAAGAAACCCTTAATAACAGCATTGCGTTTCAAGCTGCACTTGCACTGGTTTTGGAGGGGGTAACACAACCTAGTGGTTACACTGAACCACTACTACATAGCTACCGTATAAAATATAAAGCACAAAAAACGAATACGCTTTAACCGCTTAAGCAAAGTTCAGATTAAGTGCTAAACCAGCTTTTAAGCTGGTTTTTTATCGCCTAAAATTAGAATAACATCACTTTTAAGGCATTTTAAAAATATATATTCAAATAAGCATAATACACATGAATATCTAACATTTATTCAAACGTAAAAAAATGTGTTTTGCATACACAAAACACGCTTTTTAAAGCTTTAGCTAATTAAATCTAATTTTTTACAATGGCATTGTGATAAATATTTTGTACATCGTCACAATCTTCAAGCATATTTATAAACTTATCAAAGTTAGCAATAACTTCTTCGTCTTCAATTTCAATATTAACTTGAGGAATAAACGTAATTTCGTCTACTTCAAAGTTAATGCCTTCAAATGCGTCTTCAAGGGCAGTTTTAGCTTTAAAATATTCTGTTGGTGGTGCAAATACCGATATTTTACCGTCCTCGGCTTCAACATCGCTAACATCAACATCAGCCATCATTAATGCTTCTAATACTATTTCGTCGTCATCACCCGCAAAGCCAAGTACCGCATAATGATCAAACATATGTGCTACGCAGCCAGGAGTACCAATTTTTGAGTCTGTTTTAGTAAACGGTAAGCGTACATCTTTAATTGTACGGTTCGGATTGTCAGTTAAACAGTCAACTATAACCATGCAATTACCAGGACCATAGCCTTCGTAACGGGCAACAGAGTAATCTTCCCCTGCGCCACCGGCTGCTTTTTCAATTGCTTTTTCAATAACGTGTGCGGGTACTTGGTCTTTTTTAGCTTTTTCGATTAGACGGCGTAGTGTTTGATTTACTTCGGGATCGGGATCGCCACTTTTTGCTGCAACGTAAATCTCTTTACCATACTTTGAGTTTACTTTTGTTTTTGCATTGGCTGTTTTGATCATAGAACTTTGACGAACTACAAATGCTCTGCCCATTTTGTGCCCCTAATGAATACGTTACGTTTTGCGGTATTTTACCAATTCAAAACGTATTGGGCTAGGAACAAACGTTATTTTGTAATTTAAATAACGTAGCACTTATTCTTAAATAAATTTAATAGTACGCTATTTAACATAACTCTATTTTTTCAGAATAACTCTCAACTAATGTCACTAATTCAACAAAGTCATGTAAAACGTAATCTGCCTGATCGGCATAAGCAGGCGTTGACTCTGGAGCGTATAAACACGCGCGCATATTTGCATTGTGCGCAGCTTGAATGTCGTAAAGGTAATCGCCTACATAAAGTAAATTTCTGGCGTTAATGTTCCAAAGTGTAGCAATGGCATTTAAAGCGCTGGGATCTGGCTTTGCTGGGGCATCGCTTCGCGTTAAAACTGTGCTGATAGGGAGTGGATTATTTTGTAATTTAATTGCCGCTGCTTTATCAAAATTGCGAGTAACAATCGCCATCGGAATATTTTTAGACTTTAAAGCATGAATAGCTTCACTCACACCAGGTAATATACTGGCATGTTGTGCATCTATTAATTCGTGTTGGTGAACTATATTCATTGCCTCTTCACGCATATACGGTGAGGGCAACTGAGCAATGTAATCAAGTAAGTCTTGCTCGCAAGGGCAACCTATTTGGGCCTTTATTAATGCAAAATCTAATTCTGATGAAACCAATGTTCCATCTAAATCAAAAATCACTCCAAAAATAGCCTCAACCTGAGTAGTCATATCATTCCCTGAATTTAGTTATTACTAAATGAAATTTAAACATAAAATTCTCTACTGCTTATGCCCTAGGCCGGTAAATACAAAGGGATAAATGAAACTAACTATATTTAAATATTAATACGCACCATTATCAATCTATTGATAACAAAGTAATTTAAGTGCTTGATATATCATGCGCAAAAAAAAGTAAATATACAAATTGAACTCACAAATTTTACGTAAATTTACAAATAACAGATCAAACATGAACGCAGTTTAAACGTATGAAGAAAACGCGCACATAAACAACTGCTGTGCGCGTCGGTTGGGGAAGTTTTAAATATTAATTTTGCTCAAAGCGGGCTTCGAGCCAAGTATCATCTTGAGCAAAGTTTAAAGTTTTAATCTTACCTTTGCCCTCAACGTTTACCATATTTACCTGAGATGGCCATAAATCACGAAGTGCGCCATTACTCATTTTAATTCCTTCAATGTTTTCAGGAATTGGTGCTTCTTGGTAAACCCAAAAAAACTTACCATCAACTTGTGCTCCCACAAAGTTAAGTGGTAAAGGTTCACCACTTAACGTTTGTAGAGCAACATGCGATTCAACATACTTAGCAAAACGTTGTTGGTCGGCTTTATTACTAATAATATCAATTTTGCCTTTAAACAATGTTCCTACGGCGTGTTCGGTATCATGTAAATAAAAGCGATGCATTAATTCAACATTATGCGTTCGTTTATTAAAAAGCACGGTTGTAACTGACGATTTTAGTTGATGCGCCATACTTGGCGCAGCAACTAAAAGGCAAACAATAATAAGCAAAAAGCGCATTATTGCTGCTCCTCACCGTCATCCTTTTCGTCTTTCTTCTCATCAGTTTTAAGCTCAGTTTTAATATCTTGCATGATATCGCGACTTACTTTAGCTTTACTCTTTTCCTTTTTAAACACTTCAATACGTGAAGGAATAATACGACGAGGGTAGTTATTGTTTTCAACATCTACGTCAGCTGTTTCCCAGCCTGGATCGACAGTAACTGATACAAGCGGTTTGTTTTTATCGGTAACAATCAGCTTTTGAACGTTCTTATAATTACGACGCCAAATTTCAGCAGGAATATAGCGCTCTTCTTTAGTGCCATCTTCATATGTTAGTTCTAATAAAATAGGCATTACCAAACCACCAAGGTTTGAAAATTCCATAACGTAATAGTTTTTATCTTCTTCTAAAGCACGCTCAAGCGTTTTACGCTCCCACGGCTCTAAGCCTTTTAAAAACTTATTGTACGAGTTACGTTCTTTATTGGTTACAGTAAAACGGTCGTTTTCGTCATAAAAATCGGTAACATCAGAGTTTTTCTCAACCCATGTTTTTTTACCTTGTGCGCGGTTACGCTCAACAAATAATGAAGTAGGTTTGTCTGCTTCAATATCACGTAAACGGCTGTAATCAATATCAGGGTTTTTAGTGTCTAAACGTAGTTGATATACTTTATCTAAAGAGATATCTACATGGTCTGTGGTGTAAAACCAGCCACGCCAAAACCAATCTAAATCAACACCAGAGGCTTCTTCCATTGTACGGAAAAAATCAGCTGGAGTAGGGCGCTTGTATTTCCAGCGCTGAGCATACTCTTTAAATGCAAAGTCGAATAAGTCACGGCCTAAAATTACTTCACGTAAAATATTAAGGGCTGCTGCAGGTTTAGTATAAGCATTAGGACCTAAGCGTAATACACTGTCTGACTGAGTCATAACAGGTACTTGGTTTTCAGACTTCATGTAGCTCACTATATCGCGAGGCTCAACACCCCAAGGAATAGTAGGATCCCATTCACGACCAGCAACGCCATCTAAAAAGCTGTTTAAGCCTTCATCCATCCACGTCCATTGGCGCTCATCTGAGTTAACAATCATTGGAAAGTAAATATGACCCACTTCATGAATAACTACGCCAAGTAAAAAGCGCTTTTCAGCTTGAGAATAAGTACGTGTACCATCATCTTGTAACTTAGTACGCGGGCCGTTAAAGGTAATCATTGGGTATTCCATACCGCCAACAGGGCCATTTACCGATTGCGCAGTTGGGTATGGGTAGTCAAAAGAATACTTAGAGTACACTTCCATTGTGTGTACTACCGCTTCAGTTGAGTACTTCTCCCATAAGTCACCACCTTCTTTAGGGAAGAACGACATTGCCATAACTAAAGGTTGAACGTCACCACCTTGCTGATAACCCTTTGCATCCCACATAAACTTACGAGACGACGCCCAAGCAAAGTCACGTACATTTTGCGCTTTAAAGTGCCACGTTTTAGTTTTGTCGGTGCCTTCTTTTTCGTTTTCTAGCGCTTCTTCTGCGTTAACAATAAACACAGGACGCTTAGATGTTTCGGCTTGCTTTAAACGTTTACGCTGAGTACTTGTAAGTACTTTGCTCGCGTTATCAAGTTTACCTGTTGCCGATACAATGTGATCTGCCGGAACAGTAATCTCAACATCGTAATCACCAAACTCAAGCGTAAACTCACCTGAGCCTAAAAACGGCTTGTTTGTCCATGCTTCGTAATCGGTATAAGCCGCTAAACGAGGAAACCACTGAGCAATTAAGAATATGTCGTTGCCGTCTTCTTCAAAGTGCTCGTAACCAGAACGTGCACCCACTGCATCTTCTTCAACAATGTTGAAGGCAAAGTTCATGCTAAATTCTACTTCTTTACCTGGCTTTAATGGCTCGTTTAAATCGATGCGCATTAAGGTATCAACTACAGTTACGCGTAGCTCTTTACCATCGTCATCTTTTACGCCACTGATTGTATAACCCAGTTCGTTGTCGCTCATAAATTGCTGACGGCGTAAGTCGCCTAAACTTAATTTAGCGGGCTTTTGAGCTGGTAGGCTTTCTAAAGTGCTTTTAAACGTTTTAGTTGTTTCGGCAATAGAGTCACTTTTAAAAATATTTTGATCTAACTGTAACCATAAATATTTAAGCGTATGTGGTGAGTTATTTTTATATTCAATGCTTTGGCTACCGGTAATGCGGTGCTTTTTTTCATCTAGCTTCACATCAATATCGTAATTTACACGTTGCTGCCAGTATTTTTCACCGGGTTCGCCAGCGGCACTACGATAAACATTGGGTGTAGGAAGTGCTTCGTCTAATTGACGAAATTTATCAACAAAAGAACCTTTTGTTTGCTCAACCGAAGACGCCATAGCTGCACTCGATATTGCGAACGGCAATACAAAAGCACTTAGCGTAAGACCTATTTTTTTCATTGTTAGTCCTAATATAATTTTGTGAGCGTACTTTGACAAATATACCAGTTAGCTTCAATAAATTAGCGACCAAGTACCGTATTTTTAGGGTGATGTTCACTTAGTTTTTTAGATTGAAAAATACAATTATTTTGTAACAAAATACGAATAGATAAAAACTGTAAAGGGGGTTTACAAAATTGGGTTTTAATAATGGTTTTGATCGGTTAAATACAAAGTCCCAGAACTTAAAAAAATATCATTCATTTTATATATATTGCTAAAAAAGTATTGCTTTGGCATTACCAGGTAAACCATTAATCCTACGTATAAGTATTACTAATTCGCAACAAGTAAAATGGCCTAAAAGCCCTTTCTACTGAACAAAAACACAGTGAAACGAGTAAATAATTGGCTCAAATATTGCCGAACTTCATTAATATTCGCTATTTGTACGATAAATGACAAATAGTGTAATTTTAGGTTGATCTTTAGTGCTGTTTATATTTAAAATCGCCAACCTTTTTATTTGAGGCAAATAAATTCGTCACATTTATCCTCAAATTAATATCGATTACTAGCAAGAAATGCGGTGGGCTTATGGATTTTTACATCCTAAAAAAACAACAAGAACTAATTGCGATTCCAGCAAGTGAGAATAACTGTAAGCAGTATCTCGATTCGGGTTATTTTTATATCGATAAAGTAGCAGCGTGCAACGAAACTAATGCACTAAAGGCGCTACACGCAAAACAAACTAAAACGTTAAAAATTCCATTATTAATGGCACTTTTAGCATTACCGGTTGTTTTTTCAGCTTGGTACAGTTTAACCTAACGTAATGCATGCCTTAGGCTTGCATCTTTAACAGCCTTGGGTATATTGGCGCTCTTACGGTTTTATTAAGAGCGCGACATGAAAGTCCTCCACACCTCAGATTGGCACCTTGGCCAACAATTTTACGAACACGATCGCCGTGTTGAACATCAAGCTTTTTTTACATGGTTATTAGCCACTCTTGTTGAACAACAAATAGACTTACTTTTAGTTGCGGGCGATATTTATCATACAGCGACACCAAGTGCTAGCGCCGAAAATCAGCTTTATCAATTTATTAAAGACGCCAAAAAAGCATGCCCACTATTACACGTAGTGATTATTGCGGGTAACCACGACTCTGCAAATCGTATTTTGGCAGCTCAGCCATTACTTGCACAGTTTGATACTCACGTAGTAGGGCGCTTTGATGTCGCAACACTCGATGAAACTGTTATTACCATAAATACCAATGGTAAACGCGCTGTAATCGTCGCTATGCCATTTTTACGCGCAAGTGATGTAAGTTTACTTAGCCAAACCGAAAGCGGCCCTAGTTATGCTCAAGGCGTTTCAAAAGCTTACGAACTTGCACTAGAGCAAGCTACTAATATAAACGAGCAAAACTCACCATTAATAGTTATGGGGCATTTACACGCAAAAGGCGGGGATATTTCAAGTGATTCTGAGCGTAACTTAGTAATAGGTGGTGAAGAGTCTATTTCTGCTAATGTATTTGGTAAACAAGCCAACTACGTCGCTCTTGGGCACTTACACAAAGCGCAACAAGTCGCTAAAAGTGATGTTATTCGATACAGCGGCACACCTATCCCTATGTCGTTTTCAGAACGTAACTACACGCACCAAGTAAATGTTGTTGAGTTTATTATTGATGAAAAACAACATATTAGTACAACTGTAAACCCCCTTTACATTCCGCGCTCTGCCGATGTGATTATTTTACCAAAAGGGGAGTGTGTACCATTAAGCGAACTATGCGAGCAAATTAAAGCGCTCGACACCGCACAAAATATAATAGCGCCTTATTTACGTGTAAAGCTTAAATCAAGCGATACCGACACCACCTTCAGAGAACAAATAGAACAAGCACTTGAAGGCAAGCATATTAAATTTTGTGGTATTGAACGTGTACGTGAGCAATCAGCGCAAAATGACGACAACACCGTATTTGAAGATTTAAGCGAAGTTGAAATGCTCAATCCACTAAACCTATTAGAACAAGCATTCGCAAACGATAAAGACATGGCAGGGCAAAGCGTACCCGATGAGCTAAAAGCACTTTTAAGTGACGTGATAAACGAGCTAACGGAGCAGGAACAACTATGAAAATAACCGCAGTTCGTATTCATAATTTAGCCTCAATAGTTGACGCTGAAATAGATTTTACTAAAGCTCCATTAAAAGACGCAGGTCTATTTGCCATTACTGGCGATACTGGCGCTGGTAAAAGTACCTTTTTAGATGCCATTTGTTTAGCCCTTTATACAAAAACAGCGAGGCTGCGCGGTGATAAAGGTAACTTAATTGAGTTTAACGGCGACAGCATTAAGCTTAATGATGCGCGAAACTTGCTACGCAGAGGTACATGGGAAGGCTACGCCGAGGTCGACTTTTTAGGACAAGATAAACAGCTTTATCGTGCGCGCTATACAATTGCACGGACCCATAAAAAAGTAACAGGCAAACTTAAAGTAGCAGAGCACACTTTAGTAACCCTGCCAGACGAAACCCTTATAGCTGACAAAAGCCACACAATAAAAGAAGTCGAGAGTAAAATAGGGCTTAACTTTGAGCAGTTCTCCCGTGCCGTACTTTTAGCACAACATGAGTTTGCTGCGTTTTTAAAAGCCACTGGCGATGAGCGAGCGCAACTTTTAGAGTGCTTAACAGGTACCGATAAATTTAGCCGTATTGGCGTGCGTATTTTTGAACGTCATAAAGAGCAAGTAGCAAAGCTTGAAGCGCTTAAAGCAGGCCTTCAAAGCTATACTTTGCTAGCACCAGAAGAACTTGAGCTACAACAAACCAAGTTAACCGATTTAAAAGCGCAAACCGAACACACTAAAAAAGAGCTATCCAAAACCGAAAAAGCACTTAACTGGTATCAGCAAGCTACAGTACTTGAGCAAAACTTACTGCAAGCACAGCAAACCCAGCAACAAGCAAGCTCAGCGCTTGAAAGTATTACCTCACAAAGCGAGCAGGCAAAACAAGCCAAGCAGGCGCTTGAAATAAAAGATAACCGCAGCCGTTTTAATTTGTTAACCGATCAAAATACGGCTTTGGATCAGCAAATAACATCGCTTAAAAGTGTTGATCATTTAGCGGTAATTAACGAGCGTAATACCGCGCTTACTAAGCATACCGAGCTGCTTAATAACGCCAATGAGCAAAAACAAAATGCAGCGCCCGTTATAGCTAAAGCGCGAGAGCTCGACAGCAATATTGCCTTGCAAACTCAAGCTGTAAAAGGTACTGAGTCGCAAATAACCAAAGAGCAATCTCAGTTTGATGAGTTCACACAGCAGCTTAAACAAAGCAATAGCGAGCTTGAACTCGCTAATACCGAATCAACTAAAAGCCAGCAATGGCTTAATGAGCATGCACAGCTGCATGTTTTAGCAAAAGACTGGAGCTACTATCAGCAAAGCTTTAATACCTACTTAAATGCACAGCAGCAATTAACCGCAAACCTTGCACAAAGCCAAACTCTTAATAGCGAGCTTGCAAGTCAGAGCGATCTTTTAAATGCGCAAAATAATAAAGTGCAGCAGTGCGAGGTGGCACTTAGTGGTGAGCAATCAACTTTACAGGCATTAAATACTCAGCTTAATGAATTTAATGCAGAGCACTGCGACGCGCAGCTAAAAAGTATTGATTACTTAAAAGAGCAGCGAGAGCGCTACGGGCAATTTAACGCAGAACTAAAACAAAGCACTCAACGCCAACAAGTACTTAATCAGCAGTTAAATGAAAGCCAGCAAGCCCATGCTTTACTTAATCAGCATTTAATAACCAGCGAGCAAGCGCTTAAAGGTAGCGAGTACGCACTCAACCAAGCGCGCTTAAGAGCCAGCGAAAACGTAGAACATTTACGCACAGAGCTTCGCCCTAATGAGCCTTGTTTAGTGTGCGGCGCAACTGAGCACCCGTATGCGGTAAATCAAAATCAGCAATTAAATAACTTAATTACTGATTTTGAAAATGCTTTTAATATAGCTAAAAAGCAATTTGACCATGCACAAAGCGAGCTGCATAAGCACCAAACTCAACACGCCGTATTAACTGCTGAACACGGACAACTTGAGCAAGTAATACAAACAGCAAAAGCCAAACAGCTCGACATTAAAAATACCATGCAAGGCGCACGTACAGAGCTTAACGACTTAACGCCTGATCAGCTTGAAGTAACTTATAAGCAGTTAACGGAGCAAAAAGCGCAATACTTTGAGCAGCAAAAACGTCAACGTACACTGCAAACTAAAGTAAATGAGCTACTTGCAGCACTTAAAGCAGAGCAGCAAGTACAGCAGCAACTTAGTAATAAACACCTTGAGCTTACACATCAGCAAAACCAAATAACGAGTAAGCAAAGCGAGCTTAGTGCGCAAATTAACGAGCTCGGTACAACGCTCAATAGCCAATTTGAAAATAGTGATTTTTGGCAGCAACTACAAGCCAATACGCTTGAACTTAGCGAGCTGCACGAGCAGGTTACGCAGTATCAGCAAACTCAAACGCAACTTGAGCAAAGCCAAAAACGTCAAGACACAGCTAATGAACAAATAAAGCAGCTCACACCGCTTATAAGTAACAACGAGCAGTCGTTAAAAGCACTTAATGAAGAGCTTGTAAAAGCTAAAAATTTACTAAGCACTGTACAAAGTGAGCGCTTAGCTTTATTTAATAACGAGCAAATAAGTGCAGACGACTACCAAGCAAAACTTACAAGTGCGCAAGAGCAACTGCAATCGCAGGTTCAAGCGAGTCAAAAAGCATATGACGACGCTATAAAACAACGAGATGAGCACGCCATAACGCTTAAAAATGTAGAGCAACGCTTACTTGAAAACAGCCAAGAGCTAGCAACGCTTGAGGCACGTTATAACCAGTGGTTTACTGACTTTAAAGCGCAATATAGCAATGCAACGCACGAACAGGTCAAAATTTTACTAACGCTTAGTAGCGAGACTATTAAAGCGCATTTAACTCAGCACGAGCAGTTAACTCAAGCCCTAACAGATGCAAACGCCGCATTAAAACAGCAGCAACTTACGCTTGAAAAACACAACAGTAGCGATAAACCAACGCAAAGTGCAGAGGCTTTAAGTACGCAACTAAGCAGCTTAAACGAGCAACAAACGCAGCTGCAAAATTCATTACTAGCAACTAATACCGCTATTGAGCAACACAACCAAAACGCAAAAGCGCTTGAAGGTAAGCAGGCTGAGTTAACTAAACTTAAAACGCTGGTTGAACAGTGGCATTTGCTTAATAAAGTCTTGGGTGATGCAACGGGTAAAACCATGCGTAACTTAGCGCAAACACAAACGTTAAAAATATTACTGCATTATGCCAACAGCCATTTAAAAACGCTCAATAAACGCTACGAATTAACCGCCATAGCGCAAACACTCGACATTGCAATTATTGACCGCGACATGGCCGACGAGCAACGCTCTGTTAATACACTCTCAGGCGGGGAGTCATTTTTAGTATCGCTCGCACTTGCACTTGGTTTAGCATCGCTTTCGTCAAACAAAGTACAAATCAATTCTTTGTTTATTGACGAAGGGTTTGGTACGTTAGACAGCGAAACCCTAAGCATTGCAATGGACGCTTTGGATTCTTTGCAAGCACAAGGCAGAAAAGTAGGCGTTATATCGCACGTAACACAAATGAGCGAGCGTGTAGCCACTCAAGTGCATGTAGCCAAAAAGCCAGGTGGATATTCCACAGTTGAAGTTTTATAAGCAACATTACTGAAAACAAGGAGATACAATGCCAACGTTTACAGGCGAGCAAGCAACACAATACGATAGCCGTATAACCCGTTTAGTTCCTGGTTATGAATTATTACATCAGCTCACTAACGCACAGCTAAAAGCAACGCTAAGCGATAATGCGCATATTTTAGTAGTAGGGGCAGGCACAGGCAAAGAAGTACTTGCACTGGCTGCATTAAACCCTACATGGCAATTTACCGCGCAAGATACATCAGCCGATATGCTTGCTATCGCGAAGCAGCAATTTGATGAGCAAGGCATAGCAAGCCGCGTCAATATTCACAACGGACCTGTTAATAAATTATCGGTTAAAGCCGATGCCGTTTTATGTTTATTGGTAATGCATTTTGTACAAGATAATGGCGATAAAAAAGAGTTATTAAAAGCGATTAAAGGAAGCCTTAAAAAAGACGCCAACCTTTATATTGCAGATTTAATGCGCCCTGAAACTTCATTTGAGCGCGAAGCTCAGCTTACAACGTGCGCGCAATTGGGTTTAACCGAAACAGGTAAAACACAAACAGGGCACGACTTAGAAAATGAGTTTTACCCGCTAGATAGAATGCGCTTTAGCGAACTGCTAAATGAGTGCAAATTTGGCATTCCGAAGCTGTATTTTAAAGCGCTAGGTTTTAGTGGGTATGTAGTTTAAGTTTTACAAGCTGAACAAGCACCCGCGATTCAGCACCAATAAAAACACCGAGTGAACAAACTCGGTGTTTTTATGTAAACCTCTCTACACCACGCTTTTATTTTATACGTAGGTCGGTTAAGCGAAGCGCCACCCGACGCTCTAATATCCACATCACTCAGATCATTGCTGTGCCAGCAATCCTAACCAATCTCTCCAAGCGCTTTCATTGCAGCTTGTGCTTTATCTGTTTGTACAAAAATATGGTCGTGATAAAACGCAGCTACTACATTAGCGCTAATGCCATGCTCAGTCAGCTTTGCAGATACCGCAGCAGTTAGCCCAACGGCCTCTAAGCTTGAATGTACATTAAGAGTAATTAAATTATATTTACCCTCGTAAGTAATACCTGCTTTATCGGCGGTTTCAGCTTTTAAAATAAGGGTTAGCCCTTCCTCTTCAACATAAGTGGCAAGTGGCTCTAAATGAACATAATCGGCAAGTGAGCCTGCTAAGCAACAAAAAATATACTCGCCTTGCTTAAGCGCTGGCTGCATTGATTTTAATAATTCGTTTAACTCTAAAATTCCGGCCATGGTCGTTCCTTACAATGTGTTATTTAACCTGAACTCTGGTTAAGATATTTACTAACATATTAAATTATTTTGATATTTAAATTTATTTTCTCTAGCCAGAGATTTTCAGTGAAAGCAAGGCGAATTTACGCGTCAATAGCTGGCCTATTGCAAGTAAATTCAACGCAGTTAGCGCTGAAAATAGCTGCTTGAGATAGATTTATTATCCAGAGTTCAGGTTATTTAGTCATTTTTAGCTGCGCGACTAGTTCGCTTAATCTCGCAATTTTTATATTACTTAACTGTCTATAATCAAAATATGGGCACACAATAATGTTGTTACTGGTGTCTATTGCAAACTCGTCGTCGAGCCAATCAAATTGTGCATGTAACTTACCTTGTTGTAATAAGTTTTTAGCGTGCGTACGACCGGCAATTATGTGCAACTGGTTTTTATTGCTAGTAGCTTTATTTGCACACGTAATAGTAGTGTTAGGCGCGCTAAATAGCAGGGCAGTTTTACTGTTTTTTTGCAGTAAATACTCATCGCGATATTGTTGCCAAGTAGAGGCTTGTTTAGCAAATGAATAATGCTCACTTGGCAGGGCAAATAGCACTTTTGCGTACACGTTAAACACTTTGCGCCAACCATTACCACAGTGCTGGTTTATGGTATTTATTTGCTCATTTATAACCGGCTCAAGGCATTCGAGTGTTTCAAAAAACGGCATTGGCGGCGCTTTTGCTACGTATACCGCCACGCTAAATTGCGTATCACCTAAGCCAACTAATTGGGTATTCAAGTTAGTTAGCCTTGTTTTGCGCTAAAATACGGTCGAGGTTATTTGCAAAGTTTTGGCGATCGGTTTGGCTAAGTGGCGGCGGCCCACCACTCATTTCTACGCCACTTGAGCGCATGGTATCCATAAAGTCTCGCACGTTAAGTATTGAGCGGATATTCTCGGTGGTATAAAGCTCGCCACGCGGGTTGAGTGCTTGCCCGCCGTTATCAATTACTTCACTTGCTAGCGGAATATCGCCCGTAATAACTAAATCGCCTTTTTCAATACGTTTTACTATTTCGTCGTCGGCTACATCAAACCCTGACGATACTTGTACGTGGCTTATGTATTTTGACGGCGGGATACGCATTGCGTGATTAGCCACTAAAATAGTCTCGATTTTCATACGCTCAGCAGCTCTAAAAAGTATTTCTTTTATAACAACAGGACACGCGTCTGCATCTACCCAAATTTTCATGCTATGGTCATTTTTATTGCTTTAGAATTAATATGATCCTATAGCAATTTTTTTTAATCGGCTAGCAAACTTTATACTCATCTATATTTAGATAATACGTACTATTTATGTAATTTAAAAAGGAGCTTACATGAAGGCTATTAAATACGGTTTACTTATTACAGGGCTATTTTTTCTTAGTGCTTGCACCAGCCCTCCTGAGGGAATAACACCTGTTAAAAACTTTGATATACAAAAATATAAAGGAAAATGGTTTGAAATAGCACGGCTCAATCACTCATTCGAAGAAGGTATGGAGCAAGTTACCGCGACTTATTCAATTAACGACGACGGCACAGTAAAGGTCCTTAACAAAGGGTATTTAACGGATGATAAAAAATGGGATGACGCCGAAGGCTTAGCCAAGTTTGTTGAGGGCACTGACACCGGGCATTTTAAAGTCTCGTTTTTTGGTCCATTTTATGGCGCTTACGTGATTTTTGAACTTGACCAACCCGATTATCAATATGCATTTATAACCAGTTACAACAAAGATTACTTGTGGTTTTTATCGCGTACACCAACGGTTAGCAAAGAGCTTAAAGAACACTTTTTAACTAAAGCTAAAGAGTTGGGCTTTGCTACCGATGAAATAATTTGGGTTGAGCAATAAACAATGTAAAGCCCCTTTACAGTAGTAATAAAAGAGTCACCTAACTGTAAAGTAACTTAAATATATTATGGTTATATTGTGTGTACTTGCCGTGAGACAGTAAGTATTGGAAACACTGAATATCCCCTATTGTTGGCAAGCTATATAGCTTGCCATTTTTTTTGCCTAATCTATGGGAAAGTAACGGATCACGTTTTTACTAACTAAGGCTAGTTTAATGCTAAAAACAACCCACTTAGTACAACTAACACGCTATTTAAAACACTAAACCACTTTACGTAGCCTACTAAAAAATTATAAAAAACCATTATAATTAAGACACTTAGGCTCATAAACCCGCAAAATAGTAATGTTCCATAACCACCTTGAGTAACTATACAAAGCACCAAGCTTAGTAAAATACTGATCCAAGCAGCTAATAGCAGCTTTTTACGTTGGGATTCTGTAGGGCGTTTTTTAAATACATCTTTAAAATGATTATACTTAGCCAGCGCAAAACAGTTAAAACTGAGCAGGCATAGGCTAAACCCAAGTAAATCAATCATGGTTTTTGCCTTTTAAGGTTATTAGATTGACTAGGGCTGATTATTTTTGAGTTGTTTTTAGCAGTACGTAATTTTTCGGTTTGTATAAAAAATAATATACTAAATAACAAAAACAGTGCATCAAAAGTAAATAAAGCCCACTGTTTGTGCATCAAATAGCTAACTATATTACCGTTAGTTGTAAGTGCATTAATAACCGGTACGCTTAAACATGCAACAGCATTTATAGCTGCCATAACTCGCCATTGCAGTGTGTCGCGCTTTATAAGTGCTAAAAGAGCAACTGCTAGCCATGTTAAAAAGAACGCGAGTATTTCTTTATCGGCGCGCTCTGCGGTAGTTGGGCTAAGTAGTCTGTTAGCAATAAAAAATGCACACGTTGCCAGTGGAAGTCCCATAATAGTGGCTAGGTTTAACCCTTCAACTAGTTTTAAACCAAACGAAGGTTTAACGTTATTTTTAGTTCGCTCGCGAATTCGCTTAGCCCACATAATACAGCCAGAGCCAATCATTACACAGCCTGCAATACCGCCTAATACGTATAACCAGCGCAACAACCACGTAGCTAAACGCCCCGTATGCATTGAATTAAGCGACTCGTAAAGCGCTTTGCTGCTAGTTAGTTCGTCATCAGTTTTAGCGACCATTTGCCCTGTAGCACCACTAAATATTAAGCGTGGTGCTTGGTCACGTAGTGTTTTACCTGCGCTTACCAATACGGTAATTGTTGAAGCTGCCATATTTGGTTGGTTAACTTGTACGCGAGTAATATCTGCATGAGGCCACTTAGTATAAACCTGATCCAAAATGCTTTTAATCGGCACCATTGACGATTCGCCTTGGGCTTTATCGGTCATGGTGTTGCGAGGCGTTACATCATTAAAAAAGCCACGCATGCCGTCATCGTAAGACGTTTGCGCAGGGTAAGGGAACAACATAAATATAAGCGTAATAATGCCTGTGTAAGTAATCATTAAATGAAAAGGAAGGGCAAGCACAGAGCTTAAATTATGGGCATCTAACCATGTACGGCTGCCTTTGTTGCGTCTAAAGCTAAACATATCTTTAAAAATACGCTTATGAATAACCACACCCGATATAATGGCAATTAGCATAAAAAAGCTAGCAAAGCACACAATCCAGCGTGCGGTTATTGCATCCATGTAATGTAAATCATAGTGCAGCCGATAAAAAAAGTTACCACCTTTAGTATCTACAAAGGGCTCAAGCTCTTTCATGGTATTGGGGTTTAACTGTGTGTTTTTAAACTGGCTGCGGCGCTGGCCTGGCTCTTTTGGCTTTGCATAACCATAAATTAAATAAGGAATACGCGGCTCAGGTAATGTAATACGCCAGCTTGATGAGTTAGCTCCATGGTTAGCTAAGTAATCGAACCCTGTAATTATTTGTTGTTTTTGCGCTTCTATACGCTGTGTTTGGGCTTGTACATTATGTATGGCAGGTTGATTCCACAGCGTTATTTCGTCTCTAAAAAAGCTAAGTGTTCCTGCAAAAAATATTAAATATAATAACCAACAAACGAGTAACCCTACCCAAGTGTGTAACCAAGTCATCGATCTGAAAAAGCTGTCTTTCATACCCAACCCTTTAGTAATACAAGCAATCCGATAAACGCACCTGTACTTAGTAAAATACTGATCCACACTTTTCTTAATGATTTAACGCTAAAGGCATAAATAAATACTACGGCATAAATTAAAATGCTGATTGAAACACTAAACAGTACAGCGTCTTGCTTAGCTATTGGCAATACAAAACTTAATAACGCAGTACTTGCAGAGGTAAAGGCATAGCCACCAATTATGGCAATAAAAAAACGTAAAAATACCAAAACTCGATAACTGCTTACGCTTTTTACTATAAGCGCAATTACGTTAACCTTATCGAATGGCGCACTGTGCAAAGGTGCCTGCATAGTTAATTAATCCCTTTATTTAAAGCTGAGGATAAAACAAAGGCGCTATTATATATGTTACAAATACAAAAGATAGCTATTCTCATTTACGGCGACTAACTTTTAGTAAATTATCCTTCTTACTTAACCTGAACCTTGGTTAACAGGTTTTATACGTATTGAATTATGGTGATATTTAAATTTATTTTCTCTAGCGCTGAAAATAGCTGCTCGAGATAGATTTATTATCCAGAGTTCAGATTACTTAGTAAAATACTGATCTGTTATTGTTTAATGATATTGCACAGGCTGCATGTAAAGCTTAAGGTTAATAAACTGAGTAAAAATAAAGAGTGAAATAACGATGAGCGATCACGAAAAATTAAATTACGTAGAGTTTCCTGCATGCGACTTACCCGCAACTAAGGCCTTTTTTAGTCATGTATTTAATTGGCAGTTTACTGACTACGGCCCAGAATACACGGCGTTTAGTGGGCAGGGGTTAGATGGTGGGATTTTTCAGGCTCCATTAAAATCACTAACTCAGCATGGGGCAGCATTACTTATTTTTTATAGCAACGACATACACGCAACCTTTAAAAAAGTAGAGACATTTGGCGGAGTAATATTAAAACCTATTTTTGAGTTTCCTGGCGGTTGTCGGTTTCACTTTACAGAACCAAGTGGTAACGAATTTGCGGTATGGGCGAAAGAACACTAGGTACTATAAGGGCTGTAGGGCATTTAGGCTTAAAGATCAGGATTTTACTAACTAATCGCCATTTTAGATAAAATAAACCGATTTTTTACCAACTCATTTATCCTAAATGGCCATTTAGGATAAAAATTAAGCATTTAAGGCCAGATAAACATGAATAGTCACCAATTAATAGACCAAGTTAGTAAATGCGTGATCTGTGATCCTCATTTACCTTTAGGGGCTCGACCTGTAATACAATTTAACCCAAACGCACGTATTTTAATCGCGGGCCAAGCACCGGGTATAAAAGTTCACGAAACAGGCGTGCCGTTTAACGATGCAAGCGGAAACCGCCTACGAGAATGGCTTGGGCTAACAAGGGATGAATTTTACGATGCTAATAATATAGCAATTTTACCTATGGGCTTTTGCTACCCGGGTAGGGGTAAGTCGGGTGATTTACCACCGAGAAAAGAATGTGCCCCAGCATGGCGCGAGCAATTATTGGCTGCACTACCAAATATTGAGCTGACAATAGTATTAGGTAAATACGCGCAGGCGTATCATTTACCGGAGACTAAAAAAATGCCACTTACGGAGTTAGTAAAATCGTGGCGTGAGTATTGGCCAAATTATTTAGTGCTTCCACACCCCAGTCCGCGTAATAATATATGGCTTAAAAAGAATCCATGGTTTGAGCAAGATGTACTTCCAGAACTGGGTAAACGCATTGCGACTATTTTAAATAAGTAATGCTTCTAGCATTAGGATTTATTGTAAAGGGGCATTATACCAATCCGCAATAATACTTAATCATTTTGCGGGGCTAAACGTGTCGCTACCTGTGTTAAAAAATTCTCATTTACGACTGCATGGATGTAGAAGGTAGAGCAATGCAGGAGCAATTGCCGAGAACAACTAAATAGCGAATTTTTTGCCTAGCTATCAACACGTTTTTCCATCCTCAAAATAGATCACTTAATTAAGCGAATTGGTATACAGTTAACTTAAAAATTAACACTCCAATTAAAAACAATAACAAACGAGGCTGTCTAATTTGAATGCATCTATATTAACTGAAGTAATACTTCCGCTCGCTCTTGCACTTATTATGTTTGGTATGGGTCTTGGGCTCACAACAAACGATTTTACTCGTCTATTTAAAAGCCCGCTTGCCATTGTTATGGGTTTAATAGGCCAACTTGTAGCAATGCCTTTATTAGCATTAGGGCTGTGTTATTTACTTAACCTACCAACGCCTATCGCTATTGGTTTAATGATATTAGCTGCCTGCCCAGGTGGTACTATGTCAAATGTAGTAAGCCAGCTTGCTAAAGCTAATTTAGCGCTTTCGGTAAGTTTAACCGCTGCCTCTACCGCAATTAGTATAATAACCACACCGTTTATTATTGGTTTTGCTATGAGCCAGTTTGCCCCAGCGGACGATGCTACTTTTTCTATTTTAACTACTTCATTAGGGTTATTTTTTATTACCTTAGTGCCAGTTGCTATAGGCATTTGGTTACGTCACTTTAAAAGTGATTTTGCCATTAAAGCAGAGCCGTTTTTTAGACGCTTCTCGTTGTTTTTTATGCTTATGATGATTGCCGCACTAGTAATAAAAGAGCGCGATTTATTAGTTAGCTCATTTAACGATGTATTTTGGGCGTGCATAGCACTTAATATTGGTTCAATGGTTGTTGGTTGGTTAATTGCTAAGTGTTCAAAATTAAATTTAACTGATTCGCTGACGCTTTCAATTGAGGTTGGAATTCAAAATGCATCGTTAGCTATTTTAATTGCTATTAGCTTTTTGAATAAACCAGAATATGCGGTTACCGGTGGCGTGTATGGCCTTGCTATGTTTATAGGGCCACTGCTATTAATTGGCGGGTTAAAGCTTAAAAATAAACGTACCGCTAGGGCTGTTAACTAGGACTTTTAATTAGGGCATGTTGACCAAGTTACTTTAATTTATGGCTGCGGATAACGTAGCCGTAAACTCCAGTCTAAAAATACCACCTGTTAAATGTATGCTCAGCACCCATCGCGTCAACAAATTGTAGGCTCACAAAAGACTCTCAAGCTTGAATATTGCACTAGGCGCTGAGCTTGTTTGCGCGAGGAGTGAAGCTTCTAATTACTAAGGCGCATTTTAGGATGGGATAAGAGTGTAAGTAATACGGTGAAAAACAGTTAATTATTTGGTTACTAAAACTGCGCCTCAAATATGAGGCGCTACTTTAAAACTTACTACTTGGTTTGCATGTTTTTAGCGCGTTCTTCTGCATCTATTAATGCTTGCGATTTTGGCGCGCGTTTTTTCTCTTCTATTGTGGGCTTTTCAGTTGAGTCAGGATCCCAGCTTGAGTCTAACGATAAGTTAGCAAATGGATTGTTACTGTCTGCTTTTTTAGGCTCAATTACTGGCTCATCAACTAGCGATGTCGTTTGTGTTTGCTCAGGTATCGCGTCTTCTTTTTTAGGCATCGGCTTTTCACCAGGTAATGGCGCGTCTGGGTTAAATGTACGCACCTCTGGTTCTTTAAAGTCTTGCTCGGTTGTATACGTAGTCGATTGAGCGTCAGATATTTGCTCTGGAGCGTGTAAATCTATAACCGGCTCACTCGCTGTTACTGGCTCAGGAGTAGTAATAACCGGCTCTACAGTGTTATGTTCGGCTTCTATTGGCGCAGATTCCGTTACTTGCGCTGTATAGTGCTTACGTTGTTTTTTTACTGGCTTTGCATCTGGGTCAAAGTCGCGTACCTCTGGCTCATTAAAGCTGCTGGCATTTTTAATGCGCTCTAAGGTTGTTTTGGCGGCGGCTTCAAACTCGGCGGTATTAGGCTCTGGTTTTTGTTTTACTTCGTTAAACGTAGCGGTACTTGTTTGCTCTAAAGTATCTGCTGGCTCCATTTGTGCAGACTCAATTTCACTTGTTTGCGATGGAGTAACTACGTTGTTTTGCTCATCTGAGATCTGCGTTGTTGTATGTTCAATATCAGTGTTTTGCGCTGTGTTAGTAGGTTCCACTGACTCTTCATTTGTCGCTACGCTGCTCTCAACTGCTTTATTATTTTGAGTTGCTTCGTTAATGACGACAGGCTCAATCTCTGGCTCTTTTGTTGTTTGTACTGGCTTTGTTGCTTCAATTTCAGGTTTAGCTGGCGTAGCAATTTTTTCTGATTTAACTTCAGGTGGAGCCGCTATAGTCGGTTCTGCCATCGCTTTGCTTTGTTTTGCACGGCGCAGGCGCACGACTATCATAGCGCCAATAAGTACCACTATAACAAGTATTAAAGTGGGTAAAAGTAACGAGCTTGGGCTTTGTGCTACAGGTTGCGGCGCAATTACAGGCGCTAGTTTAGTTAACACCGGTGCTGATTTTAAAGGTACAGGCTTTTCAGACGCAGGTTGAACGCTTTGCTCTGGCGTCGCCGGTTTTACTTGCTCTATCACAGTTTCGTTTTTTTGCTCTGTAACTACTTGCTCGGGTGCTGCTTTTTTTGGCTCTGCATCAATTACTATTTCGTTACTGTTGGTATTTAGCTGATCGTTTATTTGTTGTTTTTGATCATTAGTTAAATTAAGGGTTTGCTCGTTGATGCTTTCTTTAACAGCTTCTTCAGTGGGTTTAATTACAGGGGCAGGTTCAACAATTTTAGGTTGTGGCTGAGTAATAATAGTCGGCTCAGGCTCTATTATTTGGGGCTTAGGTTGTGCTTGAATTTCTTTTGGCTTATTACAGTTATTTTTGTAATCACGCGCAGCTTTACGATATTTTTGACTCGCTTTATTATTACTATTTTGCTGCATTTCTTGTTTAATTAAAATGCACATAGCTTCGTTGTATGCAGCACTTTGCGCACTATAAAATAAGGCAAAGCAAAGGGTAAATCTAATTAGTTTTGATATCATGAAGTTATGCGCGCTTAAATATTAATAGTTTGATTTTAAGCGCAAAATTAAAAATTATCCAGAGTAATAGAACTAATCAATCACCATAAGGCTACGATATTCATCGTAAGCAAATTGGTCGGTCATACCGCTTATATAATCTTGGATTAATCTACAACGATAATAAAACTCGTATGCCGCAAAGTGATCGGGCTCTTCTTGCATCGCATCTATTGCGTGTTGGTAACTATTTAAGTGCTTTTTAGAGAGCTTTTTAACAAGTCGCGACTCTATTAATAAACGTGAATCGCCATTTAATGCACGCTTAAAGTCATCCTTGTTTAGTAGCAGTAATGGTTTATAGCAATCGAGCAAACCATTAATTATGCGATACCCTTGTAGCTCTAATTTTTCGACTTCTTTGTTTGAAAATACATGCTCAAGCGCTACCTGCTTTAGTGTTTTAGTTACTGCATGTAGATGGCTTCTATCTTCTAAAAGCGCTTGGTTAAAATCGCCATGGTAAATAGGTTCTATATTTTCGATAAAGCGTTTTGCGGCGTGATTTACTAGCGGATGTAGCAATGCAACCCGCAGGTATATAAAAAATTCACTATTAAAATTATAGGGTTGTGCTTGTGCACGCTCTAGTGCGTAGTCTACGGCTTTGTCTACAAAATTTTGATGTTGAGCGTCGTCGATTAACAGGTTTATTAATACTTTTTTGTAACTACTTTTAAGTTTTTCGCACAGCAACTCAGTGCTTATTATGTCTTTTTCTACGGCGTCTTCTATGTCGGCTAGGCAATACGAAATGTCGTCGGCGGCTTCCATTATGTAACTTGCAGGATGGCGGCAGTAAGGCTCAATAGTGAGCTCTTTTTGTAGCGCTTCAACAAAGTTTTTTTCGCTGTAGTAGTAACCTACTTTTTTCATTAAGTAGTTTTTATTTTGGGGTATGTCTTTTACATCAAGCCCAGCAGGGCGAGTGTATTTTAAAATACCAGCACTTTGGCTGTAGGTTAAATTAAGCGTTTGCAAAGAATGAATTATACGTATGCCTTGAGCGTTGCCCTCAAAGTTACAAATATCGAGCGCAAGGTGTTTAAAAACAACACCTATACCGGTGTTTGGTTCTTTACAGCGTTCGGGTGTTACGCTTGCTAGGTTGTTATTAAACCAGTGGTTAATAGCCGCTTCGCCAAAATGTCCAAACGGTGGGTTGCCTATGTCGTGCATTAGGCAGGCCATTTCTACTAAGCTTTCTAGTGGGCGCTCTAGGTCGGTTAAGCCGTAATCTTTTTGTTGCTCATAGCTTAAATTAGCAAAAATACGTTGCACTATAAAACGACCAACTTGTTGAACTTCAAGCGAATGGGTAAGGCGAGAGCGCACAGCTGCGTTGCGCTCAAGCGGAAACACTTGTGTTTTTTGCTGCAGCCTGCGAATAGCAGCACTGTTAATAATACGTCCACGGTCGCTTTCTAGCGCCATCTGTAAGTTAGAGGTTGTGCGGTACATTCGTGCTGGCGTTATTTTTTTACTAAAATCTATGGTCATCTTTATACTTGTCCTTTTTTACAATTGATGACTGGCATAGTTTTTAGCACATAGTCATTTGTCTTTAATATACAGGGTTTAATCTATCAGTTTGTATCATAAAGTAACAACTTGCTTTAAAATAATTTTTTGAGTAATTGTTGTGCATTTATAGGTGTTTATAATGAAACAGTGGATTTTAAAGGCAGTATCAATTTGCCTAATGTTAGGAATGAACAGCGCATTTGCTGCAAAAGAGCAAACTGTGGTGCTTGTATCAATTGATGGCCTGCGTTGGGATTATATTGAAAAACACGGCGCGCCAAATTTAAAAGCAATGGCCGAGCGCGGTGTTCGCGCACAAAAACTAATACCTGTTTATCCAACTAAAACGTTTCCTAATCATATTTCTATTATTACGGGCTTACTGCCAGTAAACCATGGCATTGTTGATAATAGCTTTTGTGATAAAGCCCGTAAAAACGACTGTTACAGCATGGGCAAAGCATTGGGCGATAGCACATGGGTAAAGGGTATTCCGCTTTGGAATTTAGCAAAAATGCAGGGGCTTAAATCGGCTACTTATTTTTGGCCTGAGTCAGATGCATTATTTAACGGCATGACACCAGATTACTTTTATCACTATTCTAAATACAGCGATTACCAAAGCCGTGTTGATCAAATTATTCAGTGGTTAAGCTTACCAAAAGCACAGCGCCCACGTTTTATTGCGAGTTACTTTTCGCTAGTTGACAGCATGGGCCATGAATTTGGGCCAGACGCACCACAAACGCGTGATGCAGTTAAACAGCTTGATGAATTAATGGGGCAATTACAAACTCGCTTAAGTAAATTAGAGCAAGAGGTAAACTTAGTTATTGTGTCGGATCATGGTATGACGAGTATAGATCCAGATAAAAGCATTGACACAACCACACTACCTCAAGATGAAAACTTTTTAGTTAAAAATACTGGCCCACGTTTACTTATTTATACTCAGCCTGATGCTAAAAACGCTGATATTGAAGGTTACAAAGCACGTTTACGAGATGCGTCAAACGGTCGTTATACAGTATTAACTGACGAACAATTAGCAGCGTATCATTACAATAAAGGCACTCGCGTAGGCGATATTGTGGTGCAAACTACAGCGCCAGCGGTATTTACCAATGGTAAAAAACCAACCTATTTAGGGACTCACGGTTATGCATATACCGAGGATATGGCAGCATCATTTATTGCTGTAGGCCCTGCATTTAAACAAGGTGTAAGCCTTAAAGAAGTAAATAACCTTGATATTTACCCAGTACTTGCAAAAGTGATGGGACTTAAATTGTTAAACAAAGTAGATGGCAATGGTAAAACATTAATGCCAGCAATTAAGCAAAAAATCGTTGTGCATTAGCTTAATCTAAAAGAGCGCGTAAGCGCTCTGCAGGGAAGAACATGTTAAAACTTTAAAGTGGGCTATTTAGCCCACTTTTTTATTGGGCAGCTTATTTAAAGTTAGCAATACTTGTTTTTGTAGCAGTAACTGTGCGAATTGCATGCGCTTGGTTTGTAATACCAAATGCAATACCGTTTACGCTCCAGCCAGGGTTAGAGAAGTAATCGTACTGAGTAGCGCTACCGTAAACGTGCGGGTAAGCCATTATACTTGCAAACTCGTTTTGTACGCCGTGACCCATGCCATCTACATATACACCGCCAGACGTATCACCTTGTTTGCGTGAATGCGCTAAACCTTGGTTATGACCAAGTTCGTGTACAAATGTAGTTGCACCACAATCAATTGCAGTGATTGAGTACATACGGCTGCTCATTGAGCTGTATAGATTGCCATTAGTGCCTTGGCCAACCCATGCTAAACCACATGAAATAAGCCCATTGCCAGCACTTTGACCAGTACCTAATACGGCAATCATGTCGGCTTTCCAATCGCTGCGTAAACCATCTACGTAGCTGCTATTTGTAACCGAATCTAACCAATCCTCAGACGGCGTTACTGCATAGTCACCTAAGTTTTGTTTGCCAGCTAAGCGTAGTGTTATATCAACGCCATTTTGGCTATATACCTGATTACTAAAAGCAATTAGTTGATTTATTTTAGTGTCAATATTGCTAGTTGCAGCAGCTGATTGGTCGGTATATAAAATACCGATATCGATTGTTTCTGCTTGTGCAACACTTGCTGCACATAATGCCGCAGCCAGTGCGGTTGTTGTGATTACTTTTTTCATTATTGTATTTCCTTACTCTTGTTGTGGTTGGAACTTGTTTTTAACTTGGTTGAGCTCATAAAAAGCAGACACACTAAAGCTGCCTTATAGTGCGGCTTTAGTTGTTTTTTATATTTTGATTATTGGTTAGCCATCAATTTTTGGTGCAAATATATCGATGCTTTTATCTGATTTGGGTTTTGGTGCGGTTACATCATGCTCTATGTGGCTTTTATATAAATCGCGTTTTGCTGCAATCCATCCGTACTTACCTTTACTTTCGAATACATAATTGCCAGAAGGCGCAGTAAATTGACCATACACGGCATCTTTACCTACCGTTAAAACGGTATTATGCATGCGGCCATCAACACCCACTATTTTGCCAAATATGCTCTTATCGCCATTTTCAGACTCAACCACATTAGTCACTTCTGCGGTGAATGTTTCGGCTGTTTGCGGAATAGCTAAATCAAAATTTTCGCCAGTTTCTAAAGCCTGTAAAGAATTTAAATCAAACTCAATGTAGGCTTCGTTATGTAAGTCGGTAGGTAAAACTTTTGCGTTTATGAGCACTTGCTTTGCTTTGTCGGATAGGCGATTTACGGCATCAAATTCTTCAAACGGTAAATTGTTGTCAGAGGCAACAATGGGTTTAACGGTAATTGGATCTTTACTCATATCAATAGGTGCAGGGGGATGTGTATTGCGCGTTTTTTGTAAATCAATAGGAACAAAATCAATAGCAACAGGCGCGATAGGTTCGCCCGTTTCATCTGCATTAAAAAAAAGCCCATAAACTGCAAATGCCGATAATGGTATAGCAATTAGTAAGACGACAGATCTCTTCATTTGTTTCTCTTTTAGTGTTTTTGGTTAACTGTTTGTTACGTTTTATATTATTTAATGGATTAGATCAAGATAATAAATGTAACCGAAAAGAATTAATTCTAAATTTCATAATTCCTTATAAAATATAAGGATATTTATTTTTGGTATGTTTTTTGCTCTTTTTAGTATTGGTTTTTTGTAGGGTTTATGCGGCCTTTGGCGCGTTTGTGGGTACTTGTTTGTTTAGTTAAATACAATGGTTAAAAGTGACTTTTTGACGTTAATTACAATGAAAAATAAAAAGTGAATTTTTTTCACTCTTTGTAAACTAATCGCTAATTGCAATGCATTTATCGGGCACGTATGTTGTGTGCTGCATAAATGGCATTACGAGGGATTTATGAAGGTGTCTGATCAGTTGCTTAACCGAATTACAGCAGGGCTTGTGGCTGTAATTATTGGTTTTTCGAGTTCCATTGCATTGATTTATCAGGTGGTGATAACCCTTGGAGGCACGCCCGATTTAGTAGCTAGTTGGATTTTAATGCTTGGTTTAGTGATGGGCACAACGTCAATAGGTTTGTCGTACTATTACAAAGTGCCTGTTTTAATTGCGTGGTCTACCACGGGGGCTGCATTACTGATTTCAAGTGCACAAGGGTATAACTTAAACGAGGCTATTGGCGCGTTTATGCTCAGTGCATTGCTCGTTTTTTTGTCGGGGGTGACGGGCTGGTTTGAAAAAATAATGAACCGTATTCCAAGTGAGCTTGCGTGCGCCATGTTGGCCGGCGTACTTGTTACCTTTGGTATTGATGTTTTTAATTTTATGAACGACATGCCTTTAGTGATTGGCTTAATGGTTGTTATGTACTTTATTGGTAAACGCTTTTTTGCCCGCTTTGCTATGTTAAGTGTGCTTATTATAGGTGTACTACTCGCCTGGCAAATGGGCCATATTGATACCAGCGCACTGCACTGGAAAATGAGCGAATTTGCTTATATTGAACCCGTTTTTCACTTGCAAGCATGCATTAGCATAGGTTTACCACTTTATATAGTTACCATGACCTCGCAAAATTTACCGGGTATTGCTGTTTTAAAAGCGCATAAATATAAAGCGCCTATATCTGCGTCTCTTAATGTGACTGGTTTTGTAAATATGCTTACCGCCCCGTTTGGAGCTTATTCTATTAATTTAGCCGCTATTACTGCTGCTATTTGTATGAGTGATGAAGCGGATGAAAATCATGATAAACGTTATTGGGCGAGTATAGCGGCGGGCGCATTTTATATTTTAATGGCGCTGTGCGCGGCTACATTAGTCGGGTTGGTGGCAAGTTTACCGCAGGCACTTATTTTAGCTTTGGCGGGCATTGCGCTATTTGGCACCATTGCTAATAGTTTGCAGCAAGCCCTTAGTAGTACTAAATATACGGAGGCCGCAATTGTTACTTTTTTAGTAACAGCATCTAACTTAACATTACTCTCAGTGGGGTCTGCTTTTTGGGGAATTATAGCGGGTGTGCTTACGCTCCTTATCACCCAAAAAGACTAAAAACTTTATTGTGTACAAAGAGCTGCTGGTGAGTATTTAAAACAAAATTATAGTTTATTTATATTATAAAAATAGCTTAACTAAGCTTATAAAAAAGGCTGCAATTGCAGCCTTTAGTTTTATAAAACAAGATTTACCTAATCAAAAGTATGATGGCGAGTTACACTAAACCGATTAAGTATATGGTGCATAATATACACAACGCACAGACTTAATATTATAGCCACCGATACCGAGCTAAACCGGTACATTGCGCTATAAACAAGATCTTGGCCTGGCCCGAGTGAGTTCCCAAATAAAATACCAAACGTAGTCAACACACCAAAACCAATACCAGGTATGCCTCCGCCTAAAATATGAAAACGCGCAAAAAGAAACGAAAGTATCCATAAAATAGCCATCGGAAAAAGTAAAAAATCAGAGTGACTATACAAAAATAGTTGCGATAGTAACGCTGCATTACACCCTATAAGCGTTCCAATTGCTCGCTGCCAACCAGCCATACCTGCGGCTTTCCAGCACAATGAAAACAAAATAAGCACAGAAGCTGCCTGCGCAGATATTGAGTCTTGTAAATCAAGAACCTGAAAAACCACAAAAGAGAGCGTAGCCACGGTTGAGCATAACAATACCTCATGGCGAATACTTTCTTTTGCTTTAGCTGGCATTACTCGCCCGGGCCTTGCGGTTACATCAGGAAATAGGCCATGCATTAATGCTCCAATAACAACGGTTAAAAATATAGCCAAACCATTAGTTAAAATTAACGGATAAATACTACTTCCTTCATCAACATAGCTCGAAAAATGTAGCTGAATAGAAAGGCTGATCACGCCTAAAGCGCCAAATAAAAAGGCGCTGCCGCTACTCATTTGGTGAAATAAAAAGCAGAAAACACCAAACACTAACAATGTCATAACGACTGGCAAGTGAGAAAATAATCCCTGCATTATCAGCACTATAAGCGCGCTAAATGCAGCAGATGCTATAAATTGATTTATAAGCCCACGACTTAACGTAGGTACCATGCCCAATATCAACATAGGATAAACGGTAAAAAATATACCATTTGGCCAGTTCATTAATTTACTAATAGTAAAGCCAAGGGTGCATCCACCTGCAATGCGTAGTGCTTGGCGAAGGCCATTAGAGTCTAATTGTGGGCCTTGGCTAACAATTTGAGTCATAAAGCCTCCATTAATAAATGTAGTGTAACCAGCTAATAAATCTAATTTGTGCAGAGCCAAACCATTGCCCAATTGTCGATTCGGGTAATAATTGTACTGTTGCACGTGACCCGCTTGGCATGTTCGCTATTAAGTCTTGATGATTTACGAGCTTTAAATGAATGCGTTGACGCTGTGCGTCACGTACCCAACGATTGCTGGTTTCTGTTGTACTTAGTAAACCATTTGCACTAAGTTGACCGTTGCTAACACCTGCTTCAAATGTTTCTAGTATTGCGTCGTAAACTTCACCTGGGCGGCTATCAAATACGACGCGCGCTTGAGTGCCTTGCTTCATATTTGAGAGTGACTTTTCTCTAAAGTCGGCAACTAAGTCGGCTTTTTTAGCGACAATAGCTAATAATGGGCTACCTGCAACAGCGTACGCGCCGTCTAATAATTGTAAGTTAGCAACTACGCCGTCACTTAGTGCACGTACTTGCGTGTAGGATAAATTTAACTCAGCTTGCGCTAACTGGTTAGCAGCATGACGCATAGCTAAGTTTTTATTACCTGAGTCACCTCTAGCTAAAACCGCTTCAGCTAACTGCGCTTCTAGGGCCGCAACATTTGCTTTACTGGCCTCAAAGTTAGCACGAATGCTTTCAAGCTCTTGCTCCGATATAGACTTTTGAGTATAGAGTTTTTCGCCTCTGCTTTTTAATAGCTTTTGCTCATGCTGCTTAGCATTTGCAGCACTAATTTGTGCTTCAAGGGCTTTAACATTGGTATCAAGACGCTTGTTTTGTAATTTGGCATCATCAAGCGCGAGTTGAGCTTGCTCTTTGGCTAAATTATATGGGCCTTCATCGATACTAAATAATATATCGCCCGCTTTAACTGATTGGTTATTATTAACTTGCACACTAGTGACTCGGCCACTAATTTGCGGTGATATTTGCACAACAGGGTGGTATACACGTGCCTGTGGTGTCACAGGCAAAACCATATCGGCCACTAAATAGTAAATAAATACTAAGATAAACCCTATGAGAGAAAACCTTACATAGCGTGCAAACTTTTGATCCGGTGTCATTTTTAGCCTTACTTATTAACTTGAATACATTTAAGGGCGTTTTGCTCTATTTTGATCAAACCAAATGCAATGGCATCTAGCTGCTCAACAGATAAACCGCTGTATAACTGATTTTTTATATCGGAAATGGTCTCTTGCAATGAATGTAAAATGGCATCACTTTGCTCAGTAAAATAGAGTCTTTTACTGCGCTTATCATGTTTGTCTACACGGCGAACGATTAACGATTGCTCCTCTAATTGCTTAAGCGTGCGAGTCAGTGAAGGCATTTCTATCCCTAAGCTATTAGCAAGTTCAAGTTGTGTTAGTCCCTCACCACGCATATTTATATGCATTAGTGCAGTCCAGCGCGACTGAGTAAGCCCCAAAGGCTCAACAGCAATGGTTACTGCTTCGCGGCATAAGCGATGAACTCGGCCCATATTACCGATAACTGTTAAATCGAGCGTCTCGTGAAAAGGTTTTTGTGTAGGCATAGCCATCCCAACATAGTTAGCAAGCTAACTATTTTATCATTACTTAGCAAGCTAAGTAAATATGTGTAAGTGCGGGAAGTGGTAAAATATTTGCTAAACCTCACCTGTAAAAAAATGGTGAGGTTTAGGGAGTTTTAAAAGTTAAGTAAATTAGCTGGGGAGTATTGATCGGTAAGTACTTTTGTATCTGCAGGCCAATCTTGGCCGTCTTTAGTAAAGTGCATAAGTTGGCTAATCGCTTTTATATCTACACCGTATTTTACTAATTTAGGGGCGAGAGCATTTACACGCGTGTTAATTTGCGCTTCGCTCGGTATTGATTTAAGCCCCGCTAAAATAATACGGTTACTACGATTTTCGCGGCTTACATTTATAAAGTCGCCAAATACAGCGTGGTAAGTTGCCGACTCATGCTCATAAAGTTTACTACTTGAAAACGTATTTGCGGCAATAACGCCACCATCGGCCAATACGCTTTGCACTTCTTCAAAAAACTCTTTAGTGAGCAAATGCTCCGGAATATAGTCGCCGTTAAATGCATCTAAAATAATCCAATCGTACTTTTGCTTTTTAATAGCGGCGCGTTTTATAAAAATACGGCCATCTTGCACGCTTGATGTCACTAAGTCATTTTCTATAAAGTTAAAGTAATCGCGTGCAACTTTAGTTACTGCAGGGTCTATTTCAACATTATGAATATTTGCAGTGGGGTATAGCTCATGAATAACATTAGAAAGCGTACCGCCACCTAATCCTATAATAAGTACACTTTTAGGGTTGTCGGTTACTAAAAGGCTCGCAAACGTCAATTTTGTGTAATTAAAAACAAGTTTGTCGGGATTGCTTTTATACATGCAACTTTGGCTTGTTTGGCTACTTTTAGTATTAAATTTAAGGCAACGTAAGTCGCTCGTTTCTTCAACAATAATATTGCGATAAAGCGAGCGTTCTTCATGAATAACGTTACTAAACGCAGAACCTGAAAACACAATTAATGGCAGTAGCAAATATTTAAGCATGAGCAAGCCCCTTATTATTAGCCAAGGTATTAATAGCAATCGCTACTAAACCCAGTGACCCAAGCGTTAAAGCAAAGGCGCTAATAATTGTATTCACGTCAAACGCGAGTACAAAGTAAAAAGAGGTAATTATAGTACCCAGGGCACTGCCAAGCGTACTTACAAAGTATAAACGCCCAGCCACTTGGCCGCTTTTATCGCTATCTGTTACCAGTAAGCGCACAGAGTAGGGCGAGATCATGCCTAAAATAACGGTAGGTATAAAAAATAAAGCAGTTGACGCTAAGAGTGAGCCGTAGCGGCTATCTTCAATATGGGTAAATATAAATTCCATTATAGGCTGCGAAAATAATGTAATAGGCACAACCATAATGCTGGCAATTAAAAATATTAAACCATATTTGGTAAGGGATGCATTTTTAGTGCTGAGTTTACCACCAAGTAAATACCCAAAAGATAAACTAAGCATAAACACAGTAATTATACTGCCCCAAATATGCACGCTACTGCCAAAAAAGGGGGCAAGAATTCTCCCACCTAAAAGCTCAATGCCCATTATGCAAAAGCCGCTGCAAAAAGCTAAAAAGTAAATTAACGCGTTTGTTTTTATGCTCATGTAATTATCGTTATGTAACTTAAGTAGAACACTATACTAACGTGATGCATACAAAGCTGCTAGGGCCTGTTGACCTTTCAGGATTAAAATTTGTTCTATCTAGGGGCGATTTAATCGCGGCGCGAGGTTTGTAACCTAGTGGGCTAAGTAAAAACCGATCAACAAAGAGTTAATCGTCCCTAGAAAGAACCCAGAGGGCAGCGCATGTTTGGTATTTATGCTGCGTTATCGCCCATTAATGGGGAATAACCACACTACATAGGCTCTGCCTTGCCTAAAAACCAAACATACTGCTGCAAATTTAACCTCGAAAGATAAATAGGCCCTAGGGTAATAATTAACCTAAGTTTAATTTTAAAAAAGAAGTTTTGTTATAGCAATTTGTTAGTTAGTTGAATTCTGATCTATTTAGCTTGCCTAGGCCCTCGCGATTTAGCACTTAAGACGCTTTTTCATTTAAATTAATTTTTTCTTAAGTTTTCTTTAAGTTTCACTCGTTAAGTTTAAACCCTGAAATATAAACAGGTTTAAATGAGCGAGCTTATGCAATTAGCCCACACTTCTACATCATTAGATTTAACACAAAATAACAGTCAGTTTATTAGTGCTCGTATTGATGATGTGCATCGAAAAAATCTCGAAAACACAGTGAAAGAAGGTTTTTTAGTTGCGTATAACGCTAAGCTTACTTCTTTTATGCCACTACTTTGCCAATACGTTACCGAGCAAGGAAAGTGCACGTTAGGGCTAAGGCAAGCAACTTCGCCATTGTTTATTGAGCAATATTTAGCATCACCCGTTGAAGATTTTTTAGATGAAAGTATTTCTCGCAATAAGATTTTTGAACTTGGTAATCTCTGCTCTACAAATCGAAGAGCAACACTTGCACATTTTATTATTGTTAACGAAGCTCTGCAAAGTGTGGGGGCAAAACATTTAGTGTTTTGTGCAACCAACAAAGTGCGTGCTTTATTGCGCTTACTTGGTGTTACGTGTACCGAAATTGCACTTGCGAGCAGTTTTGTAGTTGAGAACCCATTAAAGTGGGGCAGCTATTACGCCAACCAACCAACAGTATGCATTGTGAGCCTAGAGCAAGCTCACCAACAAGTATTAAATACCCCAATGCTTTATAGTTTGATGCAGCAAAACCACTCAAATATCAATTCTTTGGTAAATGCATTGGTGAATGTATGAATTACTATAATAGCCATGCAGTATCGCCACTAATTATTGCCCATAATAAAGAGCAAACACTTGAAATTAACGGTGGTGAGTTTAACCAGCAAATACAAAAAGTAGTAAAAAGACTACAAAGCTTTAACGGCAAATGTGTCGCTTATAAGCTCGATAATACGCCAGCTTGGCTTGTTATTGATGCCGCTACTGCAGTTTCTAATAAAGTGGCTGTGCCAATTGCTCACTTTTTTAGTGAACAACAAACTCAATATGTACTAGCGCAATGCGGCGCACATTTATTTATTAGCGACACGCTAAACCCTTTACTTGGGGAGCCGACTGCATCGATTACTATGTTTGAGTTTTACACGTTATATATTTACGAAATTGTTGTAGCTAAACCCGTCAGCTATTTTCCAGAAACTCAAAAAGTAACGTTTACATCAGGATCGACTGGGCAACCAAAAGGCGTGTGTTTATCTGCAAAGAGCCAAATGCAGGTAGCTCAATCTCTTTGCGATAAGATTAATATTAAAAAGCCTGTTCATTTATGTTTATTGCCGCTTGCTGTATTGCTTGAAAATATAGCCGGTGTGTATGCCCCTTTAAAAAGTGGCGGTACAGTGCATTTAATGCCGTTAAATGAATTAGGATTTGTTGGAACTGCATTAAAACAGCCCGCACAGCTTATAGCTGCTATTGATAAAGTTAAGCCAAATACGCTTATTTTAGTGCCTGAACTATTAGCATGCTTAGTTGCTTTTGCAGAAGATGGGTGGCAACCGCCTAGTTCGTTACAGTTTATTGCAGTGGGTGGTGCGCTTGTCAGCGAAATGCTATTAACCAAAGCGCGCAGCTTAAATTTACCGGTATACCAAGGTTATGGACTTTCTGAGGCGGCATCTGTAGTGAGTTTAAATACACCCACAAACGATAACCTTCACAGTGCCGGCTCTGTGTTACCTCATATTCAAACCAAAATTGAAAATAGCCAACTTTTTATAAAAGGCGATTTGTTTTTAGGTTACTTAAATCATCAACCTCACGACAAAAACCAGTGGTATGCAACCGGTGATCTAGTCGAGCAGCATCAAAATACCTTATTTATTAAAGGCCGCCTAAAAAACCTAATTATTACCAGCATGGGTCGCAACATCAGTGCCGAGTGGCCTGAATCACTATTACTAAGTCAAAGCGGAATTTTACAAGCGGTTGTGTTTGGTGAAGGTCGACCTTTTTTAACCGCCATTATTTATGCCGATTCAAAGCTATGTAACCCCGTGTTAGCTCAATACATTAACGCAATTAATGAACAACTACCCGACTATTCACGAATTCAAAAATGGCATCGTTTAACTGCCCCATTAAGTGTGCAACAAGGATTATTAACCACAAATAATCGCCCAAAACGAGATGCCATAAGTAAGCAGTACCATGCTGTGTTTGAGCAATTTTACCGACTTGGAGAAGTAATTAATGAGTGATTTTTTTAACACCCTCAAAGAGCAAACTAAACAAGAGCAAAACTATCTGCTTGCAGCGCCTATTATTCAGCGTGTTTTTAAAGGCGAAGCATCACTTGAAGAATACGCCTCGTTTTTAGCGCAAGCGTATCACCATGTTAAGCACACTGTGCCATTAATGATGTCGGTTGGTGCACGATTAACCGACAATCAAGAATGGCTGCGCGAAGCCGTCGCAGAATACATTGAAGAAGAGATAGGCCATCAAGAGTGGGTACTTAATGATATTGCAGCCTGTGGTTTTGACAAAGAAACAGTACGGTGTAGTCAGCCGCAATTTGCTACCGAAATGATGGTGTCGTATGCGTACGACTCCATTACACGTAAAAATCCATTGAGCTTTTTTGGCATGGTGCATGTGCTTGAAGGCACTTCTATAGCGCTTGCTGATGGCGCGGCTTCAAACATTGCAAATGCTGTGGGCTTACCTAAAAAAGCATTTAGTTATTTAACCTCTCACGGCGCACTTGATATAGAGCATGTGAAGTTTTTTGAAAACCTAATGAACCAAATAACAGACGAGGCGGATCAACAAGCCATACTCCATGGTGCAAAGCGCTTTTATCGTTTATACGGCGATATATTTCGTGGACTCGATGACGAACCATTTTTTAAAGCAAATGCACAAGGCAAATTGGCATGAGTAGTTCTTTATGTGTATTAACTGGTGCAACAGGCGGAATAGGGCAAGCGATTGCTAAAGCCCTATATGCAAAAGGGTGGACGTTACTGCTTGTAGGGCGAAATACCCAAACCCTCGAAAAACTGAGCCGTGCATGCCCAGACAGTGAAATATTTGCTGGCGATTTAACCGACGATACAACACGTATTAACCTAGCAATAAAAGCCAAGCAACTCGGCGGCGTTAAATTACTTATTAATAACGCAGGTATAAATACAATGCAAAGCCTTGAGCACACAAGTAATGAGCAAATAGATAATATGCTCATTACTAATTTGTCGGTGCCTATTAAATTATGCCAGCTATTTTTAGGGCAGTTAGCGTATACCCAAGGCACCATTGTTAACGTGGGCTCATCGTTTGGCAGTATTGGTTACCCATTTCAAACACTTTATTGCGCCAGTAAATTTGGTTTACGTGGTTTTACAGAAGCGTTATCACGTGAGTTGAATGGTTCAGGCGTTAAAGTGACCTATTTAGCACCAAGAGCAACAGATACATCTATTAATAGCAGTAAAGCGCGGGCAATGAATAAAGAGCTTGGTAATAAAATGGACTCGCCAGAATTAGTTGCTCAAGAGTTATTAGCACTTATAAGTTCAAACCAAACAAGGCGCTTTATTGGTTTTCCTGAAAAACTATTTGCACGCATAAATGGCGCATTCCCAAGCGTTGTTGATAACGCTATTGCAAAACAACTTCCTAAAATTAAACGTTTTTTAAGTTAACAAACACACAAGGGCAAAATTATGTATAAATTTATACTCGCATTTTATTTAGTACTAACAACTGTATTTGCAACCGCAGTACATGCAGATGAAATACAAGACTTAACCTCTATTCAACAAAAGTGGGCAACTGCTAACTACGAACTTGAAGATGATGCGCAAATAGACGCGTTTACGCAACTGAGTGAGCAAAGCGCGTTGTTTGTTAAAAACTACCCAAACTCGGCGCAAACACATATTTGGAATGGCATTGTGTTAGCCAGCTTTGCAGGTGCAAAAGGGGGCTTGGGCGCACTTGGTTTAGCAAAAGAAGCAAAAGCGTCACTCGAAAATGCACTCTCAATAGATGGCAGTGCATTAAATGGCTCAGCTTACGCAAGCCTTGCAACGCTTTATAGCAAAGTACCCGGTTGGCCAATTGGTTTTGGTGATGACGACAAAGCTGAAAAATTATTTAAACAAGCGCTCGCTTTTAACCTCGAAGGCATTGATACTAATTACTTATACGGTGAATACTTGTATGACGAAGGCGATTATAAACAAGCTAAAGCACGACTACTTGTAGCACAAGCTGCGGGCATTCGTGATACTCGTGCAAAAGCAGATAAATATCGCCAACAAGCAATAAGCCAGCTATTGGTAAAAGTAGATAAAAAACTAAAAAGATAAACACATAATGCATTTATTACTCGTTGAGGATGATCATTTAGTGGCGCAAGGACTTATTCGCTCTTTGCGTCAAGAGGGCTACAGCGTAGAGCATAGTGGCACAGTAAAACACGCCTTAGAGTGCCTTTCTAGTGGTGAAATTGAGCTTGTTATTCTCGATTTAGGATTACCTGATGGCGATGGCTCGCAAGTTTTAAAGCATATTAAAGCGCAAAAAAAAGTTATTCCGGTGGTTATTTTAACTGCTCGCGGCAGTATTGACGACAAAGTCCAAGGGCTCGATATGGGGGCAGACGATTACCTTGCAAAGCCGTTTGACCCCGCTGAGCTATTTGCCCGTTTACGTGTAGTAAGTCGGCGCATTAACCAAACGCAATCAAGCTTATTGCGCTGTGGTGACGTAGTAATTGATACCTCTGCTCATACAGTTACACTAAGTGGGCAGTCACTTACACTACCGCGAAAAGAATACATGCTTTTAAAAGCGCTGATGGAAAATCAGGGAAGGGTGCAATCAAAACAACAACTCGAAAACAAACTTTACCAATGGGGTGAAGAAGTTGGCTCTAATACCATAGAGGTGCATATTCATCATCTTCGTAAAAAATTTCCTAGCGATTTTATTAAAACCTTACGTGGCATTGGCTACGTAGCTGGTAAGCGTTAGAGTGTGTTTGTTTTTCGAGGTTGAAAATGTCTATTCGTAAACGCCTGACCTTAATTTTACTTTCAATGATGGTGCTAACTTGCTTTTTAGCTTTAGTAAAAGGCTATCAAAAAAGCATGCACCACGGCGAAAACTTGCTTGATAATGAACTTAAAATAGTGGCTGGCGTTTTAATTGAACAACCATTAGCACTAAGCACAAATGCAGTACAAGTAAGCAATAATAGTGCTCAGTTGTTGTATCAAATCTGGCAAAACAATAGTTTACTTAGCGGCTCATCGAGTTTAACGAATAACCAAATTAGTTTTAGCGAGGGCTTTCAAACTGCCAATGTAGCAGGGCAGCGTATGCGAGTGTTTGTGATGAGAAAAAATACTCGTAAAGTCATCGTTGCTGAGCCTATGTCAAAGCGGTTTGAATTAGCTGAAGCCGTTATTTTATCTGCAATGTTACCTATGCTATGGGCAGTCCCTCTGCTTGCTATTTTTATAAGTTTTTTTGTTAAATACGCATTAGCCCCTCTTACTCGATTATCTAAGCAGTTGGCTACTCGCCAAGCAAACGACTTTACGCCAATTAACTGGCAGGTAACCGACGAGGAAATTAAACCGGTTATTAATCGTTTAAACGACTTATTTAAACGAGTAGAAACCGCTTACTTACGAGAGCGCTTTTTTGCTTCAGATGCAGCTCACGAATTACGTACCCCGCTCAGTAGCTTAAAAATTAATGTACACAATTTAGCTAGTAAGCAAAGCAACTCGCAAAACCATCAAGAACTCCAAGCAATGTCACAAGGCATTAATCGCTTAAGTAATATTGTTGAACAAATGCTAATTTTAGGGCGCACCCAGCCTGAACAATGGCAGAGGCAGTTTAGCGAGCAGTCATTGCTAGCGATTACTCAGCAAGCCGTATCGGAGCAATACGACAAAATAGATGAAAAAAACCAAACTATTAGTCTTGAAGGTGATGATTTTGTAATTAATGGTGATGAGTTTACATTAACCACACTCATCGCTAATTTACTTAGCAATGCCATAAAATACACCCCCAATAATGGTCAAATAATAATTAAATTAGCATCAAGTAATAACAGCTATAGTTGGCAAATTGATGATTCTGGTGCGGGCATGACTGAAGAGCAAAAAGAGCGAATATTTAATCGCTTTTATCGCGTAGGTGGCGATCAACATCCATCAGGCGAGCAAGGTGCGGGTTTAGGTATGGCGATTGTTCAACATATAATTGCTATTTATGGCGCAAGTATTTATTTAGCGAATAGCTCTTTAGGCGGACTAACCGTTAAGGTTACTTTTACAGGAGTAAAAAGTGACTAAACGTTTATTTAATCGGTGCCTTTGTTGTTTGCTATTTTTGTCGTTTAACGCGGCGAGTAAAGAGTACCTTATTGTTTTGAAAGATCATTTGTTTTACCCCTCGCAAATAATTATTCCCGCAAATAAAAAAGTAAAACTATTGATAGAAAACCAAGACAGCACACCAGAAGAGTTTGATAGCTTTGATCTAAACAGAGAAAAAGTACTCTACCCAAATCGTAAAAGCATTATTTATATAGGGCCGCTAAGTAAAGGGCATTACGAGTTTTTTGGTGAGTTTTCGCCAAATACAGCAAGGGGCGTTGTTATAGTTAGCGATGAAGGGGCGCAGCATGCTAATAACTAGTTTAGTCATGAGCCTTAACCAATTACTACCAGTGGCTATTTTATTAGTGCTACTACAAGTAGTTAAAAAACAAAGCTCTTTAAAAATAGGCTCTGCTTTAGTAATAGGCGCGGTAATGTCGTTTTTGTACATGCAAAGTGCGTCGTGGGTGAGCCAGTGGTTTGAACACCAAGGGTTAGAGTACTCACAAATAGGGCTATGTATCACTATATTTATTGCTGTATTGGTATTTGCACTAAAGCAAAAGTCAGCGGCATTTTATATCGCAGTTATAAGCACAATAACGCTGTATTTAAGCCATTATATTATTTACCTCACCAGTTTTTGGCAAAATAATGATGCAGGGCAAAGCTTATTTATTGGCACTTTATTAGGTGTGGGAATTTGTTTAAGTTTTAGCGTATTGCTGTACTTTTTAATGAATGCAATTAAGCACCGTTTTGGTATGTATCCGCTTTTTACTTTGCTTGCTTTTAACAGCGCGGCTAAGTTACTAGTTGCACTGGATTTGGCAAGCCAAATAGATTTAATTACAAACACCTCAACAGTGTGGGATTTACGTAATTTGTTAAGCGAAAACTCTGAACTAGGCCGCGTACTGCGTGCTCTTGTTGGTTACGAGGCCACTCCTGATTTAATGAGTGTACTTATATATAGTACAAGCAGCGTGTTATTTTTATTACTTTGTTATGTTATTTCGGCTTCAATAACTAAGGAACGTGTATGAAAGCACTCAACCTATATTCAGCGCTTAGTTTTACCGCTCTTTGTTTGTTGGTATTCTCAATCCAAGCAAAGGCCGATGGTATTGTTGTTGATAAGGTATATCACCCCTATGTTTTGCCTTTTGAGCGTGAATTTGAGTGGCGATTAGTGTCGCACCAAACAGATAGTGGCAACATACTAGCGCAGCGTTTGGGTGGCGGTGGTGCTATTAACGATACAATGGCACTCGAAGGCTATTTAGTTGGTGAGCGAGACGACAACGGCGACTTTGGATTAGAAGCTTATGAGCTTGAGCTACGTTGGCAATTAATTGAACAAGGTAAATTATGGGCTGATTGGGGCGCGTTATTTGAGCTTGAAAAAAAGCATAACGAAGATGTGTATGAGGCAACTTCGGGTTTTGTGATCGAAAAAGAATTTGGAAAAACAAGTCTTACGCTAAATGCTTTTTTGGTTTATGAGTGGGGGCAAGACATTAAAAACGAATGGGAAAGTGAGTTTAGAGCACAATATCGCTATCGATATCGCTCTGCTTTCCAGCCTTCTATAGAGGCTTACGTAGGTGAAGACTTTATTGGTATAGGGCCTGGCTTTATAGGTTTACAGCGCTTTGATGGGCAAAAGCAATTAAAATGGGAAGCGGGTTTCATCACTGAGATAAGCCAATCAGAAAAAAACCATAGTTTTAGGCTCGCATTAGAATTTGAATTTTAATAACAACTAAAAGTAGTTTTGGTTGTTTATTATTCTGATTATAGATAGGTACTTGACATATTATTTAAACTCTATATAGTGGGCCGCAGCTAGAAAGAAAGCATGTAAGCTATAAATCTCCATTTCGATATAAGTAATACTTGTAGTACCGTCCTGAAGTTTTTAAAGTACCATCTCATTTTTTGCTACACCCGCTCTTATGAGCATATTTTTATTTTTATTTCAGGATATTACAATGTCTAACATCGTATCAGGTACAGTTAAGTGGTTTAACGAGTCTAAAGGTTTTGGTTTCATCGAGCAAGAAAATGGCCCAGACGTTTTCGCACATTTCTCAGCAATCAAAAGCGAAGGTTTCAAAACTTTAGCTGAAGGCCAACGTGTAGAGTTTACTCTTTCACAAGGTCAAAAAGGTCCACAAGCTGATAACATCACAGCTGTATAATTTTACTTTTTAAGTAAAATGAAAAAAAGCGCTTAAGGCGCTTTTTTTGTGTCTGAAATTTGACTCAAACCAAGCAACGCCCATTATCAATGTAAATTAACTAAATGATATTGCTATTATTTATCCCCTCCTAATATTCGTTTTTCTATTCTTCTAAGTCATTCTTCTAAGTCATTGTGCTAATGCAAGTGAGTTTAAGCTTGTAATTTATACCGAACATTTCTCCCTTATAATTTCAAAACAACAAATTCAAAACGACAAAGACCAGCTTGTTAGTAGTACTCTCGATATTGTAAAAGATATTTGCACAGCTATTGATATAACCTGCGAGTTTAAATTGCTTCCTTGGAAGCGTGCTTATAACTTAGTTTAAAAGCCCCTTACTTTGGCATTGTTTCAATAATTAAAAACATCGAACGTGACCCACCATTTTATTGGGCTGGGCCGCTAGGCGCGAGTCAAACTTTCTTTTATAAGCTCAAAGCTGATAAGTAAGTTATATCAATTCCATTAAGTATGCGGTCTAAATTTTACGCCGAAAAAACAATTCAGCTCTAGGCGTATATAAAATTGGTTTTAAAGCGGGCGAAAACTTACTAATGTTTGGAGGCAAAACAATATATGGATTTGTTTTTAAAAAGAAAAATAGATCTAATTTTGGGCTCATAATGACAATAATGCATCAGCTGGAACCTTTGACTATAAAGTGGGGAAGGTGCTGAAAGGCTGCAAAAATTATATCTTTGTGCGCTTGTGAGCAATTACATTGCATTTAATAAATCAGTACCAGAGCATGTCATAAAGCAATTTTATGAAGAATATAAAAAGTTAAAAATGAAAGATGATTTTGTCGCCCATAAGCATACTTATCTTCAATGATTTATCTTTCGTAAGGCAGCCCTTTATTTTGCTTTATTTTTAAAAATGCAGCTTGCAGCGCTTCAATTAAACGCATATCTGTTTTTTTATTTGCAGCTAAATAAGCATCAATTGTTAGCTCATCTATTTTATAAATAAACTTTAAGTGTGCTGGTTTGAGCTTTAGATAATCACTCATCTGCTGCATGAATAAAGGATCGTCTACAATTAAATCTACTTTTTTAGCTAATAGTAAAGAGTATGATTTTTGAATATCAGAGGTTAAAACAACTTCAAATCCAAGTTTCGTGAGGGTTTGTGTTGAAAAGTCATTGCGTTGCATTGCAATTTTATACACTTTTGCTTGTTCAGTATTATTTATAATAAGATCATTTCGCTCTGATAGGCCGATAAAGCCCAGCTCAAATCGTCCAACTGGTCCAATCCAATAAAATTTATTTTCTCGCTCTACAGTGCGTGCAAGGCTGTATATAAAGGTGTTTTTTAACTCATCTGCAATTTTATAAGCACGTGCCCAAGGATACATTTGAATGTTAGGTGTGAGATCAGCCTCAGCAAATATATCTCTAATAAACTGAGTACCTTCACCTGCTACCTCGCCATTAATCAATACTTGGTTTGGTGGTGCTAACTCTGTAACAACAAGCAGGGCTTCCTTTGCTTGAACATACACAGAACAAATTAAAAAAAGAGAATAAAGAATATATTTCACAATAGCGAATCGTCATTCGGTTAGCTTAAGTAATAATAAGTGTGGCTGAAAATATGAAAAACACAAAAATTATTTATGTGAACTTGTTACTAAGATATTGGTTTATTTGAGTTATGTATAACTATAAAGGGGGCTAGATAGATAAGTGGTTCGAGGTTAGAAGTAGTTGAGGCTAAAAATTAAGGCCTAAAACGATAAAAGGGCCTTGCGGCCCTTGGTGAAGTATCGTTCAAGTCAGATAGAGCTTTAACCCCTTAAAGCGCTATCCTCTTGTTTTGCAACACCGGTGTTCATCTCAATAAGTTTCTAAGCTAGCGAGAGGAAAAACCCAGCAATTGCTGCGCTCATAAGGTTAGCCATAGATCCTGCTAACACTGCTCTGAGCCCTAAGCGTGCGATATCCTTCCGCCGACTAGGCGCCATACCGCCTAACCCACCTAGTAAAATGGCTATCGATGATAAGTTAGCAAACCCACATAAAGCAAAAGTAACGATTGCTTGTGTGTGCGCGCTTAACGTATCGCGATAATTTATAAAGTCTAAGTAAGCAACAAACTCGTTTACTACTATCTTTTGACCAATAAAGCTGCCGGCTATAATCGCTTCATCCCATGGCACACCTAGTAACCATGCAACTGGAGCAAATACATAACCTAATATTTCTTGAAGCGTTAATGTTGGGTAATCAAACCACCCACCAATACCGCCTAATAAACCGTTTAATAGTGCAATTAGCGCTACAAAAGCAAGTAACATTGCACCTACATTAAGTGCTAAATGCATACCGTTTGCAGCACCTGATGCAGCTGCATCAATTACATTTACAGGCTTATCTTCGTCATCTAAATCTAAATCAGCTAAGTTATCTCTAGGCGTTTCAGTTTCTGGCACAATCATCTTGGCCATTAAGAAACCACCTGGTGCAGCCATAAAGCTCGCAGCAATAAGATACTTAAGATCTACGCCAATAATTACGTAACCGGCCATTACAGAGCCTGCTACAGTGGCTAAGCCACCTACCATTACTGCAAACAATTCCGATTTTGTCATCGTTGCTATAAATGGCTTAACTATTAACGGTGCTTCAGTTTGGCCTACAAAAATATTTGCAGTTGCTGAAAGCGATTCTGTGCGAGAGGTCTTCAATAATTTTTGTAAACCGCCGCCTAAAATCCTAATTATCCAATCCATAATGCCAAGGTGATATAACACAGCAACAAGCGCTGAGAAAAACACGATAACTGGCAAAACTTGAATTGCAAAAATAAAACCTAATGTGTCTTGTGAGGCGAGTGGACCAAATAAAAACCCAATACCATCATTAGCATAACCAATAACCGACGAGACGGCTGATGACATGCTAGTTAACACATTTTTTCCTGCTTCGAAAAACAGAACAAAACCGCCTATAACAATTTGCATCGCAAATGCTATACCAACGGTTCTTAAATTAATTGCCTTGCGATTAGTTGACGCAGCAAAGGCAATGCTTAGTAGCACACACATGCCTACTAAGCTCATAAATGTTGTCATACAAATGTTTCCCGTTGTTATTCTTGTAGTAAATATTTAATTTTACTTTTTATTATATCAATCGCAACGCGGTTCATGCCGCCTCGAGTCACAACTAAATCAGCGTTATGCTTAGAAGGCTCAATGAATTGATAAAACATCGGTCTAACAGTTGCCTGATATTGCTCAACAACAGATTGTAATGTTCTGCCTCGTTGCTCCATATCACGTTGCATACGACGCATTAAACAAATATCTAAAGGTGTATCTATAAACACCTTAATATCAAATTCTTTATTAAGCGCTTTATCACTCAATAGTAAAATACCTTCAACAATGAGTATTTTAGCAGCTGGCACCCGGCGTGTGGTTGCGCTACGCGTGTGTTGAGCATAATCATACGTTGGTACTTCTACTGAGTTACCACAACGAAGTTGCGTTAAATGCTCAAGCATTAATGCGTGTTCAAATGCATCTGGATGGTCGTAATTTGTTTGCGTACGATGAGCCATCGGCAAATGCGACTGATCCTTGTAATAAGCATCTTCTTCAATAATGGCGATAGCGCCTGGTTCAAGCTCATTAACCAATTCATTGTAAATTGTTTGGCTAAAAAGAGATTTGCCCGACGCTGATGCGCCTGCAATGGCTATAATAGTAGTTCGTGTCACTAAAGTTCTCATCCACACAGAAAGATATATTGTTGGTAGATCACAATAGCAAAAAAGACACGATTAATCTCTTTTGCTTCGCTCAAGGGTGCAAATTTATAATGTTTAGGTTTTATGAAACAGGACTTTTGTCCTGTACGGAAAATTCGATCAGCGGATAAAGTAACCACCTAGAATCAAAGTGAGGTCAAAATGGCAAGAGCAATTATTTTAATGGCAGATAGCCTAGGAATCGGTGCAGCACCAGATGCAGATAAATTCGGCGATCTTGGGGCTAATACATTCGCTCACTTACTAAAAGCATATTACGACGAAACAGGCAGTGCGCTGTCGCTTCCTAACCTATCAAAACTTGGGTTAGTGGATGCATGCGAAGCTGCCGGTGGCGAACCGTGTTTAATTTCAGACCGCCAAGCTCCTCAAGGTGCATGGGGTTACGCTAAAGAAATCTCTAGCGGAAAAGACACGCCATCAGGTCATTGGGAAATGGCAGGCGTACCGGTGTTATTTGATTGGGGATATTTCCCAAAAACACAGCCAAGTTTCCCACAAGAATTTATAGACGAGTTTATTGCTCGTACAGGTATTCCTGGCATTTTAGGCAATTGCCATGCATCAGGAACTACCATTTTAGAACAGCTAGGTGAAGAGCACGTAAAAACAGGTAAACCAATCTGTTACACCTCAGCTGATAGCGTGTTTCAAATAGCCGCGCATGAAGAGTCATTCGGCCTAGAGAAGCTTTATCAAGTTTGCGAAATCGCACGGGCGCTACTTGATGAAATGAACATAGGACGAGTGATTGCGCGGCCATTTTTGGGTTCAAATAGCCAAGACTTTGCCCGAACGGGTAATCGTCGTGACTATTCAGTACTTCCGCCAGCACCAACATTGCTAGATGTACTAGCAAAAGACGGCGGCGAAGTAATTAGTATTGGTAAAATTTCAGATATTTACGCGCATCAGGGCATAACCCAAAAGCATAAAGCACCTGGACTTATGAACTTGCTAGAAAAAACCAGCGAAGTAATGGAAAGCGCGCCAGATCGTAGCTTAATCTTTACTAACCTAGTTGATTTTGATGAAAAATTTGGTCATCGTCGTAATCCAGTAGGATACGCAAAAGCATTAAAAGAATTTGATGACTATTTACCAACTATACTAAATCAGTTAAAAGCAGATGACGTATTAATGATCACTGCAGATCATGGCTGTGACCCAACCTTTCCAGGTTCTGAGCACACTCGTGAATACGTACCTGTTATTGCATACCAGCCAGGTATGAGTAACACACCATTAGGTGAACGCAACAGCTTTGCAGATATAGGTCAAACACTGGCACAGTGGTTTAGCTTATCTGCGCTTGATTACGGCGACAGCTTTTTAAATGAGCTAAAAACGCCAAATAAAAAGGAAAACAATTAATGAGTACTCCGCATATCAGTGCAAACGTTGGTGATTTCGCCGAAACAGTATTAATGCCAGGCGACCCGCTACGTGCGCAATATATTGCTGAAAACTTTTTAGATGATGCAGTACAAGTTACAGGCGTTCGTAACATGTACGGTTTCACTGGTACTTACAAAGGTAAGCCAGTAAGTATCATGGGTTCAGGCATGGGCATCCCATCAATGTCTATTTATGCACGTGAGCTAATTGTAAGCTTTGGCGTTAAAAATATTATACGTATTGGTACGTGTGGCGGTATTGGCACCGATATCAAAATTCGTGACGTAATTTTTGCACAAGGTGCAAGCACAGATTCAAACGTAAACCGTGCACGCGTACGTGGCTACGATTTTGCTGCTATTGCTAACTTTGACCTACTTTTAAACGGCGTAAACGCTGCTAAAGAGCTAGGAATTAAAGCAAAAGTAGGTAACGTATTTACGACAGACACATTCTATCAAGCTGATGACTCGTTCTATAAAGACTTAGACAAGTTAGGCATGCTAGCAGTAGATATGGAAACAGCTGGTTTATACGGCGTTGCAGCTGAATACGGCGCAAATGCAATGGCATTATTTACAGTAAGTGACCACGTAATCACTGGCGAAGCAACACCTGCTGATGAGCGTCAAAGCACGTTTAACGAAATGGTTAAAATTGCATTAGAGTCAATAGCTTAAATAACACATAACAGTTCCTTGGTAACGTATTCACTAAGTTTTGGAGACACGCCCAAAGTGAAGTGAGACTAAACCTCCAAAGCCGCATTTTATGCGGCTTTTTTTATGCCTGAAGAAAATGGGTAGCAGCTTCTAATTACTTATACCAATTCGCTTAATTAAGTGATCTATTTTGAGGATGGAAAAACGTGTTGATAGCTAGGCAAAAAATTCGCTATTTAGTTGTTCTAAATGAGAATTTTTTAACGCAGGTAGCGACACGTTTAGCCCCTAAAAATGATTAAGTATTATTGCGGGTTGGTATTAATTCAACCATCTAAAAACTGCGTTTTTAAACGCCTGCAAGCAGCGCGTCTACAGGTGGATTTTAGCCACCGCGTTAAGTTTTCCACGTAGGCGCAGAGCTTGCTCGCGCGAGAAGCGCAGCTTCTAATTACTTAATCACCCATCCTAAAAACTAC